>NZ_BJVJ01000034.1 GCF_007989085.1 Pseudonocardia sulfidoxydans NBRC 16205
GGGCCTGCGGCGACGGTGAGGTTGCGGCCGAGAGGTCGCGCGCAATCTGACGGTCCGATCCTGAGCCTGCGGCGACGGTGAGGTTGCGGCCGAGAGGTCGCGCGGGATGGGGGCGAATCGGAATCGACATCCGCGACACCCACCTCGACGACGGCGACGCTCTCGCCCGGATCGACCTGCTCACCTGGAGCCCCGACAACTCACCCGCCCCGGCGCCGAGCTCACGTTCTTCACCGACCGCGTCACGCCCGCCGACGTCCTCGTCGCCGAGGTCGATGACGGTCGCAGGTTGGCTGACGTCGTGGACGGGGCTGTCGGTTCCCGCGCACGGGCACGTCCGGATCGAGGGACTCGCCGTCGACCCCGCCCACCGGCGTCGGGAAGGCGCTGGTGCGTCCGGCCGTCGCGAAGGCGGACCGGCAGGGCGCAGCCGAGGCGACCTCGCGGGTGCTCGGGCCCGACACCGCTGATCGACGGCTCTGCTCGGTGTGCGGGTTCGCCGTCGAGGGCGTGCTGGTGGGGGAGTTCCGGATCGACGGGCGGCCCGGTCGACGACGTCGTCATGTCGGTCTTCCTCGGCGGCCGGCCGATGCCGCCCCCGCGGCAGGCACGTGCCGACGAGTTCGACCACGTCGACGCGACCCGGGCGAGGCTGCGGACGGTCGAGGCCTCGGCCGCGGTGCTGCGCCGACCGGGCGAGGTCGTGGCGGCGGTGCCGGCGGCTCCGGACGTCCCGTGGCGGCGACGGCGTTGCAGGTTCGCGCGGTGTCGGGGAGGACGAGGCGCCTGCGGTCCTGCAGTTGCAGTGGGGCCGGCTCATCCGCGACACCCTGCCTCTCACATCGACGACGAGGTCCGGGGTGATGCGTGAGGAGCTGCGAGGCTTGGGTGAGCCGGCATACGACCCACGCCGTGCGGGTTCTCGACCTACTCGGTCGTGCCTGCCGAGGCTCGTGAGCGGCAATAGTCGCTATAGCGACTATTGCCGCTCACAGGGGTCGGGGTGAGCGCCGCGGGCGAGCACGTAGCGGGACCGTCCGCGAGCGTTGTCCTGATGGTGAACTCGGATTCAGATAGGGTCGTCGGATGGACGTGGGGCGGGAGGTGCGCGAGCCGCCGCGCACGGCGCGGGGGTTGCGTACCCGGGCGACGCTGGTGGCGGCGGCGCGGCGGGTGTTCGAGCGGCAGGGCTATCTCGACGCGAAGCTCACCGACATCACGCGTGAGGCGGAGTGCGCCGTCGGCTCGTTCTACACGTACTTCACGAACAAGGAGGAGATCTTCGCCGCGGTCCTGGAGGAGGCCAAGGAGGAGATGCTGCACCCGAACGTCCGGGAGATGACGGGTACCGACGACCCGGTCGCCGTCATCAGGGCGGCGAACCGCGCCTACCTGGAGTCGTACGCGCGGAACGCGAAGCTGATGCGGCTGCTCGACCAGGTCGCGGAGATCGACGAGAGCGTGCGGGCACTGCGGCGCCGGCGCAGCGAGGCGTTCACGAAGCGGAACGCGCGGGCGATCCGGGAGCTGCAGGTGCGCGGGGTGGCCGATCCGGAGCTGGATTCGCTGCTGTCGGCGACGGCGCTGTCGAGCATGGTCAGCCGGATGGCGCAGCTGACGTTCGTGCAGGGCGAGCCGTGGGAGCTGGACGAGCTCGTCGAGACCCTCACCCGGTTGTGGACGAACGCGCTGCGGATCACGCCACGGCCGGATTGAACATGAATCTGGTTTCAGCTTAGGGTCGGTAGGTCGCCGGACGAGGAGGTCGCTGTGCGGGTCGCTGGGAAGGTCGCCGTCGTCACCGGCGGCGGGGGCGGGATCGGTGCCGCGCTCGCCGCCGCACTGGCCGGGGCGGGCGCCCGGGTCGTCGTCTCCGACATCGACGGGGCCGCCGCCGAGCGGGTCGCAGCCGACGCGGACGCGGCCGCGGGCGCCCATGTCGCAGTCGGCGCCGCTGCGGACGCCGCCGACGCCGACGCGATCGCCGCGCTGATCGCCCTCGCCGGGCAGGAGTTCGGGCCCGTCGACATCTACTGCGCCAACGCCGGCATCGGCCCGAGGGGCGGTCTCGACGCCGCCGAGTCGGAGTGGGACCGGGCGATCGAGGTCAACGTCCGCGCGCACGTCCGCGCCGCGAAGCTGCTCGTCCCCGGCTGGGTCGAGCGCGGCGAGGGCTACTTCGTCACGACGGCGTCGGCCGCGGGGCTGCTCACCCAGATCGGGTCGGCGGCCTACGCCGTCACCAAGCACGCCGTTGTCGGCTTCGCCGAATGGCTCTCGATCACCTACGGCGACGCGGGTGTGCGGGTGAGCTGCCTGTGCCCCATGGGCGTCGACACCGACATGCTGCGCGCCGCCACCGGATCCGAGGACCCGATGGGCGCGGCGGCCGGCCGGTCGGTGGTCGAGGCGGGGACGGTGCTGCAGCCCGCCGAGGTCGCCGAGACCGTCCTCGCCGCGATCGACGACGAGCGCTTCCTCGTGCTGCCCCACCCCGAGGTGCTGGAGATGTACCGGCGCAAGGGCTCCGACTACGACCGTTGGCTGCGCGGGATGCGTCGTTACCAGGCGTCCCTGCTCGGTCCCGAATCCTGACCTGGGAGAAGAGCCATGTTCGAGATCTCCGACCGTGCCAAGGCGATCGAGGCCGAGCTGCTGGAGTTCATGGACTCCTTCGTCTACCCGGCCGAGGCCGTGTACGAGCAGCAGATGCTCGAGGCCCGCGACCCGCACCACCACCCGCAGATCCTCGAGGACCTCAAGGACCTGGCCAAGCAGCGCGGGCTGTGGAACCTGTTCCATCCGCACCCCGACTGGGGCCCCGGCCTGACCAACCTCGAGTACGCGCCGCTGTGCGAGATCATGGGGCGCAGCGCGTTCCTGGCGCCGGAGGTGTTCAACTGCAGCGCCCCGGACACCGGCAACATGGAGGTGTTCACGCTCTTCGGCAGCGACGAGCACAAGGAGCGCTGGCTGCGCCCGCTGCTCGACGGCACGATCCGCTCGGCGTTCGCGATGACCGAGCCGGCCGTGGCCAGCTCGGACGCGACGAACGTCGAGATGAGCATGGTCCGCGACGGCGACGAGTACGTCCTCAACGGGCGCAAGTGGTTCGCGTCCAACGCGCTGCACCGCAACTGCAAGGTGCTCATCGTCATGGGCAAGACCGATCCCGACGCGCTGCCGCACCGGCAGCAGTCGATGATGGTCGTCCCGATCGACGCGCCGGGCGTCGAGGTCCTCCGCAACCTCACGGTGTTCGGCTACGCCGACCGCGAGGGCCACGCCGAGATCACGTTCACCGACGTCCGCGTCCCGGCGAAGGACGTCCTCAAGGGCGAGGGGGAGGGCTTCGCGATCGCGCAGGCGCGCCTGGGCCCCGGCCGCATCCACCACTGCATGCGGACGATCGGCGTCGCCGAGCGGGCTCTGGAGCTCATGTGCCGCCGCGCCGACTCCCGGGTCACCTGGGGGCAGCCGGTGTCGGAGCGCGCGAACATCCAGGACTGGATCGCCGAGGCCCGCATCGACATCGAGATGATCCGGCTGCTGACGTTGAAGGCCGCCTACCTGATGGACACGGTCGGCAACAAGGCGGCGCGCACGGAGATCGCCGCGATCAAGGTCGCCGCGCCGAACATCGCGCTGACGATCATCGACCGGGCCATCCAGGTGCACGGTGCGGGTGGTGTCACCGGCGACTTCCCGCTGGCCGCCGCGTACGCCCACGTCCGCACGCTGCGGCTGGCCGACGGGCCCGACGAGGTCCACAAGCGGGCCATCGCCCGGCAGGAACTGCGTCGCCACCGCGACACCGCGGAGTCCCGCGGCTGACGACGGGAAAGCGCCGGTCGGAGGGGGTTTCCGGGGGCGTGGCGCGCGGTAGTCTCGCGTGCGTGGCGGGAACCAGTCCGCTGTGGGTGGGGCTGACGATCTACGCACTGGTCACACTCGCGCCGACGCTGATCTTCTGGGCGGCCCTGCGGGTGCCGTCCGTCCTCGCCGCGCGCCGTCGCCGGTCCGTCGGGGTCCCGTCCCGGCCGCCCATCGAGGACCTGGTCGCCGACCTGCGGCGGCTGCGGCGCAACCTGCGTGCGGGGGGATCGGGGAGCCGGGTCCGGCGGGTCGCGTTGCAGTCCGCGTACGACGACGTGCTGCTCGAGGTGTGCGAGGCGGTCGGCGTCGACACCGCGCGGCTCGCCGCCACACCGGAACAGGGATCGGAACGTGCGTTCGCCCGGCTCGTGGCCGAGGCCGACCTGGAGTCGTCGGGCATCGAGCTCGACCAGGCGGGCGGAGGCCGCGCGGCGGCATGAGGACCGTCACCCCGCCGTGGGTAAAGTGACCTTTACGTATGGGAACCGATCACGGGGACCGTGCGTTGAACAGCACGTAAGGCCCGACCGTTCTGTAGGAGGACCAGGGTGCGCACCACCAGCAACCCGGCGTTCCGCAACCTGCCCCAGCAGGGCGGATACGCCAACTTCGACCGCAACGCGGGCGCCATGGGCGCCGGCGCGGCCGCGGCCGATGCACGCGCCTCGCAGGGCGGCTTCGGGCCCGCTGCGGCCGGCGAGCGCCGGCTGACCATCGACGACGTCGTCATGAAGACGGCGATCACCGGTGGTGTCGCGCTCGCGGCCGGTATCGCGACGGCCATGTCCGGCCTGTTCGTGCTCACGCTGCCGGCGTTCATCGTCGGCTTCGTCGTCTCGCTGATCGTCATCTTCAAGCAGAGCAGCAACCCCGCGCTGGTGCTGATCTACTCGGCCGCGATGGGTGTCGCCCTCGGCGGCATCACCGGGGCGCTCGAGCTGTCCGGCACCAACTTCGAAGGCATCGGCTTCCAGGCCGTCGTCGGCACCGTCGGCGTCTTCATCGGCATGCTGATCGTCTACAAGACGGGCGCGGTGCGCGTGACGCCGCGGTTCACCAAGTGGCTGATGGGCGCCATGATCGGCGTCGTCGTGCTGATGCTGGTGAACCTCGTGGTCAGCTTCTTCACCACCGGCGGCCTCGGTCTGCGCGACGGCTCGCCGCTCGCGTACCTGTTCAGCATCGTCTGCATCGGCGTCGCGGCGTTCAGCCTGCTGCTCGACTTCGACCAGGCCGATCGTGCGGTCCGTGAGGGTGTCCCGGCGAAGTTCGCCTGGTACATCGCCTTCGGCCTGATGACGACGCTCGTCTGGCTCTACATCGAGATCCTGCGACTGCTCTCGTACTTCCGCTCCAACTAGCCGCGGTACGGCCCCGACCTGAGGCCGGCCGGGGACATCCCCCCTTCCCGGCCGACGGCGCCGCGGACCCGCTCATCCGAGCCGGGTCCGCGGCGCTCGCTGTTTCCGGGGTCGTTTCCCCAGGTCAGCGGTTGTGAGCGGCAATAGTCGCGATAGCGACTATTGCCGCTCACAGGGCTCAGCTGAGGCGCTCGAACAGGATCGCCATGCCCTGACCGCCGCCGACGCACATCGTCTCCAGGCCGATCGACCTGTCCCTGGCGCGCAGGCCGTTGAGCAGCGTCGTCGTGATGCGGGCGCCGGTCATGCCGAACGGATGGCCGACGGCGATCGCGCCCCCGTGGACGTTGAGCTTGTCGTTGTCGAGCGGGTCGATGCCCAGGTGCCGGGCCGACGGGATGACCTGCGCGGCGAAGGCCTCGTTGATCTCGACGAGGTCGACGTCGTCGATGGTCATGCCGGCGCGGGCGAGCGCCTGGCGGCTGGCCTCGATCGGGCCCAGCCCCATGATCTCGGGCGACAAGGCGGTGACGCCGGTGGCGATGACCCGGGCCAGCGGGGTGATGCCGAGGTCGCGGGCGCGGGTGTCGGACATGACGACCAGGGCGGCGGCGCCGTCGTTGAGCGGGCAGCAGTTGCCGGCGGTGATCCGGCCGTCGGGACGGAAGACCGGCTTCAGGCCGGCGACGCCCTCGTAGGTGACGCCCGCGCGGGGGCCGTCGTCGGTGGAGACGACCGTGCCGTCGGGCAGCGTCACGGGCGTGATCTCGCGGGCGAAGAAGCCGTCGGCGATGGCCTGCTCGGCGAGGTTCTGCGAGCGGACCCCGAAGCGGTCCATGTCCTCGCGGGTGACGTTCTCCAGCCGGGCGACGTTCTCGGCGGTCTGCCCCATCGCGATGTAGACGTCGGGCACGTCGCCGTCGAGGCGCGGGTCGGTCCAGGTGTCGGTCCCCGACTCCGCGGTGGCGACGGTGCGGGCCTCGGCGTCGGCGAACAGCGGGTTGTGGGTGTCGGGGAGGCTGTCGGAGCTGCCCTTGGTGAACCGGGAGACGGTCTCGACACCCGCGGAGACGAACACGTCGCCCTCGCCGGCGCGGATGGCGTGCAGGGCCATCCGGGTCGTCTGGACCGACGAGGAGCAGTAGCGGGTGATCGTCGTGCCGGGGACGGTGTCGAGCCCGAGCTCGACGGCGACGGCGCGGGCCATGTTGAAGCCCTGCTCGCCACCGGGGAGGCCGCAGCCGAGCATCAGGTCGTCGATCGTCGTGGGGTCGAGGCCGGGTACCTGGGTGAGCGCGGCGGTGACGATCTGCGCGGTGAGGTCGTCGGGCCGGATGGTCGCGAGTGATCCCTTGTGGGCGCGGCCGATCGGGGACCGGGCGGCGGCGACGATGACGGCGTCGGGCATCAAAGCTCCTCGGGAGTCGGGTCTCAGGCGAACGAACGGTCGGCCGGTTGGAGGAAGCCTACGTCGCGGGACAGCGGGGAACATCCCTGACGGGTTCTGTCAGGGATGAGCGGCAGGATGACGCCCATGACCTCGTGGAGCGACGTCGAGCAGGCCGAACCGGAGTTCGCCGCGAAGGCGCGCCGGATCCTCACCGCGTACAAGCACCTCACCCTCGCCACTGTGCGCGCCGACGGGTCGCCGCGCATCAGTGGGATCGAGATCCGCATCACCGACGGCGAGCTCACCTTCGGCTCGATGCCGGACGCGCGCAAGGGCGCCGACCTGCTGCGCGACCCCCGCTTCGCCCTCCACAGCGCCACCGTCGACCCACCGGACGACGCACCCGCGCAGTGGCCCGGCGAGGTCAAGGTGGCCGGGCGTGCACGCTGCACCGGCGACCTGACCGGGGCCGTCGAGGGGCTGGCGTTCACCGCCGACCTCCACGAGGTCGTGCACACCCACCTCAACGAGGCCGGCGACCGGCTGGTCGTCGAGTTCTGGCACCCCGGGAAGGGGCTGCGGCGCGTCGAACGCGAATGAGCACCAGCAGGTTGTCGATTCCGGAGCCGGCCGATCGTCGTCATGATGTGCGGCACCCCGCCGCGCGGCACGAACCGGAGGACCCCGTGAAGTACATGCTGCTCATCTACGTTCCCGAGAGCCGTACCGCCCCCGACCCCGCCGAGGCCGGGCCGATGATGGAGGCCTACGAGAACTTCAACAAGGCCGTCGCCGGAGCCGGCGTCTGGATCGCGGGCGACGCGCTGCACGGCACCGACACCGCCACCACCGTCCGTGTCGACGACGGCGGCACCCGCCTGGTCACCGACGGCCCGTTCGCCGAGACACGCGAGATCCTCGGCGGCTACTACATCCTCGACGTCCCCGACCTCGACTCGGCGCTCGACTGGGCGGCCCGCTGCCCCGGCTCGCAGAACGGCGGCAGCATCGAGCTCCGCCCACTCGTCGAGTTCGCCGCGGGCTGAGCACGTGCCCGACGACGGACGGGTCGTCGCCGGGGTGGAGGCCGTGTTCCGGGAGGAGCACGGCCGGCTCCTCGCGACGCTCGTCCGTGGCTTCGGCGACCTCGACCTCGCCGAGGAGGTCGCCGCCGAGGCCATCGAGGCCGCGCTCGTCACCTGGCCCCGCGACGGGGTACCCCGCAGACCCGGCGCCTGGCTGCTGACGACGGCGCGGCGCAAGGCCGTCGACCGGCTGCGTCGCGACAAGGGCTACGCGGCCCGGCTCGCCCTGCTGCGCGCCGACGCCGAACGCGCCGAGATCGTCGCCGCCCCGGCCGTCGACGACGAGGACGTCCCCGACGAGCGGCTGCGGTTGTTCTTCGCCTGCTGCCACCCGGCGCTGCCGATGGAGGCCCGGACCGCGCTGACGCTGCGCTGCCTCGGCGGCCTGGACACCCCCGAGGTGGCGCGGCTGTTCCTCGTTCCCACCGCGACGATGGCGCAGCGCATCGTCCGGGCCAAACGCAAGATCCGCGACGCCCGCATCCCCTTCCGCGTCCCCGCCACCGAGGAGCTGGCCGAGCGGCTGCCCGGCGTCCTACGGGTGCTCTACCTCGTGTTCACCGAGGGGTACGCCGCCGGCACGGGCGCCGGGCTGCAACGGCTCGACCTCGTCGACGAGGCCGTCCGGCTCACCCGCATCCTGCTGCGGCTGCTCCCCGCCGAACGGGACGTCGCCGGGCTGCTCGGGCTGATGCTGCTGGTCGACGCCCGCCGCGAGGCCCGCGTCGACGGGACCGGCCGGCTGGTCCTGCTCGCCGACCAGGACCGCGGCCGCTGGGACCGCGCCCGGATCGAGGAGGGCCAGGCGCTGGTCGTGCGGGCGCTGACCGGCGGCGACCCCGGACCGTACGGGGTGCAGGCGGCGATCGCGGCGCTGCACGTCGAGGCCGCGGACGTCGAGACCACCGACTGGCCGCAGATCGTCGCGCTCTACGACGTCCTCGCGCGGATCGAGCCGTCGCCGGCGGTCGAGCTCAACCGGGCGATCGCCGTCGCCATGCGGGACGGGCCCGCCGCGGGTCTGGCGCTGCTCGACGCCCTGCGCGACGAACCGCGGCTGCGGGGCGGGCACCTGCTGCCGGCGGCGCGGGCCGACCTGCTGCGCCGGCTCGGCTGCGTCGAGGAGGCCGCGGCGGAGTACCGGGCGGCGCTGGAGCTCGTCGGCAACGACGCGGAGCGCGACTTCCTGGCGGACCGCCTCGGTGAGGTGATGCCGGGGTCGTGAGTGGCGATAGTCGCGATAGCGACTATCGCCACTCACAGGGGTCGTCAGAAGTCGCCGTCGGCGATCCAGTCGCGCAGCTTCTGCAGTGCGCGGTGCTGGGCCACGCGGACGGCGCCGGGTGTCATGCCGACGAGCGTCGCCGTCTCCTCGGCGGAGTAGTTCAGGGCGAGGCGGTACACGAGGATCGTCCGGGCCGACTCCGTCAGCCGGGCGAGCAGCGTCGCGACCCGGCGGGCGGCGTCGCCGCGCAGGGCCTCGGCCTCGGGGCCGCCCGCGAGGTCGACCCCCTCGGGCAGCTCGTCCGTGCTCACGGACCGGTCCCGGGCCGCGGCGCGGAACGCGTCGGCGATCTTGTTGCCCGCGATGCCGTAGACGAACGCCATGAAGACGCTGCGGCTCCGGTCGAAGCTGGGCAGCGCCTTGCAGACGGCGACCATGACCTCCTGGGCGACGTCGTCGGGACCGGCCAGGCCGATCCGGTTGCCGCCGACGTGGGCGCGGCAGTAGCGCACGACGAGGGGGTCGACGAGGCGCAGCAGCTCGTGCAGCGCGGCACGGTCGCCGGCGGCGGCCCGGTGGGCGAGGTCGTCGATGCGTGTGTCGTCGCGGGAGTGGGAGGAGCGCCGGCTCTTCCCGGGCGCGGAGGGTTCGGGAGCGGCCAGGTCGTCGGGAGCGGCCGGGTCGTCGGGAGCGGCCGGGTCCTCGGGAGCGGCAGGGTCGTCGGCCGGCGCGTCGGCGCGGGCCGACAGGAGCCGGTCGAGGATGCCGCCGGCGAGGAGCTCGGCGGGCAGCGCGACGGTGGGACCGGCGGCGTCGGGTGCGTCCTCGGCGCCGGGTCCGGGACCAGGGTCAGGACCAGGGACGTCGGGCTCGTGGTCGATCGGGTCACCGGGCGCGGGGCTCGGGGCACGGACCGGCTCCTCCGGTCGCCCGGGGGCCGGTCGGTCGACGGTCCCTCGCCCGGGCGTCGGCGGAAGGTCGACCGGGTGGGCCGGGGTGGGCCCGGCACCGGCGCGGCCCCCGCCCGCACCGGTGCCGGAGTCGGAGTCGTCGAAGCGGCCGGGACCGCCACGGTCGCCGTCGTCGTCGCGGGCGGAGCCACGCACGGGTCCGCTCCGGCGGCCACGCCGGGGCCGGCCCCCCTGTCCAGCGGGGCCGATCGAAGGACCGGGCCGACGCGCACCCGGGAACCACGCGCCGTCGTGGGGCGGCCCGGCGTTCTCGGGGTCGTCGTCGCCGTCCATGCCGCCGATCGGGTGCACCGGCGGGCCACCTGCCCTTCGTCGTTCAGTGGCACGCGGGGAGCGCGGCCGGGTTCCGGGGGTCCCGCGGCGCCCGGCGGTGGTCGGGCGCCGCGGAGTCGCGGTCCGTCCGCGGCCGGGCCGTCGGCCGTGAACGGTGGAGACACGGTGATGGCGTTCCCCCTCGGCGTGCCCTCCGCGGACGCCGTCACCGTGCGGAGGCAGAGCGTAGCCGCTGAACCACCCTTCCGGGGCCGGTCCACTCGTCGGTGGTGCGGATCCGTACAGATTCGTACAGCCGGTGGGTACCGTTCGGGCCCACATCTCTCGGGGTCGTACGATCGCCGCCCACCATGGTGCAAGGGAGCGTGATGGCGCACGACGTGCACGGTTCCGTCCCGGCCCGCCCGGACCGGGCCGACCCCTCCCGGGTGAGCGACCGCGACACTTTCGTCCGCGAGCTCCAGCTCCTCAAGGACCGCAGCGGCCTGAGCTTCCGCGACATCGCCCGCGGTACGGGCGACGGGAAGGGCGAGCACCCGCTGCCCTTCACCTCGATCCGCGACTACGTCAGCGGCACCTCCCTGCCGCCCGCGGAGCGGCTCGACCGGATCGTCCGGGCCCTGGGCGCGGACGGGGCCACCGTCGAGGGCTGGCTGGCCGCGCTGCGCCGGGTGCGTGACGCTGCCCGCGCCCCCGCGCCCGCCGTCGACGCGCCGACCCCCGGCTCGAACCTGACGGAACGGTCAGTGGCGCCGTGCCCCTACAAGGGCCTGGCCGCCTACCGGATCGAGGACGCGGAGCTGTTCCACGGCCGCGACCGGCTGCTGGCCGACCTGCTGCGCCGGCTCCGCCCGCTCGCCACGACGGGCGGGCTGCTGACCGTCGTCGGACCGTCGGGATCGGGCAAGTCGTCGCTGCTGCACGCCGGGCTCGTGCCCGCGCTGCTGCGCGGGGAGGTCCCGGCACCGGGCGGGGCGCCGTGGCACGTCGCCGTCTTCGTGCCGGGCGAGGACCCGGCGACGACCCTCGCCGAGCACATCGTGTCCGCCGGGGGTGGCCCCGCGGTGATCGTCGTCGACCAGCTCGAACAGGTCTTCACCGGCGCGACGAGCCCGGCCGGGCGCGACGCGTTCCTGCGGATGCTCAGCGAGGTCGGCGAGGGCGGGGCGGGCGCCCCGGTGATCACGGTGCTGGGGCTGCGGGCCGACTTCTACGCCCAGGCGCTGTCGAACGAGTACCTGCTGCGGCCGCTGTCGGTGGCGCAGGTGACCGTGGGCCCGATGTCCGACGAGGAGCTGCGCGCCGTCGTCACCGGCCCGGCCCGCGACGTCGGCGTGGAGGTGGAGGCCGGGCTCGTCGAGCTGCTGGTCGCGGAGCTGCGCGCGGGCGACGAGCTGCCGGTGGCGTCGTTGCCGCTGCTGTCGCACGCACTGGCGTCGACGTGGGAACGCGGCGGCGGCCGGATGACGGTCGAGGCCTACCGGGAGGCGGGCGGGCTGCGGGAGGCCGTCGCCGACACCGCCGAACGGGTGTGGAACGGCCTGCCGCCCGAGCTGCACGACCTGACCCGCAAGGTGCTGCTGCGCCTGGTGCGTACGACGCCCGAGATCGCCGACACGCGCCGGCGCGCGACCCGCGAGGAGCTGCTCGGGCCGCCGGGGGAGGAGGACGCCGCCGTCGCCGGCATCGTCGACCGGTTCGTGGCGGCACGGCTGGTGAGCCTCGACGCGGGGGTCGTCCAGATCGCCCACGAGGTGCTGCTGCGGGCGTGGCCGCGGCTCGCGGGCTGGCTGGCCGAGGACCGGGTGGCCCGGTCGGCGCGGGGCCGGCTCACCGAGGGCGCCCGGATCTGGCGTGACACCGGCCGTGACGACGGCGCGTTGCTGCGCGGGCGGGTCCTCGACGACGCCGAGCGGGCCGCGGCCGCCGACGATCTGCTGCCCGCCGAGAGCGAGTACCTGCGGGCGAGCACGGCGCGCCGCGACCGCGAGCTGGCCGACAGCCGGCGCGGGACCAGGCGGCTGCGGTCCGCGGTCGCGGTGCTCGTCGTCCTCGTGCTGGCGGTCGGTGTGCTCGCCGTCGTCGCGACGGCGCAGCGGGTCTCCGCCGTCGCCGCCCGCGACACCGCGACGTCGCGCGAGCTGGCCGTGCAGGCCCAGACGCTGCGGGAATCCGACCCGGGCCTCGCCGCGCAGCTCGCGGTGGCCGCGTACCGGATCTCCCCGACCGACACCGCCAGGTCGAGCCTGCTGGAGTCGACGACGGCGTCCACCTCGACACGGCTGCTGTCCCCGGGCGGGAAGGCCCGCCAGGCCGTGGTGTCGGCCGACGGGCGCACGATGCTCACCGTCGACGCCGCGGAGGGCGCCGCGACGGCCCGGCTGCAGCGCTGGGACGTCTCCGGGCCCGGACGGCCGCTCCCGCTGGGCGACGCCGTCGACACCGGGCAGGCCGGCGCCGACTACGCGCTCGCCGTCAGTCCCGACGGGCGCACCGCCGCGACCGCGGGCACCGACCGGACCGTCCGGTTGTTCGACCTGGCCGGGAGCGGGCCGCCGCGCCCGCTCACCGCGCCGCTGCCCGGGCCCGCCGACACCATCTACGGCCTGGCGTTCTCCGCCGACGGCAGGGTCCTCGCCGCCGCCGACGCCGCGGGCGCGGTCACCCGGCTCGACGTCACCGACCCCACCCGGCCCGCCGCCGCGGGCGCCCCGCTCGCGGCCGGCACCGGGGCCGTGCGGGTGCTGGCGTTCGCCCCGGCCGGGCGGCTGCTCGCCACCGGCGGCGCCGACGGTCTCGTCCGGCTCTGGGACCTCACCGACCCGGCCGTGCCGCGCCCCGTCGGCACCCCGTTCGGCGACGGCAAGGCCGTCCTCGCGCTCGCGTTCACCCGCGACGGGACCCGGCTCGCCGCGTCCGGGGCGGCCCGCACGGTCGCGCTGTGGAACGTCGCCGACCCGGCCCTGCCCGTCGCCGCCGGTGCACCGCTGACGGGCCCGACCGCGCAGGTCAACAGCCTGGCCGTCAGCCCCGACGGAACCACGCTGGCCGGCGCGTCGTCCGACGACCGGCTGTGGACCTGGGACCTCGAGACGGGCGCGTCGACGGGGAGCAGGCCGCACCCGTCGACGGTCGTGCAGGTCGGCTACGACGCCGGAAGGCTCGTCACGGTCGGCGGCGACGGCACCGTCCGGGTGTGGGACGCCGGTGACGCCCGGATCCGCGACCCCCGCGACACCGTGTTCGCCCTGAACTGGCTGCCCGACGGGCACTCGGTCGCGCTCGGCGTCGGCGGGTCGGCGAAGAACGTACGGCTCTGGGACGTCGCCGACCCCCGCGCACCCGGGCCGCTCACCCCGGCCCTCGGCGCTCCCACCGGGGCGCCCGGCCTGTCCGGATCCGTCGCGACCAGCCCGGACGGGCGAACCGTCGCCTCCGGCGCCACCGACGGCGGCGTGCAGGTCTGGGATCTCGGACCCGGCGGCGCGGTCGCGCGGCCCCCGCTGCCCGGCGACGGCGCCCTCGTCGAACAGGTCGTGTGGAGCCCCGACGGCCGCACCCTCGCCGCGGCCGGCGACGACAACGCCGTGCGGCTCTTCGACATGACCCGCCCGCCCGGGCCCCCGGTCGCGACGCTGACCGGGCCGGCCAGCTACGTGTTCGGCGCGGCCTGGAGCCCGGACTCGCGGACGCTGGCCGCCGTGTCCGCCGACGGCACCCTGCGGCTGTGGGACGTCACCGACCCGGCACGGGCGCGGCCGTCGGGCGACCCGGTGCCCGCGGGTGCCGGCTACGCCTACGGGGTGTCGTTCAGCCCCGACGGAAGGCGGGTCGCCACCGGCACCGCCGACCGGACCGTCCGGCTCTGGGACGTCGCCGACCCCGCGCACCCACGGCCCGTCGGCGAGCCCCTGACCGGGCCGGGCAACACCGTCTTCGGCCTCGACCACAGCCGCGACGGCCGCTACCTCGCCGCAGCCAGCGGCGACGGCTCCGTCCGGATCTGGGACGTGCGCGACCCCGAGCACCCGGTGCCGTGGGCGACGCTGCACGGCGGCCTCACCGCGACCGTGTGGACGGCCGGGTTCAGCCCCGACGGGTCGCGGATCGCCGCGGCCGGCGCCGACGGCTGGGTCGACATGTGGGGCACCGACCCGGACGCCGCGGCCGCGGCGGTCTGCGCGAACGCGGGCGACGCGGTCACTCCGGACGAGTGGGACCGCTTCCTGCCGGACACGCCGTACCGCAACCCGTGTTGAATGTGCGCATGCGTTACGTCGAGCACGTGTCAGAGCTGGTCGGGAACACGCCGCTGGTCAAGCTGGGGCAGGTGAGTGCGGGTATCGACGTGCCCGTGCTGGCCAAGGTCGAGTACTTCAACCCCGGCGGCAGCGTGAAGGACCGGATCGCGGAGCGCATGATCGACGCCGCGGAGAAGTCGGGCGAGCTGCGCCCCGGCGGCACGATCGTCGAACCCACCTCGGGCAACACCGGGGTCGGCCTGGCCATGATCGCCCAGCGGCGTGGCTACCGGTGCGTGTTCGTGTGTCCCGACAAGGTCGGCGAGGACAAGCGCAACGTCCTCAAGGCCTACGGCGCCGAGGTCGTCGTCTGCCCGACGGCCGTCGAGCCCGAGCACCCCGACTCGTACTACAACGTGTCCGACCGGCTCGTCACCGAGATCGAGGGCGCCTGGAAGCCCAACCAGTACGCCAACCGTGAGAACCCGGAGTCGCACTACCGGGGGACGGGCCCGGAGATCTGGGAGCAGACCGAGGGGCGGATCACGCACTTCGTCGCGGGCATCGGCACCGGCGGCACCATCAGCGGCACCGGCCGCTACCTCAAGGAGGTGTCCGACGGTCGCGTCCGGGTCGTCGGCGCCGACCCGGTCGGCTCGGTCTACAGCGGCGGCACCGGACGTCCGTACCTGGTGGAGGGCGTCGGCGAGGACTTCTGGCCGTCGACCTACGACAAGGACATCTGCGACGACATCCTCGCGGTCACCGACGGCGACTCGTTCGCGATGACCCGCCGCCTCGCGCGCGAGGAGGCCCTGCTCGTCGGCGGCTCCTGCGGCATGGCCACCGTGGCCGCGCTGCGGGTCGCGGAGCAGGCCCCGGAGGGCTCCGTCGTCGTCGTGCTGCTGCCCGACGGCGGCCGCGGCTACCTCGGCAAGGTCTTCAACGACACCTGGATGTCGGGTTACGGCTTCCTCCCGCCGACGGAGGGCGCCACCGTCGGTGACGTGCTGCGTCGCAAGGACGGCTCGATCCCCGACCTCGTGCACGCGCACCCCAACGAGACGGTCGCCGACGCCGTGCACTACCTGCGGGAGTTCCACGTCTCGCAGATGCCGGTCGTCAAGGCCGAGCCGCCCGTGATGGCGGCCGAGGTCGCGGGGGCCGTCGTCGAGCGCGACCTGCTCGACGCGCTGTTCACCGGCCGCGCCCAGCTCACCGACCGCCTCGACAAGCACATGTCGCCCGCGCTGCCGACGCTCGGCTCGGGGGAGTCGCTGGAGAACGCGATGAGCGCGTTCGTCTCCGCCGACGCGGCGCTGGTCATCGTCGACGGCATGCCCGCCGGTGTGGTGACGCGCTCGGACGTGCTGGCGTTCCTGGGGTCGCTGCACTGAGCCCCCCGTGAGCGGCAATGGTCGCCATGGCGACCATTGCCGCTCACGACCGCGGTCGGCGGGGGTCGCCCGGGCGCGCGTAACGTGCCCCTATGCGCGGCTTCTCCACCAACGCCATCCACGCGGGCCAGGAACCGGATCCCACGACGGGTGCGGTCATCGTCCCGATCCACGCCTCGTCGACGTTCGCCCAGGACGGCGTGGGTGGGCTCCGCAACGGCTACGAGTACTCCCGCAGCGCCAACCCCACGCGCACCGCGCTCCAGGAGTGTCTCGCCGCGCTGGAGGGCGGCCGCCACGGCTTCGCGTTCGGCTCTGGCATGGGCGCGTCCGACGTGCTGCTGCGGGTGCTGCTGCGCCCGGGCGACCACATCGTCATCCCGCACGACGCGTACGGCGGCACGTTCCGCCTCGTCGACAAGGTCCTGACGCAGTGGGGCATCGAGTACTCCACCGCAGACCTGGGCGACGTCCACGCGCTGCGCGCGGCGCTGCGGCCCACGACGAAGGTCGTCTGGTGCGAGACGCCGACGAACCCGCTGCTGGGCATCGCCGACATCGCCGCCGTCGCCGAGGCCTCCCACGCCGGCGGGGCGAAGCTCGTCGTCGACAACACGTTCGCCTCGCCGTACCTGCAGACGCCGCTCGCGCTGGGCGCCGACGTCGTGCTGCACTCGACGACCAAGTACGTCGGCGGGCACTCCGACGTCGTCGGCGGCGCGCTCGTGACCAGCGACGACGAGGTCGCCGAGCAGATCCGGTTCACCCAGAACTCGGTCGGGTCGGTGCCCGGCCCCTTCGACACGTGGCTGACGCTGCGCGGCGCCAAGACCCTGGCCGTGCGGATGGAGCGCCACAGCGACAACGCCGAGCGCGTCGCCGAGATGCTCGGCGCACATCCGGCGGTGTCGCAGGTCCTCTACCCGGGGCTGGCCACCCACCCGGGCCACGAGGTCGCCGCCAAGCAGATGCGCCGCTTCGGCGGCATGGTGTCGTTCCGCGTCGCCGCCGGTCGGGAGGCCGCGCTCGCCGTCTGCGCAGGGACCGAGCTGTTCACCCTCGCCGAGTCGCTCGGTGGGGTCGAGTCGCTGATCGAGCACCCGGCCGCGATGACGCACGCGTCGGTCGCCGGCTCGGCGCTCGAGGTTCCCGACGACCTGGTCCGGCTGTCGGTCGGCATCGAGGACGTCGACGACCTGCTGGAGGACCTGCGCGGGGCGCTCGGGCGGCTGTAGTCCTACGACTTGGCGGGGGCGTCGGCGTCGGTCGGGGGCGTCGACGTCGGCTGCGGCACGAGCACGTCGCCCGGCGCGATACAGCCGCCGACCAGCTCGTAGGTGCCGCCCCGCAGCTCGTAGTGGCCCGGGTCGTCGCAGCCGGCGCTGCGCACCGTGAGGATCGCCAGCACCGCCAGCACACCGGCGGCCAGCAGCGGGACCACAGCCCGCAGCCGAGTCATCCGACCTCCTGATCACGCCGGCGTCCGTCGTGGCGTGTGCGGCCGAGGCTACCCGCGCCGCCGCGGGGGCGCCTGCGAGGATGCCCGGGTGACCGGCAACCCCCGGCCCACGCCGCCCCCGGTCGCGATCGAGGACGTCGAAGCGGCCCGTGACCTGCTCGTCGGCGTCGTCCGTCGCACCCCGACCCTGCCGGCGCGGACGCTCGGCGAGAGGGCCGGCGGACCCGTGTGGCTCAAGTGCGAGAACCAGCAGCGGACGGGGTCGTTCAAGATCCGTGGCGCCTACACCCGGCTCGCCCGCCTCGACGACGACGAGCGCGCCCGCGGCGTCGTCGCCGCCAGCGCCGGGAACCATGCCCAGGGCGTCGCGCTCGCGGCCCGGCTGCTCGGCGTGGACGCCACCGTGTTCATGCCCGAACGGGCATCACTGCCCAAGGTCGACGCCACCCGCGGCTACGGCGCCCACGTCCGCCTCGTCGGGGAGACGATCGACGGCAGCCTCGCCGCCGCCGTGGAGTTCGCCTCCCGGACGGGCGCCGTGCTCGTGCACCCCTTCGACCACGTCGACGTCATCGCCGGTCAGGGCACCGTCGGCCTGGAAATCGTGGAGGACGTGCCCGACGTCGCGACGGTGCTGGTCCCGACGGGCGGCGGTGGTCTGCTGGGCGGGGTCGCGGCCGCGGTCCGGGCGCGGCGGCCCGACGCGCGGATCGTCGGAGTCCAGGCGGCGGCGGCCGCCGCGTGGCCGGCGTCGATGCGCCACGGCCGCCCTGTCGCGCTCGACCGGATGCGCACCATCGCCGACGGTATCGCGGTCGGGGTCCCCGGCGGGGTCACCTACCCGCAGGTCGCGGCTCTGGTCGACGAGTTCGTCGTCGTCGGTGAGGACGCGCTGGCCCGCGCGCTGCTGCACTGCCTGGAGCGGTCGAAGGTGCTCGTCGAACCGGCGGGCGCGGCGGCCGTCGCGGCCCTGCTGGAGCACCCGGACCGGTTCCGGACGCCTGCCGTCGCCGTCCTGTCGGGCGGCAACATCGACCCGCTCGTGCTGCTGCACGTCATCGAGCACGGTATGGCTGCGGCGCAGCGCTACCTGTCGATGCGGGTGCGCGTCGACGACCGGCCCGGCGCCCTGGCCGAGCTGTTGACGCAGGTCGGTGACCTGGGCGCCAACGTCGTCGACGTCGAGCACACCCGTATCTCGGCGGCCATCCCGCTGGGTGACGTGGACGTCGAGATCAGCCTGGAGACGCGCGGCCCCGAGCACTGCGCCGCGATCGTGGGCGCACTACGGAACTCCGGCCACGCCGTGTTCGACGAGGCCGGAGCACCGTGGGGGACGGGGTCCGTCAGCCGGTGAACGGCTCCACGCCGGCCAGCGTGACCTTCATGGTCCCGCCGTCGGGCAGGCTGTACTCGCGGGTCTCGCCGATCTTCGCGCCGAGCAGCGCCGCACCGAGCGGGGAGTTCGGCGAGATGACCTGCAGGTCGCCGTGGGAGCCCTCCTCACGGGAGCCCAGCAGGACCTTCTCGGTGTCGTCGTCGTCGTAGCGCACGGTGAGGACGGTGCCGGGGGAGGCGACGTCGGTGCTGGTGGGGGCGGTGCCGACCTGCGCCGTGCGGAGCAGTTCCTGGAGCTGGCGGATGCGCGCCTCCTGCTGGCCCTGCTCCTCGCGCGCGGCGTGGTAACCGCCGTTCTCCTTGAGGTCGCCCTCCTCGCGGCGGGCGTTGATCTCGGCAGCGATGACGGGGCGGTTCGCGATCAGCTGGTCGAGCTCGCTCTTGAGCCGATCGAATGCGTCCTGGGTCAACCAGGTCACCTGGGTGTCCGTCACGGTCATCACTCCTCCAGCCGTCCGGGTCCCGTGCATGGGCAGGGACCGGTTGCCGCGGCACAGTCGGGCATGCCGCAGATGTGGCATCGCCCCGAGTAAGGAAAAACACGACCCGGGGTGCGGGCCGTGTGTAGCTCACCGTAACACGAGGCTTGCCGTTCGTCGCGTTCTTTCGACGAACGGTCCGGGTGCCCGAAGAGTTCCCGACTCTGCTGTATTCGCAGGTAGAAAGCTACTGTCCGACGATGTTGCGACCCTCCCGCCGATACCGTGCGGCGACGAACGGCACGCCGGACGGTCGTCGTCGGCACCGCCCGCGAACGCCCCGTTCGGGGGGCTGCGGGAAGAGGTCGGGCCCGGCGCGCGTTGGTCAGCCAAGAGGGTGTCGGTGGGGTCTGCGACCATCGGCACCGGCGCAGGACCACCAGTCCCGCTGCCACCCCGACGTGACCGGAAGGACCGACGTCCCACCCATGAGCCACCCCGAGATGCGAGCCGCCGACGCGGCCGGTCCGCGCTTCCGGCTGATGACCGTGCACGCCCACCCGGACGACGAGTCCAGCAAGGGCGCGGCCACCAGCGCCCGCTACGTCGCCGAGGGCCACGAGGTCACGGTCGTGACCTGCACCGGCGGCGAACGCGGCAGCATCCTCAACCCGGCGATGGACCGCCCGGAGGTCGTGGCCGATCTGACCGCCGTGCGCAAGGCCGAGATGGCCCGCGCCGCCGAGATTCTCGGCGTCCGCCACCACTGGCTCGGCTTCGTCGACTCCGGGCTCCCCGAGGGCGACCCGAAGCCGCCGCTGCCCGAGGACTGCTTCGCCCTGGCCGACCTGGAGGAAGCCACCGAGCGCCTCGTCCGGCTCATCCGCGCCGAGCGCCCGCACGTCCTCGTCACCTACGACGAGAACGGCGGCTACCCCCACCCCGACCACATCCGCACCCACGAGGTGTCGATGGCGGCGTGGGAGGCCGCGGGTGACCCCGACCGGTACCCCGACGCCGGGGCACCGTGGCAGCCGCTCAAGCTCTACTACTCCCACGGCTTCTCCAAGGCCCGGATGGTCGCCTTCCACGAGGCGCTGCTGGCCCGCGGGCTGGAGTCGCCGTACGCGGAATGGCTCGAACGCTGGGACGACGGCGACCGCAAGGACCCGGGGCTGCGCGTCACCACACGGGTGCGGTGCGACCAGTGGTTCCCCGTCCGTGACGAGGCGCTGAAGGCGCACGCCACCCAGATCGACCCCACGAGCCGCTGGTTCTTCGTGCCGCCGGAGATCCAGTGCGAGGTGTGGCCGACGGAGGACTACGAGCTCGTCCGCTCGCTGGTCGACTCGCCGACGCCCGAGGACGACCTGTTCTCGGGCCTGGTGACCTCGGCCGACAAGGCGAAGGCCGGCTGAGCTCAGCACCGCCTACAGGCGCGCCGCGGCCTGGCCTGCCCGGAAGAAGTCGGCCAGCGCATCGGCGTGGGGCAGCTCTGTCGCCGGACGGAACGCCCCGAAAGGCGCATTCCAGAACTCGCCGTCACGGCGCTCCCACGGGCCGACGTACGCGTACGGCTCGGGGAGCGACGCGTCGCCGGGGGAGACGCCGTAGTTGACCTGGTCGACGGTGACGGCCAGGTCGAAATGCTCTGGCCACAGCACCGGCTCGGCCCCGCCGCCGAGCGTCCGCAACGCGGCGTCGCCCAGAGCGAACCAGCCGTGGATCACGTCGGCCTCCGCGGGGTCGACGCTCAGGGCCTCGTCGAGGTCGACGTCGGCGCCGTCGGAGTAGAGCCCGTCGGGCGCGCCCGCCTCGACGCCCGCCCACACCGCGAGATCGCGGATCGAGCCCCCGAGCGGGACCTGGTCGTCCCCCCACACCAGGGCGGCGCCGTGCACCCGCAGCGGGCCCGTGACCTGGCCGAAACCGCCGGCGGTCACCTGCAGTCGGATCGTGCCCGACGACCGGTACTGCGGCCCGGCCAGCAGCAGCTCGCTGACCCCGTGCAGCGAACGGCGGGTCGTCGTCAACGGTGAGCCCACGGTCGGTGACCTCCTGCGTCCATTCGGCCGAGTCCGGCGGAGCGTGCCACAACCGTCGCGACCCGTCGCCACGCAGGGGCGCCACGCGCGAGCCCGCGCCGGGTGCGTAGGTTGTCGGGGTGTGCCGCCGGTCGGCGGTACGTCGCGACGGAGGTGTGCGGTGCTGCTGGTCGATCTCGGGGTGGTGCCCGTGGAGGCCCAGGTCGCCGCGGTCGTCGTCCCCGCCCAGGACCCGGAGCCCCCACCCGGCAAGGGCGAGGAGTTCGGCAAGGCGTCCCCGATCGCGCTCGTCGTCATCATCCTGCTGGGCATCGCGACGATTCTGCTGATCGTCTCGATGACGCGGCGGCTCAAGAAGCTGCCGAAGTCGTTCGACGAGGAGGAGCCGACCTCCGAGTCGCCCGCGGGTGAGGACGCCTCGTCCGACACGCGCAAGGACTGACCGCTACCGCCGCCGTCCGACGAGGAACCAGGCCAGCGGCAGGAGCCCGGCCGAACTGACGACGCTCAGCGCAACGATCCACGCCCACTTCGGGCCGCGGACCCGGTCGGCCGAGCGGCGCCGCAGGTCGAACAGCGCCGCCGCCCGCAGCGCGGCGTCGGCCGACCCGGCGGCGACGAGGAGGCGGCGTGCGCGAGGGCTGAGCTCGTCCCATTTCCGTGCGGCCATGACGTCACTCTCGTCGGTCCCGGCCGTCCCCGACAAGCCTGCGCGTGGAGACTTTGGCAGGCTCGGCGCATGCCGAACCGCCTCGCCGCGGCGACCAGCCCGTACCTGCTCCAGCACGCCGACAACCCCATCGACTGGTGGGAGTGGTCCGACGACGCGTTCGCCGAGGCCCAGCGGCGCGATGTCCCGATCCTGCTGTCCGTCGGCTACGCCGCCTGCCACTGGTGCCACGTCATGGCGCACGAGTCGTTCTCCGACGAGGCGACCGCCGCGCAGGTCAACGCCGGCTACGTCGCGATCAAGGTCGACCGCGAGGAACGGCCCGACATCGACGCCGTCTACATGAACGCCACCCAGGCCATGACCGGCCAGGGTGGCTGGCCCATGACGTGCTTCCTCACCCCGGTCGGCGAGCCGTTCCACTGCGGCACCTACTACCCGGCGACGCCCGGGCGCGGCATGCCGTCGTTCCGCCAGCTGCTCGACGCCGTCACCACGGCCTGGGACGACGACCGCGACCGCGTGCGCGGCGCGGCCGGGGAGATGGCGGCCCGGCTCGCGGAGTCGGCGGTCACGGCGCTGCCGCCGTCGGTCGTCGGGGAGGGCACGCTCGACGCCGCCGTCGCCGCGCTCGCCCAGGGTTTCGACGCGGGCACCGGCGGGTTCGGGGGCGCGCCCAAGTTCCCGCCGTCGATGGTGCTGGAGTTCCTGCTGCGCCATCACGAACGCACCGGCTCCGCGCCGGCGCTGTCGATGGTCGAGCTGACCGCGGAGCGGATGGCCCGCGGCGGCCTCTACGACCAGCTCGCCGGCGGGTTCGCCCGCTACAGCGTCGACGCCGACTGGGTCGTGCCGCACTTCGAGAAGATGTTGTACGACAACGCCTTGCTGTTGCGTGTCTACGCCCACCTCGCGCGCCGCACCGGCTCGGCCCTCGCCCGCCGGGTCGCCGACGAGACCGCCGCGTTCCTGCTGCGCGACCTGCGGACCCCGGAGGGTGGTTTCGCCTCAGCGCTCGACGCCGACACCGACGGGGTGGAGGGGCTGACCTACGCGTGGACCCCGTCGCAGCTCGACTCCGTACTCGGCGACGACGCCGGGTGGGCCGCGTCGCTGCTCGCGGTCACCGACGCGGGGACCTTCGAGCACGGCATGTCGACGCTGCAGCTGCCCGCCGACCCCTCCGATCGCGAGCGGTGGTCCTCGGTGCGCACGCGACTGCTCGCGGCGCGGAACCGTCGGCCGCAGCCCGCGCGCGACGACAAGGTCGTGACCTCGTGGAACGGGATGGCGATCCTCGCCCTCGCCGAGGCCGGTGCCGCGCTCGACCGGCCCGACTGGGTCACCGCCGCGGGTGAGGCGGCCGACCTGCTGCTGCGGCTGCACGTCGTCGACGGCAGGGTGCGGCGGTCGTCGCGTGGCGGTGTCGTCGGTACCGCGGCGGCGGTGCTGGAGGACCACGCCCTGCTCGCCGACGGCCTGCTCGCCCTGCACCAGGCCACCGGCGACCCGGCCCGGCTCACCGCCGCCACCGGGCTGCTCGACCTCGCGCTCGCGCACTTCCCCGACCCCTCGACGCCCGGTGGCTGGTTCGACACCGCCGACGACGGGGAACAGCTGCTGCACCGGCCGCGGGAGCTGACCGACAACGCCTCCCCCTGTGGGGCGTCCGCGTTGGCCGGTGCCCTGGTGACGGCGTCGGTGCTGGCGTCGCCCGCGGAGTCGGCCCGATACCGGGAGGCCGCCGAGGCCGCGGTGTCGACGATCGGCACCCTCGCCGAGCGGCACCCCCGCTTCGCAGGGCACTGGCTGACCGCGGCGGAGGCGATGGCGTCGGGTCCGGTTCAGGTGGCGGTCGTGGGGGACGACTCCTCCCTCGTCGCGACAGCGCGGCGGGTGGCGGTCGGCGGGACGGTCGTCGTCGCCGGGCCCCCCGACGCCGCCGGGGTGCCGCTGCTCGCCTCGCGTCCCTTGGTCGACGGTGCCGCTGCGGCGTACGTGTGCCGGGGTTTCGTGTGCGACCGGCCGGTGACCGGGCCCGCGGAGCTGGAGGCCGCCCTGACCCTGTGAGTGGCGATAGTCGCTATAGCGACTATCGCCACTCACAAGGGCTGTGCTCTCCTCGCGCGCGTGGGCGGGCGGCGTCCGCCCACGGCGAACACTCGCACGCTGGTTGTATTGCTGTGTAATCTCGTAATCGAGCTGCTCGAGGATGAGTGGCTCGGCATACGAGGAGGACCCCATGTCGGGACGCATGCACCGCGGATGGCACGGCGGCGGACGGGGCCGGGGCCCCGGACGGGGCGGCTGGCAGCAGTCCGACCTCCCCGGCGCCGACGACGCCGCCGCCTGGCTCTCCGGACGGCTGCCCGACGGCTGGTTCGTCGGCGCACCGGACGTCACCGTCGACCGCGAGGAGATCGTCGTCGTCGGCGAGCTCGCCGCCCCCGACGGCGACGGCGACGTCGACGACACCGAGACCGGCCGCGCCGAACGCGCCGCCGCCGCGGCGGGACGCATCTCGCGCTTCCGCGAGGAGACCCGCGACGAGCGCATCGACATCGCCCGCCAGGCCGAACATCGCTACCAGCGCAAGGTCGCCTGGGGCGCCCGGATCGGCGACGTCACCGAACTGTTCACGACGGCGTCGGTACCCGTCATGACGCGACTGCGTCAGCCCGAGCGGATCGTGCTCGACACCCTGGTCGACTCCGGGGTCGCCCGGTCGCGATCCGATGCTCTCGCCTGGGCGGTCCGGCTCGTCGGCGAGCACGCCGAGGAGTGGTTGGGCGAGCTGCGCGAGGCGATGGCGAAGGTCGACGAACTGCGCACCAAGGGCCCCACCGCCGACTGACCGGTCAGCCGGCGAACAGCACCAGCCAGATCGCGATGTAGTGGCACGCGGCGGCCAGCACCGTCGCCGCGTGGAAGAACTCGTGGTACCCGAACGTCGCGGGCCACGGGTTCGGCCACTTCGTCGCGTAGAACACCGCGCCCGCCGTGTACAGCGCGCCCCCGGCCACGACCAGCACGAACGCCGCCACGCCGCCGGTGCGCAGCATCTCGGGGAACACGAACACGGCGACCCAGCCCAGCGCCACGTAGATGGGCACGGCGAGCCACGACGGGGCGGCCGGCCACGCCATCTTCAGCACGACGCCCGCGATCGCGCCGCCCCACACCGTGAACAGCACCCACCGGGCCGTCGACGGCTGCATCGCCAGCGCCGCGACCGGCGTGTACGTGCCCGCGATGAACAGGAAGATCATGGAGTGGTCGAGCCGCTTCATGACCATCCGCGAACGGACCGTCGTCCACGTCCGGCGATGGTAGAGCGCGCTCACGCCGAACAGCCCGAGGATCGTGAGGCTGTACACCGCCGTCGCCAGCGCCGCACCCGCACCGACCAGCGACGCGGCCACCGAGATCAACGCCGCGGCCGCCAGGATCGACACCGCGAACGACCAGAAGTGCAGCCAGCCACGCATCCGCGGTTTGACCAACGGGGGCACCGGTGGCTGGGCCATGGTCCCTGCTGTCACCTGTCCGAGATTACGGCACCGGCCATGTCCTCGACGTGCCGCGGACGTGAACTCGCGACTCGGATCTCCGCCCCGCGCCGCCGCGCGCGTAGGCTCTCCGGCCGTGGGCGTGCGCGACCTCCTCTACTCGCTCTACGAACGCAGCCTGACGCGGCGGCTCGAGAGCGCCGAGAGGCCGCGTCACGTCGCCCTCATGCTCGACGGCAACCGACGGTGGGCCCGCGACGCCGGCCTCGTCGACGTCAACGACGGCCACCGGGTCGGTGCCGCCAAGATCGGTGACCTGCTCGAATGGTGCCGCGAGGCCGACGTCGAGGTCGTCACCCTGTTCCTGTTGTCCACCGACAACCTCACGCGCGCCGCGGACGAGCTGGAGCCCCTGCTCGAGATCATCGCCGACGTCGTCGACGACCTCGCAGAGCCCGGCCGGCCGTGGCAGCTGCGCGTCGTCGGGGCCCTGGAAACCCTGCCCGCCGAGATCGGGTCACGGCTGGCGGCGGCCACCTCGCGGACCGTCGGCCGCACGGGGCTGCAGGTCAACGTCGCCGTCGGCTACGGCGGGCGCCAGGAGATCGCCGACGCGGTGCGCAAGCTCCTGCTCCAGCACGCCGAGTCCGGCACCTCCATCGAGGAGCTGGCCGACGTCCTCGACGTCGACCACATCGCCGCGCACCTCTACACCTCCGGCCAGCCCGACCCCGACCTCATCATCCGAACCTCGGGTGAGCAGCGGCTCTCGGGTTTCCTGCTGTGGCAGTCGGCGCATTCGGAGTTCTGGTTCTGCGAGGCCTATTGGCCGGAGTTCCGCCGGGTCGACTTCCTCCGTGCATTGCGCGACTACGCCGCACGGCACCGCCGTTTCGGTTCCTGACCGCGCCTTGTCTGCTGCCGCAGAAATGTGCAAATGCAAATAGTTCTCGGCGCACGAAAATGGCGCCGGACCCGAAGGTCCGGCGCCATTTCGCGTCAGGCGCTGAGCGAAAGAGCTCAGTCGTCGTTGCTCTGCGCGGAGGTGTCGCCGGCGGCGGCGGCCACGTCGCAGGAGCGGTTCTCCGACTGGTCGGCGGCCGACGCGGCCGAGCCGTTGGCGGCACCGGTCAGGTCGGCGACGACGTCCGAGACCTGAACGGCCAGGAGGCCGTTGATCGGGAGGTTGTTGCCACACGCCGTGACCGGCACGTTGACGTTGTTGTCCGACACGTTGACGAGGCCCTGGTGCAGCTCCTTGTTGGAGTTGACCTGGTCGCCGCTCTCGTGGGCGAAGGCGAGCGGGGCGACGGCGAGCAGGCCCGCGGTGGCGGTGGCCGCGACGATTCCGACCTTCTTCAGCACGTTATCTCCTGTTGGTCTTCGGGTCGGCTCTCGCCGATTCCTAGAACGTGCCAGCACCTGACGGGGGAGCCGTGCTGGCTGGGAAAAACTTATCCGGCATGTCGGGTCCGAACCAAACTCCGTAACCCGATCGTGTAATTGACGTGTCGATCGCCGGGTTACGCACCCGATCGGGTGTATTTCCGCCCGACTCGAATCGTGCCCGGAACAGACGTAGGGCCCCGGACGAATCGTCCGGGGCCCTACGTGCTGAGCTAGAAAGCTCAGTCGTCGTTGCTCTGCGACGAGGTGTCGCCGGCGGCAGCCGCGACGTCGCAGCCACGGTCCTGCGACTGGTCGGCCGCGCTCTTGGCCTCGGTCGGGGCCAGCAGGCCCAGGGCGCCGGTCAGGTCGGCGGTGATGTCGGAGACCTGAACGCCGGCCACGTTGATCGGCAGGTTGTTGCCGCACGCGGTGACGGGGACGTTGACGTTGTTGTCCGAGACGTTCACGAGGCCCTGGTGCAGCTCCTCGTTGGAGTTGACCTGGTCGCCGTGGCCGTGGTGGCCCTCGGTCGCGAAGGCGAGCGGGGACAGCGCGAGCAGACCCGCGGTGGCGGTGGCCGCGACGATTCCAGCCTTCTTCAGCACGTTTATCTCCTGTTGGTCATCTGGAATCGGAATCCGACTCCTGGACGTTGCCAGCACCTGACGGGGGAGCCGTGCTGACTGGTGAAAATGTATCGGGCTCGTACGCGGGAGCCAAACCGAGTAACCCGATCGTGTAATTGACGTGTCGTTTGCCGGGTTACGTCCCACGTTCGAGTGAACTCGAATTCAGGCGTCATTCCCGGTCGGTACAGCAAAAAGCGCCCCTGGCGCAGACGTAGGGCCCCGGACGGTCTGTCCGGGGCCCTACGCGCTGAGCTGGAGGGCTCAGTCGTCGTTGCTCTGCGACGAGGTGTCGCCGGCAGCAGCCGCGACGTCGCAGGAGCGGTCCTGCGACTGGTCGGCCGCGCTCTTGGCCTCGGTCGGGGCCGCCAGGCCGAGGGCGCCGGTCAGGTCGGCGGTGACGTCCGAGACCTGGATGCCCAGCACGTTGATCGGCAGGTCGTTGCCGCACGCGGTGACGGGAACGTTGATGTTGTTGTCCGAGATGTTGACCAGACCCTGGTGGATCTCCTTGTTGGAGTTCACCTGGTCGGTACCACCGTGGTGGTGGCCGCCGTGGCCGTGGCCGTGGCCGTGGCCGTGGCCGTGGCCGTGGCCGGCCTCGCCGGCGAAGGCGAGGGGGCTGACCGCGAGCAGGCCCGCGGTGGCGGTGGCCGCGACGATTCCAGCCTTCTTCAGCACGTTTGTCTCCTGTTGGTCTTCTGGTGCCGACCGAAGCCGACACCGTCCGTGTCAACGCCCGACCGGGGAGCCCGCGCTGACTGAGGAAAAGCTATCCGCCGCCTTCCCTTACACCAACTTCCGTACCACTATCGTGTGAGGTCGGCACTTTACGTTTAGTTACGCACTCGATCGAGTGTAGTTGCGGGCCGGGTGGGGGCGCCCTGGAGACTTGTTCTTCTACGGAGAGTCAGTGCATTACCCACGAACAGAGCAGTAACCTTTCGCACGTACACGCTGTGTAGTTCCGGCCCGGTCACGCGACGTCCGCGCGTCACCCACCGGCTGCGCGTACGGTGCTGCGATGCCGCCGAGCCTGGTCCCCCGTGACTACGTGTTGCTCGCGCTGAGGCTCGACCGGCTCGTCCCGGGCATCGTCGACACCTGGACCGGTGACCAGGAACTACGCCGACACGCCGCCGACGGACCCCTCCCCGACCCCACCGACCTCGTCCGCACCGCCACCCGGCTGCGGCGACGCCTGGGCGACGCCGGACTCGACGTCACCCGCACGAGCCTCCTCGACGCCCAGCTGGGAGCCCTGCACGCTCACGCGCGGCGAGCCGCGGGCGACCACATCGGGTTCGTCGACCACGTCCGGGCCACCCTCGACGTCGACCTCGACGGCAACACCCCCGACGAGGACCGCTACCGCGCCGCCCACACCACACTCGACGCCCTCCTCCCCGGTCGCGGCACCCTCACCGACCGCCTCGCCGCGTTCCGACGCCGCGAGACCGTGCCACCCACCCGGACCGGCGCCGCCGTCGACACCCTCCTCACAGCCCTGCGCGACCGCACCCGCGCGCTCTACGGACTCCCCGACGACGAGCACGTCGACATCGAGCTCGTCCACGACCGGCCCTGGACCGGCCTCACCCAGCACCTCGGCGGCCTGCGCTCCCACGTCCGCATCGCCGCCGACGCCGGCCTGCGCGCCACCCAGCTCGCCGCGCTCGTCGCCCACGAGACCTACCCCGGCCACCACGCCGAGCACTGCCTCGTCCGCGGCGTCCGCCGCCCCGGCGAACCGGAACGCGACATCGTCGTCACCCCGTCCCCGCACAGCCTCGTCACCGAAGGTGCCGCCGACACCGGGCTCGACGTCGTCGCCGGACCGGACTGGGGCCCCTGGGTCGCTGACGTCCTCGCCGACACCGGCATCCGCTGCGACGGCGCGCTCGCCCAGGCCGTCGAGACCACCCTGCGCGAACTCGCCCCCGTCCGGCAGGACGCCGCGCTCATGATCCACGACCGCGGCCGCCCGGTCGACGACGCCGCCGCCCACCTGCGCCGGTGGCTCCTCGTCGACGACGCGCGCGCCGACACCCTGCTGCGCTTCGTCGTCGACCCCCGATGGCGCGGATACACCACCGCCTACGTCGAAGGCGAGGCCCTCGTCCGCGCCTGGCTCGCCGCCGGACCCGACCCCGTCACCCGCTACCGACGCCTCCTCGACACCCCGCACGTCCCCGAACACCTGCGCGCCGACCTCGCCGCTGCCCCGCTCGGACCAGTCATCGTTGCGCCGCCCGGGCCGCCGCCATCCGGGACCACCGTGCCGTCGCTACCCGGAAACCGGCCGCTCAGCGGTGAGCAGAGAGCGACGAGCGGTAGTCCGAACTGTTAAATCTGGCGACGCGCGTTCTTCGCCACGTGCTGTTGCTGTTGACCGCACCCGGGTGACCGCTAGTAGCGTTCATGGCGACGGGACGCACCCGATGCGGACCGTCCGGGGAGGCCCTGGTCGTGGTGTGTTGCACCCGAGGGGGCCGGCACCCGGCCCTCGCGGGCGCTGGGCGACGAGCAGCAAGTCGTCGGGTGACCCGTCAGGGGCCGGCCGGCCCACCAGTGAGTTGGGCGTGGTGTCGCGCCCACAAGGAGCACCCGTGACCGACCGTCGCAACGCCTTCGTTCCGGAGAGCACCGACGCCCCGTCTGGCACTCCGTCCCGCTGCTACGTGCTCGACACCTCCGTGCTGCTGTCCGACCCGTGGTCCCTGACCCGGTTCGACGAGCACGAGGTCGTCCTGCCGCTGGTGGTGATCTCCGAACTCGAAGGCAAGCGCAACCACCCCGAGCTCGGGTGGTTCGCGCGTACGGCGCTGCGCCAGCTCGACGAACTGCGCATCAAGTACGGCCGCCTCGACGCCCCGATCCCGGTCGGGACCGCAGGCGGCACCCTGCACGTCGAGCTCAACCACACCGACCCGAGCGTCCTGCCCGCCGGTTTCCGGACCGACAGCAACGACAGCCGCATCCTCGCCTGCGCGCTCAACCTGCAGGCCGAGGCCGGAGGCACCCGGGAGATCGTGCTCGTCACCAAGGACATGCCGCTGCGGGTCAAAGCCGCCGCGGTCGGCCTGCCCGCCGACGAGTACCACGCCCAGGACGTCGTCAGCTCCGGATTCACGGGCATGGCCGACCTCGACGTCACCCAGGAAGAGGTCGACGCCCTCTTCCGCGAAGGGAGCCTCGACCACGACGCCGCCCGCGACCTGCCCTGCAACACCGGGCTCCGCCTCCTCGGCGGCTCCGGCGCCGCACTCGGCCGGATCACCGCCGACAAGCGCGTCAAGCTCGTCCGCGGCGACCGGGAAGCGTTCGGGCTCCACGGCCGCTCCGCAGAACAGCGCATCGCCCTCGACCTGCTGCTCGATCCCGAAGTCGGGATCGTGTCGCTGGGCGGCCGCGCCGGAACCGGCAAGTCCGCGCTCGCGCTCTGCGCCGGCCTCGAAGCCGTGCTGGAACGCCAGCAGCACCGCAAGGTCGTCGTCTTCCGGCCCCTCTACGCCGTCGGCGGCCAGGAACTGGGCTACCTGCCCGGCAGCGAGAGCGAGAAGATGGCCCCCTGGGCCCAGGCCGTCTTCGACACCCTCGGCGCACTGGTCAGCCAAGACGTGCTCGACGAGGTGCTGGCACGCGGGATGCTCGAGGTCCTCCCGCTGACCCACATCCGGGGCCGGTCCCTGCACGACAGCTTCGTGATCGTCGACGAGGCACAGTCGTTGGAACGCAACGTCCTGCTCACGGTGCTCTCCCGGCTGGGCACCGCCTCGCGGGTCGTGCTCACCCACGACGTCGCCCAGCGCGACAACCTCCGCGTCGGCCGCCACGACGGCGTCGCCGCGGTGATCGAGAAACTGAAGGGCCACCCCCTCTTCGCCCACGTCACCCTCACCCGCAGCGAGCGCAGCCCCATCGCGGCCCTGGTGACGGAGATGCTGGAGGGTCCCTCGGCCTGACGCTGCCGCCCGCCTGAAGTGCACGAACGGCACAGTCGCGCAACTCAGTTGCGCGACTGTGCCGTTCGTTCGTGAGGGGTTGTCCACATACCGGCAGGTTGTCCACAGGTGCGGCCGTACCGGCTCCCGCCGGGTGCGGATCTGTCGATCATCGACCCATGACTCGACGTGGCAGCGGCCCCGCCGTCGTGGACGTGGCCGACCTCTGCGGGGACTGGATCGTCCACGTCCGAGAGCTCGAAGCGGTCGGCGTGTCCCGTCGGACCGCGTTCCACCGCTGTCGGCCCGGGGGACCGTGGCGGACCCTGCTCCCCGGCGTGATCGTCCTGCACAACGGGCCGACGACCCGCGACGACCGGCGCCGCGCCGCGCTCGTCTACGTCAGGCAGCCGGCCGTGCTCACGGGACTCGACGCGCTCGAGCTGCACGGCCTCACCCGCATCCCCAGGGCGACAGGACCCGTCCACCTCCTGATCCCGGCCGAACGGAGACGCACCGGGGCGGGTCGTGTGCTCGCCGAACGCACCGAGCGGCTGCCGGAGCCGGTCCACTCGTCGATGCCGTTGGCGCCGGTGGCTCGTGCAGTACTCGACTTCGCGCGACGCTCCCGTGACCGTAACCACGTGCGGTCGGCCATCGCCGAGGTCGTGCAGCGCGGGCTGGCCGAACCGGCCACGCTCCGCCGCGAGCTGGCCGCCGGCACGTCCCGTGGTTCGGCCCTGCCGCGCGCGGTCCTCGCGGAGGTGTCCGACGGCGTCAGGTCGGTCGCCGAAGCGCAGGCCCGACGGCTGGTTGCGGGCGCCGGGCTGGGGGCACCGCTGTGGAACGCGCGCGTCGTCGACGCTGCGGGGCGGTTCGTCGCGGTGCCGGACGCCTGGTTCGACGACGTCGCCCTCGCCTGGGAGATCGACTCGCACGAGTTCCACCTCGGGCCGGCCGAGCACGAACGGACCGTGCGCCGGCGGTCGGAGATGATGGCCCAGGGGATCGTCGTGCTGCAGACGTTGCCGCAGCATCTCCGCACCCGGCCGGATGCGGTGGTCGAGGAGCTCCGACGGGTCCATGCCACTGCGGCAGCCCGTCCCCGCCCACCCTTGACGGCGCACCCGGCCTGACGCCGGCCTGACGCCCCCTCCCGAACGAACGGCACAGTCACGCAGTTGAGTTGCAGCACCGTGCCGTTCGTGCGGAGGGGGTTGCGGGTCACACGGCCCACCCGGGCCGAACGAACGGCACAGTCGCGCCACTCAGTTGCGCGACTGTGCCGTTCGTGCAACAGGGGCACCCGCGGGCAACAGGGGCACCCGCGGGCGGGGCCGGGTGGGTCACAGGCCGTGGGGGGTGCCTTCTGCGAAGCCGGAGGGGGTCTGGACGCCGAGGACGGCCTGGTCGTGGAACTCCGCGAGGGTGCGGGCGCCGGCGTAGGTGCAGGCGGAACGGATGCCGGAGCAGATCGCGTCGAGCACGTCCTCGACGCCGGGGCGGGCGGGGTCCAGCAGCTGGCGCGAGCTGGAGATCCCCTCCTCGAACAGCGACTTGCGGGCCCGGTCGAAGTCCCCGTCGCCGCGGGTGCGGGCGCTGACGGCGCGCTTGGAGGCCATGCCGAAGGACTCCTTGTAGGGCCGGCCGGCCTCGTCGCGCAGGAGGTCGCCGGGGGACTCGTAGGTGCCGGCGAGCCAGGAGCCGATCATCGCGGCGGAGGCGCCGGCGGCGAGGGCGAGGGCGACGTCGCGGGGGTGGCGGATGCCGCCGTCGGCCCAGATGCGGACGCCGTGGTCGCGGCCGGCGGCGGCGCACTCGGCGACGGCGGAGAACTGGGGGCGGCCGACGCCCGTCATCATCCGGGTGGTGCACATGGCGCCGGGTCCGACGCCGACCTTGATGATGTCGGCTCCGGCGTCGGCGAGGTCGGCGACGCCGAGGGCGGTGACGACGTTGCCGGCGACGATCGGTACGTCGGCGCCGGACTGGGTGACTTCGCGGCGGACGGCGCGCAGGGCGTCGAGCATCTTGTCCTGGTGGCCGTGCGCGGTGTCGACGACGAGGACGTCGACGCCTGCGTCGAGGAGGGCCTTGGCCTTGGTGCCGACGTCGCCGTTGATGCCGATGGCGGCGGCGGTGCGCAGCCGGCCGTTCGCGTCGAGGGTGGGGTCGTAGATGCCGGCGCGGACGGCGCCGATGGCGGTGAGCAGGCCGGTGAGGCGCCCGTCGGTGTCGAGGCCGAGGGCGACGCCGTGTCCGCCGAGTGCGTCGAAGACGTCGCGGGGTGCGGTGTCGATCGGCATGGTGACGGGCGAGGCGGAGAGGACGTCGGCGAGGCGGGTGAAGCGGTCGACGCCGTGGCAGGCGGCGTCGTCGACGGTGCCGACGGGGCGGTGGCCGTCGTCGACGACGACGACGGTTCCGTGGGCGCGTTTGGGCAGGAGGTTGAGGGCGTCGGCGACGGCGTCGTCGGTGTGGAGGGTGAGCGGGGTGTCCCAGACGGGGTGGCGGGACTTGATCCAGGTGACGATCCCGGCGACGGCCTGGGGGTCGACGTCCTGGGGGAGGACGGTGAGGGCGCCGCGGCGGGCGAGGGTCTCGGCCATGCGTCGTCCTGCGACGGCGGTCATGTTGGCGGCGATGACGGGGACGGTGGCGCCGGAACCGTCGGTGGTGGCGAGGTCCACGTCGAACCGGGAGGTCACCGAGGATCGGCCGGGGACGAGGAAGACGTCGTCGTAGGTCAGGTCGGTGGTCACGGCCGGGGCGGGGCCGCCGCTGTCGAGGAATCGCACGGTGCTCGAAACTACGCGGGTACGGGCTGCGCGTCAGCGTTCGTCGTGACGCGGCACTGCCGCCGCGATGTTCACGGAGGGTCGCGAAGTCGAGGGCATTAGCACGTGTGGGTGACCATCGTCTCCGCACTCCGACGTGCATACAACCACTCTCCGCAGCAACCATGGAGAGATGGCCGGACGGTACGTCGTCGTCGGCGCGGGCGCCGTGGGCGCGACCGTCGCGGCGCAGCTTCATCTCGCGGGCACCGACGTCGTGCTCATCGCTCGCGGATCCAACCTGGATGTGCTGCGCGCCAAGGGGTTGCGCTACATGCGGCCCGACGGTGTGCGGATGGTCCCGGTGCCCGTGGCGGCCGGGCCGGGTGAGGTCACGCTCCGGCCCGACGACGTCCTGGTGCTGGCGGTCAAGTCGCAGAACGCCGAGGAAGCCATCGCCGAGTGGGCGTGGCAGCCGGTCGTCGACGACGACGAGGAGCGGCCCGCGGCGACGACGTTGCCGCTGGTGCTGATGCAGAACGGCCTGGACACGGCGCGGACGGCGTTGCGGCGGTTCGCCACGGTCGTCGACTCCGTGGTGCTGAGCGGGGCGTCGCACGTGCGGCCGGGTGAGGTCGTCTCGCCGGGAAGCCCGCTGGCCGGCGGGTTCTACCTCGGCGACGCGCCGACGGGCGCGGGCGAGCACGCCCAGCGCATCGCCGTCGACCTGCGTGCGGCCGAGTTCGCGGTGCAGGTCGTGCCGGACATCGCGCGCTGGAAGGTCGGCAAGCTGCTGGCCAACCTCTGGTGGAACCTCGACGCGCTGTACCGGCGAAGCAGGTTGCGTTCGAAGCTGGGCGACGCGCTGTGCGCCGAGGCGGAGGTCGTCCTGGAGGCGGCGGGCTACGACCAGCGCACGTCGACGCCCGACGAGCTCGACCGGTCGTGGTTCGAGTCGGTGGACGTGCCGGGGCACCGGCGTGGCGGGTCGTCGACGTGGCAGAGCCTGGCCCGCGGGGGCAGCGCGGAGGGCGACTACCTGTACGGCGAGATCGTGCTGCTCGCGCGCATGAACGGGTTGCGTGCCCCGCTCAACGAGGCGGTGCAGGCCCGGCTGGCGACGATGGCGCAACGCCACCAGCGGCCGCGGTCGCTGCCGATGTCGGACATCGCGGACCTGCTGGGCTACACCGGGGTGGCGCGCCCCTTGGCCGCGCTGCTCTGAACCGGCCGGCCGCCTGCGCCGGGGCTCAGGCGAGCAGCGCGCGCACGCTGTCGATCGTGTCGGCCTCCGCGGCGGTCTTGTCGGGGCGGTAGCGCAGCACGCGGGCGAACCGCAGCGCGACGCCGCCGGGGTAGCGGATGCTGCGCTGGGCGCCGTCGAGCGCGATCTCGACGACCAGCTCCGGCCGCAGCATGACGGCATACCCGTCCGCGCCGTCGTCCTGCTCTCGCGCGTACTCGGGGAACGTGCGTGTCTGCCAGGCGAGCAGCTCGTCGGTCATGCCTTTGAACGTCTTGCCGACCATGATCGGGTCGCCGCCGTCGGGGTCGCGGGCCCCGAGGTGGATGTTCGACAGGCTGCCGGTACGCCGCCCGTAGCCCCACTCCGCGCCGAGGACCACGAGGTCGAGCGTGTGCACGGGCTTGACCTTCTGCCACGCCTTCCCGCGCCGGCCCGCCGCGTACGGCGCGGCCAACGCCTTGACGACGACGCCTTCGTGCCCGGCGCTCAGCGCATCGTCGAGGACCTGCGCGGCCTGCTCCGGATCGGGGCGCCGCACACCGGGCATCCGCAGGTGGGCGTGCGCGTCGGCGGCGAGGAGCCCGGCGAGTGCGTCGAGCCGTCGTTCGAGGGGCTCGTCGAGCAGGTCGGTCCCGTCGAGGTGCAGCAGGTCGAAGAAGAACGGGCTGAGGAGGCCGCCCTGCTCGCCGTCGTCGTCGGAACCGAAGCGCGACATCGTGTCCTGGAACGCGCGGGGGCGGCCGTCGTCGTCGACCGCCAGGGTCTCGCCGTCGAGCACCGCGGTCCGGCAGGGCAGCGCCCGCACCTGTTCGGCCAGTTCCGGCACGGCGGCGGTGATCTCGCGCAGGCTCCGCGTCCACACCCGGACCTCGTCGCCGTCGCGGTGCACCTGGATGCGTGCACCGTCGAGCTTGAACTCGACCGTGACCTCGGGCCCGAGGTTGCCCAGCGCGGCGTCGAGGGAGTCGCCCGGGGAGGCGAGCATCGGCCGCACCGGGACGCCGACGGTGAGCGCCACCGCGTCGAGCGCCTCGGCGCCGCCGGACAGCGCGGTCGCCGCCGTCTCGGGCAGCCGGCCCGACAGCATGAACGCGCGCCTGACCGTGGCGAGGGGGACGTCGGCGGCGATCGCGACGGCGTCGAGCACGACGCCCTCGAGCGCGCCGTGGCGCAGCTCGCCACCGATGAGCCGGGCGAGGAACGCCTGCTCGGGCTCGGTCGCGGCGCCGAAGAGGCCGCCGAGCAGTTCCTTGCGCCGCCGCGCCGAGCCCGCGCCTGCCGTGCCGGCGAGCTCGGTGAACGTCGCGTCGACCTGCGCGATCGTGAGCGACGGCGCCGCGGCGGGAGCGGTGGCCGCGGCCTGCAGGGTGCGCCAGCCGGTGCCGATGCGTCCCTGCCGGGTCTCGCCCGACAGCCACGCCGTGGCGGGTTCGACGACGCCCTCCGCGTGCGCGGCGCGCAGCAGTGTGCCGATCGCCGTGGCCTTCTCCTTGCGGGAGCGGATGGCGGCGACCGCGGCGGACGTGGTCACGACCTCGGCGAGCAACACAGCACGGAGTCTGGCAGTGCCCACCGACGATTTCCTCCCCGACCGGGGGTCGTGAGCGGCAATAGTCGCTATAGCGACTATTGCCGCTCACAGGGCAGGGGTTCCTACTTCGGGCGGGTCATCGCCAGCACGTCGAGCGCCGCGTCGAGCTGCTCGAGCGTCAACCGACCCGCCTCGACGTGCCCCCGCTCCAGGACGACCTCACGGATGGTGCGCCGCTCCTTCAGCGACTGCTTCGCGATCGCCGCCGCCTCCTCGTAGCCGATGTAGGAGTTCAGCGGCGTCACGATCGACGGCGACGACTCCGCGTACTCCCGCGTCCGCTCGACGTCGGCCTGCGCGCCGTCGACGACCTTGTCGGCCAGCAGCCGGGCCACCGACGCCAGCAGCCGCGCCGACTCCAGCACGTTGCGCGCCATGACCGGCATCATCACGTTGAGCTCCAGGTTGCCCTGGCTGCCGGAGAACGCGACGGTCGCGTCGTTGCCGATGACCTGCGCCGCGACCATCATCGTCGCCTCGCAGATCACCGGGTTGACCTTGCCCGGCATGATCGAGCTGCCCGGCTGCAGATCCGGCAGGTGGATCTCGGAGAGCCCGGTCCGCGGTCCCGACGACAGCCACCGCAGGTCGTTCGCGATCTTGTACAGCGACACCGCCGCCGTCCGCAGCGCCCCCGACGCCTCGACCAGCGCGTCCCGCGCGCCCTGCGCCTCGATGTGGTCGGGTGCCTCCGCCAGCACCTCCAGGCCCGTCGCCGCGCGCAGCTCGTCGACGACCGCCGCGCCGAACCCGGCCGGCGCGTTCAGCCCGGTGCCGACGGCCGTCCCGCCGATCGGCAGCTGCGCCAGCCGCGGCAGCACGTCACGCACCCGCGCCGCGCCGTTCTCCGCCTGCGTGGCCCAGCCCCCGGCCTCCTGGCCCAGCGTGATCGGGACGGCGTCCATGAGGTGCGTGCGGCCCGCCTTGACGACGTCGGCCCAGTCGGCGGCGCGGCGGCGCAGGGCGGCCGCGAGATGGTCGAGCGCGGGCGCTGCGTCGCGGGCCAGAGCCTCCGTCGCGGCCAGGTGGATCGTCGTCGGGAAGACGTCGTTCGACGACTGCGACGCGTTGACGTGGTCGTTCGGGTGGACGTCGACGCCGCCCGCGGACGCCAGCGTCGCGATGACCTCGTTGGCGTTCATGTTCGACGACGTGCCCGACCCGGTCTGGAAGACGTCGACGGGGAAGTGGTCGTCGTGGCTGCCCTCGGCGACCTCGTCCGCGGCCGCGGCGATGGCGTCGGCGACGGTCGCGTCGAGCACGCCGATCTTCTTGTTGACCCGGGCGGCGGCGGCCTTGACCAGGCCCAGCGCGCGGATCTGGGCCCGCTCGAGGCCGCGGCCGGAGATCGGGAAGTTCTCGACGGCCCGCTGGGTCTGCGCGCGCCACAGCGCGTCGGCGGGGACCCGGACCTCGCCCATCGTGTCGTGCTCGATCCTGAACCCGGTGCCGTCGGAGTCGGTCATGACCCCAGTGTTCCCCGATCGCGGCCGATCCACGACGAGACGGCGACCACCGGCACCGTCAGGAGACGACCTGGACCGGCTCGCCCTTGCTCAGCGCCGCGAAGAACGTCTTCGCCGCCGCCTTCGACAGGTGGATGCAGCCGTGCGACTGCTGGGACAGGCTGCCCTGGTGGAAGGCGATGCCGCCGTTGAAGAACACGGAGTACGGCATGGGGGCGTTGTCGAACAGGCTGCTCTTGTGGTCGATGTTCTTGAACGTCACCGCGAACGTGCCCGGCGGTGTGCGCCAGCCGGGGCGGCCGCTGGTGATCGGCACGGGCCCGTAGGAGACCTTGCCGCCGCTGATCAGCCACGCCTTCTTCGTCGACAGCTGCACGCACGCCGACACCGTCGCCTTGCACGGGGTACCGGGGGCGAGCCCGGCCGGGACCGCGGGTTTCGCGGTCGTCGGCTTCGGCGTCGTCGTGGGCGGCGCTGTGGTCGTCGTGGGCGCTGTGGTCGTCCTGGTCGTGGGGGCGGTCGTCGGGGCCGGCGTCGTGGGCGGGACCACTTGCTCCATGGACGTGGCCGCCGCGGGCGGGACCCGCTGCGGGAACTTCGACGGCTCCGCCCCCGCGTGCGCGCACCCGGCGAGCACGACGACACCCACCAGCAACGCGAACATCACCCGACACGTGCGCATCCCGCACCCCCTGTCACGGCCCCCCGGACGCGGGATGATCACACCACGTCGACCCGCCCCGATCGTGTCGGCGAATGTTCACGATTCGGTCACGTCGGGGCGGATCGGGCTGCTCGCGGGCCCGTCGGGGTCAGGGCAGGGGCGGCGAGTCCGGGCTCCGGTCGGAACCCAGGTCGATCGACGAGTACTCACGCAGCTTCGTGAGCCGGTGGTAGCCGTCGATCATCCGGACCGTGCCCGACTTCGAGCGCATGACGATCGACTGCGTCGTGCAGCCGCCCGCCCCGTACTGGACGCCCTTGAGCAGGTCGCCGTTGGTGACGCCCGTGGCGCAGAAGAACACGTTGTCGCCACGGACGAGGTCGTCGGTGGTCAGCACCCGGCTGAGGTCATGACCTGCGGCGACGGCCTTCTCCCGCTCGGCGTCGTCGGTCGGCCACAGCCGGCCCTGGATCGCGCCGCCCATGCACTTCAGCGCGGCCGCGGCGATGATGCCCTCCGGTGTCCCCCCGATGCCGTACAGCATGTCGACGCCCGTGTTCGGGCGCGCCGCGGAGATCGCGCCCGCCACGTCGCCGTCGGAGATGAAGTTGATGCGCGCACCGGTCGCCCGGACCTGCTCGACGATCTCGGCGTGCCGCGGCCGGTCGAGGATGCAGACCGTCACGTCGGCGACGTCGTAGCCCTTCGCCCTGGCCACGGCGCGGATGTTCTCCCCGACGGGTGCGGTGATGTCGATGGCGTCGGCGGCCTCGGGCCCGACGGCGATCTTCTCCATGTAGAACACGGCGGACGGGTCGAACATGGCGTCGCGCTCGGCGACCGCGAGGACCGACAGCGCGTTCGTCATGCCCTTGGCCATCAGCGTCGTGCCGTCCACCGGGTCGACGGCCACGTCGCACCACGGCCCCTCGCCGTTGCCGACCTCCTCGCCGTTGAACAGCATGGGCGCCTCGTCCTTCTCACCCTCACCGATCACGACGACGCCGCGCATCGAGACCGTGTGGATGAGCTGGCGCATCGCGTCGACCGCCGCCCCGTCGCCGCCGTTCTTGTCGCCCCGCCCGACCCAACGCCCCGCGGCCATGGCCGCCGCCTCGGTGACGCGGACGAGCTCCATCGCCAGGTTGCGGTCGGGCCGCATGCGCTGCTCGGTGGTCATGGGGGCGCCTCCAGGGGTCGGGGGTGTCTGATTCGATCCTCGCAGATCGGCGCCCCGCGCCGGCCCGTCATCGGCCTGAGACGATGGTGACGTGAGCAGTGCACCGCCTCCCGACCCGCAGCGCCCCGAGCCCGACCGCACCGACGACGGGCCCGCCGCCCGACCGGCTGCGGACGACGCCGCGGCGTCCGCGACCGGCGCCGCGCCGGAGCAGTCCGCCGCAGGTGGGGGGCCCGCCGGACCAGACGCGGCGGGTAACGGGGACGAGCCGGAGCGGGCGCGACGGCCCCTCGACACCGGGTCGGCGCCACCGGCCAAGCCGTCGCGGGGTGCGCTGTCGGTGCGCGACATGCTCGTCGCGATGGGCGTGATCATCGTCATCGCCGTGCTGTTCACCAGGTCCTGCTCCTTCAGCCCCGGCGGGCCGACGGTCGAGCCCGGATCGGCCCCGGTCGTCGACGCCGTCGCCCGGTTGCAGGACGCGGCACCGTTCACACCGTTCGCGCTGCACGTCCCCACCGTGCCGGCGGGCTGGCGGGCCAACTCCGCCGACTCCGGTCCCGTCCAGGGCGGTGGCCACGCCGTGCGGGTCGGCTACCTCACCGACGGCGGCGCCTACGTGCGGCTCGTGCAGAGCGACGCCACCGAGGAGGACCTTGTCGCCACCGAGGCCGGCGGACCGCAGACCGCGACCGGCACCGTCGACGTCGCCGGGCTCACCTGGGTCACCTACCGCGTCGGGCCCCGGAACGAGGCGATGTGGGTGGCGCCGCTGCCGTCGGCGGACCCGCCGTCGCGGCTGCTGCTCACCGGCAGCGCCACCGAGGCGGACTTCCGCACGCTCGCCCAGGCCGCCGTCGACGGCCGGCCGCTCCCGGTGGGCCGCACACCGTCCTGAGACCGGATCAGTCGTCCTGTCCGCGGGCGTCGTCGAGAGCCTTCTCGACGCGTTCGCGCGCCCCGGCCAGCCGTTCCTCGCAGCGCCGCGCCAGCGCCTCGCCGCGCTCCCACAGCGCCACCGACTCGTCGAGCCCCAGGCCACCGACCTCCAGCGTGCGGACGACCTCTGCCAGCTCGTCGCGGGCCTGCTCGTAGTCCAGGCTCTCGACCGGGGGCCGTGCGTCGCTCATGACGGGTCATCCTGCCGGGCGTCCCCGTTCCCGGTGACACGGGCCGTCACCGCACCGTCGGCGACCCGGATGCGCAGCCGGTCACCGTCGCCGACCTCGTCGACCGCGCGGAGCACCGGCCATGCGACGCCCCGGTCCGGTGCGCCGTCCTCCGGCATCCGCTGCACGATCGCGTAGCCACGCGCCAGGGTCGCCGCCGGGCCGAGCGTCGTCAGCCGGGCGCGCAGGTGCTCGACCTCCGTGGTCCGGGCGGTCAGCCCACGCTCGATCGCGGTGTGGGTGCGGTCGCGCAGGCGCTCGATCTCGTCGTGACGCGACGCCATGGCGCGCAACGGATCCGCCAGCACCGGCCGGGCCCGCAACGCAGCCAGGAGCCGCTGCTCCCGGTCGACCCAGCCGTGCAACGCCCGCCGCGCCCGGTCGCGCAGACCGGCGATCCGCGCACTCTCCTCGGCCAGGTCGGGCACGAGCCGGCGGCCCGCCTCGGTGGGGGTGGAACAGCGCAGGTCGGCGACGTGGTCGACCAGCGGGGTGTCCGGCTCGTGCCCGATCGCCGACACGACGGGCGTGCGGCACTCGGCCACCGCCCGGCACAGCGTCTCGTCGGAGAACGGCAACAGGTCCTCGACGCTGCCGCCGCCCCGGGCCAGGACGATGACGTCGACGCCCGGGTCACGGTCGAGCACGCCCAGCGCCTCCACGATCTGCGGCACGGCCAGCGAGCCCTGCGTCGCGGTGTGCTCGATGCGGAACCGCACCGACGGCCAGCGCGCCGTCGCGTTGCTGACGACGTCGTGCTCCGCGGCCGACGCCCGACCCGTGATCAGCCCGATCCGCGCGGGCAGGAACGGCAACGGCCGCTTGCGCGCGACGTCGAACAGGCCTTCCGCGGCCAGCAGCCGGCGCAGCCGCTCGATCCGGGCCAGCAGCTCACCGAGACCGACGGCCTGGATGCGGTCGACCCGCAAACTCAACGTCCCGCGCCCCAGGAAGAACGACGGTTTCCCGTGCACGACGACGCGGTTGCCCTCCGCCACCGCGGGCCCGCCCTCGCGGACCAGCGCGACCGGGCACGTCAGCTGCAGCGACACGTCGGCGGCTGGGTCGCGCAGCGTCAGGAACGCCGTGCCGGTGCCCGGCCGGGCCGTGACCTGCGCCAGCTGCCCCTCGACCCAGACGGCGCCGAGCCGGTCCACCCACTCCGCGATCTTGCGCGCGACCGTGCGGACCGGCCACGGCGACTCGGGCGAGGTCGGGGCCTCGCTCACTCCTCGGTGACGGTCACGATGCGGTTGCCCAGCATCGTCACGTACGGGGGGCGGTTGCCGTGGCTGATCTCCCACTGCAGCAGCGCGCGCAGGTCCTCGACGCCGAGGCGGCGCAGGTGGCCACGCAGCTGCGGGATCGTCATGGCCGTGTAGCCGGGCAGGACGGCCGGGCCCTCGCCCACCGCGGCGGCCGGGTCCTGCGTCCCGGCACGGTTGGTCTCGGCGGCGATCTCCGCGGCCGGGTCGGCGACGTCGATCGGGTCCGACGGGTCGGCCGGCAGACGGGTGTTTCCACGGGAGGCCGGACCGGCGGGGTCGTCCTCGTCGAACGTCGCGCGGCCGCGCATCGACGTGACCGACGCGCCGTTGGTCGAGGGCGGTTCGTCCTCGTCGAACGTCGCCCAGCTGGGGGTCTCCGGGACGGGGCGCAGCGCACCCAGCGCGCGGTCGCCCTTGATCGCCAGCTCGGTGACGCGCTGCTGCACCCGCATCGACGCCTGCAGCGCCTGGCTCACGGCCGTCACCGGCAGTTCGGTGACGAGGCGGGGCAGGTCACGTGCCTGCTCGACGGCGGTCGCGACTAGGCCGGCGGCGATCCGCACCGGCATCGGCAGCGGCTTCATGACCGCATCATCCCCTGCAACGGTGGGTGCGTCACCCGGGGGAGGTGCCGCGCGGCTTCTGTAGGCGACGCGTCACTCCTGTGGGCGTCGCCAGAGTTGTACGGCCCGCACCTGCGCTGCGAGACGGGCGGTGACGTCGGAACCCACGCGCCGACGACATGGGCGGGCCCGCGCCGGTGACGGGCGTGGGTCACGTCCGGCGGCCGGGTCGCGGCCGCGCCCGTACCCTGGAGGTATGTCCGGACCCGAGACCAAGCGAGTTCTGCTGGCCAAGCCGCGCGGATACTGCGCCGGCGTCGACCGGGCCGTCGAGGCGGTCGAGCAGGCGTTGGAGAAGCACGGCGCGCCGGTGTACGTCCGCAAGCAGATCGTGCACAACGTCCATGTCGTGCAGACGCTCAGCGACCGTGGCGCGATCTTCGTCGACGAGACCGACGAGGTGCCGCCCGGCTCGATCGTCGTGTTCTCCGCGCACGGTGTCTCGCCCGCCGTCCGCGACCAGGCCAAGGACCGCGAGCTGCGCACCATCGACGCGACCTGCCCGCTCGTCACGAAGGTCCACGGCGAGGTCAAGCGGTTCGCCCGCGAGGACTACGACATCCTGCTCGTCGGCCACCGCGGCCACGAGGAGGTCGAGGGCACCTCGGGCGAGGCGCCGGCCAACGTGCAGCTCGTCGACTCCGTCGCCGATGTCGCCTCGGTGACGGTGCGCGACCCGGAGAAGGTCGTGTGGCTGTCGCAGACCACGCTGAGCGTCGACGAGACGATGCAGACCGTCCACGCACTGCGTGAGCGCTTCCCGACGCTGCAGAACCCCCCGAGCGACGACATCTGCTACGCCACGCAGAACCGGCAGGTCGCGGTCAAGGCGATGGCCCCGCAGTGCGACCTGGTTCTGGTGGTCGGCTCGGCCAACTCGTCGAACTCGGTGCGGCTCGTCGAGGTCGCCCTCGCGGCCGGCGCCGGCGCGTCGTACCTGATCGACTACGCCCGCCAGATCGACGACAGCTGGCTCGACGGTGTGCGGACCGTCGGCGTGACGAGTGGTGCGTCGGTGCCGGAGGTGCTGGTGCGCGGCGTCCTCGACCACCTCGCCGAGCGCGGCTGGGGCGAGGTCGAGGAGATCACGACTGCCGAGGAGACCTTGACGTTCGCGCTTCCCCGCGAGCTGCGCCCGAACCGCGTCGCTCGCTGACGCCGCGTGGCCGCGCCGCCGGGGTCGTGTCCCCGGCCTCGGCGCGTTCGGCCTCGAGCCGCTTCTCCCGGGCCCGTTCGCGGGCGCGGTCGGCGACGGTCTGGCCCGGCTTGCGGCCGTCGCGCTTGATGCGGCCCGAGCTGCTCGCGGGCCGGGTCGGCTTCGCGGTGGCGGGGCGTGCCGCGGTGGTGCCCGCGGTGGCGCGACGCAGGCGCAGCTCGGGGTCGTCGTAGCGCTGCAGCAGCAACCGGCCGATCCCGATCGCGAGGACGACGGCGGTGGTGGTGGCCATCGTCGGGAACGAGTTGATCAGCGGCGCGCCGACGAGCAGCAGCGTCTCGGTCATCCCGCCCCCGGAACGCGGCGGCCCGACCAGCAGGACGATCACCGGGATGAGGACCGCGACCAACAGGGGCGGCTGCACCATCGGCCCGAACAGGCTGCGGCGCCGTACCCACATCACCGCGAGCAGGCAGCCGAGGAAGAACCCGATCTTGAAGATGACGCCGACGGTGCCGATGCGGAGCACGTCGATCAGCACGCCCAGGCCCGTGAACGCCACCGCCACCCCGAGCGCGGCGACCGGGGGGATGCCCAGCACCGTCCCGATGATCGAACGGTCGGGCATCGGCCACTGCCCGTGTGCCCCCGAGACGCTCGACGAACCCGTTGCGGGGCGGCCCGACGCGCGGACGCCGGCGGGTCGGGGTGCGGTCACCCTCCCACGTTAGCCCGGGATCCGCCGTCGTCGTCGCCGACATGCGGCCTGGGGATCTCACGTGCGACCTCCCGGGGGACATCGCGCCCCCCGTCGCGCCCGGACTCGCGCCCCGAGTCGCGTCCGTCGCGTGAGGACTCACGGCCGAGCTCGTGCAGCGCGATCAACGAGTCGGCCGCCGAGGCGACCAGTTCGGGCGCCGCGACCGTGCGCGGCGCGCGGTCGACCTGCCCCGGCGCGGCCAGCTCCTCGTCGGCCACCCGCAGCTCGGTGAGCTTGCGCGCGGTGACCAGCACCCGGGACTCCAGAGAGGACACCGTCTGGTTGTAGCTGGTGATCGCGGTGTCGAGGCTGCGGCCCAGCTTCGCGACGTGGTTGCCCATGGTCGCGAGCCGCGAGTGCAGCTCCTTGCCCAGCTGGTGCACCTGGGCGGCGTTGCGCGCCAACGCCTCCTGCCGCCACGTGTACGCGACCGTGCGCAGCAGCGCGATCAGCGTCGTCGGCGTGGCGATCACGACGTTGCTCGCGAAAGCGTGTTCGAGCAGCGACGGGTCGGACTGCAGCGCCGCCTCGAGGAACGGGTCGCCCGGCACGAACAGCACCACGAACTCCGGCGACGGCTCGAACGCGGACCAGTAGCTCTTGGCGGACAACGAGTCGACGTGCGCGCGCAACTGCCGGGCATGGGCGGCCAGGCGTTCGGTGTGGACCTGCGGGTCGCGGCTCTCCACCGCGTCGAGGTAGGCCGCGAACGGGACCTTCGCGTCGACGACGATCTGCTTGTCGCCCGCCAGGTGCACGACCATGTCGGGGCGGACACCTGCGTCGGCGTCCCCGCCCGTGCCCGTGCCGGTGACCTGGGTGTCGAAGTCGCAGTGCTCGACCATGCCCGCGAGCTGGACGATCCGCTCGAGCTGCAGCTCGCCCCAGCGGCCACGCACCTGCGGCGCCCGCAGCGCGCTGACCAGCTGACGGGTCTCGCTCTGCAGCTGCTGCGACGACCGGTGCATCGCGACGACCTGCTCGCGCAGCCCCGCGTAGGCCGACTCGCGGTCCTTCTCCACCGACCGCAGCTGGCCCTCGACGCGGGCGAGGGTGGCCGTCATCGGGTCGATCAGCTTGTCGAGCGCCGCGGCCCGCGCCGCGTCGTCGCCCGCGGCCTTCGCGGTGAGCGCCGCCGCGGCCTCCTTGATCCGGCCCTCGGCCAGCGCGACGAACTGTTCGTTGTTGCGCGCCAACGCATCCGCAGACAGGGCCTGGAACGCGTCCTTCAGTTCGGCGTCGCGGCGGACGAGCAGCTCCTCCCGGGCGGCACCCGCCTCCCGCTCACTGCGCAACGCCGCACCGCTGGCCGCCGCCTCGCTCTCGGCGCGGCGCAGGCGTTCCACCGCCGTGTCGACCTCTTCGGACAGCTCCTCGATGCGTTCCAGCAACCCGGACCGCTCGGCGCGCAACGCCGCCGTGTCGGCCCGCGCGGTGGCCGACACCTCCGCGACCCGGCGCGCCGCCTCGGCCGTGGCCACCTTGTGCCGCGAACCCAGGAACAGCCATGCCACGCCGCCGCCCGCCAGCAGCCCCACGAGCAGGCCGATGAGCAGCACGTTCAGCGCGGTCACGAGATCCACACCGCCAGGGTGCACCCCGGGTCCGACAGATCCGGCCAGGCACGCCGGTCACCCGTCGGAGTGCACGGTCGGCGGCGGCCGGACGTCGGCGAGCGGTCGAACAAACGGTCGAGTCGGCCGACACCCACTGCGACGGTGCGTCAGGCGGCACGGGCCTCGTGGTCGAGCAGCGCCCGCTTGACGTCGACGCCCCAGCGGAAGCCGCCCAACGACCCGTCGAGCCGCAGCACCCGGTGGCACGGCACGAACAGCGCCGCGGCGTTGCGTGCGCAGGCCGACGCCGCCGCACGCACGGCCGCCGGCCGCCCCGCGCGCGTCGCGTACTCGGTGTAGGTCACCGGGTCGCCGGCCGGGACCGTGCGCAGCACCTGCCAGGCGCGCTCCAGGAACTCGCCCGACCGCTGCCGCACCGGCACGCCGTCGATGACACCCACGTCACCGTCGTGATAGGCCGTGACGGCCTTCCCGACCGGCCCCAGGTCGGTCACGCGCTGCGGCTCCGCCGGGCGCAGCGACGGGTGGATCAGCGGCAGCAGGTCGTCGACCTCGCCCGTCCAGCCGGACGCGAGGACCGCGCCGTCGCCGTCGACGACCGCGGTGAACGGGCCGAGGCGGGTGTCGAGAGTGGACCAGGTGCTCATGACGTCTCCTTGACGACGGTGGGGCGCAACGCGGAGGCGCGCCAGAGATGGGTGGCCGCGTACGACCGCCACGGGCGCCAGCGTTCGGCGTGGGCGGTCAGCGCGGCCTGGTCGGAGGGGAGGCCGAGCGCGGCGGCGCCGCGGCGGACCGCGAGGTCCTCGGCCAGCAGCTCGTCGGGGTCGCCGAGCAGGCGCATCGCCAGGTAGCCCGCGCTCCACGGGCCGATGCCCGGCAACGCGAGCAGATCGGTGCGCAGCGCGGCGGGTTCGCGGCCGGGGTCGAGCACCAGATCGCCCGACGCCACCGCCGCCGCGAACCCGACGATCGACGCCGTGCGCCGCGCCGGCCCGGTCAGGAACTCGGCCCCGCGCTCGGCAACCGTTGCGGCCGTGGGGAAGAGCAGGGTGGGGCCGCCGTCGTCGGCCGCGTCGTCGCCGTCGGGGAGCGGGTCACCGAGCGCCGCGACGAGCTGTGACGTCGTCGTCCGCGCGCCCGCCACGGACACCTGCTGGCCCAGCAGCGTGCGCATCGCCAGCTCGAACGCGTCGACGGCGCCCGGCACCCGCACGCCCGGGGCCCCGGCGACCGACGGCGCCAGTGCCGGGTCGGCGCCCAGCACCTCGTCGACCGCGACCGGGTCGGCGTCCAGGTCGAGCAGCCGCCGCAGCCGCGCCACCGCCGGCCCGAGGTCGCGGGGATCGGTGGGGCGCAACGTCGCCGTCACGTGCCGGGCGCCGTCGGGAAGATCGAGCGCGACCGTCGCCGGGCCGTGCGGCAGCCGCAACGTCCGCCGGTAGCGGGTGCCGTCGAGGGCCTCGACGCCGTCGATCGCCCTGTCGCGCAAGAAGGCCAGCACGCCGGCGGCGTCGAACGGGGGCCGGTGCGGCAGCCGCAGTACCAGCGCGCCCGCGACCGGCGTCGGCCCGCGTGCGCCCCGCGCCGCCGCCTCGGTGCGCAACGTCCGCGGCGACACCGCGTACACCTCGCGGACGGTGTCGTTGAACTGCCGGACGCTGGAGAAGCCCGCCGCGAACGCGATGTCGGCCATCGACATCGTCGTCGTCTCGACGAGAATCCGGGCCGTGTGCGCCCGGTGCGCCCTGGCCAGCGCCAACGGCCCCGCGCCCAGCTCACCCGTCAGCACCCGGTTGAGGTGACGCTCCGAGTAACCCAGCGCCCGGGCCAGCCCCGGCACGCCCTCACGTTCGACGAGCCCGTCGCCGATCAGTCGCATCGCGCGCCCCGCGAGGTCGGCGCGACAGTTCCACTCCGGCGACCCGGGCACCGCATCGGGCAGGCACCGTCGGCACGCACGGTAGCCGCGCTGCTGCGCGGCCGCCGCCGTCGTCAGGAACTCGACGTTGCGGCGCAACGGGGTCGTCGCCGGGCACGACGGGCGGCAGTAGATGCCCGTCGTGCGGACCGCGGTGACGAACTGGCCGTCGAACCGCGAGTCGCGGGACGCGACGGCGCGGTAACAGAGGTCCTGGTCGAGCGGCATGCCATCGATCGTGCCAGCCCCACCGACGCGGGTTCCGGCGGGAATCGGACACGAGCGTCAGGCGTCGTTCACCGTTCGCACATCGGCCCGTTCAGGTAGCCGTGCGCGCACGCGAACCGCACCCGCTCGTCCATCGACGAACCCGCCGACGGCGGCGGCACCTGCGACCGCGCCGTCGACGGCGCCGACGACCGCTGCTCCCGGCGCTCACGCGTCGACGGCGGAACCTGCGTCGTCGACGGAGCCTCCGTGGTCCGCCGCGGGGCCGGCGGGCGCGTCTCCGCGGGCAGCGCCGGCAACGGCGGCAGCGTCCCCGGCTCGTCGAGCGTCGGGAGGGGCGCGTCGACCGTCGGCAGCACCACCGACGACCCCGGCGGCGACGGCGCGAACCGCGGCAACGCCACCGCCTCCTCGGGGCCGCCCGTCAACGCCACCGCCGCCACCGTCGTCACCGCGAGGGCGACGGTGACCGCCCCGGTGAGCAGGACGCGCGAACTCGGGACACGCACCACGACCGCCGTTCCTCGTTGACCTCTTCGGCCCATCGTATTGCGCCGAACGGTGGTGTCGGAACGTCGGGTGAGGACGGCGACTACCCTGGTCGGTCGTGTCCCTCACCCTCGGCATCGTCGGCCTGCCGAACGTCGGCAAGTCGACCCTGTTCAACGCGTTGACCCGCAACGACGTGCTCGCCGCCAACTACCCGTTCGCGACGATCGAGCCCAACGTCGGCGTCGTTCCGTTGCCCGACCCGAGGCTGGACGAGCTCGCCGAGATCCACTCGTCGGCCAAGGTCGTGCCCGCCGTCGTGTCGTTCGTCGACATCGCCGGCATCGTCAAGGGCGCGTCCGAAGGTGCCGGGCTGGGCAACAAGTTCCTCGCCAACATCCGCGAGTCCGACGCGATCTGCCAGGTCGTGCGCGTGTTCTCCGACGACGACGTCGTGCACGTCGACGGCCGGATCGACCCCGCCGCCGACATCGAGACGATCGCCACCGAGCTGATCCTCGCCGACCTCCAGACCCTGGAGAAGGCCGTCCCGCGCCTCACCAAGGAAGCGCGGATGCAGAAGGACCGCCGCGCCGTGCTGGAGGCCGCCGAGGCCGCCGTCGACATCCTCAACGGCGGCACCACCCTGTTCGCCGCAGGCGTCGACAAGGAACCGCTGCGCGAGCTGTCGCTGCTCACCACCAAGCCGTTCCTCTACGTCTTCAACGCCGACGAGGGCGTCCTCACCGACGACGCGAAGCGCAAGGAGCTCGCCGACCTCGTCGCCCCCGCCGACGCCGTCTTCCTCGACGCGAAGGTCGAGTCGGAGCTGCTGGAGCTCGACGAGGAGTCGGCCCGCGAGCTGCTGGAGTCGATCGGCCAGGCCGAGCCCGGCCTCTACTCGCTGGCCCGCGCCGGCTTCCACACCCTCGGCCTGCAGACCTACCTGACCGCCGGGCCCAAGGAGTCGCGGGCCTGGACGATCAAGCAGGGCGCCACCGCCCCCCAGGCCGCCGGCGTCATCCACACCGACTTCGAGCGGGGCTTCATCAAGGCCGAGATCGTCTCCTACGACGACCTCGTCGCCGCCGGGTCGATGGCCGCCGCCAAGGCCGCCGGCAAGGTCCGCATGGAGGGCAAGGACTACGTCATGGCCGACGGCGACGTCGTCGAGTTCCGGTTCAACGTCTAGCGTTATTGACGCTCTGCGTTATATGCCGGTGCCTTGATCAGGTCGTTCGGTGCCAAGGAGACCGAGCGTCTGTGGCGTCGTGAGCGCGTGCCAGTGGCGGATCTGTTTCGTATGGACGGACGCCGGACCGGAGGAGGTGGAGATCGTTGACCACCACTGACAAGATCGCCCCGATCCACCCGGGAGAGGTCCTCATGGAGGACTTCATCGAGGGCTTCGGGATCACTCAGAACAAGCTGGCTGTGTCGATCGGAGTGCCGCCGCGCCGGATCAACGAGATCGTGCACGGCAAGCGGGGGATCACGGCGGACACCGCCTTGCGGCTCGCGAGGTACTTCGGCACATCGGCGGAGTTCTGGATCAACCTGCAGAGTCGCTACGAACTCGATCGTGCCGAGGACATCGCAGGGGAGCAGATCGCTTCGATCACCCCCATTGCGGGTCGCGTGAATTGCCTGATCAGCACGCCTTGTTGGTCGGCGCTGCCACGCAGTGAGGTTGACTGGGTCCTGTGGGTGCCCAGGCGGTTGGAGCGAAGCCGGCAGTCATCGTCGACGTCCTGAGTTTCTCGACGTCCGTATGCGTCGCGGTCGAGCGTGGCATGAGGGTCTTCCCACACCGCTGGAAGGGCGCAAGCCCTTGCTCGCGAAAGGTCTGGAACTCAGGTCGTCGCCGGGTGTTTCCGGAACTCGGCCGCTGTGGCGGACGTGTTCGCCGAGCGATCGGAGCGTGGCGCCTCGGTGGCAGTCATCGCGCCTGGAGAACGACGACGTGGGCTGCCCCCTCCTCACCGCGATCCGGCCGCCACGAGTGTCGCGGTGATGGGCTCGAGCGTGGTCTGCAGCTCGGTGAGTTCGTCGGCCGACAGAGCGGCGTAGGGCGGTGCGGCGAGCTCGTCGGTGACGGCCTCGATGCCGCGCTTGGTCTCGCGGCCGGCGTCGGTGAACCGCCCCTCGTCGTCGACGAGCCCGCGCTCGCGCAGACCCGCCATCACCTCGGCGAGTCGTGCCTTCGGCAGGTGGTGGACCCGCCCGAACGACTCCGCCGGGTGGATGCCGCAGTCCAGCGCGCTGAGGATGTGTGCCTCCGTGCCGCCGATCTGCGCGCCCAGCAGCGCCGCCACGTGCCCGTCGCCGCGGTGCTCGCGCAGCATGGTCGCGCAGTGCCACAGGCGGTCGACCGGGTCGCTCGGGACGGGCAACGTCCGCATCCCGGCGTACATGACCCGGCCGTTCGTCGGCGCGCCCGTCGCGGCCTTGGCCGTCAGGTCGGCGGCGCGCACCAGGCCGGCGGAACCGGCCAGCTCCTCGCCGAGGATGCGCCGCAGCGCCGTCACGCTGCCCCGCTGCCACGCGGCGCGCGAGACCTCGGGCGGGACCGTCTGCCACGCGCTCGGGATGTGCCGCGCGGCCTCGCCCTCGGCGAAGCTGTAGAACGCCGCGTGCACGACCTGGGCCGGCACCCTGCCCAGCGGCGCGGCCCGGCTCGCGAAGTAGCCGTCCCAGTAGGTGCGGTGACCGAGCGCGGCCAACTCCTCGTTCGGCTCGTCAGCGCAGTAGGTGACCAGGCAGATCGGCTCGAGGAGCTCGAACATGCGACGGGCGGTGCTCGCGGTGGGCATGCCGGGTAGACGCCGCGCGCGTCGCGAACTCATCGGCCGTCGGCGCTCAAGCCGCGCGGGCCGTCGGGGTGCCGCTCGGTCCCGCGATGTGGCGGACCGTCACGATCTTCGGGACCCACGCCGACAGCGACGACACGATCACCCCGGAACGGGAGTCGTGGGCGTCGACCACCAGGCCGTGGCCGATGTACATGCCGACGTGGCGCGGGTTGCGCGGCGACCCCAGCGAGCCCGGGATGAGCAGCAGGTCGCCCGGCGCGACTCGGGAGACGGCGACGGGCGTGCCCGCCGTCTTCTGGGTGACCGTCCCCGCCGGGACGGGGACGCCCGCCGCGGCCCAGGCAGCGGTCATCAGACCGGAGCAGTCGAACGCGTCGGGGCCTTTGGCCCCCCACACGTACGGGCGGCCGATCTTGGAGATCGCGTAGGCGACGGCGGCGCGCTGGCGGGGGTCGGCGGGCAGGGTGAAATCGGGCGGGACCCGGTCCTTGGCCACGCGCCCCGGTGAGCGCGGCGGGTCGCCCCGCGCGGGTGGGTCGCCACCGGCGCGGGCGGGAGCGATCTCCGCCGCGCCCTGGTCGGTGCAGCGCAGGGTCGCGGCCGCAGCGGCCTGCGGGTCACCCCCTGCGACGTCGTCGGGACCCGGCCACAGGTACGCGACCAGGGCCGCCGCGGCCACCTCGGCCGGTGCGTACCGCTGCGGGTAGGCCGAGCGCTGCACCGTCTGTGCCGCAACGCCGGGCGCCATCGCGGCCCAGCCGGGCACGCCGGCGAGGCGGTCGAGGAACGCGGCCGTCGCCAGCGCGGGGTTGAGCACCGTTTCGGGCGGCCCCCAGCCCTGTGACGGTCGCTGCTGGAACAACCCCATCGAGTCGGCGTGACCGTGGGACACGTTGCGCAGCCGCGACTCGACGATCGCCGTGGCCACCGCGACGACCGCCGCCCGCCGCGGCAGCTGCCGCGACACCACGACCTGGACGATCGTCTGCGCGTTGTCGGTCTGCTCGGCCGACCACGCCCGGTCGCCCAGCAGACGGGCGCCCCCGCCGGGGCCGCCGTCACCAGCGCAGCCACCCGCCAGCGCACCCCCGGCGACCGCGACCAGCGCGACACCGGTGAACAGCGTCGTCGACGCCGCCAGCCAGACCGCGGCGGCCACGAGCACCGCCACCCGGGGCCGCACGCGTCTCATCGGTCGGCCGCATCGAACAGCCCGCGTGCCCCGGGATGGAGCGCGACCGCGCTGAGCAGCCCGTTCGACTCGTCGACGAAGCTCGTGACGGCGGAGACCGTGCCGGCGCCCGTCGCCGCGTCGAACCCGCTGAGCCACGGGCCACCCGACGCGCCGGGCGTCATCGCGCACCGCATCTGCAGCGCGCCGAACGCGGCACGGCTGATCGTGACGCCCGGGCTCGTGCACCGGCGCAGGGTGCGGCCGTCGAAGGGTGCCGCGGCGGGATAGCCCAGCGCCGTCATCGGGGTGCCCGCGGGGACCGCGCCGAACGCGATGCGCTGCGTCCCCACGACGCCCTGCACCGTCCGGCCGTCGACCTCGCCGAGCCGCAGGAACGCGACGTCGTGGGTCGGCTCGCCGGACCCGGCCCAGCGCGGGTCGATCTCGACGCGCTCCACCGGCCAGCTGCCGAACGGCGCCCGGTCGCCGTCGCGTCCCGGGACGAACCCGGTGACGGTGAGTGGACCCGGTGCGCCGGGTGGCAGCTGCATCGGCGACCGCGCGGGCCGGTGGACGCAGTGCGCCGCCGTCACCGCGACACTGCCGCTACGGGACTCGACGACCGTTGCGGTGCAAGACGTCCGGTCGGTGCGCAGCTGCCCGACCGTCGCTGAGCGCGGTGCCCGGAAGAGCGAGCCGCTCGCGTCACCGCCCCCGATATCCGCGGCGGCGGTCAGGATCGCCGCCGGAGGAGGTCCTGCGGCGGCGCGCAGCACCGGGGTGCTCGGGTACGCGAGTGCCACGGCCAGCACCGTTGCGACGATGAGCCCGGCTCGACGAGAAGTCATCGGTCACCGCCGCGTCGCCCGAGGACGGCGTCGGTGACGGCCGGGATCGTCCCCGTGACGTTGTCGAGCACCGCGACCCCACCCCGGCCGGTGGGCGGCCGGTCGCCCTCGCCGAAGGTGTTGCCCCGGACGGTGACCTCGGCGAGCGCACCTGTGTTGAAGGTGATCCCGCCGCGGCCGTTGCCGCCGATGTGGTTGCCGGTGACGGTGACGTCGGAGACGTCGCCGCTGGACTCCACCCAGAAGTCGATCCCGGCACCCGCGTTGTCGCGCACGACGTTGTCGCTGATCGTGATACCCGCCAGCCGGCGTGTCTGCGACCAGTCCTCCACCGCCAGCCCGATCCCGGACTTGCTCGCCTCGGTCGCGCCCCAGACCTCGTTGTCGCGCACGGTGATGTCGTGGGCGGAGTCGACGTAGATGTTCGGTCCGCGGTTGTCCCACACCCGGTTGTGGTGGATGACGCCGTCGGCGGCCTCGTACTTGGCGTCGACGCCCTCCTCGCCGTTGTCGTGCACGGCCGAGTCGACGACCTCGAACGTCGTCGTCCCGACGATCGAGATCGCCTCGTTGCTCGCGCCGGTGCCGCGGGCGTTGTTGCCGTGGACCTCGCAGCCGTCGACGAGCACGTGCGTGCCGCCGGACAGCACGATCCCGCCGTCGGCGGAACCCGAGACCTCGCAGTCGCGCAGGACGACGTGGTCGACCTTGTCGCCGTACACGCCGTGCGTCGACGACCCGCGCACATGCAGCCCGACGAGCCGCACCCAGGACCGGCCGTCGAGACCGACGAGCCCGTTGCCCGACCCCGGCTCGCCCTCGACGACGACCTCGGACCCCGGAGCGGCGGCGATCGTCAGCCAGGAACCGGGGGCGCCGTCGCGGGTCACGGCGAAGCCCGGGTACGTGCCGGCGGAGACCTCGACGGTGTCACCCGGTGACGACGCCTCGACCGCGGCGGCGATGTCGCGGTACTGCCCGCCGGAGCCGACGGTCAGCGTGCGCCCACCACCGGGTGCGCCGTCGTCGATCCCCTTGCCCTGTGTCGTGTCGCTGCGGGTCCTTCGCTCGCGCGGCGTCTCCGTGCAGCCAGGTGCGGACGTCGTCCCGATCCCGGCGGCGGTCAGGGCCTCGTGGACGGCTCGCGCGCGAGCATCGGAGGAGCCCGCGGTCGCGGCGGCGAGCTCGGTGGCGGCCGCCTGCCAGCCGCAACGTGGTGCCGTCGCGGCGGACGCGGTGGCCGGCGCGACGACGGCCAGGACCACCGCCACCGTCACGCTTAGCAGCGGGCGCCGGCTCATCGAGAGACCCCGACGGGACGGGCGTTCGCCCGGGCCGGCGCGCGCAGCGGGGCGTCGGTGTCGAACATGCGCTGCTCGGTGGGAGACAGCACGGTCTGCACCTTGCGTCCCGGGTGGTTCTCGATCTTCCACAGCGCCCGCCCGCGGCGCTCCATGGCCCAGCCGGTCGTCGCCTCCTGCTCGCGCTCGGACAGCGCCAGCTCGGTGGCCAGCTCGTCGGCGACCCGCGTCGACTGCCCCAGCAGGATCCGCGTCGAACACAGCGACAGCAGGTCCTTCGCGATCGCGACCTCCTGAGACCCGGCCTCGCCGACCGACAGCAGGTCCGACGGCTTGTGCATGACCAGCAGCTGGATCCGTCGCTCCGCGCGGGAGAGCCGCAGATCGGAGTCGACGGCCTGCACCGCCCGCAACCCGAGCCGCAGCTGCCGCCACACCTCGTCGCGCACCACGATGCGGACCTCGCCGTCGTCCTGCAGATCGGTGATCATCGACGACCACGAGCCGAGGCACGTCAGCGCGACGGCGACGGCCTGGTCGCCGCGCGAGCGCAGCCGCGACAGGTCCATCGACTGGATCGGCGCGTCCCAGTCGAGATCGACGTTCGTGGGGGAGTCGAACAGCCCGGCGAGTGGCCCGTGGACCAGGTTGGACAAGGCGTCGGTGATCAGCCGTGTGTGGTCGAGGAACTCGCGCTCCCCGGCGAAGCGGGCGTGCCGCCACAGGTCGGGATCGGGATCGGCGAGTGCGCGCGCGACGTCGGGGATCGTGATGGGGCGCAACCGGGTGGCGTCACCGTCACCGCCCACGAGGCGCCGCAGGACGACCGCGATCACCAGCTCGTCGGTGACCGTCGGGCTGTAGCCCTGGGTCTCGGCGAGCGCGGCGAGCAGCCGCGTCCAGCGGGCCAGGATGCCGGTCAGCTCCTCGCGCCGGCGGGTGGCCGACCACCCCGGCCAGCGCGCCGCGAGCGGGCCGAGATCGAGGGCGTTGAGCCGGGCGACGCTGCCGTTGCCGAGCTCGACGGGGGTGATGCCCAGTGCGCGCAGCAGGGGCGTGTACTCGCCCTTGACGTCGCCCGACACCAGGGTCCTGATGCCGAAGAGCATCATGCGCAGGCAGAACGCGACGACCGTCGACGACTTCCCGCGGCCCGGCTCGCCGAAGACGACCATGTTCGGGTTCGTCGCGAGGCCGCGCAGCAGCCACTCGACGGGATGGCAGTAGAACGCGCCGCCGGACAGAGCGTCGTACCCGATCCGGGCGCCGACGGCCGGCACACCGTCCGCTGCCAGCAGCGGGAACAGGCCGCCGACCTCGCCGGTGGTCGCCCGGTACACCGGCACCCGCGAGGCAGCCTCGACCGCGGCCCACCCGTGGCCCGGCTCGGCCCGGCCACGGCGCGGGACCCGTTGGCGCGCAGCCCGCTCGCGACGATCCGGAACCGGCGCGGGCGCCGCGGCATCGGCTCCGCGGGCACCGTCGCCGAACGACGCGAGCAGCTCGCGGGCACCGCGGCCACCGTCGGACATCCGTCGTGGACGTGTGCTCATCCGTCCAGCCCTCCCCGCAGCCGCGGTAGCCCGATGCCGACGGGCAGTACCGCCGCCACGAACGCCGAGTCCTGCGCGAGCTCCAGGCGCAGCAGCCGGAACCGGCCGGACGCGTCGTTCTCCAGACGCGCCGCGTGGTCCTCGACGTCGCGGTCGGCCGGAACCGTCACCGACGCCGCGACGGTGAAGCGCACCAGCGACTGCCCCGCGTCGACCGCCGACTCCCGGTCGCGGGCCCCGTCGGAACGGCGGCGGTCGGTCGCCGTGTCGCCGACGCCCTGCGCGTCCCGCCAGTCACGGGTCGCCGTGCTGCGGAAACGGCCCGACCGCACGGCGCGGGCCGCGGCACGGGCCGAGAGGGCCTCGTAGTGGATCGCGACCGTCCGTCGCTCGCCGGGACCGCGGACGGCGAGGAGCGGCCCGAGGGAACCGAACACCGTCCCGGCCGACGGCATCATCACCGCGTAGGAGACCGAGGAGAAGCCGTCGTGGTGGTAGGCGCGCGCGGCGGGCGCCGGGGCGAACGCGGGCCCGGCGAGAGCCGGCGGAACACCACCGCAGCGGACCAGGGCGGACGCCGCGCCCGGGTTGAAGCCCGTCCGGATCGCGGCGGCCATGTCGCTGCCCGACAGCCAGGACACCGACCGCGCACCCAGCGTCGTCAACGCGTCGTCGAGGCCGTCGAGGACCCGGTAGAGCACGCTGGCCCGGCCCTCGATCCCGCCACCGGCGGCAGCCGCCGGGCGTCGCAGCGCCGACTCCGGGCCCGACACCGTCACGAACAGCTCCGTGCGCACCGACGCGGCACCGATCGTGCGGTCGAGCTCGTCGACGGCCTGGCGAGCCAGGGGCGGTGCGTCGGGCGACTCGTGCAGCGCACGCCACAACCCGTACTCGGTGCCGTCGTCGGGGACGGTCCTGACCAGCAGCGACAGCCGGTCGACCACCTCACGCCGGCCGATCGCGACGAGCAGGTGGCCCAGCCGGGACGCGAGCCGCTCGCACTCGACGTCGGACATCATCCCGACGCCCGAGTGCGTGAGCCGCGCCGTGGCACCCCAGCGGTCGTCGCCGGTGTCGTGGATCAGGCACAGCCGGCCCTGGTCGCGGAACGGCGGTCCGTCGGGGAACTCGACGCGGGTGAGCACTCCCGGCAGGTCCGGTTCGCCGTGCGGGCCGGCGAGCCCGGCCGCGGCCTTCGACTGCCACAGCGACCAGCGCATCAGGACTCCTGTCCGGAACGAGACGAGATCGGCGAGCCAGCGCGCCGCCGGACGGCCGCGGACGGGGACGACGACGAGCGCGCCCAGCAGCGCGGCGACCGCGAGCAGGCCGACGACGTGGCCCCACCGGCCCGCGGCGAGCGCGAACAGGACGGGCACGACGAGCACGAGACAGGCCAGTGCCTGGGGCAGGGTGAGGCCGAGGACCCAGCCGTCGCGTTCGCGGACGTCGAGATCGCGGTAGACGCGCGGCGCGGCGTCGTCACGGTGGGCCCGGGCCGTCATCCGACCGGCCTGACGTCGGCGACGAGGTCGTCGCGGAGAACGAGAGGTTCCGGACGGGTGGGCGGCAACCGGTCGGCGTCGGGCACCGGCGCCGCCGCGACCGCCCCGTCGAACCGGGCGACGTGGGTGTCCTCGGCCGCCGTCCCTGCGGCGCGGACCTCGTCGGGCTCCGGTGACGTCCGGGACAGCCCGGCTCGCAGCACCACACCCGACGCCGTCCCGGGCTCGACGAACGCCAGCAGCCGGAACACCCCGAACGGGCACAGCAGCGCCACCAGCAGCACACCGGCCGCGGCGAGCAGACCGCCGAGCCCCGACGGTTCACCGAGGATCGCGGTACCGACGACCAGCACCAGCGCGAGCGCCGGCTTCAGCAGCACGGCCGCGGCGGTCCACCGCAGAGCGCGCCAGAACCAGCCCGCCGTGCTGCGGGTCATGAGCCCGGCCGCGGTCAACGGGAGCGTCGCCACCAGCACGAGCACCACGACCTGACGGAACACCGCCTGCAGCAGGAACCCGATGGCGGCCGGGACGATCGCGAACGCCGACACGATGCCGAGCACGACCGAGCGGGCGGTCGCGTCGACGTCGGAGCCCAGGTCGGGACTCTCGGTGAGGACACGCGCGAGTGGGGCGCTGTCGAGCAGCCCGCGGAACCCGTCGACGCCGACGCCCTCGTGCAGCAGCAGCCGGGTCAGGCCGTCGGCACCCCCGAGCGCGACGGTGACCACCCCGACGCTCAACGCGCACGCGACACCGAACGCCAACGGGCCCGTCGCGATCCGCCAGAACCCGACACCGCCGCGCAGCATTGTCACGCCCAGCTGCCAGCAGAACAGGGCGAGCGCCACCAGACACGCGACCCACATCAGGGTGCCGCCGAGCGCTGTCAGAGGCGACGAGGCGGTGCCGGCCGCGAGCAGCCCGTCGACCAGGTCGAGCGCGGTCCGCAGCAGATACAGCGCCGCCGTCCAGAGGGCTTTCATGATCGAGGCGAGGATCGTGTCGAACGCCTTGCCGATGGCCACGTCGATACCCGGCATCAGATCGCCCCCAGCGGCAGGTAGCCGGCGTCGAGGGCCTCGTCGGTGCCCGGCCAGGCGACGGTCGCGGCAGCGGCCTGGGCACCCGGGCTGATCCGCCACGTGTCGCCGATGCGCCGCATCGCCTGGCAGTCGGCGCCGCCGGAGCTGATCGGGATGCCGTTCGCGACGACGTCGACCTGCCCGAGTACGCACGCCACGACGTAGCGCCCGCCGTCGGCGGTGCCCTTGACCAGCCCGGCCATCGGGGTGAACCTCATCGCGAGCTCGGGGGCCGCGCCGGTGCGTGGCAGTCCTGCGGCCGCCCGGATCCGGACGAGGCCACGGTGCAGCACCGTCGACTCGACCTGGGGAGCGCCGGGCTCGGCGATCGCGTCGTACGCCAGCTCGTAGGCCCGCGGGTCGGCGCCCTGCAGCCCGAGGCGGGTCAGTTCGGTGAGCTGGGCGAGTGCGCCCTCCGGCGTCGCCGGGAACGGGCCGGTGGGCAGCGTGATCGCGCCGGCGGGGGTGCGGGTGCTCAGCGTGTGCGGCTGCGCCGCGGAGTCGGGAAGCCGGGGCATCGCGCGGGTGGCGAGCGCGGTCTCGGCGGCGAGGTCCCAGAACGGATCGTGGCCAGGGGCGGGCGCGGGCGCCGGTTCGGGGTCCGCGCCCAGCCCGAGCAGCAGCGAGACGAGTCCGATGAGCAGCAACGACGTCAGGACGCCGAGGGCGGCGAGGAGAAGACCACCGCGTCGGCGGGCCGTCGTCGGCGTCTCGGCCCCGGCGATCGTGGGGGCGCTCATCGGAGCCTCCGGCGGGGGCGGCCCGCCGCGTCGGGAAGCAGGTTCCACCTGGTCAAGAGGGGGGTCACGGCGTCGAGAAGGCGGTCGGGCAGCAGCTCGGCGGTGACGCCCGCGACCTGCACCTCCTCGTCGTGCGGTACGAATACCGCGGTCTCCGTCATCGGTTCGAGCCGGCGTCCCGCCGCCCCCACCACGCCCGCAGGCCAGCGCTTGGCGCCCACGACGACCAGTTGGTACGGGTTGACCGCGGCCCCCGCGGACACCCACGGCTCCAGCCGGGCCAGCACCTGCTCGGCGTGCCGCAGCGACGGCCGCGTCGGGCGCACCACCAGCAGCGGCCGCTGCGCCGGCGTCCCGAGCCGCAGCCAGCCACCAGGGCCGGCCAGCGGGTTCGCGGCGGCGCGCCACCCGTCGTGGCCGATGTCGACGACCGTCACGTGCAGCGGGTCGAGCTCCGGCAGCCACTGCGGGGGCGGCGGCACCATCCCTGGTGTGATCACCGGCAGCGTGCTCTCCAGCCGTGTGAGCAGCGCCTGCCCGCGCCACGAGAAACGCAGCGACAGGTCCGGCGTCAGCGCCGACGTCCACGGGCCCTCGACCTCCGCCGCGGCGGCGAGCCCGGAGCGGGCCGGGTCGGCGGCGTCGACGAGCAGCACGCACCGCCCGGCCGTCTGCAGGGTGTCGGCCAGCGCGGCGGCGACCACCGACGCACCCGCGCCGGGTGATCCCGACAGCACCGGGATGAGCGCGCCGAACCCGTTCCAGCTCACCGGGTCGGTGATGCCCGCGGGCAGGTCCAGCGCCGTCATCGCCGCGGCCGCGGCACCCATCCGGGCGGCCGTCGACGTCGGGTCGAGCGCGGTTCCGGCGACATGACCGCGTGCCGCCGCGGCCGTCGACTCCTCGACGTCCACGCGGTCGACCGGGACCGGTCCGGCGCCGCGACGGGTCGCGGCACCGAGCGCGGCGGTGAGGTCGGTGACCGTGGCCGGGGAGCTCGGCCGGTTGCCGACGACCAGCCGACGAACCGGCCCGCGCCGGGACTGCCGCACGCTCGGGCCCGTGACCGGCGGCTCCTGCCACTGCGCGCTCACGACAGGCCGAGTTTCTTCGAGCATGCAGGCCAGGCGCTGTAGCCGCCGCGGTCGTCGCGCACCTTCTCGGCGACCGCGATCTGCTGTTCGCGGGTGGCCTGGTCGGCGCTCGACGCGTACCGGTCGCCGCCGTAGGCCTTCCAGGTCGCGGCGTCGAACTGGAGCCCGCCCTTGTAGCCGTTGCCGGTGTCGATCGACCAGTTGCCGCTCGACTCGCACTGCGCGAGCCGGTCCCAGTCCGAGCTTTCGGTGCCGGCGGTGCCGGCGTCGTCGGGCTCGGCCGGAGCCTCGTCGCGGGGTTGCTCGTCAGCCGGCTCGTCGTTCACCGCCGACTCGTCGTCGTCGGGCTCGTCGTCGGGCTCGTCGGCGGCCGCCTGGTCGGTGTCCTCGGGCTCGTCGTCGGGCGCGGGATCGTCGTGGTCGACATTGTCGTCGACGTTGTCGTCGACCTGGGTGCTCCGCTCGGAGCCGCCGGAGTCCTCGTCGCGTTCCTGGTCGTCGCGTTCCTGGTCGTCGTGCTCCTGGTCGGCGCGGGACGTGTCGGTGCTGGTGTCGCGGGTGCGGTCGGTCGTCGTCCTCGTTCCCCGGCGTGCGGTGATGCCCTGGGCGGCGAGCTGGTCGGAGAGGCGGCGCGCGACGGGGTCGTCGCCCACGGTCTCCAGTTGCTCGGCGAGCGCCTGGGCCTTCGCCTCCCAGTCCGGGGTGTTCGCACCGGCCCCGATCTCGCGGTAGCTCGTGGAGCCACGGTCGGTCCCGGTGTCGCTCCCGCGCCGGGCGTCGTCCGCGGGCTCGGAGCTGCGGTCACCCGTCCGCGTCTCGGTGTCGGTGACGGTGCTCGTGCCGTTGCGGGCCTTCGTGATCAGGTCGGCGAGGTGCTGGGCGTCCGGGTCGGGGTCGGCCTCCAGCCGCTCGAGCAGCCGGTCGGCCTGGGCGGACCAGCCCGCCCCGCCGGAGTTTCCGAAGTCGACACCGCAGACCGTGACGGCCTCGGTGGGCAGCGACGCGATCGCGGCGGCGAACATCCCGTCGAGGGGGAGCGCGAGCGGCGGCACCCCGGCGGCGGAGGCGGTGAAACCCGCACCCGGCCGTCGGCTCTCCCCGGAGGCCGGTTCGTCGTCGGTGCGGCGCAGGTCGGCGGGGGTGGGCGAGAACCCGGCCCGGGCCAGCGCGACCGCGACCGAGCCGGCGGCGGCGTCGGCCTCCATCGCGACGACCGCGGTGTCGGCGAGGTCGTGGACCGCCTGGCGCCATCCCGTCGAGACCGCGGGTGTGATCCCCAACGACCGGATGCCCGCGGAGAGCGCGACGGCACGGGTGTCGGACCCCGCGAACGTCAGCGACGCGACCAGTTGGCGCGTCTGTTCCAGGAGCCGCCGCGCCTCCTGCGCCGTCAGCTGTCGACCGCTCCCCGACGTGGTGGAGCTGCCGGTGGTGACGGTGCAGGTCGAGGCGGCCGGCACGACGACCGGGTCGGCACCGGGCGCCGCGCCCGCGGCGAGGGCGGCGGCGACGGCCAGGACGCCGACCGCGGTGGTGACGGGCATCTTCGGACTCCTCGGGAGGTGGCGGGGGTTCGGGCTCATCGGGTGCACCCGGTGCTGGTCGTGGGCGTCTCGTCGCCCGGTGTCGCGGCCGTCCCGCCACTCCAGTCGGAGAGGACCTGCAGCCGCTCCCACGGGATCGCGCCGAGCGCGACGAAGTCGCCGGACAGTCCGGCCTGCGCGTAGGCGTCGGAGTCGGGCGCGTACTCGGCGATGAACGCCATCCGGGCGCCGCCGTTGTCGCCGACGTAGGCGCCGTAGGTCTGCAGCGTCTTGGCGATGGTCTTCTCGCCATCGCTGATGCCGGGGATGGCGTCGACGTCGACACCCGGATCGAGCTGGACACGGGCACCCTCCGGGATGGGGGAGCCGGCACCGTCCATGTTGGAGCCGTCGGTCTTGGTGGCGGGGTAGCGGACCTCGTCGGGCTTCACCATGTTCGTCGAGAAGAACAGGGCGTGCGGGATGTGGCCGTCGGCGATCTCGGATGCGCGGACGACGGCGGCGTAGCGGGCGATGCCGGCGCCGGTGGAGGAGCCGT
>NZ_BJVJ01000035.1 GCF_007989085.1 Pseudonocardia sulfidoxydans NBRC 16205
CCCCCGCCCGCCGCGTGCCCCCGCCCCCGGCCGGCCCGATGAACGGCAACGCTCCTGCCGCAGCCGGCGTCGCGGCGGGCCAGGGCACGAACGGCCCCGGCGGCAACGGCCCGGGTGGAAGCGGCCCGGGTGGAAGCGGCCCGGGTGGAAGCGGTCCGGGCAGCCCGAAGAGCTCCTCCGGCGGCCCCAAGGGCCCCGGGGCCCCCGGCCCCAACAACGGTCCCGGCGCCGGCCCCGGCGGTGGCCCGAACGGCGGTCCCGGCGCCGGCCCGAACAACGGCCCCGGGAAGGGTCCGGGCAGCGGCCCGGCCAACACCGGCGCCAAGAACGGCGGCCCTGGGAACGGCGGCCCCGGCAACGGCGCCTCCGGTAACGGCGGTCCCGGCAAGGGACCCGGCGCCCCCGCCCGGCCGTCCGGCGCCTACACGCCCCGCGGCTCGTCCTCTTCGTGACCACCACGTCGGTCCGCCCCCCGGAACGGCCTCCCGCCGCTCCGGAACGGCCGGCCCCCGCAGACACCCCGCGGTCCACGCCGTCCACGCCGTCCACGCCGTCCACGCTGAGCCTCGCGATCCAGCGCAACGGCGGGTACCTCGCCGCGCTCGGCGTCGCCATGGTGATCCTGGCCTTCACCGTCGGGCCACAGATGGCGCTGATCGTCGTCGGCGCGATCGTCGCGGTCGCCCTCGTCGCTGCGGCCGTCATGATCCCGACGGTCGCGCTGTTCCTGATGGTGGCCAGCGAGTTCGCCAACGCCAGCGGCGTGATCGCGACCCCCGTCTCGATCTACACCGCGCTGCTCGGCCTCTGCGGCCTGTCCGTCGTCGTCGGGTTCGCGCGCAAGCGCTACCGCGACCGCATCCGGCCCGGCTGGTGGATCCCCGCCGCCCTGCTGCTCGCCTACCTCGTCGCCATCGTGCCGTCCGCGGCCATGAGCCAGGATCCGGCGTCGACGACCTCCGCGCTGTCCGACCACCTCAAGGACATCGTCTTCGTCGTCATCGTCTCCCTGCTGCTGCAGATGTCGTCGAAGCCCTGGTACACGATCGTCGCGATCCTCGTGCCGCTCGCCGGGATCTCGGTGCTCACCGCGCTGAGCGAGTACGTCGTCGGCAACTCCCAGACCTTCGGCGGCTTCTCGACGATCCAGTCCAACGCCGGCGCCGGCATCGCCGCCGCCCGCCACTCCGGGCCGCTGCCCGACCCCAACTTCTGGGGCCGCTTCCTCATCCTCGGTCTCCCGTTCGGGCTGGCGTTCGTGCACCGCGCCCTGGCCCGCCGCAGCCGGTTCGAGCTGCTCTTCTCCGCCGGCGCGACCCTCGCGATCCTGCTGGGCCTCTACCTCACGCAGTCGCGGGGCACGATGCTCGCCGCCGGGCTCACCGTCGCGGTGTGGCTCGTCGTCGCCGGGCCGCGGGTGCGTCGCCGCGCCTTCTTCCTCGCGCCGCTCTCGCTGCTCGTGCTGCTGCTGCCCGGCATCGGCGACCGCCTGCTCACGCTGACCCAGGCCGTGTCGTCGGCGCCCGACTACGCCGCCGACCAGTCGCTCACCGAGCGCGGCAACATCGGCGACGTCGCCTTCGGCGTCTTCAGGGCGAACCCGCTGTTCGGGACGGGCCCGGGTTCCTTCGCGACGTCGATGCAGCAGTACGCGCCGCTGACCGACGCCGGCCCCACCGGCGACATCACCGCGACGCACAACCTCTACCTCGAGCTGCTGTCCGAGACCGGCATCGTCGGGATGCTCGGCTGGTCGGTGCTGATCATCGGAATGCTGGTGCTCGGCTACCTGGCCACCACGCGCCTCGCCGGGGCCTACCCCGACGCGCGCGGCGGCCGGCTCACCCGGGGCGTCGGCGCGGCAGGTATCGCGGCGATCGTCGGCTTCTCCGCCGCCAGCCTGTTCCTGCACCTCGCGTACTCGCGGACGTTCCTGCTGGTCTGCGCCCTCATCGGGTTCGTCCACAGCGTCGCGCGCACCGACCGCAGCCTGCGCCGGCGCATGCCAGTCCGCGCGACCGCGGAGGCGCGCAAGGGCTTCTTCTTCGCCGCCGCCGTCACCGTGGCGACCGCGGTCGCGGCGACCGTCGTCGGCGCCACGCTGGTCATGGTGCTCGCCCGCGACACCTACGTGGCGCAGAGCGAGCTCACCCTGCAGGCCACCGGCGCCGGCTACCCGGGCTACGCGATGGACATCCGCCGCCGCACCGCCGTCCTGCCGGCCTACGCGTCGATCATCCAGGGTGGCGCCGCCACGCAGGAGACCACCGTCGTCGCCGACCCCACCCGGGGCGTCATGACGGTCCGCGCCGTCGCCGACTCCCCCGCCGAGGCCATCCAGCGCCGCGACGCGGTGGTCGTCAACGCCCCGAAGGCCATCACGCAGCAGGGCCTCGACGCGGTCTACAACGTCGTCACCGTCTCGGTTCAGGACGTCGCCGAGGAACGCGTCGTCGACGGCACCACCCTGCGCATCGTCCTGCTGGCCACCGCGGGCGAGATCGCCCTGGTGCTCTTCCTCTGCGGCCGAATCCGTCGCGAGGAGCGCCGCCGCGGCGTCTGGCTGATCTGAGAGGGAACGAAGAAGGACATATGGGCACCTACACGAACAAGCGACTGCTGGTCACCGGTGGGGCCGGGTTCATCGGCTCGGAGCTGGTGCGGCAGCTGGTCGATGACGGCGCGCACGTCACGGTGCTGGACAACCTGACAGCCGGGCACCGCCACAACCTCGACGGTGTCTCCGCGGACGCGCACCGCCTCGTCGTCGCCGACATCCGTGATCTGGAGCGGGTCGACGCCCTGCTGCCGGGTATCGATGCGGTGTTCCACCTGGCCTGCCGCGGTGTACGGCACTCGATCCACTCGCCCCTGGAAAACCATGCCGTCAACGCGACCGGCACGCTCGGGTTGCTGAAATCGGCCCGTGCGGCGGACGTGCCTCGGTTCGTCTACGTGTCGACCTCCGAGGTGTACGGCTCGGCGCCTCAGGTGCCGATGTCGGAGGAGAATCTGGCGCTGCCGACCACGGTGTACGGCTCGTCGAAGCTGGCCGGCGAGTGCTACACCCGCGCGTTCCACCGCACGTACGACTACCCGACGGTGGTCGTACGCCCCTTCAACTCCTACGGGCCCCGAAGCCATCACGAGGGTGACAGTGGCGAGGTGATCCCCAAGTTCATGCTTCGCGGCATGGCGGGGCTGCCGATGGTCGTGTTCGGTGACGGCAGCCAGACCCGGGACTTCACCTTCGTGGCCGACACCGCCCGGGGCATCCTGGCGGCGGGTGCGAGCGACGCAGCGGTCGGTGAGACGATCAATGTCGGTAGCGGCAAGGAGATCACGGTCGCCGAGCTGGCCGCGACAGTCGCGAAGGTCGTCGGGGCCGGGGATGCGGCGATCGAGCACGTGGAGCCGCGCCCGGCCGACGTTCTCCGCCTGAAGGCCGACGTGTCGCGCGCGACAGCGCTTCTCGGCTGGGCACCGTCGGTCGCGCTCGTCGACGGTCTCTCGCAGCTCCGCGACTGGTACGCGCAGGGCGGGTCCACCCCCGAGGAACTGTTGGCCGACGAGAAGGTGCGCAACTGGCAGCTGGCCTGAGCCGGCCACGCGAGACGAACGGCCCCGGGAGTCCTCCCGGGGCCGTTCGTCGTCGGTGAGGCACGCGGCGCGGTGTGTACGGCCGTCGACCGGCCTGCCCCGGCCTGGTGTGCGCAGGCCCCCGGTCAGTCGTCGTCGCCCCCGTCGCCCCCGCCGTCGTCCTGCAGCGGCGGCTGCTGGACGGCCTGGTTGCAGCGGTTGGTGATCGGGGGGCCGTCGTGCTTGTCGAACTGCGGACCGTCGTCGACGACCTGCAGTGCGTCGAAGGGGATGTCGCTGACGTCCTTCCAGAGGTCGTGCGTCCAGCTCTGCGGGTAGGGGAAGGACTCGAAGCTCTGCGGGGAGGCGGCGTAGAGGGTGAAGCCGCCGGAGGTGTCGGCGAGGATCATGCCGTACTTCTGCAGGGCCTTGGCGATGACGGTCTGGGCGGGCGGGAGCCCGAGGGAGTCGACGTCGATCGACGGATCGAGGCGCAGCCTGGCGCCTTCGGGGAGGGCGTCGGCACCGTCGGTGGTGCCGTCGCTGGAGGTGGCGGGGGCCACGGGGCCGCCGGATCTCGTGTACGGGTAGGCGAACACGAGGGCGTGGTCGATCTCGCCGGCGGCGAGCTCCTGGGGCCAGATCAGTCCGGCGCCGGCGGAGATTCCGGCGGCGCGGGCGGAGATGCCGTCGGGGTAGATCCCGTCGCCGTCGGCGGGGGTGGCGTTGATCCAGGAGGCGCCCCAGCCGCTGCCTTCCTTGCGGGCCTGCCAGAACTCGTAGAGGCAGTTCGCCTGCCTGTCGACGACGACCATGTGGCCGTCCTCCTGCGGGTCGGGCTTGGCGTTGGCCGGGACGGGGACGTCGGGAAGGATCCAGCCGCCATGACCGGTGTGGTCCTCGGAGGCGGTGACCGTGTACTTCGGTGTGGCGGCGTCGGCGTCGTAGACGGGGATGGTCCAGCCGCTGACGGAGACGAGCGGTCGTTCGGTGAGCAGTTTCTGGACGTAGCGGTCGGACCCGGCGACGGGTGCGGTGTCGTCGGGGACCGGTGTGGTCCAGGGGTTTCCGGCGCCGGTGAAGAGGCGGGATCCGTCGGGGCCGGTGATGTCGGCGGGGATCTTGTCGGCGTCTGCGGGGGCGTTCGTGGTGGTGGGTGTCTGGTCTCCGCCGCCGGAGCCGGAGCAGCCGGCGACGACCACGGCGAGGGTGGCGAGCAGGACCACTGCGGTGCGGGTTCGGGACGTGACGGCGAGTGCCGACGGCCGTCGATGCGGCCGGGGGAACAACATTGACCAGCCCTCCGGGTGGCGGCCGGCACGGCAACCGGGCCGGGGTTCAACGGTACCGCCGGTGCGGCGGGCGTCCCCGCGCACCCGTCGTTCGGGGCCGACACGCCGTCGGTTCCTGGGGTTCGACCGCTGGGCGACCGGTCGTCCCCGAGATGGCTGCATGTCGGCGACGGGTTTGGTTGTCGACCGTTCGGGTGGTGTTCGGGCGGGCATACTTCGTCCTCGGGAGCTGTGCGTCCCGGGGCACCCGTTCCGGGACGGTGGAGGAGTTCGGGGATGGGACCCCGGGCTCTGGTTCGAGAAGCCGACGTTGGGGCCGACGGCGAGCATTCGGAAGGACTTGCACACCGTGACTCGACACCGTCGCTCGGCGGTTCGACCGCGCCGACGTTCGACGGGCCGGCTGCTGCTGGCGGTCGCCGTTCCCGCTCTGGTGGCGTTGGTGGCCTCCCTGCTGCCGATCGTCTTGAACGCACCCGACTCCAACGCTCCTCTCGACACGTCCCCGGATCCGGCGGCGTTGGTCGTCGAGACGAGCCCTCCGGTGACGACCGCTCCCCCGCAGCCGCCGTCGAGTGTGGAGAACTCGCCGACGGCGCCGCGCCGGTCGTCGTCGTCGTCGTCGCCGTCGTCGCCGTCGACGGGGTCGCGCGGGACCGGCGGTGGCTCGACGGGCGCGGGCAGTGGCTCGTCCGCGCTGTTCGCGGGACCGGGCAGCCCATGGGGTCAGGTGCTGGCGGCGGGTGCCGCGGTGGACCCGAACTCGGCGGGCTACGTGAGCGCGATGCAGGGTGAGAAGTTCCTGATGTCGTTCAAGCAGTGGACGGTGCCGGTGTACTACGCCGACGCGTCGACGCCGCGTCAGACGGTGCGGTTGACCGAGGACTGGGGCGCGAGCGAGTTGCGCAACGTGCCGGTCCCGGCGAACGCGAAGCCGGACCCGTCGGAGGACGCGCACCTGTCGATCGTCGACCGGTCGACGGGCTGTGTGTACGACTTCTGGGGTGCGAAGGGCGGCTCGGGCGGGTTGTCGGCGTCGTGGGGCAACGCGATCCCGACGAACAGCAACGGCATCTACCCGGGTGGCATGGGGTCGCGGGGGTCGGGGTTCAGCGCGGCGGCGGGCATCGTGACGGCCGACGAGCTGCGCCGGGGCGTCATCAACCACGCGCTGGTGTTCGCCTACCCGCAGACGAAGTCGGGTGGTCCGGTGGCGCCGGCGACGAAGAGCGACGGCACGTCGGGTGGCGGCAGTGCGCTGCCGGAGGGCGCGCGGTTGCGGCTGGATCCGTCGTTGGACCTGAAGTCGTTGGGGCTCAACAAGTACGAGCTGACGATCGCGACGGCGATGCAGAAGTACGGGATGATCCTGGGCGACACGAGCGGCGGCTTCACGATCTACGCGCAGCACCCGCAGAGTGCGCCGGGTGCGTTCACGGGTCTGCTGCCCGACGAGACGTGGGTCGACCTGACGAAGATCCCGACGGAGAAGCTTCAGGTGATGAAGCTGCCGGGGCAGGCGTCGAACACGTCGTACGTGGTCGGGAACCGCTGCAACGGTTGGTGAGTCAGCTCTTCACCGGTGCCGAGGCCGTCATCGGGGCGGCCTGACCCCGGCGGGCCTTGCGCTGCACCGCGCCGGCGGCCTTGCCGCCGAGGCGGCGCAGCTCGGCGGTGAGCGGGGTGCGGTCGGCGGGCGCGGAGAATGCGGCCATCCGGCCCTTCGCGCCGCGCAGGGCGCCGACGAGGGCGCGCACGTCGAGCGCCCGGCGTGCGGCGGCGACGGCGAGCGCACGCAGGATCGTCGTCTCGTGGATCCAGACGGCGGGCCGGGGCGCGGGCACCGTGGGCAGGGGGAGGCCGAGGGCGTCGCGGACCTGCAGCACGGTGAGGTTGACCCCGGCGGCGGTGGCGATGTTGGACTGCAGGTTGGGTCGTCCGACGGTCGGCTCGGTGATGTAGAGCTTGCCGTCGGCGGTGCTGCGCTTGACCTCGAGCGAGCCGATGCCGATGTGGCCCGCGGCGTCGAGGAGGTCGCGGGTGAGGGTGTGGAGATCGTCGTCGGCGGCCGTTGCCGCCAGGGCGGTGGAGCCGGTCCCGACGGGCCACTGGACGAGCTTGCGGCCGACCTGGGAGGCGACCTCGCGGCCGGTGCGGTCGCGGTAGACGAGGCAGAACCACACGTCGGCGTCGGTGCCCGGGATCCACTGCTGCACGACGAACCGGGGTGCGGCGTCGAGGAGGCGGAACCCGAGGCGGTCGACGTCGGCGGCGGACTGGAGCCGGTAGGCCTTGTGCCGTGGGCTCGCGGCCTGCCATTCGGGCGTGCGTTCGAACGGCTTGACCACGGCGGGGTAGGGGACGCGGGCGAGTGCGGCGTCGAGTGCCGCCTGGTCGGCGACGATCTCGGTGTGCGGCACGGGGAACCCGTGGTCGACGGCCCAGCTGTGGAAGGCCGTCTTGTCGAGGAGTGTGGTGACGACGTCGGCGGGTGGGAGCACGAAGTCGACGACGGTGCGGAGCTCGTCGGCGTGGGCGGCGACGAGCTCGACGACGTCGTCACGGACCGGGACGAGGACGGGGCGCCCGTAGCGGGTGGCGGTGGCGCGGATGGCGGCGATCCGCGCCTGGGCGTCGTCGCCGCCGTCGTGGACGATCTCGTGCCACAGCGCCGAGCGGCACGGGGAGGCGGTGACGTCTGCCGCGAGGCCGACGAGGGTGAGCCCTTCGTCGCGCAGTGCGCGGGCGACCCCGAGCCCCGTGGGCGACTCGGCCCCTACGACGAGCACGACGGCACGATCGGGCTGCGGCATCGGCTGATTCTCGACCATCGTTCGGTACCGGGAGCGGCCGGGGTCACGTACGCACGGTCACGGGCGAATCGGGTGTTAAGTCCGGTTGTGCAGCTCGTCAGTGTGGCACCGCGACCGGCCGGGCCGGCTCGCGGGTGGCCACCGGCCGGGATGTCGGGGCGGTCTGGTAGACCCGACGTCGGCAATCCCCCGACCGGGTCACCGGTCGCCGGCCCACCCGAACCGGTCCCCGAGAACACCCGAGAGAGCCCGTGAACCGCAGACGCGTCGCCTTCGTCGAGTTCCCGCCCGCGGGCGGGCTCTACCAGTTCAGCGCGCAGCTCGCCGCGGCGATGGCCGAGCGCGGCCACGAGGTCCACCTCTACACGGGGCCCCGTCCGGAACTGGTGCCGCAGCACCCCGACCTGCGGGTGCGGCCGGTGCTGCCGACGTGGCACCCGGCCGACCCGAAGAAGATCCACCCGCTGCTGCACAAGGTCCGCCGGGTCCTGCGCGCGGGACAGCTGGTCGTCGCGTGGGTCGTGCTGCTGGCGTTCCTGGCGCGCGACCGGCCGGGCACGGTGATCTGGTCGAACTGGCGTTACACGGTCGACGCGGTGGGTGTGCTCGCGGTGCGCCGGCTGCTCCGCCGGTCGCGGCTGGGGCTGATCTCGCACGAGCCGGTGCTGCACAACCAGCAGAACACCACGGTCGACCGCACCGGTCGCGTCCTCGACCCGACGCTGGCGAAGGCGTGGACGTCGATGGACGTCGTCTTCGTGCTGGGCGAGGAGCCGCGCGCGCGGGTGCTGGAGCGCTGGAAGGTGACCTGCCCGGTCGTCGTCATCCCGCACGGCGACGAGAACGCCCTGCGTGGCGACGCACCGGTGCCCGACGTCGCCGACACCGGGCCCAACGTGCTGTTCTTCGGCACCTGGAGCGCCTACAAGGGCATCGACGTGCTGCTCGACGCGGTGCCCGCGATCAGGGCCGCGGTGCCCGATGCGAAGGTCGTCGTGGCGGGCGCGGTCTACGGGGTCGACCTGCCGGCGTTGCAGGCGCGCGCCGACGCGCTGGGCGTCGAGACCCATCCCGGCTACATCCCCGCCGAGCAGGTGCCGGTGCTGTTCGGGGCGGCCCGCGTGGTCGTGACGCCGTACAAGCGGGCGACGCAGAGCGGCGTGGTGCACCTGGCGTACACGTTCGAGCGCCCGGTGGTGGCGACGTCGGTGGGTGAGCTGCCCTCGGTCGTGCACGACGGGGAGACGGGCCTGCTGGTCCCGCCGGACGACGCGCCGGCGCTGGCCGCCGCCGTCGTGGAGCTGCTCACCGACGCCGAGCGGGCCCACAAGATGGGGCTGGTGGGGGCGCGGTGGCTGGCCGACGTGGCGTCGTGGGCCGCGGTCGCGGAGAAGATGGACGCGGGGCTCCTCGAGGCCGATGCGGCTCGGGCAGGTGCAGGGCGTTGATCGTGATCACCGAGATCGGCCTCTCAGGATCCTGTGGCAGGGTCGAGCTGTGAGCATCCTGTGTTACCACTCGGTCGTGCCGGGGTGGGACGACCCGGTGTCGGTCGAGCCGATCGACTTCGACGCGCAGTGCGCAGCACTGGCCCGTCGCGGTGGCGTCGTGTCGCTCGACAGTGTGCAGGCCCACGTCGCGTCGCACGGTGACGCGCCCGCAGGTGCCACGGTCCTCACGTTCGACGACGGCTTCGCCGACTACGTCGACCATGCGGTGCCGATCATGTCGCGGCACGGGCTGACGGCGTCGATGTACATCGTCGCGGGGTCGCTGCGCCCGGAGGGCGTGACGATCGACTGGATCACCGGCCTCGACCCGGCCGACGCGCCGCCGCTGATGACGGCCGACCAGATCCGGGAGCTGCACGACCGCGGCTGGCACATCGGCAGCCACTCGATGGTCCACGCCGATCTGCCGACGTTGTCGGAGGCCGAGTGCCTGGCGGACCTGACGGAGAGCCGCGAGCTCCTGTCCGACCTGCTGGGCACGGCCGTGACCACGTTGGCCTACCCGTTCGGCCACCACGCCGAGCACGTGCGCCGGGCCGCACGCAAGGCGGGCTACGACATCGCGCTCGCCCTTCCGGACAGGCCCGAGCAGGGCGAGCGCTACGCCGTTCCGAGAACGGGCGTGTACCGGGGCAACCCGATGTGGAAGTTCCGCGTCAAGAATATGGGGCTGTACGCACGCGTCCGGACGTCGTCGGCCTACCAGCACGCCACGGGTGCGGCGAGCGCGTTGCGTTCCCGCATCGGCGCCTGATCCGCGCCTTCTCCGAAACGAACCGACACTGTCGTCCGAACGTTCCGCAGGGGAACACTGTCCACACAATCGTTCCGAACCGCACGAATTCCACCACGAACCACCACACAGACGCACCGGTCACACCTCGCGCCCCTCCGTGGAGCCCGGTCGCGACTTCCGGACAGGAAGGACGCGCTGTCGCATGTCCCGCACCGAACAGGCCGCCAAGCTCCTCCGGCTCACGAGGCTCGACGCCCTCGCCCGCCGCACCTGGAGCGGCCTGCTGATCTTCAACTACCACCGGTTCGGCTCCGCAGGCCCGCACGACGACCCCGACCTCTACAGCGCGACGCTGGAGGACTTCGACACCCACCTCGCCGAGCTGGCCGACCGGTTCGAGGTCGTCGCCGCCGGCAGCGCCGAGTGGAGCGACGACGCCCCGGCGCGACGGGTCGCGATCACGGTCGACGACGGCTACCGCGACCAGGTCGGCGCGGCCGAGGTGCTGGCCCGGCGCGGCGTGACCGGCACGTTCTTCGTCTGCACCGGCTTCGTGGACACCCCGCGCCACGCGTGGTGGGACGAGATCGCGTGGCTGACCGGGGGCGGGGCGTGCGACCTGCCGCCGTCGGAGTGGTTCCCCACCGGGCTCGACTCGGCGGGCATGTCCACGGTCGCGTTCCGCCGCCGGGTGAACCTCGCCTACAAGGCCCGCGCCGGCGAGTACGGGGAGAAGTTCCTCGACGACCTGGCCGACGCCGTCGGCCGCACCCGCCTGACCGCCGACACCAGCGACCACTGGATGAGCTGGGACGACGTGCGCCGGGTGCGCGAGCTGGGCATGGAGGTCGGCGCCCACACGGTGACCCACCCCGTGCTGGCGACGCTGCCGAAGCAGCGCCAGCACGACGAGGTCGCGACGTCGGTCGAGCGGCTCTCGGCCGAGCTGGCGGAGCCGGTCGACCTGTTCAGCTACCCCGTCGGGGCGCGGGCGAGCTTCGACGACGCGACGCGCGGGGTGCTCCGCGAGCTCGGTGTGCGGCGGGCGTTCAGCTTCTACGGCGGTGTCAACGGCCGTCGCCACGACGACATGTTCGACGTGCAGCGCGCCGGGGTGTACGCGGCGCACTCGACGCCGGTGGTGCGGGTGATGGCCGACCTGCCCCGGGTGCTCTGCAAGAACTAGAACCCGCGCGCAACCTCACGGTTCTCGGGCTGCCGGAACACGACAGTGAGGTTGCGCGCGAACCCGGAGCGGACCCCTACCCCGAGCGGCCCCTGCCCCGAGCGGCGCGCGACCCGGGGGACGCGGGCCGTCAGGTCCTTACGCGGGCCTTCACCGACCGCAGCGTCCGGCCCACCGGGCCCTCGTCGCGGGCCAGCGGCGCGAGCCCGGCGCGGACGACGCGCTTGGCCCGGCGCGGCAGCGACGACAGCGACGCCGCGTCGAGCGAGCCGGTGCGCACGAGGAGCTCGCCGGTGGCGGTCGCGTCCTTGTAGTCGTGCGCGCCGCGGCCGAGGTCGAGCTGGGTGACGCCGCGCCCGGCGGCCGCCTCGGCGATGGCGAGCAGCAGCAGGATGCCGGGCGAGTAGCGACCGAACTCGGCGTCGTAGGCGGGGAACCACCACGACAGCACGGTCTCGGAGTGCACCCCGAGGTGCGCGGCGACGAGCTGGTCGCCCGCCCACAGCGCCGACACCGCGCCGGAGCATTCCGGGGCCTGCGACGCGGCGAGGGTGTGGGCGATCGACACGATGGCGGGGTCGGCGAAGCGGTCCCACTCCCCCAGCGCCGCGTACTGCCCGGACTTCCACTCCATGAGCCGGGCGAGGACCTTCGCGTCGTCGGTGTGGAACTCGAAGCGGATCTCGCCGACCTCGCGTTCGAGTTTGCGACGCTTGCGCCACGTCGACGCCAGCCACTTCTTCGACCGGGCCGAGATCGTCGTGAGGTAGTCGTCCCAGCCGGGCGAGAGGTCGAGCACGGGCGAGCGTTCGGTGTCGACGCGGTAGGCGCCTGCGGGCAGCAGGCCGTCGGCGAGGGTGTCGAAGTCCCAGCCGGCGAGGCCGTCGTGGGCGAGCAGCGCCGCCATGTCGACGGTGACGCCCGGCGCGAGGACCGGTCCTTCACTGTCGGCGAGCAGTGTGCCGACGGGCCGCGCCACCCGTCCGTGTCGTTCGTGGGCGAAGAAGCCGACGGTCGTCGCGGCGTCGTCGATGACCGTGACGCGGGTGTCGGGCCGCGCCGCACCGACCGCGACGGCGAACTCGGCGGACAGGAATGGGTTGCGCGGCAACGTTCCGGCGGCCCGCAGGGCCTGCCAGCGGGCGAGCTCGGGGGCGCCCAGTTCGCGTGGGTGGACCGTGGAGAACCGCACGCGACAAGCTCCTCGTTCGACGTCGGTGGGGGTGCTGGGAGTCTCGCACGGGTGACGCGCGGGCATGATGGCGCCCGGAGCCGGGTCGTCCGGGGACGTCGATCGGACAGGGGTGGGGTGCCGGTGCGCAAGCGGATCGTGCTGCTGACGGTGGCCGCCTCGACGGTCGCGATCCTGCTGTTCGTGCTGCCGCTCGCGGTCGTCGCGATGCGGTTCTACACGCGTATCGAGTTCGCCGAGCTGGAGAGCCGCGCGCACACCGTCGTCGACCGGATTTCCGACACGGTCCGTGACGGTGGTGTCCCCCCGCCGCGGCAGCTGCACGTCGGTGACGACGACACCGGTGCCGCTCTGTACGGGCCCGACTCGGTCCGGCTGGTCGGCGACGGCCCGCCGATGGGCGAGTGGCTCGTCGACGACACGATCCACAGCGGCGAGGTCCACGAGGGCGACGTCGACGGTGACCTCGTGGTGGCGGTGCCGATCATCGAGGACGGCGAGGCCGTCGCGGTGGTGCGGGCGGCGACGTCGAGCGGGGACGCCGCGTCGCGGATCGCGACGCGCTGGGTCGAGATGTTCGGTCTGGCCGTGGTCGCGCTGATCGCGACGTGGGCGTTCGCCCGCTACCAGGCGAGGCGCCTCGCCGACCCGGTCGAGGAGCTGGCCCGCGACGCGGAACGCCTGGGCGACGGCGACTTCAGCGTCGAGGAGCGGACCGTCGGCATCCCGGAGGTCGACGAGGTGCGCACCGCGCTGAACGCGACGGCGTCGCGGCTCGACGCGCTGATCGCGCGCGAGCGTGCCTTCTCCGCGGAGGCCTCCCACCAGCTGCGCACCCCGCTCACCGGTCTGCAGCTGCGGCTGGAGGCGGCGTTGCGCACCCCGGGCAGCGACCACACGGCGGCGATCCGGGCGAGTCTCGCCGAGGTCGACCGTCTGGAGCGCACGATCGCCGATCTGCTGGCGCTGGCCCGCGGCACCCGCCAGCGCGGCGTGCTCGACCTCGACGCGCTGCTGCTGGAGGTGGGGCAGGTGTGGGGGCCGCGCCTGGGCAGCCAGTCGCGCACGTTGTCGTTCGCCGTCGAGCCCTCGATCCCGCCGACGGAGGCGTCGACCGCCGCGATCCGCCAGGTCTTCACCGTGCTGTTGAGCAACGCCGTCGAGCACGGCGTCGGTGGGGTGACCGTGGGGGTGCGCGACATCGGCGAGGCCGTCGCGATCGACGTCGCCGACGAGGGCCGGGTGACCCACGGCCCGGACCTGTTCGAGCGCCGTGAGCCCGACTCCGACGGGCACGGCATCGGCCTGGCGCTGGCGCGGCGGCTGGTCGAGGCGGAGAGCGGGCGACTCCAGCTGACCAGCGCCGACCCGACCCGGCTCACCGTCTTCCTGCCCATCGTCACCCCTGCTGTCGACGACGCCGCCCCTCCCGCGCCCCCTCCCGTGGCGGAGGTCCCCGACGAGGCACCGGCCTCCCGCCCGTAACCTGACCGCCGTGGCCCAACTGCTGCTCGTCGAGGACGACGCGACGATCGGGAACGTGCTGCAGGCCAGCCTGGCGTCGTCGGGGCACGAGGTGACCTGGCACTGCGAGGGCCGGCCCGCGATCGAGTTCGCGACGACCGCCCAGGTCGACCTGGTGCTGCTCGACCTCGGTCTGCCCGACATCGACGGCATCGACGTGTGCCGCCGGGTCCGTGCGGTCCAGCCGGGCTGCGTGATCGTGATGCTGACGGCGCGGCACGAGGAGATGGACGTCGTCGTCGGGCTCGAGGCGGGTGCCGACGACTATCTGATCAAGCCGATCCGGCTCGGTGAGCTGCTGGCCCGGGTCCGGGCGCACCTGCGCCGGGTCGTCGCCGCGGGGTCCGACGAGACGCAGGTGATCGGCGACCTCGTCGTCGACGCGGGGCGCCGGCGGGTCACGGTGGCGGGCGAGGAGATCGCGTTGCGCACCAAGGAGTTCGACCTGCTGGCCCGGTTGGCGGCCGAGCCGGGGGTGGCGTTGAGCCGCAACCAGCTGATGGCCGACGTGTGGGACACCAACTGGTTCGGCTCCACGAAGACGCTCGACGTCCACGTCGCGGCGTTGCGCCGCAAGCTGGAGTCGGCCACGGATGCCGCAGCTCGGGTGCCGCAGATCGTGACCCTGCGTGGCTTCGGCTACCGCCTCGAAGAGACCTGATCCGCCGACTGGACGAACCGGGCAGGCGGGGACGAACTGTGAGTTAGGAAACCCTTGCCCGACGGTAGCGCTGACTTTGCCGAGCGCTAACCCACCGGAGCCGAGACTGGTCCCATGACCGCGACGCTCCCCGTCCCCGCCCCGACCGCCACCGTTCCCGCCTCGCGTCGGCAGCGGATCCTGGTGACCGGGGTCGAGCACGCCGGCGGCCTCGCGGCGCTGCGCGGGCTGGCCGCCGCCGGGTACGAGCCGTGGGCGGCGACCGACGACACCGCGTCCTACGGCGCCGTCTCCCGCGCGGCGGGCGGCGTGGTCGAGGTCGCCGACGCACGACTGGACGGCGATAAGTTCGCGCGCGACCTCGTCGAGGCCGCCGCCCGCATCGGGGCGGTCGCCGTCCTGCCGGGCACGGAGGCCGCCCTCCTCGCGCTCGGCCGCCACCGCCACCTGTTCCCCGCCGACGTCGCCGTCGGCGCCCCCGACGTCGACGACACCGTCGCGGCGCTCGACAAGGACGCCTTGGCCGGGCTGGCCGCGCGTGCCGGGTTCCGCACGCCGCCGACGCTGCGGCTGGCGGTCGCCGACGTCGCGGCCGCCGACGTCACGTTCCCCGTCGTCGTGAAGCCGGTGCGCTCCGAGCTCGTCACCGAGGACGGCCTCGCCCGCTTCGAGGTGACGCGTGCCGCCAACGCCGCCGAGCTCACCGCGACGCTGGCCGCGCTGCCCGGCCGCGAGGGCCTGGTCCAGCCGTACCTCACAGGGCGCATCCGCACCGTCAACGGTGTCGCCTGGAAGGGCGAGACCCTCACGACGGTCCACAAGCTCGCCGAACGCACCTGGCCGGCCGACTGCGGTGTCGTCACCTGGGCCGAGACCGTCGAGCGCGACCCGGGTCTCGACGTCGCCGCCCGCGCCCTGATGGCCGAGCTCGGCTGGAGCGGGCTGTTCAACCTGCAGCTGATCGAGTCGGCCGGCCACCACTACCTGATCGACGTGAACCCGCGGATGTACCACTCGCTGGGGCTCGCGGTCGCCGCCGGGGTGAACCTGCCCGCGATGTGGACGGCGCTGCTGCTGGGCGAGCGTCCCGAGGTCGTCGAGTTCACCCGTGGTGTGCGCTTCCGCTCGGAGGAGGACGTCCGCAGCCTGTGGGCGATGTTCCGGTCCGGGCGCCGCGGCGCGGCGATCCGCGGCCTGCTCCCGCACGCGCGCACGACGCATGCGGTGCTGTCGGTGTCCGACCCGGCGCCGCTGCTCGGGGTGCTCCGCCGCGCACAGCGCGTGCTGACGCACCGTAGCTGACCCCGGAGGAGCGGGAGTCACACGAGTCACTCCCGCCTCTTAACACGACTGGGTCCTCTGTTGTCTACGGCTTCACCCTGAATGGTGATCTTCCGCGCGCAGCTTCGGCGTGGCGTGACGGATGTGGCTAGCGTCCCGACGTCACCGCCACTCCATCGGATAGATCGGCCGAGGCACCCATGTACGCAAAGCGACCGGCACGGAGCCGTCGCCGCCCCCTCGCGGGCGCCGCATCCGCCGTCACCCTCGCCGTCCTCGTCGCGGCCGTACTCACCTCCGCCCCACCACGACCCGGCGACGACGTCGATCTCGCCGCAGCCGTCGTCCCCGCCCAGGCGGCCGCCGGCGCCACCCTGCGCGTCGGTCCGGGCGCCCAGTACACGACGCTCGCCGACGCCGCCCGCGCCGCCAGGCCCGGCGACACCGTGCTCGTCACCCCCGGCAACTACGCCGGGTTCCAGGCCCCCACGAGCGGCACCGCTGGCGCGCCCATCACCTTCAAGGCCGACGGCGGCAAGGTCACGCTGACGAGCGGCGGTACGAGCAACGGCCGCCTCGACCTCAGCGGCCGCTCCAACCTCCGGTTCGTCGGGATCGACGTCTCCAGGTCCAGCCGGTTCGGCATCTACGCCACCAACGCCCAGAACATCACGCTGCAGGACTGCGAGATCGCCGACTCCCAGGACGGCGGCGCGGTCTTCGTCGGCGGGTCGAACATCCGCGTCATCGGTTGCGACGTGCACGGCAACAACGCCCGCGGCACCAGCGCCGACATGGAGGGCATCAGCCTCGAGAACGTCGACGGCTTCGAGATCGCCGGCAACCACGTGCACGACAACGGCGAAGAGGGGATCGACGCCAAGTACGAGGCCCGCAACGGCACGATCCACGGCAACCGCGTCGAGAACAACCGCGGCCCGAACATCTACGTCGACTCCGCGCACCAGATCAAGGTGTACGACAACATCTCGATCGGTGCGAAGGAGAGTTCGAAGGCGGGCATCGCACTGGCCGTCGAGAACTACTCGAAGACCCGCAAGACCTACTCCGTGCAGATCTACAACAACGTGATGATCGGCAATGCCGGTGGCGGCATGAGCTTCTGGACCGAGGGCAGCGGCTCGTTCACCGACATCTCGGTCGTCAACAACACGTTCGTCAACAACAAGAAGGCGGGCATCTCGATCGCCGGCGGTCAGTTCGCGGGCACGAACATTCTGCGCAACAACCTGTTCAGCGGGAACCCCACCGCCGTCTCGGGCAGCGCGTCGGCGTTCAAGGCCGACCACAACCTGTTCTCCGGCAACGGGATCGGCACCAACCTGGTGACGGGCCTCGTGACCTTCGTCAACGCCGCCGCGAACGACCTGCGGCTCGCCCCCGGCTCCGCGGGCCTCGACGCCGGCTCGACCGACGCCGCCCCCACCACCGACATCACCGGCGCCCCGCGCCCCAGCGGCAGGGGTGTCGACCTCGGCGCCTACGAGCTGCAGGTCTCCCCGCCGCCCGTCGCCCCGACGACCACCGCCCCGACGACCACCGTCCCGGTCGCGCCGACGACCACCGTCCCGACCACGACCGTCCCGGTCGCGCCGACCACGACCGTGCCGACGACGACCGTGCCGACGACGACCGTCTCGGCGACCACGGTGCCGACGACCACCGTCCCGACCACCACCGTGCCCACCACCACCGTGCCCACCACCACCGTCCCCACGACGACCGTCCCGACGACGACCGTGCCGGTCCCGGGAGCCACGACGACCACACCGGTCGTCCCCGCGGAGGCCGTGACCGCCACGTCGCAGACCCCGGCGAAACCGGTCGTCACCCCGGGCACGTGCATGCCGCTCGTGGTCCAGGCGGTCGCGCCGGGCGGCGCCAGGACGATGCTGTTCTTCCCCCTCGGCCTGATGCTCGTCCCCGGGACGGTGCCGTTCTACCTGCCGTGCACCCTCCCCACCGCGACGTGATCTCGCACTGACCCGACGCCGGGCCGGTCACCGCGTACGCGGACCGGCCCGGCGTCGCGTCAGTTGCGGCCGGGGATCCGGTCGTCGACGCTGTCGGCGGCGGGGTCGGCGGCCACGAGCCGCAACCGTGCCACCGTCCCCGGCCCGTCGCCCCCCGGGCGGAGGACGAGGCTGCCGCCGTCGTGCTCGGCGAGCCGGCGGCTGATGTGCAGTCCGAGGCCCGACCCGCCGGCGTCGACGTCGCGGGTGCCGCGCTCGAACAGGCTCTCCGGGTCCCCCGGCGGCAGCCCGGGGCCGTGGTCGCGCACGTCGACGACGACCGCGGGCCCGTCGGCACGGGCGGTGAGCGTGACCGGGGCGCCGGGGGCGTGCCGGTCGCAGTTGGCCAGCAGGTTGGACACGACCTGCGAGAGCACCGCGGAGTCCCCGCACGCCCGCAGCCCCGGCTCGGCGTCCAGCTCGACCTGCGGTTCCGGCCCCGCGGCGCGCAGCGCCACCAGCCCGCTCAGCACGGGCTCGACCGCGTACGTGCCGTCGACGGTGAGCTCCTCCCCGTCGAGGATGCGGTGCAGCCGCCCCAGCTCCGACAGGACGGCCAGCTTGAGCCGCTCGTGTTCGTCGTCGCCGCCGTCGGCGCCGAGGAGGTGGGTGATGCCGGCGAGCCCGGCGATGCCGTTGCGCAGCTCGTGGTCGCGTTCGGCGGCGTGCTCGGCGGCGCGTTCCATGTGCCGGGCGGCGGTCTCGAGCTCCTCGCGTTGCACGGTCTCGCGACGACGCACCGAGCTCAGCGCGGCGGCGGCCAGCTGGCCCACCCCGAGCAGGACGATCGCGAGGCCCAGGAACCGCAACGCTCCGAAGGCCATGCCCGGCGTCGCCCCGGTCGGCGCGACCAGCCGGTACAGCTGCGCGGCCGCGATCACGACGAGCCCCAGCCCGATCCGGGCCCGCGGCATCGACCGTCTGCCCAGCGCGTCGACGACGAACCCGACCGCGACGATCACCCACCCGACGAGCACGACGAACGTCGGGATGGGGCCCTCGACGATGACGCGGACCGGCTCGGTGCCGGGCACGGTGAGCGCCGAGACGGTGGCGACGGCGCCGAGCGCGGCGACGACCCAGCCGCCCCACCAGCCCAGCCGCCGCGGCGGGCGGACGGCGACGACCAGCAGGATCAGCGCCGTCGCGTACGCGACGAGGCGGGCGAGCCGGTGCGGGACGTCGAGGGTCGCGCCGGGCGCGGCGGCCGTCCACGGGAGCACCACGAGGCAGTAGAGGACGAGCGCGGGCGCGACCCACGCCATCCGCAGGTCACCGAACAGCCGCCCGACCACCACCGACAGGATCGCCGCACCCGCCCCGACCGTGGCTGCGGCGACGGTCAGGGTGGCGGTGGCGAGCGCCGGGTCGACGTCGGCGACGGGCCCACTGAGCAGCCCGCGGGCGACGAGGACCCCGACGCCGACGCACACCACTGCCACGACCAGCACGTCGACGGCCAGCCGCGCGGGGAACCGCACCGCGTTCGACACCTCGACCCTTCGCCTCCTGCTACGGAGTGAATGGGATCACACCCAAGGTGCTCATGCTAACCGTGCGCGTACAAATGACACGTCAGGGGTAACCCGAATGCCGGGTCAGACCGCGACCTGCTCGCGGATACCGACGTGCTGGACGGGGGCGTGCCGCCCGGCCTGGTCGGCCAGCATCCGCAGGCCGCTGAGCAGCCCGCCGACGAGGTCGCCCTCCTTGAACGACGCCACCATGCTCATGATGGCCAGCTTCGCGCTGCGGTCGGGCAGCCGGACCTTCGCGTCACGGCCCGTGAGGACCTCGACGAACCGCTGCCCGGGGCTGACCGCGATCAGCACGGCGTCGACCGCGCCCTCGACGCCCGCGTGCAGCTCGCCCGTGCGCGCTACCGGGTCCTCACCCAGGTCGCCGACGTAGACGTTGAACCGCAGCCCCGTCGAGCGGCTGGCCAGCATCATCGCCTCGTCGATGCGGGCCAGCTGCTGCGGCGAGAACGGCTCCGCCTCCGGCGGGTTGGCCACGTAGTCCTCGGCCGCCGAGACGCGCCCCGACTGGGTCACGACCGCGCCCTCGGGGAGATCCTTCGGATCGACGACGGTGCCGTGCCCGTGGTCGCCGTGCCCGTGCTCGACCTCACCACTCACCGCGCGCACCTCCTCGTCCGGTCGCCGCGGCCGGGTCGTCGACCCGCCCCGGGGGCAGACCGGTGCCCGCCGGGTTCGCCGTCCAGAACAGCGGCTCGTGCGTCCACGGCTTGCCCACGCGGTAGCGCGACCGGCGGCTGCGGTTGCGGCCGACGATCACGGCGAAGAAGGCCCCGTAGACGGCGGCCGGGATCAGCACGTAGATGCCGATGGTCTGCCACACGCTCATGTCCCCAGACGGTAGCCGACCCGGATCCGGCGCAGGTCACGGGCCGACCACCATCACACTGATCCACATCCCCCGCGCGAGGGAGATGGGCGGCGGAACGCGTCCCCGGCACCGGGCTCGACGGCCGAGGGCGGGGCACCTTCCCGCCGGCCGTCACCGACACCGGCGCAGCAGGTCCTCGGGCCCCGGCCACAGGCGCCGGGGCGGGGCGCGCACGGAGCCGATCCTTCGGGCCCGTTAACGCCATGACGACGGAGAGCGACGTCTATGACGCTGACGCTACGCCAGGAGGGGTAGAGATGAAGGTTGTCCTGTTCTGTGGCGGTTACGGAATGCGCATGCGTGACGGCCGATCGGATGTACCGAAGCCGATGACAACCGTCGGTCCACGCCCCCTGATCTGGCACGTGATGCACTACTACGCCCATTTCGGCCACAAGGACTTCGTCCTGTGCCTGGGGTACGGGGCGCACTACATCAAGGACTACTTCCTCAACTACTCCGAGACGGCGTCGAACGACTTCACCCTCGCCGGCGGAAAGGTCGAGCTGCTGGGCTCGGACATCCAGGACTGGAACATCACGTTCGTCCACACCGGACTCGACTCCTCGATCGGTGAGCGCCTCCGCCGGGTGCGCCCCCACGTCGAGCACGAGGAGATGTTCCTCGCGAACTACGCCGACGTGCTCACCGACCTGCCGCTCAACGACATGATCGACACGTTCAAGGCCAGCGAGGCGGTCGCGTCGCTCGTCGCCGTGCCGCCGCAGACCGCCTTCCACTGCGTCGAGGTCGACGACAGCGACCACCTCACCGGGATCAAGACGCTGCAGGAGATGCCGGTCTGGCTCAACGGCGGCTACTTCGTGCTGCGGCCCGAGGTGTTCGACTACGTCCCGGAGAACGGCGACCTGGTCGCCGACGCGTGCACCGCGCTGGCCGCCGAGGGCCGGATGCTGGCCTACCGGCACCGCGGCTTCTGGCACCCCGCCGACACGGTCAAGGAGCGCACCGCGCTCGAGGCCAGCTACCGCGCGGGCAAGAGCCCGTGGATGGTCTGGGAGACCACCCCGCAGCGCGACCCGCTCCAGGCGGTCATCGCGGGTCTCGGCGCGGCCGAGCACTGACGGGTCCGGCCCGTACCGCCCCCGGAGAGGGGGCCCCACCGCCGCACGCACTGCCCGTGCCGGCCCGTCGGCACCTGCTGGTCGTCGCGGCGGTCTGCGGTGTGGGCGCGGCCGTGATGGCCGTCGCGGTGGCGGGCACGTCCGTCCCCACCGCGACGGACGCCGCCGTGTCGGGCCGGGTCGACGCACACGAACCCATGCCCTACGCGGTCGCCCAGGCACTCGACGTCGTCGGCACCGCGCCGGTGGCGACCGCGCTCGCGGTCGTCGTCGCGGCAGCCTGCCTGTTCGCGCGGCACCGCCGCGGTGCCGCCCTCGCCCTCGCGGGCCCGGCGCTCGCCGTCGCCACGACGAGCGGGCTCAAACCGGTGGTCGGTCGCACGATCCACGGTGAGAACCTCGCCTTCCCGAGCGGTCACACGGCGGTGGCGACGGCGATCGTCGTGACGGCGGCCCTCGCGGTCGCCGGGGCCGCCCGGCTGCGGGCGCCTGCCGCGCTCGCCGTGGTGCTCACGGTCGCCGTGATCGGGGGCGGGGCGATGGCGCTGGGCCAGGTCACGCTCATGGCCCACTACCCGAGCGACACACTCGGCGGTCTCGCCATCGCGTTCTGCGTCGTCGTGCTCGCCGGGGAGGTGGTCGACCTGGTCGCCGACGGCCGGGCCCGCCGCCGGCACCGGGACTTCCCCACGGAACGTAACGGTGCCGCAGGGCCGGGCGAGTGACCTGTCGTACGGGTCCGAGCACGGGTCCGGTCAGCACGAACCGCCGGAACCGAGGGGAAACGTGGCAGTACAAGGCCCGCGGACCGAAGACACGCACGCCACGGCACCTCCGACGACCACCTCCCGGGTGACCGCCGGAGACGCCTCTGCAGCGTCGACGCGGTCACGGGCAGTGAGATCGATGGCGCGCCGTGTCGGCTGGGGCCTGGGCGACCAGGCGGTCTCGAGCATGACGAACTTCGTCGTCGGGGTGTACGTCGCCCGCTCGCTCGACGCGACGGCGTTCGGCGTCTTCAGCCTCGTCTGGGTCACCTACGGCGTGCTGCTCAACGTCTCGCGCGGCCTGGGCACCGACCCGCTGACGGTCCGCCACAGCGGTGACCCGACGCCTGAGTGGCGCGAGGCCGTGGGCCAGTCCTCCGGCACCGCGCTCGTGCTGGGCGCGGCGGGCGGCCTGGTGGGCATCGCCGTCGGGGCGCTGCTCGGCGGGTCCCTCGGCCACGCCTTCATCGCGATGGGCGTCGTGTTGCCGGCGCTGCTGCTGCAGGACAGCTGGCGGTTCGCGTTCTTCGCGGTCGGGCGCGGCCAGTACGCGTTCGTCAACGACGTCGTGTGGGCGTGCGCCCTGGTGCCCTCGATGGTCTGGGCGACCCACCACGGCACGGTGTCGGGCTTCGTGCTCGCGTGGGGCGGGTCGAGCGCGGTCGCCGCCGCGCTGGGCGCCCTGCAGGTCCGCATCATGCCCCGGCCGCTGGCCGTCAGGACCTGGGTCCGCCGCCATCGCGACCTCGGGTCCCGGTACCTGATCGAGAACGTCAGCATGAGCGGCGCCTCCCAGCTGCGTGCCTACGGTCTCGGCGCCATCGCGGGCCTGGCCGCGGTCGGCACCGTCCGCGGCGGTGAGCTGCTCGTCGGGCCGTTCCTCGCCGTCCTGATGGGGCTGAGCCTGGTGTCGGTCCCCGAGGCCGCGCGCATCCTGCGCAGGGCCCCGCACCGGCTGCCGCAGTTCTGTGCGGTGCTGGGCGGCGGACAGGCCGCCGCTGCGCTGCTGTGGGGCTGCGTGCTGCTCCTGCTGCTGCCCGCGTCGGTCGGCCACTACTTCCTCGGCGACGTCTGGGAGTCCGCGTCGCACCTGATCGTGCCGATCACCGCGTCGGTGATGTTCGCGAGCTTCATCACCGGGGCGGCGGCAGGTCTGCGCGCCCTCGGCGCCGCACGGCGCAGCCTGCGCGCCCAGCTCGTCGCCGCCGTCTGCTACCTCGGCGGCGGGCTCGCCGGCGCGGCACTCGGCGGCGCCTACGGGTCGGCGTGGGGCACGGCGATCGCGCAGGTGGCCGGCGCCGTCATGGCGTGGTGGCAGCTGCGCCTCGGGATGCGTGACCACCTCGCGCAGCTCGACCGGGCCACGCCCACCGAACCCCTCCCCGTCACCCCGGACGCCGACCTCACCACCCCCATCCCCGTCGTCGACGGACACGCCCACCGCGGCCACACCGCCGACATCCACCGACTGCTCGACGACCCCGCCGCCGCGCTCCCCCGCACCACCCCGCCGGCGCCTTCCCCCCGGGGCGCCGACGCCTCCCGCAGGCACGTGGTTCCCGCACGATCCGGAGCGGACGCCGACGTCCCCGCCGGAGCATCCGAGAGGAGAGACACGTGAGATCGACACCGCGCCTGACCATCGGACTGCCCGTCTACAACGGCGAGTCGTATCTGGCCGAGTCGCTCGACGCGCTGCTCGGCCAGACCTTCCGCGACTTCGAGCTGATCATCTCCGACAACGCTTCGACCGACGGGACCGAGCAGATCGGGCGCGCGTACGCGGCCGAGGACGACCGGGTCACCTACATCCGGCAGCCGCGCAACGTCGGCGCCATCCCGAACCACAACCTGCTCGTCGACCACGCCCGCGGCGAGTTCTTCAAGTGGGCCTCCCACGACGACCTCTACGCGCGGACGCTGCTGGAGCGGTGCATCGCCGAGCTCGACGCGCACCCGGACGCGGTGCTCTGCCACGCCTGGCAGGCGATCATCGACGAGCACGGCCACGTCGTGCAGGAGGTCGGCTACCCGCTGGCGACCGACTCGGCGAGCGCACCGGAGCGGTTCCGCAGTGTCCTGTTCACTGTCGGCGGCGACGACTTCTACGCCGTCATGCGCACCGACGTGCTGCGCCGGACCCCGCTCAACGGCAGCTACCACCACTCCGACCGGACGATCATCGCCGAGCTCGCGCTCCTCGGGCGGTTCCTGCAGGTCCCCGAGTTCCTGTTCTTCCGGCGCGACCACCCCGACCGTGCGGAGCGGGCCCGGCCGACGAAGCGGGCCCGCGCGGCCAACATGGACCCGCGCCGCGGCGACCGGCTGCGCAACCCGACGGTGCGGCTGGTCGGCGAGTACGTCTGGGGGTTCGTGTCCGCCGTGCGCAGGGCGCCGCTGTCGTCGGCGGACCGGCGCGCGTGCTTCGGGCACCTGGGCCGCTGGCTCGTCGACCGTGCGCGCACGGGCGGCAACACCGACCGTGTCGAGGACCGCTGGTCCGACGAACCCCCACGGATCTCCGTGGACCTCGACGAGATCGTCGCGGGACGGGTGCGGAGGACGGCATGACCGCCGGCGTCGGCCGCGCCCGTCGAAGACGTCGGCCGACCGTGGGGCTCTTCGGCCAGCTCGGGTCCGGCAACGTCGGCAACGACGCATCGATGCGGACCGTCGTCGACCATCTGCGGTCCCGCCATCCCACCGTCGACCTGAGGGTGATGACGACCGGGAACCACGAGGTCGCCGACCGCTACCGCGTCCGCGCGAGCCCGCTGCACGTCGTCGACGCGCTGCCGAGCAGGCCGCACGGCGCCGTCGGCATGCTGGTGCGCCTGTGGGGCAAGGCGGCCGACGTCGTCGCGACCGTCGTCTGGCTCGTCGGGCTCGACGTCGTGATCGTCCCCGGCATGGGGGTGCTGGAGGCCAGCGTCCCGATGTGGGCGTGGCAGTTCCCGTTCGCGCTGTTCACGATGTGCCTGGCGGCCCGGCTGCTCGGGGTCCAGGTCGCGCTGGTCGGGGTCGGGGCGCAGGCGGTGACGCAGCTCCCGCTGCGGTTCCTGCTCGTCCGCTCGGCCCGGACCGCCCGCTACCGGTCCTACCGCGACGAGCTGTCGCGGACCGCGATGCACGACATGGGTGTCGACACCAGCAGCGACCCGGTCTTCTGCGACATGGTGTTCGCGCTGCCCGTGCCCGTCGGGGTGATGCCGACGCCGGGCTGCGTCGGTCTGGGCGTCATGGACTACCACGGCCGCAACGCCGCGACGGACCGTCGCCGCGACGCGGAGATCCACGCCTCGTACCTGATGATGCTGTCCCGCTTCGCGCTCCGGTTGATCGACTCCGGCCGGAGCCTGCGACTGTTCGTCGGGGACCGGGTCGACGTGGAGGTGGCCGAGCACCTGCTCCACGAGCTGCGGGCGGCCCGCCCCGGTCTCGCCGACGACCGCGCGGTGCTCGTCGCCGCCGACGACTTCGACGCGCTGATGACCGCGATGGCACAGGTGGAGATCGTCGTCGCGACCCGCTACCACAACGTCGTCGCCGCGCTGAAGGTCGGGAAGCCGACGCTCTCCCTCGGGTACGCGCCGAAGAACGCGGCGATGATGGAGTCGTTCGGGCAGGGCCGGTTCGCGCTTGCCTTGGCCGGCGTCGACTTCGAGCAGCTCTGCGACCGGTTCGACGAGCTCGACGCCGACCGCTCCGCGGCGGCCCGCGCGATCGAGGAGTCCTCGGCGCGGTACCGGACCCGCGCCGAGGAACAGCTGGCCGACCTGTCCCGGCTCCTCGAGCGGCGCACCGGGTCGAGCCCGAGGCCCGGGGTGCCGGCGTGAGCACCGTGCCGCCGTCGAGGACCTGCCCGTGACCGTGTCCGCCGCCGTGCGCTCGACCGCCCGGAGAGTCGTGACCCACCTGGTGAACTCGGCCTCCGACGTCGTCGGCGACGACATCCTGGGCCGCTGGGTGCGGCGCCGCGTGCTGTGTGCCGCGGGCGCGACGATCCCGGCGTCGAGCAGCTTCCACGGCGGCACCCACTTCAGTCGGCCCGCGCACCTCCGGGTCGGCGAGGGCTGCTTCGTCAACCGGCGCTGCTACTTCGACCTCGACGGCGTCGTCACGCTCGAGGACGACGTCGTGATCGGTCACGGCGTGACGATTGTGACCTCCACCCACGAGCTGGGTCCGTCGACGCGGCGGGCGGGTGCCGTCACGCCCCGGCCCGTCACCGTGCGCCGCGGTGCGTGGCTGGGTGCGAACGCCACGGTGCTGCCCGGGGTCACGGTCGGCGCGGGTGCGGTCGTCGCGGCCGGGGCCGTGGTCACCGACGACGTCACGCCGGACACGCTGGTGGCGGGGGTCCCGGCCCGGGCGGTCAGGCGACTCGCCCCGCCCGGCGCCGACGCCGCGGCCCGGGCCCGGTGGCGCGAGGAGCAGGTGGGCTGACGTCCGGGACGCCGTCGCCGACCGCGCGTGCGCCGGTGGCTGAGTCGTATCCGGCCAGGAGTGCGGCGAGCCCCGCCGTGGGCGAGAAGTCCCGCTCGTAACGGCGCCGGGCCGCGCGGCCCATCTCGGCGTTGCGTGCGGGCTCGACGATCCCGGTGATGCGGCGGGCCAGGTCGGCGGGGTCCGCGGGGGTGTGGAGGAGCCCGGTGACGTCCTCGTCGACGAGCTCGGTGAACGCCCCCGTCGCCGACGCGACGGGCGGGACGCCCGCGGCGAGCGCCTCGACGACGACGAGCCCGAACGCCTCCTTCCAGACCGACGGCGCGACGACGGTGACGGCCTGCGCCGTGAGCTCCGCACACCGCTGGGCGGACTGGAGGCCGAGGACGCGGACGTCGGACCGGCCGGCGGCCCAGCGTTCGACGTCGGCCTGCATCGGCCCGGACCCGGCGACGACGAGCGGGAACCGTTCGCGCACGGCCGCGGGGACGAGGTCCCACGCCTGCACGAGCGTCCCGACGCCCTTCTCCCCGGTCAGCCGGCCGACGAACAGGACGTGTGCACCGGCGCCGTCGCGGCGGGCGGCGGGCTCCTCGACGAAGTTGTGCTTCACCGCGAGCCGCTCCCCCGGCACGCCGAGCTCGACCAGGGTGTCGCGCTGGGCGCCGGAGATGCAGAAGAAGCGGTCGACACCCTCGAGCAGGCGCCGGCGGTTGAACGCGGTCCCCGCGGCGACGGGGATGCTGGCGAGCCGGGACCCGCGGTAGCAGCCGTGGCGGACGGCGGGCAGCGGCAGGCCGCCCGCGCAGTCGGTGCAGACCTTCCCGTCGCGGTAGAAGCTGCCGACGGGGCAGAGCAGCGAGTAGTTGTGCAGCGTGGCGACGACCGGGGTCCCGGTCGCCGTGCAGGCGTCGACGACCGACGGGCTGATCAGCGGGAACGTGCTGTGGATGTGGACGACGTCGGGGCGCTCGCGGCGCAGCACCTGCTCGAGCGCGGTGCGCGCGGCCCGGCTGTAGGGCACGCGCAGCGGTACCGCGACCTTGGCGGGCACCGACATCGCGGCGATGTCGTCGCTGTGCCGCTCGAACATCGTGACGCGGTGCCCGGCCCGGCGCAGCAGGGCCGTCTCCTGGTCGACGACGCGGTCCTCACCGCTGGGCTGTTCGGTGCGGTAGCGGTTGTGGACGACGAGGACGTGGCGCGGCGCGCCGGTGACGGTCATCGGCCCTCCGCGGGCAGGGCGTCGGTCGCAGGGGTGCGCCGGTACACCAGCAACGACGCCGCGACCGCCATGTTCAGCAGGTACGGGGACGCGTCACCGAGGCCGACCTCGGTGTAGGAGGCGACGAGCCCGTACACGAGGATGAACACGGCGCAGGTGCGTGCCGGCGACGGCGGGCGCAGGAACGCGACGCAGAGCATCGTCACCAGCATCGCGGCGACCAGCACGATGCCGATCAGGCCCTGCTCGTTGAACACGGCGAGCCAGGCGTTGTCGATCGGCAGGCCGCCGAACGACTTGTCGGTCAGGCCGACCCCGAGCAGCTGCTCGTCGAGGGTGCGCGGCTTCGCCAGGAGCGGCCCCCACACCTTCGCGCGGCCGGTGAGGCTGGCGAGCTGGTCGGCGTCCTGGCCGCGTTGGAGCCATTCGATGATGACGCCGCTGAACAGCAGCGCCACGACACCTGCGGCGACGACACCGCCGGAGAAGACCTGCCGTGCGCGCTTGCTGGTGAAGGCGACGCTGAGCCCGGCGACGGCGAGGCCGACCGCGAGACCCAGCAGTGAGGTGCGGGTGTGGCTGAGCAGGACCAGTCCGAATGCCGGGATCGCGACGCAGGCCGCGAGCCTGCCGGGGACGGCGCGCTCGATCCACAGCAGCAGGCACAGCCCGATCGTGATCGCCCCGTACATGCCGACCTGGGGCGCGGGGATGGGCCAGATCGCGCCGACGAGCCGGCCGTCGGGGCCCGAGAACGCCGAGCCCGGCGAGATGACCAGACCGAGCAGCACCGACCCGAGGACGACCGCGAGCGCCCGCAGGTGGTAGCCGACGAACCGCAGGTCACCACGCCACCACGGGGTGAGCAGCCACAGTGTCGTGACGAACAGCGTGAGGCGGAAGCACCGGAACAGGGCGCCGTAGCCGGCCTCCAGCCGCAGGCTCGACACGACGCTGACGACGAGGATCAGCGTCAGGAACAGCAGGTAGGCACTGGGCCGGATCCGGATCCGTGGGTTGAGCATCAGCGCCAGGCCCAGGGCCAGGGCCAGCGCCGCCATGGTGACGACCTGGCCGACCTGGCGCGGGAACGGGATGATCTGCGCGACCGTCGTGAAGCCGAGGGTGTTGAGCACCATCAGTGCCCAGACGGCGCCGACGAGGCGCGGCACCGGAGGCTCGGTGGCGACGGACCCGGACGCGGACGCCGGCGCGGTGGTGGGGGCGATCATCGTCAGCACCCCGCGGCGGTGTCGGGGGTGAACGTGCTGCCCTGGTCGCGCGGGTCGGGCCCGCCCTGCCACTGCGTGACCGACTCCGTCTTGTCGACGGCGGCCACCACGAAGGTCCACGAACCCTGGTAGGTGTTGGACCGCCAGCCGACGTTCTGGGTGGTGCTGATGGCCGTCTGGATCACCTCGCCGTGGTAGGGCGACCAGTCGGGGTAGGTGCCGTAGTTGGCGAGGACCGCCATCCGCGACGCGTAGCCCGGTGCGCAGCCGATGACGGCGGTGTCGGCGACGAAGGTGTTGTCGTGGACGTCGACGTTCTGGGTCTTCCAGCGGCAGTCGCCGTAGAGGGGCGGGGTGGCGATCCCCGGCTGGACGCACTTCTCGACGTCCGGGACCAGCAGCGTGCACACGCCGGTCGAGGTGTTGGCGGGGCTGTTGCAGAAGCGGTCCGAGTTCTCCCAGGCCGTGATGCCCGACCAGTTGTCCTCGAAGCGGTTCCCGTAGATGTCGATCTTGTCGGTGCGTGCGGGGATCCGCGGCTCGCCGCCCGACTCGCTCAGGTACACCGCGCCGATCGGGAAGGAGTCCTGCTGGTCCGCCTTCTCCTTGCCCGCGACCATGGCGTTCCTGCGGATCAGGTTGTCGCGCAGCACCAGGTTGTAGCTCGTCTCGTAGAACAACGCCTCGCTGTCGTTGTTCTCGACGAGGTTGCCCTCGATGAGGAAGTCGTTGTTGTTCGTGTCGGCCCAGATGCCGGGCCCGCGGTTGTCGTGGATCCAGTTGCCGCGCACGTCGGCGCCGTTGACCGACCAGAACTTCATGCCGCCGCTGCACCCGCAGCCGGGGACCTTGTGCTCCCAGTCCTGGGTGTTGTTGCCGGTGATCTCGTTGCCCTCGACGACCATCCCGGTGATGCCGTTGCCGGGCTGGTAGGCGTTGAGGCCGTACTGGCCGTTGTTGCGCAGGCAGTTGCCGCGGACCTGCTGGCGGGCCCCGGCCATCAGGCCGGCGCCCTGGTTGTCCTCGATCGTGTTGGCGACGATCGTCCAGCCGTTGCCCGAGTCGTGGTTGACGACGCCCTGGTCCTGCGGCGGGTTGAAGCCGCGGATGGTCAAGTGGCTGATCGTCACGTTCTCGGCGGTCTCGACGAACGCGTAGTTGTTGAGGCCCTTGCCGTCGACGATCGCGCCCGGGGCACCGGTGAAGACGTCGCCGGTCTTGGGGGCGACCTGGTCGTACTCGTGCGTGCCGAGCGTGTGCACGCCCGCGGCGAGCCAGAACGTCGTCCCGGGCGGGCTGGCGTCGGTCTTCGCGACGAGGTCGCCGGGGACGGCCGGGTCGATGACGACGGCTCCCGGTGGGGCGCCGGCCGGGCCCGGTTCCGTCCGCCCGCACACGGCCGCGGGGATACCGCTCGGGAGTGCGGACGCACTCGTCGCGACGGTGCCGCCCTGGTCGGGGACGGCCGTGGGCGCGCTGCTGCACGCCGCGACGACGAGGAGGGCGAGGGCGAGCAGCGCAGCTGCTGCGACGCTGCGCGGTCGGGTCATCCGGTACCACTCCCGGGGGTCGGGTCGTCGAGGCTCAGGACGGTGTCGAGGCCGTGGGTGGCGCCGCAGCGGCCGTGGCCGACGAGTGTGACGGCAGGTTGCCTGCGGCCGAAACCGGCTGAGTACCAGCCGAGCGGCGGCCGGGTCTCGGCGCGGTGGGCCGACCAGGTCAGGGACGGGGGCAGCGTGAGCCGTCCGCGGACGGTGCGGCCGTCGTCGCCGCGCCACGAGAGCTCGGCGACGGCACCGGTCAGGTCGACCTCGACGGCCGGTCCGAGGTGGAACGCCAGCCGGCAGTCCTGGGCGGCGCCGGTGACCTCGTCGACGATGCGGAGCGTGCCGTCGGCAGCCAGCGCGACGGTGCGGCGGTGGGTACCGGAGCCGTCGCGAGTGCGGTAGCCGTCGTGCTCTCCGACCCAGCGGGCCGTACCACCGTGCGGGGTGTCGAGGTCGACGAGCCGGCTGCGGGCGTGGCGGACCCACAGGAACGGTCCACCGGACCGCGACTGGTCGCGCCCGGCCAGCTCCAGGGTGTTGTGCCCGATCGTCGATCGGAAGTAGCCCCGCCAGGCGGGTTCGCCGTGGTAGCAGTAGGTGCCGGGGTCGGCGAGGACGTCGACGCCGTCGTGGCGGACCTCGACCGACAGCGCGTCGGCGTGGGCGTGCGCGGCGATCGCGAGGAAGCCGTGCGGGCCCGCGTCGCAGCGCACCCACACCTCGCCGGTCGGCGCCGCCGCCCGCAGCACCGTCATGCCCGCGTCGGCGAGCTGGACCGGGCGTGACCACGGCCGCTGTCCCGGCACGACGCCCGGGCGCGCGAGCGCGGCCAGCGCGGCGGTCCGGACGTCGGTCCCGCCCGTCGCGGGCCACCAGTCGCACGCGCCGAACAGGGCCGCACCGGTCGCCAGCAGCCCGCCCCAGCGATCGACGCCCGCCCCGTCGAGAACCAGCCCGTGCCCGTCGTCGGCGTCGCCCTGCCGCGGCGGCCGGAGCCGGGCGTCGACGACGGCGGCGAGCGCGTCGGTCATGCGGCGCAACGTCTCCCACAGTGCAGGCGGCACGGCGGAGCCCGCGGCGTCGGCCTCGGCGGCCGCTGCGAGGCCCAGCTCCAGGACCAGGCCGTGGTACTCGCTGGCCAGTTCGCGGTTGAGCCCGGACCCGAAGGTGTTGGCGGCGAGGTGGTGCTCGAGCGCGCGCATCGCGTCGGCGCCCCAGCCACGGGACCCGGCGAACCACGGGAACGCCGCCGACGCCACGACCTGCCCGGCGAGCTCGGCGATGACGTGGTTGTTGGCCGACGACCCGCGGCTCGGGAACGCGGCCAGCCAGCTCTGGTGCGCGCCGACCTGCTCGACGGCGACCGGGTTCTGCTCGAACAGCGCCGCGGCGCCGCCCCAGCCGTGCAGCAGCCGGCGCGCCCACACCCAGCTCAGCAGCCGGATGCCCAGCTCGATGCCGCTGAGCCAGTGCGGGCCGCGCATCGGCGGGTTCGCGGCCCACCACGACTTGAGGTGGTCGGCGACGCGGTGGGCGTACCTGTCGTCACCGGTGACCGCGTACGCGGCCGCGAGGACCGTCAGGTGCTGGTGGCGGGAGGGCTCCCAGATCTGCTTGATGTCGCCGACGGCGTCCTCGTCGCGGTAGGGCACGTCGAAGGCGTAGACGTCGGCCGGGGCGCGGCGACCGGTCTTCGGGTCGGCCGACCAGTCGGGCAGCTCCATGTCGTCGCGGACGACGCCGAAGAACTCCGCCCGGCCGGCCATCAGCTCGTCGGCCGTCGCGACCAGCGCCCCGACGACACCGGCGGGCAGGTCGTCGAACGTGCCCGCCGGCAGCGGCGCGGGAGCCCGGCGGCTCCCGAGCGGGACCGGTACCGGGAACGACGTGCGGAACCGCCGGACGCGGGCGGCCGTGACCGCCCGGCCCGCGATCTCCGCGGGTCCCATGCGGGACAGCCGCCGCAGGTACCAGCCCGGACCCATCACGACGGCGCACCCGCCAGGGCATCGAGCCGGACGGTCGCGCCGCTGCCGAGGCTCGCGTCGACGGCCAGCGTCGCGCGGGTCGTCGCGGCGATCGAGGCCACCGACGACGGGAACGGGCCGCCGGTGCGCGCGGCGGTGACGAACGCGTCGACCTGCGCGGCCTGGCCCTTGTCGCGCCCGCGCGGGATCCGCGACGACGCCCACCTGCGGGGGCCGTGCACGGTGGCGCGGGCGAAGTCGTCGAAGCGCAGCACCGAGCCGTCGGCGAGGACCTCGATCGTCTCCTTCGGGAACCGCGCGGCACCCGACGTCGCGTAGGTGATCACCGCGGTCGACCCGTCCGGGTAGGTGAGGACGGCGTGCAGGTCCTGCCGGCCGGGCGCCGCGGCGGCGAACACCGACACCGGGTCGGCGCCGAGGAGCCAGCTGACGGTGTCGACGAAGTGCCCGCCCTCGCCCGCGAAGCGCGAGCCCTCCGTCGCGCTGCGCAGGTACCAGCTCTGCGCGTCGAGGCGGCCCGCGTTGACGAGATAGCGGACGGTCGCCGGGCCGACGCGGCGGCCCAGCCGCTGCGACGCCTCCACCAGCAGCGGCGCGAAGCGGCGGTTGAACCCGACCTGCAGCCGGTCGTTGCCCGACTCCGCGACCGCGTCGAGCACCGAGCGCAGCCCCGCCTCGTCGAGGGCGAGCGGCTTCTCGACGAACACGGCCTTGCCCGCGAGCAGCGCGCGGCGGGTCAGGGCCGCGTGCGAGCTGTGCCGGGTCACGACGAAGACCGCATCGATCGACGGGTCGTCGATGACGTCGTCGAGGTCGGTCGAGCTCTCGGCGAAGCCGAACTTGCGCCGCGCGTTCGCGGCCGACAGCGCCGAGGTCGTGACGACGCGGGTCAGCTCGGCGTCGGCGCGCTCGGCCAGGTGCGGCAGCAGCATCGACGTCGCGTAGTTGCCGGCGCCGACGAACCCGATGCGCAGCGGGCGGCCCAGCGGGATCGAGGCCGTGCGCTGCTGCGGGACGACGGGCACGACCGGGCTGGTCGTCGCGGAGGGCGCCGTCGCAGGCACCGGCGTGCCGGCCTCGGGCTGCGGGTAGCGGAACAGCACCGCGACGGCCTTCAGCTCGCCGGCCTCGAGCCCCCGATAGGTGGCGACGGCGTCGTCGAAGTCCGCGACGTGCGAGACCAGCGGCCCGACGTCGACCCGCCCGCGGGCGACGAGGTCGAGGAAGCACTCCAGGTTGCGGCGCTCGGTCCAGCGCACGTAGCCGATCGGGTAGTCGCGACCCTCCAGCTCGTAGGACGGGTCGTAGCGGCCGGGCCCGTACGACCGGGAGAACCGGACGTCGAGCTCCTTCTCGTAGTAGGCGTTCCACGGCAGGTCGAGCCGGGTCTTGCCGATGTCGACGACCGTGCCGCGGTCGCGGCTGAGCTTCGCGGCCAGCTCCACGGGCTCGTTGCTGCTGCCGCCGGCCGCCAGGTAGACCTGGTCGACGCCATGGCCGCCGGTGATGTCCGCGACGGCTGCGTCGACCACCCCGGACGACGGAGCGCTGCACACCGACGCGCCGAGCTCCTCCGCCAACGCGCAACGCGCCGGGTCGGGGTCGACACCCACGACCTTCACGCCCGCCGCGACCAGCAGCTGGACGACGAGCTGCCCGATCAGGCCGAGGCCGACGACGAGCGCGACGTCGCCGAGCTGCGGCTCGCCGCGCCGCACACCCTGCATCGCGATGGAGCCGACGGTGCCGAACGCGGCCTGGCCCGCGTCGAGACCCGCGGGCAGCGGGCTGTAGAGGTTGACCGGCACCCAGTTGAGCTCGGCGTGCAGCGCGTGCTCGTTGCCGGCGCAGGCGACGAGGTCGCCGACCTTGACGTCGCGCACGCCCTCGCCGACCTCCTCGACGACGCCGCACGTCGAGTAGCCCAGCGGGGTCCAGGAGTCGAGCTTGCCCGACACCTTGCGGTAGGTGGCCGACAGGCCCTGCGTCGACACGCTCTGCACGACCTTCGCGACCTGGTCGGGCCGCGCCTTGGCCTTCGCGATCAGCGACATGCCGGCCTCGCCGACCTTCATCATCTCCGTGCCGGTGGAGATGAGCGAGTACAGCGTGCGCACCAGGACGCCGCCCGCCTTGCACATCGGCTCGGGAACGTCGAGCAGTGCCAGCTCGCCGCTCTTGTAGTTCTGGACGACCTGCTTCATCGGGCTCCCCCGCTCACGGCGGTCCGGACGTCGCCGGCGCCTGCCGACATCGCGTTCCGGTACCAGTACTCCAAGGTCACGATGTGCCAGAGGTGCTTGGACCGGTCCTCGCGGCCGGCCGCGTCCTCGGCGACCAGCCGGGCCGCGGCGTCGCGGCGCAGGAACCCGGACCGGACGAGGACACCGTCCTCGACGACCTCCCGGACCAGCGGCGCGAGATCGCGGCTCATCCACGCCCGCAGCGGCGCGCTGAACAGGCCCTTCGGCCGGTGGACGATCTCGGCGGGCAGGATCGACGTCGCCGCCTCCTTGAGGACCGCCTTGCCCGAGCGGCCGACGATCTTCTGGTCGCCGCGCAGCCGGAACGCCGCGGTGACGACGTCGACGTCGACGAACGGGACGCGGACCTCCGTCGACGCCGCCATGCTCGACCGGTCCGTGTAGCCCAGGTTGAGCCCCGGCAGGAAGAGCCGGGCGTCGGCCAGGCACATCCGGTTCACGTGGTCGGTGAGCAGGGTGTCGTTGTAGACGTCGGCGTGCTCGGTGAGCACGTCGTCGACCGCACCGGCGAGGTCGGGGCTGACGAGGTCGAGCAGCTCGCCCCGGTCGTACATCGTGTAGCTGCGCCGGAAGGCGGCCTCCTCCCCCAGGTCGGCGAACGACAGGAAGCGCTTGGCGAACCGCACTGACCGGTAGCCGCGCGTCGAGCTCGCGACGGGCAGCCGGTCGACCGCGGCGTGCAGCGGCCGGCGCACCGCCCGCGGGACGCGCTGGTACCGCACCGCCAGCCGGTTCGCGAGGTGCTTGCGGTAGCCCGCGAACAGCTCGTCGGCCCCCATGCCCGAGACCATGACCTTGACCCCGGCCTCCCGGGCGGCGCTGCAGATCAGGTAGGTGTTGATCGCGGCCGGGTCGCCGATCGGCTCGTCGAGCGCCCGCGTCATCAGCGGCAGCAGCTCCAGGACGTTCGGCGCGATCTCGATCTCGTTGAGCTGCACACCGAACTGCCGGGCCACCTGACGCGCGTAGCGCAGGTCGTCGGGCATCGCCTCGAACTTCGCGTCCTCGGCGCGGAAACCGATGGTGTACGCCGAGATGCCCGGCTGTTCGCGCGCGGCCAGCGCCGTCAGGTAGCTGGAGTCCAGGCCGCCGGACAGGAACGTCGCGACGGGCACGTCGGCGATCAGGTGGCGGCGGGTGGAGTCGGCGACGATCTCGTCGAGCTCCGCGGCCGTCGGCGCGGGCTCGTGCGCGGCCCGCTCGGCGACCTCGCGCAGCGACCAGTAGGTGCCGCGGGCGACGGCACCGTCGGGACGGATCCGCAGCCAGCTGCCGGGCTGCAGCTTCTCGGCCTCCCGGTAGGCGCAGCGGCTGTCGGGGACCCAGTAGTAGAGCAGCGACGCGACGAGCGCGGCCTCGTCGACGTGCAGCTCGCCCCCGAACGCGTCGGCCAGCGCCTTGAGCTCGGAGGCGAACGCGAGCCCACGGCCGCGGCGGACGACGAACAGCGGCTTGATACCGAGCTGGTCGCGGGCCACGAACAGCTCGCCCGTCGCGGTGTCGAACACCCCGAACGCGAACATGCCACGCAACCGCGGCAGGCACTCGACACCCCAGCGCCGCCACGCCTGCAGCAACACCTCGGTGTCGGACGTCCCGCGGAACCGCACCCCCGACGACCCCAGCTCGGCGCGCAGCTCGGCCGCGTTGTACAGCTCGCCGTTGTAGGTGAGCACCAGCCCGTCGGCGGCCATCGGCTGGGCGCCGGTCGGTGACAGGTCGACGATCGAGAGCCGGCGATGGCCGAGCTCGACCGTGCCGTCGCCGACGGGATGCGACCAGCGCCCGGCCGCGTCGGGGCCGCGGTGGGCGACCGCGTCGGTCATCAGGTCGGTGAGCCGGTCACCGTCGGGAATCAGGTACGTCCCCGCGATACCGCACATCGTCGTCTCGCTCCTCAGGATCCGATGAGTCGGTCGTAGACGCCGACGTAGGGCGGTATCTGGTGACGCCAGGCGAGCACGTCCTCGACCCGGCGCCTGCCCGCCTCACCCATCTGCTTGCGCGAGACCTCGTCGTCGAGCAGCGCGAGCACCGCGTCGCCGTACTCCGCGACGTCGTTCGGAGTCGCGTACACGGCGGCCTCGGCGGCCGACACCTTCGTCTCCACCAGGTCGAACGCGACGACGGGAAGCTCGAAGGCCATGTACTCCATCGTCTTGTTCATCGTGGAGACGTCGTTGAGGGCGTTCTTCGGGTCGGGCGACAGGCCGAGGTCCGCCGTGGACATCACGCCCTTGACGACGTCGTCGGGCGCACGGCCGGTGAACGTGACGTGCTCGTCGAGCCCCAGCTCGGTGGTGAGCGCCCGCAGCGCGGGTGCGGCGTCACCGTCGCCGATCAGGGTCAGCGCGACGTCGGTGCGCCCGCGGGTGCCCACGATGTGCTCCATCGCCCGGATCGCGAGGTCGACACCGTCCTGCGGGCCCATCACCCCGATGTAGACGAGCAGGTGCCGGTGCCCGCGACGCAGCGCCGCGTCCGGCTCCCGGCGGCGCATCCTGTCCGGGTCGGGCCCGGTGCGCACGACGGTGACGTCCGACGGCTTCTTGCGGCCACGGGTCATCGCGACCCTGCGGTAGGACTCGTTCGTGGAGATGACGTGCGACGACAGCGCGTACGTCGCCCGCTCCGCGAGCACCAGCGCCTTGTAGGGCAGTGCCGCGGGCGACTCGAACCGCGACTCGTACAGCTCCGGGCACAGGTCGTGCTGGTCGAACACCATCCGGACACCGAACAGCAGCGTGAACGGCAGCACCGCGGTCCACAGCACGTCCGGCGGGTTGCAGACCTGCACGACGGTGAACCGGCTGCGCCGCCAGACCTTCGCCAGCCCGAGCAACGTCGCCAGGATCGAGTACGCGTACTCGGCCAGGAACATGACCTGGCGGGTGATCGGTGGGAACGCCCGGTACTTGACGATGTGGACGCCGTCGAGCTCCTGGTAGGACGGGTCGCCCGGCCCCTTCGGGCACACGACCGAGACCTCGTATCCGGCGGCCACGAGCGCCTTGCACTCGAGCCACACCCGGCGGTCGAACGGCACCGGCAGGTTCTGCACCACGATGCAGACGTGCCGGCCGGATACGCGGCGGCGGAACCTCACCAGCCCACGCCCTGGTATCCGGGCAGCACCTCGAGCGCCGCGAGCCGACCGTTGAGGTCGATGACCACCGCCGGATCGGCCGCCACGATCGCGTCGACCACCCGCGGCGCGGCCGAGGACACCACCGCGACCAGCGAGCCCGAGAGCGCCGACGACGGGTCGTCGTGCAGCACCTTCTGCAGGTGCGGCAGCTTCGACTCGACGTAGCGCAGGTTCGCACCCGACAGCTTCGACATGCTGATGATCGGGTCGTAGATGTGGACGTCGACGCCCTTGCCGATCAGGATCTCCGCCAGCGCCACGTTCGGGCTCTCACGGAGGTCGTCGGTGGCGTGCTTGAACGCCAGCCCGACGAGCGTCACCCGCCGGTTGCCGCCGCCACGGGCATCGATCTCCTGCAGGATGCGATCGGCGACGTCGCGCACCAGCATCTCGTTCGAGGCCAACGTGCCCGCCAGCACCGGCAGATCGACGTTGTTGACCCGGCCCAGGTGCAGCAGCGACCGGACGTCCTTGGGCAGGCACGAGCCGCCGAAGGCGAACCCGGGACGCAGGTAGGCCGGGGAGATGTTGAGCTGGCGGTCCTCGACGAAGACCTTCATGACGTCACGGGCGTCCACGTCCAGGGCGCGGTAGAGCCGCGAGACCTCGTTGGTGAACGCGACCTTGAGCGCGTGGAACGCGTTCGACGCGTACTTGACGCTCTCCGCCGCCCGCGTGTCCACCACGTGCACCGAGCAGGTGAGGAACGCGAACAGCTCACGCAGCGCCGCGGCAGCCGCCGGGGACCCGCCGATGACGAGGAACGGCGGCTCGAAGAAGTCCTCGACGCTCGACCCCTCCCGCAGGAACTCCGGGCACATCGCGACCTGCAGACCCTCACCCACGGTCCGGCCCGACGTGGCCTCCAGCAGCGGGACCACGACGTCGGCGACCGTGCCGGGCGGCACCGTCGACCGGACGACGACCGTGTGCGGACGCGTGCTCTCCGCCAGCGCGGCACCGATCTGCGCGACGACGCGGCGGACATAGGTCAGGTTCGTGCTGCCGTCGAGCGCCGACGGCGTCCCGACACACACCAGCGACAGGTCGCTGTCCTCCATGCCCTCCGACGCCGAGATCGACGCCCGCAGCGCACCCGAGGCGACGACACGCTCCGCGATCTCGTCCAGGCCCGGCTCGATGACGGTCGGGCGGCCCGAGTTGACCGTCGCGACCTTGCCCGGGTCGGTGTCGACGCCGACCACGCGGTGGCCACGATCGGCCAGGCAGGTGGCCGTCACCGACCCGACATAACCGAGGCCGAACAGTGTCACGTTCATTGCTACTCCCGGTGATCTGCCGGCGTGGAGGCCACGACCGGGACGCAGGAATCCGCGTCCGTCGCGCCGTCCGACGCGGTGGAGCCTGCGGTGTTGTTCGTGGTGGACCGTCGGCGGTTCGACGTCCGCGGTGCGGCCTTCGACCGGCCGCGACCGGTGGTCGTGCGCTCCTCGCCCTGAGCGGGAACCTGGTCCTGTGCGGCGGCCTCGGCCGCCTCCTTGCGCCGGCCCCGGCGGGAGGTCCGGGGCTTGCGCGGACGCGCCGTGGACGCGGCCCGACCTGTTCCGGACCGGCCGGCGGACGCTCCGGACGTCGGCGGGACGTCGTCGACCTGCGTCGTGGAGCCGGTGTCGGCCAGGTCCCGCTCGGCCGTGGCGACCGCGGACATCGCCGGGACGGTCGGCGACTCGTCCCCGCCCCGCGCGACGGCACGGAGCTTGACGGTCTCCACGTCCACATCGGTGAAGAGCCCGACCGAGCCGGTGGAAGCCACCTGCACCCGGCCGAGGGCGGGGAGCTTGACGGTCTTCTCCTCGACCGCGGCAGCCTTCTCGGCGGCGGCCTTCTCGGTGGCGACCTTCTCGGCGGCGACCTTCTCCGCGGCAGCCTTCTCAGCAGCAGCCTTCTCAGCGGCGAGCTTCTCGGCGGCGACCTTCTCCGCGGCAGCCTTCTCAGCAGCAGCCTTCTCAGCAGCGAGCTTCGCGGTGGCGGCTTTCTCCGCTGCAGCCTTCGCGGCGGCAGCCTTCTTCGCTGCAGCCTTCTCGGCCGCAGCCTTGTCCGCAGCCGCCCTCTCCGCAGCACGCCTCTCCGCCGCAACCTTGTCCGCAGCACGCTTCTCCGCCGCACGCTTCTCCGACGCAGCCTTCTCCGCCGCAGCCTTCGCCGACGCAGCCTTCTCGACGTCGTCCGTAGCGGCCGCGTTCGCGCCCTCGACAGCAGCTGTCTTCACAGTGGGCGTCTCCACCGCAGGCGTCTCCACCGCGGGCGTCTCCACCGCGGGCGCGTCCGTGACCGCGGCGGGCGGGTCCACGGCCGCGGCGTCCGTCGGGCGGGCGAGCACCTGCTGCCGCAGGGCGGCGTGGCTGCCGTCCCAGAGCGTTCCGTCGGAGCGGTCCCGCGGGTCCGGATCCACGAGGACGACGCCCAGGCACTCGACACCGGCGTCGTCGAGACGCCGCGCGACGGTGTGCAACCACGCGGTGTCCGCGCTCCCGGCGCGCACGACGACGAAGGCGGACGCCCCGTCGAACAGCGGTCCCGACCAGGTCGTTCCCGGAGCGGCCGAGGTCAGCCCGACGACGGTCGCCGCCGCGGCACGCTCGTCACCTCGCGCGAACCCGGCGCCGTCGACCACCCGGACCGCGACGTCCTCCGCGGGCGTGACGCGGCGGTGGTCGCCGGGGAGGTCGTCGACGACCAGGACCTCGCCGCCGTCGGCCGCGAGTTCGGTGGCGATACCCGTCGCGAGCTCGGCGGCCACGTCGGCGGCGCCGACCTCGACGAGGACGACCTCGCACGACGCGGCTCGAACGGTCCGTGCCAGCTCGACGACGACCCGTTCCTCGTCCCGGTGCGACCCGGCCGAGCGGCCCGGCCGTAGCAGCCGCCGGCCGCCGATCTGGGCCACGACGGAGCTGCGGAGATGCTCGGCGATGTCGCGGCGCAGCATCGGGCGGTCGCCCACGACGGTGCGCAGCAGTGACACCAGCAGGCCGAGCAGCAGACCGAGCAGCAGACCGAGGCCACCGTCGATCACCATCGCCGAGCGCAGCGACCGGGTGGTGGAGTGCGGGGCGTCGATGACGCGGGTGCCGGCGACGACCTCCGGGGCCCCGAGCGTCGCCTGCTGCGTCTGCTGGGTGAGCCCGTCGATCTCGGCCTGGAGCTGCGCCCGCGCGACGGGGTTCGGGGCGGAACCCGGCCGGTCGAGCTGGTCGAGCTGGCCTCGCAGGTCGGTCACCCTGTCCTGCAACGCTTTCGTGTAGGCGTCGGCCGCGGCCTGCGCCCGTCCGATGTGGTCGGCGACGAAGGCGTCGGCGATCGCCTGCGCGGTGACGACGGCGGTCTGGACGTCGTTGGCCCGGACCGTCAGGTCGATGAGGTTCACCCCGGTCGACGTGGCGGTGTAGGTCTTCATGAAGTCGCGGGTGGGCGTGGTCGAGCCCAGGGTGCGCAGTGCGGCGTCGGCGACGGTGCTCGACTGCATGATCGCGACGGCGGTCTGCATCCGTGCCTCGCCGGTGTTCGTCTGGTCGGAGTCGACGACGAACACCCGGGCCCCGGCCGTGGCGCTGCCGGGCATCACGATGGGCAGCGCGGCGCCGGCGACGAGTCCCACCAGTGCGACGAGCACCCAGACGCGCATGCGGCGCCGGACGCCCGCGACGAGGGCGTGCAGGTCGAACAACGGGGTCGGGCTGCTGGAACCGGCGGGGGCCAGATCGAACAACGTCACGACGACCCCACCGTCACTCCGTTGGTGTGGCCGTTGGTGTCGCCGTCGGGCGGTGCGGCGTCGGTGGCGTCGGGCGGGTCCGCGGGCGCGGTGTGCTCGTCGGGCGCCCGGCGCGGCTGTACCAGCAGCACCCCGGTGACCGTGTGGCCCGCGTCGAGGACGGCCCCGGCCAGGTCGGACAGCTCCGGCACCGTGCGGGCGCCGACGGAGGTGACGACGAGGGTCGCGTCGACAGGGCCCTGGTCGGGCACGGTGGGGCGGACGCCGTCGACGTCCACGGCGACGATCCGCACGCGGCAGAGGTCCGGCTCCGGGAACAGTGCGTCGTCGTCGCCGACCGTGACGGGCAGGCCGTCCGCGCAGGCCTCGGCGAGTGCTGCGCGCACCGGCTCGGAGTCGGTGACGACGGCGACCCTCCCGATCGGGTCGTGCGCGGCGGTGACGAACCCGGCGGTGGCCCGCACGGCGGTCTCGTCGTCGGCGGCGACGACCACCAGCAGGTCGTGGGTCCCGGCGACGTCCTCGCCCCGCACTCGGCGCAGCGCGCGCCGGTAACGAACGGTCTCGTCGTCGACGCGGCCGGCGGGCAGTGGCGCCAGGTCGTCGACGGCGCGGTCCGCGAAGAGTGCGGCGACCGCTCCGCCGGGTCGGCCGGCCGCCGCCGCGGGGGCGGCTGCGCGGGCGACGGTGACGGTGGCGACGACCGGGGCGCCCAGTGTCGCCTCGACCGTCGTCGCGTCGGCGACCCGACCGCTGCGGCGCCGGTTGCGCAGCATGACGAGCAGCCCGACGAGCGCGAACAGGATGGCCCCGCCACCGATGAGCTGTGTCGGGCTGGGGGTCGCCGCGCCCTGGTCCTGTGCCTTCTCGAGGATCGAGACCGAACCGGTCGTCGCGCCGGAGGAGGAATCGGTGGCGGCCTGCCGGTCGAACTCGTCGAGCTGGGCCTGGGCCGCGTCGCGCGCCGACCGCAGCTGCTCGGGGGTGCGGTTCTCGTCGTCGGCGACGGTTCCGGGTGGAGCGGCGATCTTGCGGTCGAGGTCGGTGATGCGCGACTGGATCTGGTCGCGCTGCAGCTGCCGCGCGTCCCGGGCGCTCTGCGCCGCGTCGGCGGTGACCTTGGTCGAGTAGTCGACGTAGGCGGTGGCTGCGGTGTCGGCGAGCGCCCGGGCCGCGTCGGCCGATGCTGCCGTGGCGGAGATCTGGATGACGTTGCCGTCCAGGACGGCAGCGTGGACGACGCTCTGCAGGTCCTGACCGGACCGGCCGTCACCCAGCTTCGCGGCGACCTGGTCGGTGACCGAGGTGCTGGTGGCGATCTGTGTCTCGGTGAGCAGTTGGTCCGCACTCCGCTGGCCCTGGAGGAGGGCCTTGGCGGCCGCCTCCTGGCCGGGAGACAGGACGAAGGACGCCCCGAACCCGATCACGGCACCGGCGACGGCGAGGGCGACCAGCCCGCGCCACCGTCCGCGGACCACGTCGCCGACGGCCGACAGGCGGACGACATCGTCATTCGCCATGGGCGCCGACCTCCCCCTGACGGCAGGAAAGTCGCGTCGGCGCCATTTCGGCGCGCGGCCCGGTGAGCCGTTCCATCGATTTCTCCCAATGCCCCGATCACGACAGCGGTCGGAATTTCTTGGCCCACTCGACCGCTCGTACTGAATGACTCTCGACGGAATACTCGGCCGATCCCCGCTCTCCGTTACATCAACCAGGGGATACTTTGCGTACGCACTGTCACGATTTGGTGACCAGCAGGCGTCGGGGTGCCGCCATCAGGCGATGCGCCGGTGCGACGGGCCGACCGTCGAACAGGTCCTCCGGCCGCCCGGTCTCGAGCGCCTTGCGGTAGGCGGGCATCGCGGCGCGCGCGGCGTCCACGGTGTGCTCGACGTCGGCGCGCGTGTGCGCCGCGGAGATGACGTAGGACTGGCCGAGCACGCCGTGCAGGAGGTTCTCCCGGAGGTAGAGCGTCCGCATCGCCTGCGACGGTGTCCCGGTGGCGTCGGCGGTCCGGAAGACCTGGCAGGAGGGCCTGCCGACGACGTCGAGGAAGTCGGAGATCCCGGCCTCCGCGGCGGCCTGGTTGACCCCCTCGGCCAGTTCGGCCCCGCGGGCCTCCATCGTCGCCACCGGGTCGCCGTCGCGGTAGGCGGCCACGACCGCGCGGAACGCGGCGAGCGACACCGTCTCGGCGCCGTTCGTGCTCGACAGGACGAACACCCGTGGCCGGTCGGTACCGAGCCCGCCGAGCTCCATGAGGTCTCGCCGGCCGGCCAGCGCCGCGATCGGGAACCCGTTCCCCATGGCTTTTCCCCAGGTGGACAGGTCGGGGCGGACTCCGTAGACGGCTTGGGCCCCACCGAGGGCCCAGCGGAACCCGGTGATCGTCTCGTCGAGGATCAGCACCGCGCCGTGCTCGTCGCAGAGTGCCCGGACGCCCTCGAGGTAGCCGGGCGCCGGCTCGGCGAGCGCGGTCGCGGCCTCGAGGATCACGCAGGCGACGGGCTCGGCCCCGAGGACCGCGGCGAGCGAGTCGAGGTCGTTGTAGCGGAACTCCCGCACGAGCGAGCGGACCGCCTCCGGTACGCCGGTGCTGATCGGGAGGGTGCCGACGAACCAGTCCTGGGCCGAGAAGTAGGGCTGGTCACCGCACATCGCGACGACGTCGCGGCCCGTGGCACCGCGGGCGAGGCGGACCGCGGCGCTCGTCGCATCCGACCCGTTCTTGCAGAACTTGACCATGTCGGCGCCCGGGACGATCGACAGGAAGTCCTCGGCGGCGGCGAGCTCGAGATCGGTCGGCCTGCTGAAGGAGATCCCGCGGTCGAGGACGTCCCGCACCGCGGCGAGCACCGGCTCGAAGCAGTGACCGAGAGTAACTCCTCGCATACCCATTCCGTACTCGACGAATTCATTACCGTCGACGTCCCACACACGCGCACCGCGACCGCGCTGCAGAACGGGTGCCATACCTTCCGGATACTGGTCCGAGCCCTTTGCGAACGTATGCGCCCCACCCGGAACGACACGATGCAGTTCGGCCTGCAGATCGGTCGACCGCCGGAATCCGTTCGTCACGAACATCCCCCTCAGTAGGCACCCCGGCTCGAGACCACGGCACCGAACGTCTTCCAGAGGATCAAGGCGTCCAGGGCGAGGTTCCAGTTCTCGACGTACCGCAGGTCGAGCCGGACGGACTGCTCCCAGGTGAGGTCGCTGCGGCCACTGATCTGCCACAACCCCGTCAGCCCGGGGCGGACGAGCAGGCGGCGTTGGGCCGCGCGCCCGTAGGTCGCCGCCTCGACGGGCAGCGGAGGTCTCGGGCCGACGAGCGACATGGTGCCGTTGACCACGTTGAACAGCTGCGGCAGCTCGTCGAGCGAGTACCGCCGCAGCACGGTGCCGACCCGGGTGACCCGCGGGTCCTTGCGCATCTTGAACAGGGGGCCGGCACCGTCGTTGCCGTCGTTGAGCTCACCGAGCCGACGTTCGGCGTCGATGACCATCGACCTGAACTTGAACATCGTGAACTCGCGCCCGTGCCGCCCGACGCGCGTCTGCCGGAACAGGACGGGACCGCCGTCGAGCTTGACCGCGACCGCGACCGCGAGGAGGACCGGCGCGGTCAGGAAGAGGAGGAGAACCGCGCCGAACCGGTCCACGACGTGCTTGGCGATCCAGGCGACACCCGTGAACGTGGGCCGGGTGAGCCGTAGCAGCGGCAGTCCGTCGACCGGGTCCACGTGCAGCCGCGGTCCCGAGACGTCCATGAGACCGGGGTCCACGACCAGTTCCGCGGCGAGGTCCTCGATGCTCCAGGCGAGCTGGTGCAGCCGGGTGGGCGACCAGCCGGGTGCCGGGCACACGGCGACGATCCGGTGCTGCCCCTCGTGGGCCACCTCGGCAACGGCGTCGAGGTCACCGAGGACGGGCACGCCGGCGACGCTGTCGGCCCCGTCCTGACCGACACCGGTCGGCACGCAGGCGCCGACGACGACCCAGCCTCGCTGCTCGTCACGTCGGATCCGGTCGATCAGGTCGGTGACCGACTCGAGGTTGCCGACGGCGAGGACCGGGAGCGCACACCGTCCGCGTGAGCGCAGCCGGCGGATCCGCGCGCGGAGCAGGAGCCGCCCGACGGCGGCGAGGACGCCCGCCAGCGGGATGAGGCCGAACACCCAGGGGCGGGCCGCGAGCGCCTGCCCGGCGAGGCCGATCAAGCCCAGTGCGACCGCGGCGCTCAGCACGGCGCGGAGCAGGCGACCGAACTCGTCGGACCCCTGGCCCAGCACTCGCGGGTCCCACGCACGGCAGAGGTAGAGGAAGAGGAGGACGAGCAGGCCGGCGAGCACGCCCACGCCGGGTGTGACCTCGCCGATCCACGGGACGTGCGTGCCGAGACCGAGCAGGTATCCGACGACGACCGACACGATGACCGAGGTGGTGTCGGAGGCGATCGTCGCGACGACGTAGCGGGTCTCCCACCGCTCCCGGGTGACGGCCACGCGCGGACGCACACCTGGCGTGGGACCGCGCGGGGCAGGCGGTGCCGCCCGCTCGGAAGCCCGCACGTGCTCTGCCGGCCCTCCGACGTCCAGATGTGAGCTCACTGGTTCCCTCGCTCCGACCTTCGCGCGTGGTGATCTTCGCTGCGCGGCCCCGGCTCCCCGACCGGCAACCGCACGAGAACACCGTCCTCGGCGGTCAACTCGCTCCCCCCTCGCCGTCCGTTACAGGGAGCGATTATTGATTGGGCTGATCGAGTGATCAGTGCAGTCGTCATGGACCCGACCGGGCTACGCGACCGCGTCGATCGACGATGTGTCGTAGACCACTTCTCGCAGTCGTCCTGGACCGATCGGCGCAGGCCGGGCGCGACTGTTCGGAGTTGCGTCGATCACGTGACCGACTGCGCGCACCCGCACCGACGCCCTCGAGGCATCATCACTCCGGGTAGCAGCTGCTCCACCATTCGTGGAGATTGCGGCACCGGGCGGACCGGGCCGGGACCACGCACACCGTCACCCCACGGCCCGATGGACGATCTCGTGATCGGCCTCGGTCTGGTCGGCATAGCGGCGGGCGAAGGTGCACAGGGCGCGCTCCAGGTTGTCGCCCCGTCCGCAGTACCCCGCGATCATCGACGCCCCACTCGTCCGCGCGTGGCCCTTGGCCAGCATCAGCCCGCAGACGGCGGCGTAGTCGGCGAGGGCGGCGGCGTCGATGCCGTCGAGGACGATCGCGCCCTTCATGTCGCGGAACTGTCGCACGTAGTACTGCCGCTCCCCCACCGTCGTCCACCCCAGCAGTGGGTCGGACACCGTCTGCAACGCCTGCTGGTACTCGACGACCCGCTGGCCCTGGTGGGCGTGCCAAGCCGAGTCGCCGTGCACGTACGGCGCCACCACCGAGCGGCGGGCCTGCTTGAGCTGCAGGAACAGCACGTCCTCCGACGTGGACCCCTCGCACAGCGCCAGGTAGGCCCGCAGCCCCACCGAGCCCACGCCGACGACCTTGTGGGCGATGTCGACGACGTGGTAGCCGCCGACGACCCGCCCCCAGTGCGCGGGAAGCGTCGTCACGTACTCGTCGAGGCCCACGACGAGCTGGTCGTACTCCGCCGGCGCGGGCCGGGTGATCAACGGCGGCTCGGTGACGATGCGCCGGGCCCCGCCCTGGTCGGTGGTGAAGCGCGGCAACGCACGGTCGCTGGTGCGGCGCCGCGCCCGCTCGGCGGCCTGCTGCACCGCGGCCCGGCTCGACCGGCCGCTGACGTAGCCCTGCATCGCGTCGGCGTCGATCCGCTCGTAGGAGCGGGCGAGCAGCGGCTCCTCCGCCAGCCGCCGCAGGTTCCGGCGGTAGGCGCGCACGCACCGGTACACGGCGTGCTCGCAGTCCTGCTCCGACGCCCCCGCCTGACGGCCCGCCACCCAGGTGCTCGACGCCAGGCGGCGCAGGTCCCACTCCCAGGCGCCGGGGTGGGCCTCGTCGAAGTCGTTGAGGTCGAACACCAGGTCACGCTCGGGGGAGGCGTAGAACCCGAAGTTGCCGACGTGCGCGTCGCCGCAGATGACGGGCTGGATGCCGGTGGCGGGCAGCGTCGCGAAGTCGGCGGCGTTGATGCCCGCCGCGCCGCGCAGGTATCCGTAGGGCGAGGCCGCCATCCGCTCGAGCCGCACCCGCACGAGCTCGGGGACGCGGCCCTCGTGCGCGGTGCGCAGCTGCGCGAGGACGTCGACCCGGTCCGGCGACGGCGTCCACTCGGCCAGCGAGGCCCGCGGCGTCCGCTCCCGCAGCAGCTTGCCGATCTCGGTCCGTTCCGCCCGCGGGATCGCGGCCCGCGACAGGGCCCCGAACGCGGCCGCGTCGACCGCGGAGGTCGACCCACCGAGCACGACGTGACGTTCCGATGACGGCACGAGAATCTCCTGGCGACGAACGGGGCGGGTCGGGACTTCATCATCGTCCCAGCGCCGCTACCTGCCGCCACCCGAGCGGGGGGCGTGTCAGGCGATCGGGACGACGTCGACGAGCGGAGCGAGGCCCTCGAAGTCGCGCGGGTTCGCCGTGAGGACGGGACAGCGGGCCGCTGCCGCCGTCGCCGCGATCTGCAGGTCCGTCCGCCGTGGGCGCGGATCGCGGCCGGAGCGCCGGACCATCGCCGACAGAACCCCGTAGAGCTTGGCCTCCTCCACCCCGAACGGGATCACCTCCAGGGTTGCGAGGACGACCTTCAATCGCTTACTTCGCAACGCATGTTGGACGGCGTCCACGGTGTCCAGGCCGTACGCGAGCTCCCCGATCGTCACAGCGCTGACGACTGGTGCTTGGTCGGCCACGCTCACGTCGGGTGTGTACCCGCCGATCACGACGGACGTGTCGAGCAGGATCGTCATGAGTCGATGTCGTCGGGGCCGAAGATCTCGTCGGCCTCTTCCCGCTCGCGGCGCCATTGCTCCGGGTCGATCGGCGGCAGGTCAGCAAGCAGTTGCATCGCTTCGCCGAGCGTGATGCGCGGCCGCACAGGTGCACGGGGGACTATGTCCGCGACAGGCCGACCGTTGCGGGTCACGGTGAAGGTCTCACCCGCCTCGACCCGCCGCATGATCTCGGCGTTGTCGTTGCGCAGCTCACGCTGGCTGATCGTCTCGCCCACACCTCCATCGTATTCAGGTGTAGCGCAACAGTGCTACGCCGCGTGGCGACCGGCCGTGCTTCCGTCCACTCCGTTGCAGACCTTGCCAACTTCTCAACTCGCCAACCCGTAAGCTGCGCCGATGCGGCGTGTGCGTCCGAGAGCCTCACCATGACGACGGTCCGACGCCCGAACGTGTTGCGCTGGCTGTGGTACGCACTCGGGGGATCGCTGCCCGCGCGCCACCGCGAGTGGGTCCTTCACGACGCAACCCGCCCCACGTGGCAGCTTCGCCACTTCGCCCGGGCGTGCGTGCAACTCGGGCTGATCACGGTGCCGGTGTTGCTGCTGGTTTCCGGGCCGCTCTGGGTCAGAGCAGTCGCCACCCTGCTCGGCTGGCTGGTGGGCCTGCAGTACGTGCTGTACACCGCCGACGGGTCGGTCGAGTACCGGGTCCAGCGGGCGGGCTACCCGCCAGGTCTCGCGAAACGGATCCGCGACGACGCCACCGCCGACGAGCGGGCTGCTGCTGCCGCCCGCTACGCCCGCCGGTACCGCACCTGACCATCGGGCTCCCCCTGCAATCCCGTGCGGCGTGGATTCAGGCTGTGCCGAGCAGCTCGCGCAGCCGCTCCTCGTCGCCGCCGTCCACGTCGACGATCTTGCGTCGCGAGGTGGCGCCGCTCACCAGCCGAACCGCGCCGCGCGGCACGCCGAAGGCACGGGCGACCGCCCGCAGCGCCGCCGCCGTGGCGGCCCCGTCGACAGCTCGCTCGTTCACCCGCACGACGAGGGCGTCGGCGTAGGTGCCGCCGACCGCGGTCCGCGAGGCACCGGGCCGCACCCGGATCGTCAGCCGCAGCGTCGTCACGCGCACATTGTCGCGTCGCGTGTTGTCGCGTCGCGTGGCCGTCCCCTGCGACGGGGTGGCGCCCGCCGCTGGGCGCATCGCGGCGGTCGGTCGCAGCTGCTCAGGCGGCGGCCTGCAGCCACGGCTCCCAGGTCGGGTGGGGTTCGACGGCCAGCACGAGGATGCCGCCGGCCCGTGAGGGCGGGGCGGGGGGAACGGCCAGGGTCCAGCCGATCTCGTCGAGCATCCGGTCGGCCTTGCGGGAGTTGCACGCGCGGCAGGCCGCGACGCAGTTGTCCCAGCTGTGGGCGCCACCGCGGCTGCGGGGGACGACGTGGTCGATCGTGTCGGCGCGGGCGCTGCAGTAGGCGCAGCGCCGGTTGTCACGCCGCAGGACACCGGAGCGGGTCATCGGCACCGCCCGCCGGTAGGGGACGCGCACGTAGCGCGAGAGGCGCATCACCGAGGGAGCGGGGACGGTGAGGTTCTCGGAGTGGAACGCGCCGCCGTCGAGGACGTGCTCCACGCACTCCGCCTTGCCACTGAGCATCAGCACGATCGCGCGCTTCGCCGTGACGACCGCCAGGGGTTCGAAACTGGCGTTCAGCAGGAGCACCCTGGACCCCGCTGGGACCACGCCCGGGCTCGGCATGATCCTCGGTACCTCCCCTGGGTCGGGGTCGGCGCCGATGGGGTCGGGTTGTCGATGGGGCACGCGACCACCTCCCGCTCGTCGCACCTAGTCGACCATACGGAGGGTCTTCGGCGCGACTGTGATCTCGACGTGTCCCACAGGTGGCTGACCGATGGCGACGAACGTGCGGCGGCGGCAGCCGAGCGGTCGGCCAAGATCGGTTGCCCGGGCGTGATTCACGTCATAACCCGGGTCTTGTAACGTGGGGTCCTTGAAGCGCGAACCTTCTCGCATGAAGCTCGGTCGGATCGGGGTCCGTCCTGCTGCCGTCGACTACGTCGATTACGTGGTCGAGGGGCCGGACGGCGACTTGCTGTGCGGCACCTTCCGTCTCGAGGGCAGCCGCACCGAGGACGAAGCACGTACCTTCATCGCCGGTCGCCTCGGCGAGGCGCACGGCATGCGGGTGTCCTGGCGCGACGTGCACCTGCTCCAGCCCGCGTCCTGACCCGGCCCCGGCGGGGTCGTTCCCGGGCACGGTCGACGCAGCGTCACCCACAGGCGTCGAGGGCACCCCGCACGTCGTCGACCAGGTCGGCGGTGTCCTCGCACCCCGCCGAGAGCCGCACGAGGCCGGGCGCGACGTCGTCGCCCCAGCGCTCGCGACGGTCGGCCGAGGTCCGCAGGCCGCCGAAGCTCGTCGCCGACTCCACGAACCGCGAGGCGGCGAGGAACGTGCCGACGGCGGCGGTGTCGCGCAGGGTGAACCGCAGGACGCCGTTCCAGCGACGCATCTGCCGGGCCGCGACCTCGTGGGCGGGGTCGTCGGCCAGGCCGGGCCACCGGACGTCGCGCGCCGCGGGGTGCATGCGCAGGGCCGAGGCCAGCGCGCGGGCGTTGGCGGCCTGGCGTTCCAGGCGCAGGTCCAGCGTCCCCAGGCCGCGGTGGGCGAGCCACACCTCCATCGGTCCGGGGACGGCACCGCCGCGGGTCCGGGCGTCACGGATGCGGGCGGCGAGGCCGGCGTCGGTGGTGGTCGCGTGCCCGAGGACGACGTCGCCGTGCCCGGCGACGGCCTTGGTGTCGCTGGCCACGACGACGTCGGCACCCAGCTCCAGCGGCCGCTGCCCGAGCGGCGTCGCGGTCGTGTTGTCGACGGCCACGAGCGCCCCCGCCGCGTGCGCGCGGGCGGAGACGGCGGCGATGTCGCAGACGTCGAGACCGGGGTTGGACGGCGTCTCCAGCACGACGAGAGCCGCACCGCCGAGGTCCGCGTCCGCCATCGCGGTGGTCGGCGCCGTGCGCACGGTCAGGCCGAGGTCCGCGGCCAGCGCCCGGGCGAGGTAGTAGCCGTCGGATGGGAGCACGACGGTCCCGTCGCGCCCGCACGTCTGGAACAGGGCGGCGATCGCCGCCATGCCCGACGCGAACAGCGTGCACTCCCCGCCCTCGAGCCCGCCGATCGCGGCCTCCAGCGCCCGCCAGGTGGGGTTGCCCGCGCGGCCGTAGAAGTCGGGGCCCTGCTCGGTGCCGGCTCCCAGCGCGAACGTCGAGGACAGCACCGGCCCGGGGTGCAGGGGCTCACCGACACCGGGCGCGGAACCCCCGCCGTGGACGCAGCGCGTCCCGTCGCCGAACGCGGTCATTCCGGCTTGGGGGCCCGCGTGATCAGCTCCTTGGCCATGGCCGGCGCGGAGAGGCCCTCGTGGCAGACGCGGCGCACGGCGTCGGCGATCGGGAGCTCGACGCCGTGGCGCGCACCGAGCTCGCAGATCGACTGGCACGACTTCACGCCCTCGGCGACCTGGCCGTGATTGGCCTCCTCGGCCTGCGCGAGGCTCTCGCCGCGGCCGAGGCGCTCGCCGAAGGTGCGGTTGCGCGACAACGGCGACGAGCAGGTGGCGACGAGGTCGCCCAGCCCGGCGAGGCCCGCGAACGTCATCGGGTCGGCACCCAGCTCGGTGCCCAGCCGCGAGATCTCGGCGAGCCCCCGGGTGATGACCGACGCCCGGCTGTTGTCCCCCAGGCCCATCCCCGCCGCGATGCCCACCGCGAGGGCGATGACGTTCTTGCCCGCCCCGCCCAGCTCGCAGCCGACGACGTCGGTGTTGGTGTAGGAGCGGAAGTAGTCGGTGGTGCAGGCGTTCTGCAGGGCGACGGCGCGGTCGTGGTCGGTGCAGGCGATGACGGTGGCCGTCGGCTCCTCACCGGCGATCTCGCGGGCCAGGTTGGGCCCGGACACGACCGCCACCTGCTCCGGCGAGACTCCCGCGACCTCGGCGACGACCTCGCTCATCCGCTTGAGCGTCCCCAGCTCGATGCCCTTGGCGAGGCTGACGAGCGTGCGCCCCGGCGGGAGCAGCCCCGCCCAGCCGGACAGGTTGGTGCGCAACGTCTGCGACGGCACGGCGAGCACGACGACGTCGGCGCCGTCGAGGGCGGCCGCGGCGTTGGTGGTCGCGGACAGTCGCGACGGCAGCTCGACACCGGGCAGGTAGCCGGGGTTGGCGCGCTCGGAGTTGACCGCGTCGGCGATCTCGGGGCGGCGCGCCCACAGCGTCACGTCGCGGCCGGCGTCGGCGAGGACCTTGCCGAACGCCGTCCCCCACGACCCGGCGCCCAGGACGGCGACACGCTGCACGGCGCGGCTCACGCGGTCCCGCCCTTGCGGAAGAAGGCGGCGGGGGCGGGCTCGCCCCGGACCTCGGCCAGCAGGTCGCGTACACGGACCATGAGCAGGTCGGTCACCTCGCGCAGCAGGGCGGCGTCGACAGGGCGGCCGCGGTACTCGGACAGGTCCACCGGGTCACCGGCACGCACGACGATGTCGCGGCGCGGCAGCGGCCGGAACTTCTTGCGGTAGTGGTCGTAGACCTCGCGGGTCCCCCAGTGCACCACCGGGATCACCGGCACGTCGGCACCGAGGGCGAGCCGGGCCACCCCCGTGCGCGCGTGCATGGGCCAGCCGGCGGGGTCGCGGCTGATCGTGCCCTCCGGGTAGATGACGACGATCTTGCCCTCCCGCAACGCCTTCTCGCCCTCGCGCAGGCTGTTCTGCGCGTCGACGGACTCGCGGTAGACGGGGATCTGCCCGGACGAGACCAGCACCCGTCCGAACACGGGGATCTTCCACAGGCTGGCCTTGGCCAGGAACCGCGGGATCCGCCGCGACGTGTGCACCCACAGCGCGGTGTGCACGGGGTCGAGGTAGGAGATGTGGTTGGCGACGACGAGCGCGCCCCCCGTGCCCGGCGTCGGCAGCCGGTCCCGGCCCTCGTAGCGGCACCGCCCGGTCAGGAACGCGATCGGGTAGAAGAACACCGCCGCGAACCCGACCCAGAAGCCGCCCTTCTCACGCCTCACCCGCGCCCTCCCGTCCGTGATCTCGCCGTGAGTCTCCCGGGACGGGCCCCGCGGGTCCACCCACGGGGGTCCTCCGATGGTGGCGGCGGCGCGGATCCGGACGTCACGGCCGCGTCGCGTGTCGTGACGGTGGCTGCTCGGCGGCGGTGCCGGTGATGCACGATGGGGGCGTGCCGCCGCCCGCCGCCGCCCCCGTCGACATCGTCGTCCCGGTGAAGTCGCTCCGCGCGGCCAAGTCCCGCCTGCGCGGCGCCGCCGACGCCGGGGTGGGTGATCCTGACGCCCACTCCCGGCTGGCGCTGGCCCTCGTCCTCGACACGCTGACCGCGGCCCGGCTCGCGCGGGTGCGCACCCTGCTCGTCGTGACGGCGGACCCGGACGTCGAGAAGGCCATCGACGACGCGCTGCGGCAGGCCCGCGTGCCGGGTCGGTCCCCGGCCGATCGTGTCGCCGAGATCGACGTCGTCGCCGAGGGAGGGCTGCCCGGGCTCAACGCGGCGCTCGCGCACGGGGCGGGTCTGCTGCGGGCCCGCGACCCGCACGGGATCGTCGGCGCGCTCCAGTCCGACCTGCCCGCGCTGCGCCCCGGCGAGCTCGACACCGCCCTCACCGCGGCGACCGCGCTGTTCGCCGGGGGGGCCGCGCGCGCGTTCTGCACCGACACGCCCGGCGACGGGACGTCGTTGCTGCTGTCGGCCCCCGGCGTCGCGCTCGACCCGATGTTCGGGGCCGGTTCGGCCGCGCGCCACGCCGGGTCGGGCGCCGTCCCCGTCGAGGGGTCGCTGCCCGGGCTGCGCCGCGACGTCGACACCGCCGACGACCTTCGCCACGCCGTCGCGCTCGGCGTGGGCACGCACACGACGTCGGCGCTGGCCGTGGTCGCCCGTGGCGCCTGATCGTTCGGGCAGGTGCGCCCCGACCTCGTTGCGGCACAACGATCCGTGACGGTGGCGTCGTCGTCGCGTCGCCCAGAGTTCACTCGGATGCCACCTGCCTCCGCGCTTCGTCCCGCACGGTTTGCGGAAGAATCCCGACTGTGAGTGACGACGCGCGGAACCCGGACCAGGACGAGCCCGGACAGTCGGCCGACGAGGCCGGCACCTCCGCGCGCGCCCGTCGTACCGGCCGGCGCGCGCCGCGCCCGTCGAGCAGACGGGTCTCCGCCACCGCGAGCCGTTCCGACACCGCCCAGCCGGCCGCGCCGCGCACCCGCGGCACCGTGCGGCGCGCCGCGGCCGCCACCGCGACGACGTCGTCGACACGCACCGCGGCCCCGCAGCCCGACGCCACCCCCGCAGCTCCTCCGCAGGCCGCGTCGACCACCGCGACGACCCCGACGAGTGTCCCCGCGGCCGGCGCCGCGCCGATCGGGCCGCCCGCCCCGACAACGGCCCCGGCCGCGTCGGCGGCGCCCCCGCTGCCCGACGACCGCTACCTCAACCGCGAGCTCTCCTGGCTCGACTTCAACGCGCGCGTCCTGGCGCTGGCCGAGGACCCCAGCCAGCCACTGCTCGAACGGGCCAAGTTCCTGGCGATCTTCGCGTCGAACCTCGACGAGTTCTACATGGTCCGCGTCGCCGGGCTGAAACGTCGCGACGAGACGGGGCTGGCCGTGCGCAGCGCCGACGGGCTCACCCCGCGCGAGCAGCTGGCCCGCATCACCGCCCGCAGCCAGGTCCTCTCCGACGCGCACGCCCGTGTCTTCCTCGAGGAGGTGCGGCCCGAGCTGGCCGAGCACGGCGTGCACATCCGACGCTGGACCGACCTGTCCGACGACCAGCGCGAGCGCCTGTCGAACTACTTCACCGACCAGGTCTTCCCCGTTCTCACCCCGCTCGCGGTCGACCCGGCGCACCCCTTCCCCTACATCTCGGGGCTCTCGCTCAACCTCGCCGTCACCGTCCGCGACCCCGAGGGCCGCACCGAGCGGTTCGCGCGCGTCAAGGTCCCCAACAACGTGCCGCGGCTCGTCCGCGTCGCCGACGACGACGGCGTCGACGAGCGGGGCGTCACGTTCCTGCCCATCGAGGACCTCATCGCCGCCCACCTCGGCAAGCTGTTCACCGGCATGGACGTCGCCGAGGTGCACGCCTTCCGCGTCACCCGCAACGCCGACCTCGAGGTCGAGGAGGACCGCGACGAGGACCTGCTGCAGGCCCTCGAACGCGAGCTGGCCCGTCGCCGGTTCGGTCCGCCCGTGCGGCTCGAGGTCGTCGACACCATGAGCGAGCACGTGCTGGAGCTGCTGCTGCGCGAGCTCGACGTCGACCCCGGCGACGTCGTCACCGTCCCCGGCCTGCTCGACCTGACGTGCCTGTGGGAGGTCTACGGCGTCGACCGGCCCGACCTCAAGGACGAGCCGTTCCGCCCCGCCACCCACCCGGCCTTCGCCGACCGCGAGACCCCCCGCAGCATCTTCTCCACCCTCCGCGAGGGCGACGTGCTCGTGCACCACCCCTACGACTCGTTCTCCACGAGCGTGCAACGCTTCATCGAGCAGGCCGCGGCCGACCCGAACGTCCTCGCGATCAAGCAGACGCTCTACCGCACCTCCGGCGACTCGCCCATCGTCGACGCCCTCGTCGACGCCGCCGCGGCCGGCAAGCAGGTCGTCGCGCTCGTCGAGATCAAGGCGCGCTTCGACGAGCAGGCCAACATCCGCTGGGCGCGCGAGCTGGAGAAGGCGGGCGTGCACGTCGTCTACGGGCTCGTCGGCCTCAAGACGCACTGCAAGACGTCGCTGGTCGTGCGCCAGGAGGGCAGCCAGATCCGGCGCTACTGCCACATCGGCACCGGCAACTACCACCCGAAGACGGCCCGGCTCTACGAGGACATCGGCGTGCTCACCGCCGACCCGACGATCGGCGCCGACCTCACCGACCTGTTCAACACCCTCACCGGCTACTCCCGCCAGACGTCCTACCGCAGCCTGCTCGTCGCCCCCTACGGCGTGCGGCGCGGCATCGTGCGGCGCATCGAGGACGAGATCGAGGCCTTCCGCGAGGGCGACACCGGCGCCTGCGTCCGCATCAAGGTGAACTCGCTCGTCGACGAGCAGGTCATCGACGCCCTCTACCGCGCCTCACAGGCAGGGGTGCCCGTCGACGTCGTCGTCCGCGGCATCTGCGCCATCCGCCCCGGGCGCGAGGGCATGTCGGAGAACATCCGGGTCCGCTCGATCCTCGGCCGCTTCCTCGAACACTCCCGGATCTTCCACTTCGGAGCCGCCGACGAGTACTGGATCGGCAGCGCCGACATGATGCACCGCAACCTCGACCGTCGCGTCGAGGTGCTGCTGCGGGTGGCCGACCCGCGGCTCGCGGGCCAGCTCGGCGACCTGTTCGACTCCTGCCTCGACCCGGCCACCCGCTGCTGGACGCTGCAGGCCGACGGCAGCTGGGAACCCTCGCCGCCACCCGGTTCCGACATCGACCGGGTGCGCGACCACCAGGCGGAGATGATGGCCCTGCACGCCGCGGCCGCGATCGTCGAGGCCGAGTGACCCACGGCGACCTCGCCCGGACCCTCGGGGTCGACGTGCTCGCCGCCGGCGCCGTGCTGTGGCGCGCGGGCACGACCGGCCCGGAGGTCGGCCTCGTGCACCGCCCCCGCTACGACGACTGGTCGCTGCCCAAGGGCAAGCTCGACCGCGGCGAGCACCTCGCCACCGCGGCCGTCCGGGAGGTCGTCGAGGAGACCGGGCACCACATCCGCATCGGCCGCCGCCTGGGCGACACCCGCTACGACGTCGAGGACGGCGCGAAACTCGTCCGCTACTGGGCGGGCGAGTCCCTCGGGGGTGCGTTCGAACCCAACGACGAGACCGACGAGCTGCGGTTCCTCACCCCCGCCGACGCCTGCGGCCTGCTCACCTACGCCCACGACCGGACCGTGCTGCGCCGGTTCGCGGCGCACCCGCCACCCGTGTCGACGCTCGTCCTCGTCCGCCACGCCAAGGCCGGCAGCCGCGACGGCTGGAACGGCGACGACGTGGCGCGCCCCCTGTCGGCCACCGGGCGCGCCCAGGTCGCGCGGCTCACCCCGTTCCTGCGGCTGTTCGGGGCCGACCGCATCGCCTCGGCACCGCCCGTGCGCTGCCGCGCGACCGTCTCCGACCTGGCCGCCGCCGCCGGGCTGCCCGTCACCGACGAACCCGCGCTGGGCGAGATCACGCGCGCCGACGACCCGACCGCCGCGACCGCGCGGACCCGCGAGATCGTGGCACAGCCGGGCGTGACGGTGCTGTGCAGCCAGGGCGGCGTCATCCCCGACGTCGTCGACGCCCTGACCGCGGGCACGCCGCTGGCCGACCGGGTGCGCCCCGGCGGTGCGGCGATCCCCGCGCGCAAGGCGAGCACGTGGGTGATCGGGTTCGGCGCCGACCTCACCCCCCGGTTCGCCGACTACTACCGCGAACCGGCGGGCTGAGAGCTACTTCTTGGCCTTGGCCTTCTTGGCCTTGGCAGCGACGGCGGGCTTCTCCGCCTTCGCCGCCGCCGCCTTCGGGGCCGCCGCCTTCGGGGCCGCCGCCTTCGGGGCCGCCTTGGTCGCGGCCGCCGCCTTCGGCTTCGCCGCCGTCCTCGGAGCCGCCTTGGCCGACTTCGGCTCCGGCTTCTCCGCGAACGACGTCGATGCCTTGGCCCGGCTGCGGGTCGCCCTGGCGGGGGCGGCCGGAGCCGACGCCGCGGCACCGCGCGGGCGACGGGCCGGGGCCGGCTTGGCGGTCTCGGCCGCCGCGCCGTTGCCCGACACCGTCGCCTTGAAGGCGATGCCCGGCCGGAAGGCCGGGACCACCGTCGGCGGGACGGCGACCGTGTCACCGGTGCGCGGGTTGCGGGCGACGCGCGCTGCCCGGGCTCGCGCCTCGAAGACGCCGAACCCGGTGAGCGACACCGAGCCACCCGAGCCGACCGTGTCCACGATGATCGAGAGCACTCCGTCGACCGCGGATGCCGCGGTGCGCCGGTCGCCGAGCCGCGCCGCGAGCGCGTCCACGAGCTGCGTCTTGTTCATGACTGCGCACGGTAGAGTGTTGTCGCAGCTCACACCAGGGATCGGCCCAAGAAAAACCCTTGTCGTGCAACAACAGTCCCGGTTCGTGGACTGTGCCGCACCATCTCCGGGTGATCTCCGGGGGTCTTGACGGCCTCAGCCGGCCGGTGTCGTGACCGGCAACCACGCCGGGCGCGACGCCTCGAACGTCGTGATGTCGCCCTCGTGGCGCAGGGTCAGACCGATGTCGTCCAAGCCCTCCAGCAGCCGCCAGCGGGTGTAGTCGTCGATCTGGAACGCGAACGTCAGGTCCTTGGCCTGCACCGTACGTTCCTGCAGGTCAACGGTCACTTCCGTGCCCGGCTCGTTCTCCAGCAGCTTCCACAGCAGCTCGACGTCGTGCTGCTCGCACTGCGCCGCGACGAGCCCGCCCTTGGCCGAGTTGCCACGGAAGATGTCGCCGAAGCGCGCCGAGATCACGACCCGGAAGCCGTAGTCCATCAACGCCCACACCGCGTGCTCACGCGAGCTGCCGGTCCCGAAGTCCGGACCGGCGACCAGCACCGACCCCTTCGAGAACGGCTCGGTGTTGAGGATGAAGTCCGGGTGCTGACGCCACGCCGCGAACAGCCCGTCGTCGAACCCCGTGCGCGTCACGCGCTTGAGGTAGACCGCCGGGATGATCTGGTCGGTGTCCACGTTGGACCGGCGCAGCGGAACGCCGATCCCGGTGTGTGTGCTGAACGCGTCCATCAGTCCAGGTCCTCCGGCGACGACAGGGTCCCGCGCACGGCCGTGGCGGCGGCCACGAGCGGCGAGACGAGGTGGGTGCGGCCGCCCTTGCCCTGGCGGCCCTCGAAGTTGCGGTTCGACGTCGACGCGCTGCGCTCCCCCGGCTCCAGCTGGTCGGGGTTCATGCCCAGGCACATCGAACAGCCGGCCGAGCGCCACTCGGCGCCCGCGGCGGTGAAGACCTTGTCCAGACCCTCGTCCTCGGCCTGGAAACGCACGCGCATCGAGCCCGGGACGACCAGCATCCGCACGCCCTTCGCCAGCGTCCGACCGTCGAGCACCGACGCCGCGGCCCGCAGGTCCTCGATGCGCCCGTTGGTGCAGGAGCCGACGAACACCGTGTCGACGCGGACGTCGCGCAGCGGCATCCCCGCCTCGAGTCCCATGTAGTCGATCGCGCGCTCGGCCGCGACGCGCTCGTTCTCGTCGACGATCGCGGCCGGGTCGGGCACGTTCTCACCCAGCGGCAGGCCCTGCCCCGGGTTGGTGCCCCACGTGACGAACGGCGTCAGCGCGTCACCGTCGATGTCGACCTCCGCGTCGAAGGTCGCGCCCTCGTCGGTGCGCAACGTCGCCCAGTCGGCCAGCGCCGCGTCCCACGCCTCGCCCTTCGGCGCATGGTCGCGGCCGTCGATGAAGTCGTAGGTGACCTGGTCGGGCGCGATCATGCCGGCGCGCGCACCGGCCTCGATCGACATGTTGCAGATCGTCATCCGGGCCTCCATCGAGAGGTTCTCGATGACGTTGCCCCGGTACTCCAGGACGTAGCCCTGCCCGCCGCCGGTGCCGATCCTCGCGATGATCGCGAGCACGACGTCCTTGCTCGTGACGCCGGGACGCAGCGTGCCGTCGGCGGAGTTCACGTTGATCGCCATGGTCTTGAACGGCTTGAGCGGCAACGTCTGCGTGGCCAGGACGTGCTCGACCTCGGACGTGCCGATGCCGAACGCCATCGCGCCGAACGCCCCGTGCGTCGAGGTGTGACTGTCGCCGCAGACGACCGTCATCCCCGGCTGGGTGAGCCCCAGCTGCGGGCCGATGATGTGGACGATGCCCTGCTCGGCGTGGTTCATCGGGTACAGGTCGACGCCGAACTCCGCGCAGTTGCGCCGCAGCGTCTCGACCTGGGTCCGCGACACCGGGTCGGCGATGGGGAGCTCGACGTCCTTCGTCGGGACGTTGTGGTCCTCGGTCGCGATCGTGAGGTCCGGACGACGCACCGGGCGACCCGCGAGCCGGAGGCCGTCGAACGCCTGCGGGCTGGTGACCTCGTGCACGAGGTGCAGGTCGATGTAGAGGAGATCGGGCTCCTGCCCCTCCCCCTTGCGGACCACGTGCCGGTCCCAGACCTTCTCGGCCAGCGTGCGCGCCTTCGTCACGGCGCCGCCTCCTCGCGTTTTCGCCTCATTGTGGTGGTGGATCGACCTAGACCTCCCAGATGTTGGGAAGCTAGTATCGAGGCGTGAGACAGTCTAGCGGGATCGGCGTGCTCGACAAGGCAGTGGGCGTACTTCGCGCCGCGGCCACCGAACCGTGCGGCCTCACCGAGCTCTGCGAACGCACCGGCCTGCCCCGCGCCACCGCCCACCGCCTCGCCGTCGGACTCGAGGTACACGGCCTGCTCCACCGCGGTGCCGACGGCCGCTGGCGGCCCGGCCCCACCCTCGCCGAGCTCTCCAGCGGCCACAGCGACCCCCTCCTCGACGCCGCCGCCGCCGTCCTCCCCCGGCTGCGCGACATCACCGGCGAGAGCGTCCAGCTCTACCGCCGCGACGGCACCCACCGCATCTGCATCGCCACCGCCGAACCCGTCAGCGGGCTGCGCGACACCGTCCCCGTCGGCACCCGGCTGCCCATGACCGCCGGCTCCGGCGCCAAGGTCCTCGCCGCCTGGGCCGACCCCGCCACCCAGCGCGCCGTCCTCCACGACGCCACCTTCACCGAACGCGTCCTCCTCGACGTCCGCCGCCGCGGCTGGGCCCAGTCCGTCGCCGAACGCGAAGCCGGCGTCTCCAGCGTCTCCGCGCCCGTGCGCGACGGCACCGGCAAGGTCGTCGCCGCCGTCTCCGTCTCCGGCCCCGTCGACCGCATCGGCCGCCGCCCCGGCGTCCGCTGGGCCGCCGACCTCCTCGCCGCCGCCGAAGCACTCCAGCACCGGCTCTGAACCCGCGCACCCCCGTGTTCCGATTCGGCCACGGCCGCCACGTCCCGGGCTCCCGCAGCGCCGCCCGCTGACATCCTTCCGGGGCGACCGCGCACCGCGGACCGACCCGGGGACGCCGCTCGTCACCCTGGTCGGCGACCGGTTGCCGAATACCGCGCATCGTGACGCTAACGTGACGTCGATTCGGCTCGATGGACACGGAGAGTCGCATTGGTCGGGGAACCTCAAGAAGACGGGTGACAATGAGCTATTTGCTCGGCATCGACGTGGGCACGACACGGACCGCGGCGGCGATCACCCGCCTCGACGGCGGCCGGATCGTCGAGACCGAGATGGTCAACCTCGGCGACCGCTCCGTCCACGTCCCCTCCGTCCTCTTCATCGGATCCGACGGCGGCGTCGTCGTCGGCGAGGCCGCCGAACGTCGCGCCCTCACCGACCCCGACCGCGTCGTCCGCGAGTTCAAACGCCGCGTCGGCGACCCCACCCCCATCCACGTCGCCGGCCAGCCCTGGACCGCCGAGGACCTCTCCGCCCGCCTCGTCCGCTGGGTCGTCGACCAGGTCGCCGCCCGCGAAGGCGGCGTCGCCGAACGCATCTCCGTCACCCACCCCGCGTCCTGGGGCGGCCACAAGAAGGAACTCTTCGCAGGCGCACTCGCCCGCGTCGGACTCACCGTCACGTTCCTCGCCGAACCCCAGGCCGCCGCCCTCCACTACGCCTCCTCCGAACGCGTCGAACAAGGCGCCACCATCGCCGTCTACGACCTCGGCGGCGGCACCTTCGACGCCGCCGTCGTCCGCAAGGACGGCAACTTCGGCCTCCTCGGCCGCCCCGAGGGCCTCGAACGCCTCGGCGGCATCGACTTCGACCAGGTCGTCTTCGACCACGTCGTCGAAGGCATGCCCGACGCCTTCGCCGACCTCGACGAGACCGACCCCGCCGTCCTCAACGCCGTCGCCCGCATCCGCCGCGACTGCACCGAGGCCAAGGAAGCCCTCAGCTCCGACACCGAAGCCTCCGTCCCCGTCCTCCTGCCCGGCAGCCAAGGCTCCGTCCGGCTCCACCGCAGCGAGTTCGAGCAGATGATCGGCCCCCAGATCGACGAGACCGTCGCCGCGCTGGGCCGCGCCATCGCCTCCGCAGGCCTCACCCCCGAAGAGACCTCCGCCGTCCTGCTCGTCGGCGGCTCCTCCCGCATCCCGCTCGTCGCGCAGACCGTCTCCGAGGAGTTCGGCCGACCCGTCGCCGTCGACGCCGACCCCAAGAACGCCATCGCCAAGGGCGCCGCCATCGCGCTCGCCCCGCAGCAGCCCGTCGCCCCGCCCGCCGGCGGCAACGGCACCGGCGGCCACCCCGCCCACAACCCCCCACCCCCCGGCATGGGCGCCGCCGCGCTCGGCGCCGGCGCAGGCCTCGCGGCCGGTGCCGCGCTCGGCCCCGGCGGGATGCACACCCCCGCCACCGACGAACTGCCCACCGTCGACGTCCGCCGCGCCGCCGCCTCCGGCGGCTACCACCCGCCCGTCGCCCCGCCCCC
>NZ_BJVJ01000036.1 GCF_007989085.1 Pseudonocardia sulfidoxydans NBRC 16205
CGTGGGTGGTCGGTGGGCGGTGGTCACCAGCTCTTGTTGCGCACGTCGTGCTCCTTCCGGGTTGTGCGGTCGGGGTGGGTGAGTCACCAGGACTTGTTGCGCACCGCGGGCTCCTTCGCTGTTCGTGTTCGGGCTGGTCGGGTGGTGTCACCAGGACTTGTTGCTGCTCACGGGGTCCTCCTCGTCGGTGGTGGGTGGTCGGTGGGTGGTGGTCACCAGCTCTTGTTGCGCACGAGCGGCCTCCTCCCGGTCGTTGCGGGCGTGGGCGGGCGGTCACCAGGACTTGTTGCGCACGGGCTCGCTCCTCTCCGGGGCGATGGACGGGTGGGCACGGCGGTCACCAGCTCTTGTTGCGCACGGTCACTCCTCTGCCGGCTTGCAGCGGCGGCGTATGGCGGTGTCGACGGGCCGGGTCGCGGCGAGCGCGTCCGACGTCGACGGCTGTCGGATCCGGCCCTGTTCACCAGCTCTTGTTGCGCACCGTGAACTCCCTCCGAAGTGGATGCGGCGCAACGGCATGGCGATTTTCGAGCCGACTTGTTGCGCATGCACCAATTCCTCTTTCCGTTTCCGGAATGCGTGCCGAATCGACGGGTCGCGTCGATGCGGTGGCGTTCGTCGTGGTCGTCGCGGTTCTGCGCGCGCTGAATTCGGCGGGTTCCGGGAAACGTGTTCCGGTGTGGGCCGTTGGCGCGCAGGGCCGTCCGGCGCGTGCTGCTCGTGTCGTCGCGACCTCGTGGTGGAGGGCGGCGACCGTGCGGGCACGGCGGGAACGGCGGGTGTCGTCAGTGCCAGCTCTTGTTACGCACCGCGCACCTCCTCCTGCGTCGTATCGGCAGTCGACCACGCTCGGTGACCCCCGGCACGTTCTCATGTGCCGTTGGGCTCACTGGCCATGACAGAGGCCGTCGCGATCAACTATTCTCACGTCCGGTGACAGCCGGACGACTGAGAGTATGAATGAGTAGCGAAGTGGGCGACGGAAGTACTCCGGACGGAGCATTTCCACGCCTGTGGAAAGTCACTCGATGGGCCGTGTGGAACGTGCCTGCTCGAGTGATGCTGCCTGTTTTCATGGTGGAACTGACGGCACTCGCTCTGGTCGTTCTGAGTGCCACCGCTCCGGGTGTGTCCACCGGGCGTCTTCTCGATGCGGCGACGCTGATGTTCCTGGGTGTCCTGCACACCGAGATCGCGGTTCGCGCCGAACGGGTGCGTCGCCGCGTCACCGAGACCCCGCACGTCGACCTCAGCTCGGTCTGGACGTTCGCCGGTGCGGTGCTGCTGCCGCCGGTGCTGGCCACGCTGGTGGCCGTCGTGGTGTTCACGCACCTGTGGTGGCGGGCGTGGCGGCCCCGGGTACCGGTCTACCGCCAGATGTTCAGCACGGCCACGGTCGTGCTGGCCTGTCTCGCGGCGGGCGCCGTCGTCAACTACGTGGCCCCTCATCACGTCACGGCCGGTCTCGGCGCCGGTACCGGTCCGGTGGCCCTGGTCCTGGCCCTGCTCGTCTACACGACGATCAACAGCGGGCTCATCGCCGGCGCGATCGCGGTCAGCTCACCGAACCCCACGGTCACCACGGTGCTGGGCCACTGGGACGAGAACGCGTTGGAGCTAGCCACGCTGTGTCTGGGCGGGCTCACGGCGATCGTCCTGGCCATCAACCCGTGGCTGGTCCTGTTCGTGCTGCCGGCGCTGCTGGTGCTGCACCGCGCGGTCCTGGTGCGTCAGCTCGAGGAGGCGGCCAGCACCGACGGGAAGACGGGCCTGCTCAACGCGGCGGCCTGGCACGCCTACGCCCAGCGCGAGGTGTCGCGCGCGGTGCGGCAGGGCGGCTCGGCCTCGCTGCTGATCCTCGACCTCGACCACTTCAAGTCGGTGAACGACCGGCACGGTCACCTGGCGGGCGACGAGGTGCTCGCGGCCGTGGCGGCGACGCTGCGCACGGAGGTGCGCGACAACGACCTGGTCGGCCGCTTCGGCGGTGAGGAGTTCGTGATCCTGCTCCCGGGTGTCGACGACAGCGACTACGGCAGTGCGGAGCTGCGCCTGGTCGCGGACCGCATCCGGCGCCGCGTCGAGGCGCTGTCGATCCAGATGCCCACGCCCGACGGGCCGCTCACGATCAGTGGGCTCACCGTGTCCGTGGGTGGTGCCGCGTTCGGCACCGACGGCACGGAGCTCACCCGGCTGTTGGAGACGGCCGACTCCGCCCTGTACTCGGCCAAGCGTGCGGGCCGGAACCGCGTGCACGTCGGCCTGCACAGCAGGAACGAGGGCGCGTCGGGTCGGGAGCCCGGGCCGGCGCTGCACGAGGCGGAGAGCGGCGAGTCCCCGGCCGCGGGCTGACCGCCCGTCGACGCATCGTCACCTCTCGTGACGTCCGGGGTGCGAATCCACCCCGATGAGTGACCGACTGTCGACTGACAGTTCCGTGTGCGGTCACTAACCTCGACCCTCGTCGGCATCGGGTGCCCGGGGGGAGGCTCGATCGTGTTCGCGTTCGCCGCTCGCTGGGCCCTCCGGTCCGAACCGGTCCGGGTGCGGCTGCTCGTCGTCGCCGCGGAGCTGCTCGCGGTGGTGTTCGTCGCCGCGGGCTGGCTGGTCGGCGGTGGGCCGAAGGGCGACGACGTCGTCCTCGCCGCGTGGCTGCTGGTCCTGGGCCTGGTGCACATCGAGGCGGCCACGGGCATCGAACGGGTGCGCCGCCGGGTCGCGGCGACCGCGTACTTCGACCTCAGCTCCGTGTGGACGTTCGCGGCGGCGCTCCTGCTGCCGGTGCGGCTGTCGGCGCTGGTCGTCGTCGTGCTGTACGGGCACCTGTGGCTCCGCGTGTGGAAGCCGGCCGGGGTGCCGATGTACCGGCTCGTGTACACCGCGGCGACGGTCGTCCTGGCGGCCCACGCGGCGTACGCGGTGGTCGCCCCGGTGCGCGACGCGGGCGCTGGGCAGGGGCTGCCGGCGCTGGGCTGGGTGGCGCTCGCCGCGGCGGCCTATCTCCTGGTGAACAACGTGCTGGTCGCGGCGGCGATGGCGTTGGGCGAGGGCCGGCCGTCGGCGCGTGAGCTGGTCGGCGGTGTCGACGACCACGTCCTCGAACTGGCCACGCTGTGCCTCGGTGTGATGGTCGCGCTGGCTCTCACGGCCGACCGCTGGACGGCGGCGCTGGCGCTCGCACCGCTGCTGGTGCTGCAGCGGGCGGTGCAGGTCCGCCAGCTGGAGGAGGCGGCGACGACCGACCCGAAGACGGGCCTGCTCAACGCGGCGGCGTGGCGGGCGGAGGCGGTGCACCTGCTGGGCCGGGCGCGGCGCACGCACGGCTCGGCCGCGGTGCTGATCGCCGACCTCGACCACTTCAAGGCCGTCAACGACACCCACGGGCACCTGGTGGGCGACGCGGTGCTGGCGGCCGTCGCGGCGGAGCTGCGGGCCGAGGTGCGTCAGGACGACCTGGTGGCGCGGTTCGGCGGTGAGGAGTTCGTCGTCCTGCTGCCCGATCTGCCCGGCACGGGCGTGGGTCGCCGTGAGGTGCTCGCGGTGGCCGACCGGGTGCGGCGGCGTGTCCAGGGTCTCGGTGTGCCGGTGACGACGTCGGCGGGACCGCTCGTCGTCGACGGTCTGACGATCTCCATCGGTGGCGCCACGTTCCCGGCCGACGGCCAGGACCTGGAGTCGGTGCTGGCCGCGGCCGACGCGGCGCTGTACGCGGCGAAGGACGCGGGCCGCAACACAGTGCGGGTCGCGGCCGCGCCACTGGTCCCGCAGGCGCGCGCTGCGGAGGACTGATCGCCTCGCGGGCGGGGGACCGGCACCGCACGCCGACGGGCCGTGTGCCGCTCGTCGAGCGGGGGCGGCGGGGGCGTGGACGCGCCGGGTCGAATGATCCCCACGACCGTATGGTGGGGGAGTGAGCCTGTTGCGTTCCCTCCACGGCCCGCGTGACCTCCGCCGCCTCGGCCCGGACGAGCTCGCCGAGCTCACGTCCGAGATCCGGCGGTTCCTGGTCGCGTCCGTCTCGCGCACCGGCGGCCACCTCGGCCCCAACCTCGGCGTCATCGAGCTGACGATCGCCCTGCACCGGGTCTTCGACTCGCCGCACGACACCCTGATCTGGGACACGGGCCACCAGGCCTACGTCCACAAGCTCCTCACCGGCCGTCAGGACGGCTGGGAGCGGCTGAAGATGACGGGCGGGCTGTCGGGCTACCCGAACCGTGCCGAGAGCGAGCACGACGTCGTGGAGAACAGCCACGCGTCGACGTCGCTGTCGTGGGCGGACGGGCTCGCGCGCGCCTACGCGCTGAAGGGCGAGAACCGCCATGTCGTCGCCGTGGTGGGCGACGGGGCGCTCACGGGCGGCATGGCCTGGGAGGCGCTGAACAACATCGCGGCGGCCCCGGACCGCAACGTCGTCGTCGTGGTCAACGACAACGGCCGTTCCTACTCGCCGACGATCGGCGGGCTGGCCGACCGGCTGGCGTCGCTGCGGCTGCAGCCGGGCTACGAGCGGATGCTCGACGCGGGCAAGCGCGCCCTGCGCGGCACGCCCGTCGTCGGGCCGGCGCTCTACGCGGGCCTGCACGCCCTCAAGGCCGGTGTGAAGGACGCGATCAGCCCGCAGGAGCTGTTCTCCGACCTGGGCCTGAAGTACTTCGGCCCGATCGACGGGCACGACGTGGCGGCGATGGAGTCGGCGCTGCGGCGGGCGCGGCGGTTCGGCGGGCCGGTCATCGTGCACGCGGTGACCCGCAAGGGCAACGGCTACCTGCCCGCGGAGAACGACGCGGCGGAGCAGATGCACAGTCCGTCGGCGTTCGACCCGGCCACGGGCCTGCCCACCGGCCCGAAGACGCAGGGCTGGACGAGCGTGTTCTCCGAGGAGATGGTGGCGATCGGCGAGCGCCGGCCCGACGTCGTGGCCATCACGGCGGCGATGCTGGGCCCGGTGGGGCTCGCGAAGTTCGCGGAGACCTACCCGGAGCGCTGCATCGACGTCGGTATCGCCGAGCAGCACGCGCTGACGTCGGCGGCGGGGCTCGCGCGGGGCGGGCTGCACCCGGTCGTCTGCCTGTACTCGACGTTCCTGAACCGCGCGTTCGACCAGCTGATGTTCGACGTCGCGCTGCACGAGCAGGCCGTCACGCTGGTGCTCGACCGGGCTGGGGTCACCGGCAGCGACGGACCGTCGCACAACGGGATGTGGGACCTGTCGATCCTCGGGATCGTCCCCGGGATGCGGGTGGCCGCGCCGCGCGACGCGGGGACGCTGCGCGAGGAGCTCGCCGAGGCCGTCGCGGTCGAGGACGGTCCGACGGCGTTGCGGTTCCCCAAGGGCGCGGTCGTCGAGTCGGTGCCGGCGCTGCGCCGCGTCGGCGGCTCGGTCGACGTGCTGGCCGAGCCCGCCGCGGGCGCGGAGCGGCCGACGGTGCTCATGGCGTGCGTCGGCGCGTTCGCCGAGCTGGGTGTGGCAGCGGCCGAACGGCTTGCGCACCAGGGCATCGGGGTCACGGTCGTCGACCCGCGGTGGGTGCTGCCGGTGCCCGAGGCCATGGTGGAGGTCGCGGCGGCGCACCAGCTCGTCGTGACGGTGTCCGACTCCGGCCGCCACGGCGGGTTCGGCTCGGCCCTGTCGGACCTGTTGCGCGACAACGAGATCGACGTCCCGAGCCGCGACCTGGCGCTGCCGCAGGAGTTCCTCGAGCACGGCAGCCGCTCCGATGTGCTGTCCGCTGTCGGTCTCACCGCGCAGGACGTGGCCCGCCGGGTCACCGAGTGGGCGTCGGCGCTGCCGGGTTGCCGCGTGGTGCAGGGCGCGGTCGAGGGCGGCGTCCTCGACGCGTCGGCCGCACAGGAGGAGCAGGCGGCGGAGGAGTCCGAGGGCCGGGCCCGCTGATGCGCGTGCTGGTCGTGGAGGACGAGCGGCCGCTCGCCGAGGCCGTGGCCCGCGGGCTGCGGCGCGAGGGCATGGCGGTCGACGTCGCCTTCGACGGCCTGGAGGGCCAGGAGAAGATCGGTATCACCCGCTACGACGTGGTGCTGCTCGACCGGGACCTGCCGTCGATCTCGGGTGACGAGCTGTGCGAGGAGATCGTCGCGTCGGCGGCGACGACGCGGGTGCTGATGCTCACCGCGAGCGGGTCGGTGGCCGACAAGGTCGACGGCCTGTCCCGCGGCGCCGACGACTACCTGGCCAAGCCGTTCGACTTCCCCGAGCTCGTGGCCCGGGTCCGGGCGCTGGGCCGGCGCGCCACGCCGGCCACGCCGCCGTTGCTGGTGGCGGGCGACGTGTCGCTCGACCCGGCCCGGCGCACGGTGCGTCGCGCCGCCGAGCCGGTGGAGCTCACCCGTAAGGAGTTCGGCGTGCTCGAGGTCCTGATGGGGGCCGGCGGCGCGGTCGTGTCGAGCGAGGAGCTGCTGGAGCGGGTCTGGGACGAGAACGCGGACCCGTTCACCACGACGGTGCGCGTCACCGTCATGACGTTGCGCAAGAAGCTGGGTGAGCCGGGCGTGATCGAGACCGTCGTCGGCGCCGGGTACCGCGTTCCGGCGGCGGGCTGACCGGGGCGACCGTGACCACGGCCCGACCATCGGGTCCGCCGGGGAACCCGCCCGGGCGGCGGTCCGGGCCGGGGCTGCGTCCACGGCTGACGGTGTTGGCCACCGTCCTGGTCGCGGGCGTGAGCGCGCTGCTGCTGTGGCTGGGCTGGCTGCTGGTGGGTGGGGTGGCCGAGAGCTCGGTGCCCGCGTTCCCGGCCGGGGGGACGGTCCGCGTCGGCGGGGTGGAGGTCGAGGCCACCCAGGTGGGCCGGGCCGTCGGTGAGGCGGCCCGCGCGGAGGTGCTGCGCGCCGGGCTGATCGCGTTCCCCCTGGTGGTGCTTGCCGCCGCGGTGGTGTCGTGGGTGCTGGTCGGGCGTGTCCTGGCGCCGCTGCACGCGGTGACGGCGACCGCGCGGCGGCTGTCGGCGGAGTCGCTGGACGAGCGGATCGCGCTGCGTGACGCCCGCGGCGAGGTCGCGGAGCTGGCCGAGGTGTTCGACGCGATGCTCGACCGGCTGCAGGCGGCCTTCGACGGGCAGCGCCGGTTCGTCGCCAACGCGAGCCACGAGCTGCGGACGCCGCTCGCGGTGCTGCGCACGGAGGTCGACGTGACGCTGGCCGACCCGGACGCCGATGTCGCCGAGCTGCGCCGGATGGCCGAGGTGGTCCGGGACGCGACGCGGCGGGCCGACGAGCTGGTCGGCGCGTTGCTGCTGCTGGCCCGCACGCAGGCGGTCGACCACGTCGACGCCCGCCCGGTCGACCTCGCGGAGCTGGCCGCGTCCGCGGTGGCGGCGGTGTCGGGGGAGGCGGCGGCGCGGGGCCTGCGGTTCGCGGTGTCGACGGCACCGGCCCACACCGCGGGCGATCCGGTCCTGCTGGCCCGCGTCACCGGTAACCTGCTCGAGAACGCGGTGCGCCACAACGTGTCCGGCGGGTGGGTGGAGGTGGCGACGGCACCGGCCGACGGTGGGGCGCAGCTGCGCGTCGCGTCGGGGGGCCCGGTGATCCCGCCGGACCGGGTGACGGAGCTGTTCGAGCCGTTCCGTCGCGGCCCGCGCGAGCGCACCGGCGACACGCCCGGCAGCGGGCTCGGGTTGTCGATCGTGCGTGCGGTCGTGCTCGCCCACGGCGGCACCGTCCGTGGCGACGCCGTGCCCGGCGGCGGGCTCGCGGTGACGGTCAGGCTGCCGGCGCCACTGCACGTCCCGGTGCCGCTGTCGCGTCCGTAGGCCCCTACGGCGCCCGGGTCTCGACCGCCTGCTCCAGCAGCGGACCGGTCAGCTCGACCTGCCACGGGCGCGCGCCCCCGGCGACGAGGGCGGCGCGGACGTCGCCGTCGGCGGGTGGGGCCCAGCAGATGCGGCGCAGCAGATCGGGCAGCAGCAGGTTCTCGACGGGGATCGTCCACTGCTCGCTCAGGCCGGCGAGGGCGGTGCGGGCCGCCGAGAGCCGGGCCGCCGCCTCGGGGTCGCGGTCGGACCACCGCGCGACCGGTGGTGGACCGTCGCCGGGGACGGTCGAGCGGGGCAGCTCGTCACCGGGGAGCTTCGCCGCCTCGTCGATCGCGGCGAACCAGTACGACGTCAGCCGCCGCTGCGAGCGCCCGCGGAACACCGGCAGAGCTGCCAGCGCGCCGGGGGTGGTGGGCGCGGTCACGGCGGCCTCCACGATCGCGGAGTCGGGCAGGACCCGGCCCGGCGCGATGTCGCGTTCGGCGGCGAGCCGGTCGCGTGCCTCCCACAGCGCGCGGACCGCGGCCAGCGGCCGCGGCTTGCGCACCTTGTGGATGCCCGAGGTGCGCCGCCACGGCTCCGCGCGCGGAGCCGGCGGGGGAGCAGTGCGCACGGCCTCGAACTCCTGCTCGGCGAACCCGAGCTTGCCCTGCTCGGCGAGCATCCGGGCGAGCAGGTCACGCAGTTCGACGAGAACCTCGACGTCGAGTGCGGCGTAGACGAGCCAGTCCTCGGGGAGCGGTCGGCGCGACCAGTCGGCCGCGCCGTGGCCCTTCTCCAGCGCGAGCCCCAGCAGCTGTTCGACCATGGGTCCGAGCCCGACGCGGGGGAGACCGGCGAGGCGGCCCGCGAGCTCGGTGTCGAACAGCGACGTCGGGGCCAGCCCGACCTCGGCCAGACACGGCAGATCCTGCGACGCCGCGTGCAGCACCCACTCCGGCCCCGTCAGCGCGGGTGCGAGCGCGGACAGGTCCGATCCGAGGGGGATCGGGTCCACCAGCGCCGAGCCCGCGCCCGCCCGGCGCAGCTGCACCAGGTAGGCCCGTTGCGAGTAGCGGAAACCCGAGGCGCGTTCGGCGTCGACCGCGATCGGGCCGGAGCCCGCCGCGAACGCCGCCGCGGTGCGCTCCAGCGCCTGCACGTCGGCCACCACGTCGGGCAGGCCGTCGGCAGGGCGCAGCAGCGGCACGGGTCCGTCGGGGTGGCCCGTCCCGTCGGTCGTGCCGCCCGCCCCGTGACGCGGGGGAGCGCTCGGTTGGTTCGTCGTCAGCGGATGACTCCCGCACGCATGGCGAGCGCCACCATCTGGGCCCGGTCGCCCGTGCCGAGCTTGCGCCCGATGCGCGACAGGTGGCTCTTGACGGTCAGCGCCGACAGGCTCAGCGCCTCGCCGATCTCCTTGTTCGACTGACCGTCGGCGACCAGCTGCAGCACCTCCACCTCACGGGCCGACAGCTCCCGTGGCGTGTTGTCGGTGCCCGGGACGCGCGTTCCCGTGGCGAGGAGCGGCGCCACCGTCGGGTCGGCGTAGACGCCGCCGTCCAGGACGCGCTTCACGCCGTCGGTCACGACGGCCGGCGAGGCCGACTTGAGCAGGTACGCCTGGGCCCCGGCCTGGAAGGCGGAGCGGACGGCGTACGGGTCGTCGGACGACGCGAGCACCACGAGCCGGTTCCAGCCCAGCGCGCGCAGCTCGGTCACCAGGTCGAGCCCGCTCCCGTCGGGCAGCCCGAGATCGAGGATCGCGAGGTCGCACGGCCCGTTGGCCTGCGCTCGAGCACGGGCCTCGGCCACCGAGGCGGCCTCGTGCACCGTTCCTGCCCCCATCGAGCGCAGCCGCGCGGCGATCGCCTCGCGAAGGAGCGGGTGGTCGTCGACCACCAGCACCGAGAACAACTCTTCCCGCGGGTGCGGGACCATGGCAGGCGACAGCACAGCTCCGGTGGAACTGCGCGTAGGTACGCCCTGGCCCACAACGGCCACGTTCTTACCTCCCTGGAGTCGGTCGTTGCCCCCCGACCGGCACCAGATCCCCGGGCCGACGGAGAGTTGCGCCCGACCGCCCGAGGAGGTGTCGTGGAGGAAGCCTAGCCCCCCAAGCGGTCTAACGTCGTGTATCCGATCGAACTTCTCCGGGTGAAAGTTACAGCGTTGTCGCGCTGTGTACACCCGTTCGGGTGATCAACTCTCTGTCACCGATCGACTCCGCGCCCGGAAACCGCTGGTGAGCACGCGCTCATACCGTTCGGCGCGCGAGTCGTGGCACGCCGACCGGTGGCAGGCCCGCGGCCGTCGCGACGAGCGTCGCGAAGGCCTCGGCGTGTCGCGTGAGCGTGTCGGGCTCGTCGACCGGGGTCCACGAGGCCCGCAGCTCGACGTCGTCGTCGCGACGCGGGCCGGCGATGTCACCGAACCGCACGGACGACGTCTGGGTCACCGTCCCGCCCAGCGCCGTGAAACCGGCGCCGCACCCGTCGAGCGCCTCGGTCAACCACGACCACGCGATCACCGGGAGCATCTCGTCGCCGAGCTGCTCACGTTCCAGGCGCGCCTGCACGAAGCACACGAGCCGGAACGTGCCGTCCCACTTGTCCTGCCCCGCCGGGTCGTGCAGCAGGATGAGCCGGCCGGACGTGTCCGGCTCGTCGAGGTCGTCGAGGCCGTCGCCGCGGTGACCGACGTCGGCCTCCACGCTGTAGGCCCACGAGAACGGCGCGAGCCGGGGTGGAGCCTCGAGCGGCCGGACGACGAGCTCGGGACGCGGCCGGTACGACGACAGAGCCGCCACCGCCTGGCGGAACTGTGGTGGTGGAGCGGTCGTATCGGGCACGAGCGGGGACTCTAGGTCGCGGCCCGGCCGGCCACCGGCAGGCGCGCCGGTATCCGATCGGGGGACGTGCTCCGACCTGTGGGATCATCGCTCGTGATGGCTGCCCTCCCTGACCTCGAGACCGCGGGTGCGGTGCGTCGCGACCTGCGCGCCGCGCCGTTCCTGGTGGCCGCCCGCGGCGGCACCCCGTCGCGGGTCCCGGTGTGGTTCATGCGCCAGGCCGGTCGGTCGCTGCCCGAGTACCGCGCCCTGCGCGCCGGCACCGGCATGATCCAGGCCTGCCTCGACCCCGAGCTGACCTGCGAGATCACGCTGCAGCCCGTCCGCCGCCACGGCGTCGACGCGGCCATCCTCTTCAGCGACATCGTCGTCCCGCTGTACCTGTCGGGCATCGGCGTCGACATCGTCGCCGGCGTCGGGCCGGTCGTCGCCCGTCCCGTCCGCACAGCGGCCGACGTCGAGGCCCTGCCCACGCTGCACCCCGAGCAGGTCACCCCCGTCACCGACGCGATCCGGCTGCTCACCCGCGCCCTCGGCGAGACCCCGCTGATCGGTTTCGCGGGCGCCCCGTTCACCCTCGCCTCCTACCTCGTCGAGGGCGGGCCCAGCCGCAACCACGAGAAGACCAAGGCGCTCATGCGCAGCGCCCCCGCGGTCTGGCACGCCCTGCTGGCCAAGCTCGCCGACTCGACGTCGGTCTTCCTGCGCGCCCAGATCGCCGCGGGCGTCGACGCCGTCCAGCTGTTCGACTCCTGGGCGGGTGCGCTGACCGAGCGCGACTACCGCTCGTTCGTCGCACCGCACTCCGCCGCCGTCCTCGGCCCGCTCGCCGCCGCGGGCGTGCCGCGCATCCACTTCGGCGTCGGCACCGGTGAGCTGCTCGGCGCGATGTCGGAGATCACCGACGTCATCGGCGTCGACTGGCGGGTCCCGCTCGACGAGGCCGTCCGCCGCACCGGCGGCACCCACCCCGTCCAGGGCAACCTCGACCCGGCCGTCCTGTTCGCCGACGCCGCGTCCGTCGAGTCCGAGGTCCGCCGCATCGCCGCCGAGGGCCGCGCCGCCCCCGGCCACGTGTTCAACCTGGGGCACGGCGTGCTCCCCGAGACCGACCCCGACGTCGTCACCCGCGTCGTCGACCTGGTCCACACGCTGCCCGTCCGGTGACGGCCCCGGCCGCCGCAGCCGCGGTCGCGCCTGTCGTCGCGGTCGTCGGTGCGGGCGTCTCCGGGCTCGCCGCCGCCCACCGGCTCCGCACCCTCCTCGGCGCGGCGGCGCGCATCGTCGTGTGCGAACGCGCATCGCGGACCGGTGGCGTCCTGCGCACCGTCGACCTCGCCGGAGTCGCCGTCGACGTCGGCGCCGAAGCGTTCCTCGCCCGCCGCCCCGAGGTCCCCGCACTACTCGCCGAGCTGGGCCTCACCGGCCGCGTCGTCCACCCCACGACGGCCGTCGCGTCGATCCGGGCGGGCGGGCGCACCGGCCCCCTGCCCACCGGAACCCTCCTCGGCGTGCCCACCGGCGCCGCCCGCCTCGACGGCGTCCTCACCGCCCGCGGGCTCGCCGCCGTCGCCGCCGAACCCACGCTCCCGCTCGACTGGGAACCGGGTGGCGACGTCGCCCTCGGCGGGATGCTCCGCGCCCGCTTCGGACCCGAGATCGTCGACCGCGTCGCCGACCCGCTGCTCGGTGGCGTCTACGCCGGCCGCGTCGACACCCTCGGGCTGCGGGCCACGATCCCCGCCCTCGCCGCCGCCCTCGACGCCGGCGCGGCGTCGCTCACCGAGGCGGCGTCCGGGCTCGCCGGCCCCACCGCGGCCACCGGGCCGGTCTTCGGTGGTCTCGACGGCGGCTACCGGGTGCTGCTCGACGCGCTCACCGCCGCCGCCCGCCCCGAGCTGCGGCTCGACACCACGGTCCGCTCCCTCTCCCGGACCCCCACGGGCTGGCGGCTCACCCTCGGACCCGTCCCGGCGCCCGAGCACCTCGACGTCGACGCCGTCGTCCTCGCCGTCCCCGCACCCGCCGCCCGCAAGCTTCTCGCCGACGTCGTGCCCGCCGCCGCGGCCGCCGCCGGCCGTATCGAGCTGGCGTCGTCGGTCGTCGTCGCAATGGCCTACCGGGCCGTCGACGCCGCGGGCCTGCCCGCCACCTCCGGTGTCCTCGTCGCCGCCGACGAACCGCTGTCGATCAAGGCCGCCACCCACACGTCCACGAAGTGGGGCCACCTCGCCCCGGACGCCACCGACGGCCTCGTCCGGCTCCGCGCCTCCCTCGGCCGGTTCGGGGAGGCCGCGACGCTGCAGGTCGACGACGCGGCGCTCGTCGTCCGCGTCCGCGCCGACCTCGCCGCACTGCACGGGATCACCGCCGCACCCGCCGCCGTCCACGTCCAGCGCTGGGGCGGGGGGCTGCCACAGTACGCCGTCGGCCACGTCGCGACGGTCGCCACGCTCGAAGCCGCCGTCGCCGCCGAACCCCGGCTCGCCGTCGCCGGGTCAGCGCTGCACGGGGTCGGGGTGCCCGCGTGCATCGGGACCGCGCGGGCCGCCGCGGAACGGGTCGCCGCGGCCGTCACCGCCGCCGCGTCCTGATCGGCTGCGTCCTCGGCGTGGCGCCGCCCACGGGTGCTGCCGACATCGCCGGCCGGCTCCGTAGACTCGGGGGCATGTCACGCCTCGACTACGCGCAGCTCAACGACACGATCCGCTACACCATGTGGTCGGTGTTCCGCGTCGAGGCCGGTCGGCTCGGCGACGACCGCGCCGGCGCCGCCACCCAGGCCACCGAGTTCGTCGAGGCCCTGGCGGGCAAGGGTGTCGTCGTCCGGGGCGTCTACGACCTCGCCGGTCTGCGCGCCGACGCCGACTACATGGTGTGGTGGCACGCCGAGACCGTCGAGGCCCTGCAGGCCGCCTACTCCGACCTGCGCCGCAGCACCGCGCTGGGCCGTGCCTCCGTCCCCGTGTGGAGCCAGACCGCGCTGCACCGGCCGGCGGAGTTCAACAAGAGCCACATCCCGGCGTTCCTCGCCGGTGAGGAAGCGCGGCGCTACGTCTGCGTGTACCCGTTCGTGCGCTCCTACGACTGGTACCTGCTGCCCGACGACGAGCGTCGCAAGATGCTCGCCGACCACGGCAAGGAGGCCCGCGGCTACCCCGACGTGCGGGCCAACACCGTCCCCGCCTTCGCCCTCGGCGACTACGAGTGGATCCTCGCGTTCGAGGCCGACGAGCTGCACCGCATCGTCGACCTCATGCGCCACCTGCGCGCCACCGAGGCCCGCCGCCACGTCCGCGAGGAGGTCCCCTTCTACACAGGCCCCCGCGTCGAGATCGGCGACCTCGTCAGCACCCTCCCGTAAGACCTCGAGCTCGACGTCAGCCTGGCTCCGAGACCTCCGGAACCAGGCTCAGGTCGAACTCGGCAGGGTGACGGTCAGACCTTCGTCCAGATGCAGCCCTTCTTCGCCGTCGCCGAGCCAGCGGCCTGGACGGTAGGCAGGTCGCCGACCTCGGGAACAGGGTTCGGTTCGACGTGAGGGCTCGGCGGCGGTCGCCGGGGAACCCTCACGTCGAACTCGGCGGGTCAGGACGTCGCGTCGGGCTCCAGCGTCATCGAGATCGAGTTGATGCAGTACCGCAGATCGGTGGGCGTCGCGTAGCCCTCGCCCTCGAAGACGTGACCGAGGTGGCTGTGGCAGTTGGCGCACAGCACCTCGACGCGGCGCATGCCCATGCTGGTGTCGACGCGCTCGATCACCGCCGCCGAGTCCTTCGGGCTGAAGAACGACGGCCACCCGCAGTGCGACTCGAACTTCGTCTCGCTGCGGAAGAGCTCCGCCCCGCAGGCCCGGCAGTGGTAGACGCCGACGGTCTTCGTGTCGGTGTACTCGCCGGTGAAGGGCCGCTCGGTGCCCGCCTGCCGGAGCACCTGGTACTCGGCGGGGGAGAGCTCGGCGCGCCACTGTTCGTCGGACTTGTGGACGGGAGCCTCGCCGAGCTCGGTGTCGGTGGTGGTTTCCTGGCCACGGCTGAACAGACCCATGCGTCCACGCTAACCCGTCGTGCAAGCTCGTGGAGGCCGCCTGGGAGGGTCAGCCGGACATGATCGTGAGGACGGCGGTCAGGATCGTCGTCGCCACGTAGACGACGCCGGCGAGCAGCAGCAGGACGACGAGTACGGCGGCCCAGCGCCGACCGCCTTCGGCGCGGTTGGCGGCGTCGGCGAAGTCGCCGACGCCGGTGAGGGAGGCCTCGACGGTGAAGGAGGGTTCGCGGCGCATCCGGTCGAGGTGGGCGGCGAAGGCCTGCACCTCGGGTTCGGCGGGGTCGAGGCCGAGGAGCTCGTCGTCGAACAGGCGTGACCGGCGGCCCGGGTCGGGCGGGTCGGTGTCACGCGGAGCCATCGCCCGAGGCTAGCGGTAGCGTCGCGGGCATGGCGGCCAAGACCGTGGTGCTGTTGACCGTGCCGGGGCCCGAGGGCGACCGGGAGGTACGCCTGACGAGCCCGGACAAGGTCTACTTCCCGGAGCGGGGGATCACGAAGCGGCAGGTCGTCGAGTACTACCTGGCCGTCGCGGAGCCGATGACGCGCGTCCTGCTGGACCGGCCGACGAACCTGAAGCGGTATCCCGACGGGGTCGACGGGGAGCCGTTCTTCGCGAAGCGCCTGCCGAAGGGGGCGCCGGAGTGGGTGCGGACGGCGCGGGTGACGTTCCCCAGCGGTCGGACGGCGGACACGTTCGCGCCGTCGGAGCCGGCCGCGATCGCGTGGGCGGCGAACATGGGCACGCTGGACTTCCACCCGTGGCCGGTCCGCGCGGCCGACACCGACCGTCCCGACGAGCTGCGCATCGACCTGGACCCGCAGCCGGGCACGGACTTCGCCGACGCGGTCGCGGTGGCGGCGGTGCTGCACGAGGTGCTCGACGAGGCGGGCCTGGTGGGCTGGCCGAAGACGTCGGGCGGGCGGGGCATCCACGTGTTCGCCCGGATCCGGCCGGAGTGGTCGTTCATCGAGGTGCGGCGGGCGGTGATCGCGATCGCGCGACGGGTGTGTGGCCGCGTCCCGGAGCGGGCGACGGTGGACTGGTGGAAGGAGGAGCGCGGCGAACGCGTCTTCCTCGACTACAACCAGGCGGCGCGGGACCGGACGATCGCGTCGGCGTGGTCGGTGCGGGGGCTGCCGCGGGCGACGGTGTCGATGCCGGTGACGTGGGAGACGCTGCCCGACGTGGCACCGGAGGACTTCGACGTGCTGACGGTCCCGGCCCTGCTGGAGCGTGACGGTGACGCGCACGCGGGGATGGACGACGCGGTCGGCGGGATCGAGACGGCGCTGGAGTGGTTCGCGGCCGACGAGCGCGACCGCGGGCTGGGCGAGCTGCCCTATCCGCCGGAGTACCCGAAGATGCCGGGGGAGCCGATGCGGGTGCAGCCGTCGCGGGCGCGTGCGGGCAGGGACGACGCCGGCTGAGCGGTCCGTTCGTCGTGTGCGGCGGGCATGTCGTCGCAGGTCGGATATGGGTTCGCTGTGTGCGGGCCCTGTTCTGCCGCAAGGGGTTCCCCGGATGAAGGAGCCTTCGGGCGAGGAGTAGTTTGCTACCCCACGTAGTCGGTTGGTCACGTCGCCGAACCGAATCCCAGCCGAACCAAAAACCGAGAGGGGAACGATGAGTCTCGTTGCGGTCCTTGCCGAGATGCCCGATCTGCTGGAGCGCACGATCAGTGAGCACGCTCCCGATCATCTCGGTCAGTGCCGCGAGTGCCGTGACTCGTCGGGTGTGTCGGCGCCGTGGCCGTGCATGATGCGCGAGATGGCCGACGAGGCCAGCGACATCCGCCGTGGCGGTCTGCCCGGCACCTACGGCGGGCGGCACCGCCCGCTGCGCTCCGTCCGCGTCTGACCGGTCACTGGGCCGCGAGGTCGGGGATCACGGCGGGCAGACCGTGTCGGCCCGTGGCATCTCGCCCTGCACGAGCATCCGGTCGACCACCCCGGTGACGCACGGGGTCCGCGGGTAGCTGCCGGTCCCGGTGCCCTGCCACGTCACGAGGCGTGCCGTTGTCAACGCGCCGGCGGCGCGGCGTACCGAATCGGCGCCGACCCGCGGGTCGTGGGCGGCGCCGAGGACGAGCATCGGCGGGGCGCCGGGGACGGGGCCCGGGCTGGGCAGGCCGGCGCCGGCGGGCCAGGGGGCGCAGGCCAGCAGCCGTGTCGCGAGCGGCGCCCCGAACAGCGGGTACGCGCCGGACCAGCGGGTGACGAGCCCGGCCACGTCGGGCGGGGTGAGCCTGCGGTTGGTGTCGTTGCAGGCCGTCGCGAGCGCCGAGTCGAACCGGCCCTCCCGGCCGAGGACGCTGTCGAGCAGGGCGAGCGTGCCCTCGGGCGCGCCGCGGCCCGCGTCGGCGAGGGCGGTGGTGAGCGCGGGCCAGGAGCGGGGCTCGCCGAGCGTCGCGACCAGGGCAGTGACGGTGACGCCGGCGGTGAGCCGCCGACCGTCGGCGGCGGGGAGCGGTCGGGTGCGCAGCGTCTGCAGCAGGTCGGTGACGGTGGCGCGCGGGTCCGCGCCGAGCGGGCACGTGCCGCTCGCGGTGCAGGCGGCGGCGAACGCGTCGAACGACTGCTCGGCGGCCGCGGCCCGGGTCTCGGTGACGTCGGGTTCGGCGGCGGCCGGGTCGGGGGGACCGTCGAGGACGAGGCGCCCGACGCTCGTGGGGTGCGCGCTGGCCCACAGGGTCAAGGCGGTGGCGCCGTCCCCGATCCCGATGGCGGACAGGCGGTCGACGCCGAGGTCCTCGCGGATCTGTTCGACGTCGGCGGCGGTGCCGGCCGTCGAGTACGTGGTGAGGGTGTCGGGCTCGGTGAGGTAGCAGTCCTGCACGACCGAGCGGGCGTCCTCGAGGACGGCGGCGAGGACCTGGTCGAGGGCCGCGCCCGGGGCGGCGGGGTCGCCGTCGAGGATGCCGAGCCGGGCGTCCTCGGGGGAGCAGTCGAGCAGGTCGGAGCCGCTGCCGCGGCGGTCGAGCCCGATCACCTGGTATCCGCCCAGGACCGCGGCGGAGACCTGCGTGGCGAGCAGCGTGCCGTGCCGTGCCGACGGGTCGGTGCCGCTGTCGCCGACGACGAGCAGCGGCGGCCGGTCGCGCGGCGCGTCGGTGGCGGAGGTGACGGTGACGCCGATACGGGTGACGCCGTGGCCGCGACGGGTGGGGTCGGTGGGGACGGTGACGTCGCCGCACTCGACGCGCAGCGCGACGCCGCCGGCCTGGGCGGGGTTGCCGAGGGAGCCGAGGGTGTCGGCGGTGCAGTCGGTGAGCCGGATCGTCGGGCGCATCGGTCCGGGTTGCGGGAGCGCGGACGCGGGTGCGGTCGAGGTCGGCGGTGGGGGTGGCGGGGCTACACCGTCGGCGCCGACGACGGCGACGGGTGGGCGTTGTGACGGCCCGACCGCGCAGGCGGCGGTGAGTGCGACCAACGCGGCGGCGACGACCGCACCTGCGACGCGGGCGCGCCGCCGTAGACCTGACACGCGCCCGTTCTCCCCTCACCGTGACTGCCGGTGCCAGCGTGCCCGACGCCCGGTGTGACGACGGTGAACGGGTCGGGGCGGGCGGGGCTCAGCGCACCCTCGGGCCCTCCGCGGTGTCGGCTTCGATGCGCACTGCGACGGGCAGGACCCGGCCGCCGAAGGCGTCGGTGGCGGCGGCCAGCACCTCCTCGGGGATGCGCCGGCACACCTCGGCGACGTCGGCGTCCTCGGCGAGCCACACGGTGAGCCGCAGGGCGGGTTCGCGCTCGTCACCGACCATGCGGGCCCGGGCGCGGGAGATGCCGGGCAGCGTGCGGGCCTGGCCGGCGACGGCCTCGGCGACCGCCGACGAGGTGACGACGACGGAGGTGTCGGGGCCGGCGTCGACGGCGAGGTCGGGGCGGCGTTCGGGGGCGAGGGCGCGGACCGCCCACACCAGCCCGGCGACGACGAGGACGACGCAGACGACGAGCGCGACGATCCGCGAGATCAGGGCCTGGGAGCGGAGGGCGTCGACGAGGATCGGGTCGAGCAGGGGGCGTTGGGCGCGGCCGCTGCCGAACACCCCGAACGCGAGCAGCGCGGTCCCGGCGCCGACGAGCAGGGCGATGAGGCCGATGAGGCCGACGACGCGCCGTTCGCGGCCGGCGGAACGGGCGACCGCGCGGCGCGAGCGGCGTTCGGCGCGGGGATCGGCGGCGGGGGCGGGGCCCACGTCGGTGGGCTGGCTCATCGCGGGCCGCCCAGTGCGCGGACGGACACGGCGACGCGGGGTCGGTGCGCGAGGGGCAGGTCGTCGAGCAGGGACTCGACGTCGGCGCGGACGGAGTCGGCGAGCCCCGGGGTGTCGGCGTCGGCGCGGGTGTCGGTGGGAGTCTCGGCCGGCCCGTCGGTCGACGGCGGGACAACCGTGCCCTCCCAGCCTTCGGCCCGCACGCTGACGGCGCGCCGCGACGCGGTGACGGAGGCGCCGGACACGGCGTCGGCGGCGCGGACCCGGCGGCCGACCATGCGCGCCAACGCCTGCGGCGACGTCGTGACGGTGACGTGCGGGGCGGGCGGGCGCAGCGGCACGTCGTGGCGGCGGGCGGCGAGCGCCGCGATCAGCAGCAGGAGCCCGACGACGCCGAGCACGATCCCGGTGATCTTCACCGGGGTGGTGGCCCACAGCTGCGTGTCGAGCGCACGCTGCCAGGCCCGCCACGGGACGAGCAGTCCGTCGCCGCCGCGTCCGGGCTGGAGCCACGCCGTGACGATCTCGACGACGCCCAGGACACCGACGGCGGCGAGGGCGAGGCCGAGCAGCGGCGCGAGGATGCGCACGAGCACGCGCACGGGGTCCTCCTCTCGATGGTTGCGACGGCGGGCTCAGCGCAGCCGCGGTGGCGGCGGCAGCCCGCGCAGGCCGGTCACGGTGACGGCGAGGGACCGCAGCCGGTAGCCGGTGAGCCGGGTCAGCTCCTCGGCGACGAGCCCGCGGACCTGGTCGACGACCCGGCGGACGGACCCGGGGTACTGCAGGGCCAGTTCGAGCCGGACGTCGACGTCGCCCGCGGGCCCGCCGACGCTGACCTTGGCGGCGGACCCGGCGTCGCCGACGTCGAAACCTGCGACGCGACGCTCGGTGCGCAGCGTCCCGGGCACCTGGTCGGCGTTGTACTCGACGATCTTGCGCAGCACGCTGGGCGCGATCTCGAGCCGGCCCCGGCCGGCGATCTCGGCGTCCGCGGCGGGGTCGGCGGCGGGGTCGGGCGGGGACGCCTTGGCGAGGTCCACCCCGGCGGACATCGCGCTCACCGGTCCTTGCCGCGGCCGAGGACGCCGCTGATGTCGAGGCGTCCGTCGAGCACGAGCCCGACGACCAGCCCCACCACGCCGACGAGCAGCGCGATGAGGAAGGCGCTGAACCCGCCGATCGCGCCGGCGGCACCGAGCACGAGGCCCGCGAGCAGGCCGGTCTGGGTGGCGTTCATGGAGCACTCCTGGTTCGAGAGGTGGAGCCGTCGGGTTCCGGGTCGGCAGCGAGGCGGTCGAGCCGGTCGCGGCGGTGCCGGCGCACGGTGCGCAGCAGGGCGACGGCGATCCGGGCGGGCAGCGGGACGTCGCGGACGAACACCACGTCGTCGGTGGCCGTGGGTTCCGGGGGTTCCGGGCGGGCACGCATCGCGGCGAGCCCCGCGACGAACGCGTCGGGGTCGCCTCCGCGGTCGGGATGGTTCTCGCGGACGAACGCCCGGTAGGCGGCCCGCTCCTCGGGGGTCACGACGGACCCCCACCGGGGAGCGCGGGGTCGAGCGCGATGTCGCTGACCGTGACGTCGACCGGGCCGGGGCGCAGTGCCGCCACGGCCGCGCGCAGCTCGGCCACGGCCTGCGGGATCGGCCGGCCCGCCCGCAGGACGACGGCGATCTCGACGGGCTCACCCGGCTCCCCGACCCGCACCCCGACGAGCCGGCGCCGCCCGGGCAGGTGCGTCGCGACCGCGCCGAACCGTCCGCCGTCGAGACGGACGACCGCGGGGTGCGCGGTGACGGCGGCCGCGAGCGCCTCGACGAGTGCGGCGCCGGGGTCGGGGCGGGCGGGGGTGTCGGTCACGTACTCGCTGCTCTCACTCGACGCGGGACACGACCGGGGCCGGGAGGTCCTCCGGGTTGTCGAGCTCGGGCAGGTGGATGTCGTTGACGGCGATGTTGACCTCGATGACCTCGAGTCCCGTCATCGACTCGACGGCGGTGATCACGTTGCGCCGCACCGCTCGTGCGAGCTCGCGGATGGAGGCGCCGTACTCGACGACGATGTCGAGGTCGATCGCGGCCTGCTTCTCGCCGACCTCGACCTGGACGCCGGCGATGTTGGCCGCGCCGGTGCCGCCGCCGGGGATGCGCTCGCGGATCGCGCCGAAGGCACGGGACACGCCGCCGCCCATGGCGTAGACGCCGGAGATCTCGCGGGCGGCGATGCCGGCGATCTTCTGGACGACGGACGCGGCGATCGTGGTGCGGCCCTGGCCGGTGTCCTCGGCGACGCGGGCGGGCGAGCCGGCGGTGGCGCCCGTGGCGGCGCCGCCGCCACGCGTCGTGGCGGTCGAGGTGGTGGTCGTGGGTGGGGTGGCCTCGGTCATCGTGGACTCCTCACGACTGCGGTCGGTGTCGCCGGGCGGGTGCCCGGCGGGCCGGTGTCTCCGGCGCACACACCCGATGGACGCCACGGCGCCCCCGGGCCTCACGCCGGATCACCCGATCGATGGATCGACGGCGGCCGGTCCGGTGCGGGTGTAGCGCAGCAGCAGCGCGTCGGGGGCGGTCAGCGCACCGGCGAGCGTGAGCCGGAGGTCGGCGGCGGGGCCGGTGGCGATGCGTCTCGCGGACCCCGCGAGCACCACGGGCGACAGCGTCAGGCACAGCTCGTCGACGAGCCCGGCTCTCGAGAGCGCCCCGAACAGCATCGGGCCGCCCTCGCACAGGACGCGGTGCAGGCCGCGCCGGCCGAGCTCGGCGAGCAGCGTCGCGGGCTCCAGGTCGGGGGCCTCGACGACGTCGGCGCCCGCGGCGCGCAGCGCGTCACGGCGGGCGGCGGGCGCGTCGGCGGTGGTGAGGATCACGGGGGCGACGGCGGTGTCGGTGAACAGCCGGGCGCCGGGGTCGAGGTCGGCCGAGGCGGTGACGACGGCGATCGGCGGCGGCAGGTCGCGTCCCACCGCGGGCCGGCGTGCCCCGCGGTAGTTCTCGGCGCGCACGGTGCCCGCGCCGACGAGGACGACGTCGGCGAGCCGGCGCAGCAGCCCGAAGACGACCTTGTCGGCGTCGGAGCCCAGCCCGGCGGACACGCCGTCGACGGTGACGGCGCCGTCGAGGCTCGACACGAAGTTGACCCGGACCCACGGGGTGCCGGCGCCCGAGGGGTAGGCGTAGTGCTCGAGGAGGGCGGCCTCGTCGAGTTCTGGGTCGAGTTCTGGGTCGAGATCGGCGGGGGACACGGGGAGCGGCCAGATGCGTCGCACGGTGACCATCCCAGCACCCGGTGCCGCCGGCTGTCGCGGCGGGAAGCGCCGCCGACCCCGGTGACAGTGACACAACAGCGAGGCACGGCTCTGTCATGCACAGGGTTGCCTCACCTATCGTGAGCCCGATCGGTGGGTGACCACCGGGCTCGTCGACGATCCCGCGGCGGGTCGAGGAGGAGTCCGACAGGGGGCCGGGGTGAACCCACGGTGACGACCGTCGCCACGCGGCCGACGAAGCCGCGTGCGCCGAGGTCGATGCGCAGCCGCCGGATCACCGGCCTGCTGCTGCTCGCGGTGCTGCTGGTGGTGGTGTGTCTCGCGAGCATCGCGGTCGGCGCCAAGGCGATCCCGCTCGACCACGTGTGGACGGCGCTGTTCAGTCCGACCGGCACCGAGGACGACGTCGTCGTCCGGTCGTTGCGCATCCCGCGCACGGTGCTGGGGCTGCTGGCCGGCGCCGCGCTCGGCCTGGCCGGTGCGCTGATGCAGGGCCACACCCGCAACCCGCTGGCCGACCCCGGCCTGCTCGGTGTCAACGCGGGTGCGGCGTTCCTCGTCGTCGTGGGCATCTACGTCTTCGGGATCGGTTCGCTCACCGGCTACGTGTGGTTCGCGTTCGCCGGGGCGCTGGGCGCGAGCGTCGCGGTGTTCCTGCTCGGCTCGACGGGCCGGGCCGGGGCGACGCCGGTCACGCTGGCGGTCGCGGGCGCGGCGGTGTCGGCCCTGCTGTTCGGGCTGACGTCGGCGGTCATCCTCACCGACGTCCGCACCCTCGACGCCTACCGGTTCTGGAACGTGGGCTCGCTCGCCGGGCGCGACCCGGTCATCGCCGCGCAGGTGGCGCCCTTCATCCTGGTGGGGGCGCTCATCGCGCTTGCCACCGCACCCGCGCTCAACGCGCTGTCGCTGGGCGACGACGTGGCCAAGTCCCTCGGGCACTCGGTGACCCGGACCCGGGTCCTGGGCGTCATCGCGATCACCCTGCTCGCGGGGGCGGCGACGGCGGCGTGCGGGCCGATCGCGTTCCTCGGGCTGATCGTGCCGCACGTCGTCCGGTCGTTCACCGGGCCCGACCACCGGTGGCTGCTGCCCGCGTCGGCGTTGTCCGGTGCGGTGCTGCTGCTCACCGCCGACGTCGTGGGCCGGGTCGTCGCCCGGCCGGGGGAGCTGCAGGTGGGGATCGTGCTGGCGCTCATCGGGGCGCCGTTCTTCATCGCGCTGGTGCGCCGCAAGAAGCTGGCGCAGCTGTGACCGCCACCGTGGACAAGCCGGCCGGGAAGCCGGGCCGGCGCCCGCCGGGGCTGGTCCCGGGGCGTGACCCGCTGCGCGTCGGCAGGTTCTCCGGGGTCTGGCGGCCGCGGACGGTCGTCGTGATGGCCGTGACCGCGGCGGTCCTGGTCCTCGGGGCCGCGCTCAACATCGGCCGGGGCGAGTTCCCGATCGGTGTCGGCGACGTGCTGGCCACGCTGTTCGGCGGCGGCGACCCCGCCCAGCAGTTCATCGTGCTCGACCTGCGGCTGCCGCGGACGCTGACGGGCGCGCTCGTCGGCGGGGCGCTGGCTGTGTCGGGGGCGATCCTGCAGGCGTTGGCGCGCAACCCGCTCGCGGCACCGGACATCATCGGCATCACCATGGGCGCGAGCGCCGCGGCCGTCGGCGTGATCGTCCTCGGCAGCGGTGTCAGTGCCTTCGCCGTCATCGCAGGCTCCGTGGGGCTGCCGATCGCGGCGCTGCTCGGCGGCCTGATCACCGCGACGCTGATCTACCTCCTCGCCTGGCGCAAGGGCGTGCAGGGCTTTCGGCTCGTGCTCGTCGGCATCGGGATGAACGCGATCCTGTACGCGCTGGTCAACTGGCTGCTGATCGCCGCCCAGGTCTACGAGGCGGCCCGCGCGCAGGTGTGGCTCAACGGGAGCCTCAACGCCCGCGGCTGGGAGCACGTCGTCCCGGTGGGGATCGCGCTGGCGGTCCTCGTGCCCGCCGCGTTGGTCCTGGCCCACCTGCTCGGTGCGCTGCAGTACAACGACGAGACCGCCCGGTCGCTGGGCGTCCGCGTCGACGGCGGCCGCACCGCGCTGCTCGCCGTGGCCGTCGGGCTCGCCGCGATCGCCACCGCCTCGGCCGGCCCGATCGCGTTCGTCGCGCTCGTGTCGCCGCAGATCGCGCAGCGGCTGGTCGGGGCGTCACGGCCGCCGATCGGGGCGTCGCTGCTCATCGGCGCGACACTCGTGGTGCTGTCGGACCTGTTGGCGCGCACCGCCTTCGGCACTGCGGAGCTGCCCGTCGGCGTCGTCACCGCCGTCCTCGGCGCCCCGTACCTGCTCTACCTGCTCGTCCGTCACGGCCGGGAGGCCCGAGTATGACCCAGACCGCCGGCAAGACCTCCGGGAACAACGGAGCCGCCCGTGACGTCACGAAGGAGCTCGGGGCCGCCGGTGTGCGGCTGCGCGCCGAGTCGGTGACCCTCGGCTACGGCGACCGCACGATCGTCCACGACCTCGACCTCGACGTCGTCCAGAACACGATCACGTCGGTCATCGGGCCCAACGGCTGCGGCAAGTCGACGCTGCTGCGCGCGCTCGGCCGCCTCCTCGTCCCCAGCAAGGGACAGGTGCTGCTCGACGGCAGGCGCATCGACAAGATGCCCACCAAGGAGGTCGCGACGATCCTGGGCATGCTGCCGCAGGCGCCGAACGCACCCGAGGGGCTCACCGTCGGCGACCTCGTCGCGCGTGGCCGCCACCCGCACCAGGCCTGGTACCGGCAGTGGTCGTCGGACGACGAGACGTCGGTGCACGAGGCGCTGGAGTGGACCAACATCGCCGACCTGGCCGAGCGCCCCGTCGACGAGCTGTCCGGCGGCCAGCGGCAGCGGGCGTGGATCTCGATGGCGCTGGCCCAGGGCACCGACCTGCTGCTGCTCGACGAGCCGACCACCTACCTCGACCTCTCCCATCAGGTGGAGGTCCTGGAGCTGGTGCGCCGGCTCAACCGCGACCTGGGCCGGACCGTCGTGATGGTGCTGCACGACCTGAACCTCGCGGCCCGCTACTCCGACCGGCTCGTCGCCATGCGCGAGGGCAGGATCATCGCCGCCGGCACCCCGGCGGAGGTCATCACCGAGCCGCTGCTCGCCGAGGTGTTCGGCCTGCACGCCAAGGTGATCCCCGATCCGGTGTCGGGCACCCCGCTCGTCGTCCCCATCGGGACGGCCGTGTCGGGGAGGATCGCCGCCGACGCCTGATGCAGCGCTATCGTGCGCGGATGGCGACGACGACGCGGTCCGCGCGCGAGACCTTCCGGGTGCCCCAGGGCGGCGTCGACCTGTCCGCGATCGACCCCGGCGCCACACCGATCGGCCCGCAGGGCAAGGGCAAGGCCGCGAAGGCGATGACCGAGCTGGGTGCCCGGCTCGACGCCCGCCAGGAGGCGCTGTACGCGGCCGCGGTGGGCGGGACGAGCCCGCGCGCGGTGCTGCTCGTCCTGCAGGGCATGGACACGTCGGGCAAGGGCGGGGTGATCAGCCACGTCGCCGGGCTGGTCAACCCGCAGGGGCTGCACATCGCGTCGTTCAAGCGCCCCACCCCCGAGGAGCTGGCGCACGACTTCCTGTGGCGCATCCGCAAGCAGGTCCCGCACGCCGGGATGATCGGCGTCTTCGACCGCAGCCACTACGAGGACGTGCTGGTCGTGCGCGTCGACGGGCTGGTGGGCGAGCCGGAGTGGCGCAGCCGCTACGAGCGCATCAACGCCTTCGAGGCCGAGTTCGACGAGCAGGGCGTCGCGATCGTGAAGTGCATGCTGCACATCTCCCCGCAGACGCAGGCCGAGCGGCTCGCCGCCCGCCTCGACGACCCGCAGAAGCACTGGAAGTACAACCCGGGCGATCTCGACGCCCGCGCCAAGTGGACCGACTACCAGGCCGCCTACGCCGACGCGCTCGCCCACTGCGACACCCACGCCGCGCCCTGGTACGTCGTCCCGTCCGACCGCAAGTGGTACCGCAACTGGGCCGTCGCGGCGCTGCTGGCCGAGACCCTCGACGCGATCGACCCGCAGTACCCGCCCGCCGACTTCGACGTCGAGGCGGAGAAGGCCCGGGTGCGCGCGGCGGTCTGAGACCGGCTCAGACCAGGAACAGGTGCAGCACCCAATAGGAGAGGGCGGCCATCAGCGCGGCCATCGGCAGCGTCAGGACCCAGGCGACGACGATGTTGCCCGCGACGTTCCAGCGCACCGCGGTCAGCCGCTTGGTCGCCCCGACGCCCAGGATCGACGACGTGATCGTCTGCGTCGTCGAGATGGGCGCGGCGAAGGCGAACGCCGTCGTGTAGAGCACGGCCGACGCCGTGGCCTCGGCGGCGAACCCGCGCGGCGGGTCGAGGTCGATGATCCGCCGCCCCAGGGTGCGCATGATGCGCCAGCCACCGGCGGCGGTGCCGGCCGAGAGCGCACCGGCCGAGATCAGGATGACCCACCAGGGGACGTCGAAGCCCTCGTGGTAGCCGCCGACGACGAGCGCCAGCACGATCACGCCCATCGTCTTCTGGGCGTCCTGCAGGCCGTGGCCGAGCGCCATCGCCGCCGCGGAGACGGTCTGGGCGTGCCGGAACCCGCGCGTGACGCGGTTGGGGCGGGCGTCCTTGAACAGCCACAGCAGCCCGATCATCACCAGGCCCGCGAGGACGAACCCGACGACCGGCGAGACGACCATGGGGATGACGACCTTCTCCACCACGCCGCCCCACTGCACGGTGCCGGCCGAGGCCAGCGCGGCCCCGACGAGGCCGCCGATCAGCGCGTGCGACGACGAGGACGGCATCCCGAACCACCACGTGATCAGGTTCCAGGCGATCGCACCGATCAGCGCCGCGAGCACGACGACGAGCCCGGCGGTGCCCTCGGGGGCGGCGATGATGCCCTTGCCGACCGTCGAGGCCACCGCGGTGCCCAGGAAGGCTCCGGCGAGGTTCATGACCGCCGCCATGACGAGCGCGGAGCGAGGGGACAGCGCCCGCGTCGACACCGAGGTGGCGATGGCGTTCGCGGCGTCGTGGAAACCGTTCGTGTAGTCGAAGCCCAGCGCGACGACGATCACCACGAGGATGAGCGCGAGCTCCACCTCAGGCCTCCTTGACGGCGATGCTCTCGACGGTGTTGGCCACCGTCTCGAACGCGTCCGCGGCCTCCTCGAGGGTCTCCACGACTTCCTTGATCTTCAGCACCGTCAGTACGTCGAGCGGGGTGACGTCGTCGTCGGGGGCGAGCAGGTCGCGCAGCAGCGAACGGTAGGCGGCGTCGCCCTCGTCCTCGAGGGAGTTGACGTGGACCCAGTACTCGCGCAGCGACTCCAGCTTCTCCAGCCCCGGCATGGCCTCGGCGGTCGAGATCGCGGCGCGCACCAGCACGTCGGTCTGCACCGCGATGCCTTTGGGCAGGTCGTCGAGACGGTAGAGCACGATCCGGTCGGCCGCCTCCTCCATCGCGTCGAGGACGTCGTCGAGCGAGGAGGCCAGCCGGTAGATGTCCTCGCGGTCGAACGGTGTCACGAAGACGGAGTTGAGCTTCACCATGATCTCGTGGGTGAGGTCGTCGCCCGCGTGTTCCAGGTCCTTCACCCGGGAGGCGAGTGCCGGCCGGGCCGCGGGATCCGCGGCGACCAGCTCGGCCAGTCCCTCCGCGGCGGCGACGATGTTCTCCGCCGCGCGCGTGAACAACGGGTAGAACCCTCGTTCATGTGGTGTCAACCGGAACGCCATGGGAGCGTTCTACCCGTGCCGTGTCGCGACGTTCCCGGCAGGTACCCCGAGCGACGGTGTCGCCGGACACGCGTGTACGACGCGCGGCCTCGACGAACGCGGAAGGGACGTGCACCGGCGGCGATTGCCGATTAGCGTCGCGACCATGAACTCCAGCGTGGCGTCGGTGAACCGGACCGATCATGCCGACGCCGTTGCTGACCTCGTCGAACGCTACCGTGCGGTGCCGCCGGGGCAGCGGGTCCGGCTCGGTAAGCCCTCGTCCAACCTGTTCCGTTTCGGTGGTTCGCGCCCGGATGTCCGTCTCCTGGACACGTCGCGGCTCACAGGTGTGATCGACGTCGACCCCGTCGCCCGCACCGCCGACGTCCAGGGCATGACCACCTACGAGGCCCTCGTCGACGCCACCCTGGCCCACGGGCTCATGCCGCTGGTCGTCCCCCAGCTCAAGACGATCACCCTCGGCGGTGCCGTCGCCGGGCTGGGGATCGAGTCGACGTCGTTCCGGCACGGCCTGCCGCACGAGTCGGTGCTGGAGATGGACCTGCTGACCGGCTCGGGTGAGGTCGTCACCGCCCGGCCCGAGGGGGAGCACGCCGACCTCTACGCCACGTTCCCCAACTCCTACGGCACCCTCGGCTACACCCTGCGGCTGTGCATCGAGCTGCAGCCGGTCGCGCCCTTCGTGCGCCTGACCCATCACCGCTTCGGGTCCGCGGCCGCGGCCGCCGCCGAGATCGAGCGGGTGTGCGACCTCGACGGTGCCGGCGCGGACGTCGACTTCGTCGACGGCACGGTGTTCGACGGCGGCGAGCAGTACGTCACGGTGGGACGGTTCGTCGACGAGCCGATGCCCGGCGCGCAGGTGTCCGACTACACCGGACAGCAGGTCTTCTACCGGTCGCTGCAGCAGCGCCCGGTCGACCACCTCACCACGCACGACTACATCTGGCGCTGGGACACCGACTGGTTCTGGTGCTCGCGTGCCTTCGGCGTGCAGAACCCGCTGGTGCGCAGGGTGTGGCCGCGCCGCTACCGCCGTTCCGACGTCTACCGCCGCCTCGTCGCGCTCGACCAGCGCCACGGTGTCACCAACCGGCTGGCCGACATCACACGGTCACCGCGCCAGGAGATGGTGATCCAGGACGTCGAGATCCCCGTCGAGAACCTGGACCGGTTCCTGGAGGTCTTCCACCGCGACGTCGGGATCTCGCCGGTGTGGCTGTGCCCGATCCGGCTGCGCGGCGAGCGCGAGTGGCCGCTCTACCCGATGGAGGCGGGCCGGCTCTACGTCAACGTCGGATTCTGGTCGACCGTCGACCAGGTGCCCGGACGGCCCGACGCGCACAACCGGCTGATCGAGGAGCTCGTTGCCGAGCTCGGCGGGCACAAGTCCCTGTACTCCACGGTGCACTACGACGAGGCCGAGTTCTGGCGCCGCTACAACGGCGACGCCTACCGGGCCGTGAAGGACCGCTACGACCCGGACGGGCGGCTGCCGGGTCTCTACTCGAAGGTGGTGGGCTGATCATGAGGGTGGCCGACGTACTCGGCAGGATCATCGGGCACGACGCGCCGATCCGGATCGTCGCTTACGACGGCAGCAAGTGTGGCCCCGACGACAGCGACGTCGCACTCCGCGTGGAGTCGCCGGCCGCACTGGCGCGGCTCGTGTCCGCGCCCGGCACGCTCGGGCTCGCCCGCGCGTACGTGACCGGTGAGATCGAGGTCGAGGGCGACCTCTACACCGCGCTGGACGCACTCGCCGACGTCGCCCTGCAGGGCATCCCGCGCAACGAGCAGTTCCGGCTGGTGCGCGAGCTCGCGCCGGTGTGGCTGCGCCACCGCAGGCCGGCCCCGGCGATCGAGGCGAAGCCGCGGGGGCGGCTGCACTCGAAGTTCCGCGACAGCCAGGCCATCTCGCACCACTACGACGTGTCGAACCGCTTCTACGAGTGGGTGCTCGGCCCGTCGATGACCTACACGTGCGCCTGCTACCCGACCGGCACCGCGACGCTCGAACAGGCGCAGGAGACCAAGTACGAGCTCGTCGCCCAGAAGCTCGACCTGCAGCCCGGCACGCGGCTGCTCGACGTCGGCTGCGGCTGGGGCGGCATGGTCCGCCACGCGGCGGCGCACCACGGCGTCCGCGCGCTCGGCGTCACCCTCTCGCGCAACCAGGCCGAGTGGGCGCAGGCCGAGATCGAGCGCCAGGGCCTCGCGCACCTGGCCGAGGTGCGCCACCTCGACTACCGCGACGTGCAGGAGTCCGGCTTCGACGCCGTCAGCTCCATCGGGCTCACCGAGCACATCGGCAAGGCCCAGCTGCCGTCGTACTTCCGGTTCCTCAACGCGAAGCTGCGTCCCGAGGGCCGGATGCTCAACCACTGCATCACCCATCCCTTCACCACCAAGCAGCGCCACATCGACCCGTTCATCGGCCGCTACGTGTTCCCCGACGGCCAGCTCGAGCCCGTCGGCACGATCATCACGGCGATGAACGACAACGGGTTCGAGATCCGCCACGAGGAGAACCTGCGCGAGCACTACGCGCGCACCCTCGCCGGCTGGGGCGACAACCTGGAGGCGCACTGGGACGAGGCCGTCGCCGAGGTCGGCCTCGAACGGGCCCGGGTGTGGCGGCTCTACATGGCCGCGAGCAGGCTCGGCTTCGACCGCGACAACATCCAGCTCCACCAGGTGCTCGGGGTCAAGCTGGGCGAACACGGCCGGTCGGGGTTCCCGCTCCGCGGGTGGAGGTCGGCCTCGTAGGCTGGTGATCGTGCCGGACCGACTGTCCCCGCTGGACGCGTCCTTCCTCTACATGGAACAGCCGACGACGGGCATGCACGTCGGCGGGGTGATGACGTTCCTGCCGCCGGAGGACGGGTCGGTGTTCGACGTCGACGCGTTCGTCCGGCTCGTCGGCAGCAGGCTGTCGCTGGTGCCGCGCTACCGGCAGCGGGTGCGCGAGGTGCCGGGGCGGCTGGGGCTCCCGGTCTGGGTCGACGACCCGGACTTCGACCTCAGCTACCACATCCGGCGCTCCGCGCTGCCCGCGCCGGGCACCGACGACGCCCTGCGCGAGCTGGTCGGGCGGCTGCTGAGCCGCCGCCTCGACCGGGACCGCCCGCTGTGGGAGCTCTACGTCGTCGAAGGGGTGTCGGGCGGGCGGTTCGCGCTCGTCACGAAGACCCACCACGCGATGGTCGACGGCATCGCGTCGATGGACATCGGTGCGTTGCTGCTCGACCGCACCCCGCAGCCGCGCGAGGTGCCCGACGAGGAGTGGGTGCCCGAGCGGGAGCCCTCGGGGATCGAGCTGGCGGCGTCGGCGGTCATGGAGAACCTGCGCCGCCCGCGCAGTGCGGTCGACGCGGCCGCCCGCGCGGTGGCCGACCTGCGCGCCGCCGTGACCACGGTGGGCCGCACGATGTCGGGCATCGCCGAGGCCACCCGCGGCGCGGCGCAGGCAGCGGGTCCGCTCGACGCCCTCAACCGCCCGATCGGTGAGCAGCGCCGCTACTCGATGGCCCGCACGTCGCTCGCCGCGCACCGCGCCGCGCGCAAGGCCCACTGCGCGGGCGGGGTCGGCACCGTCAACGACGTCGTCCTCGCCGTGGTGTGCGGGGCGCTGCGGTACTGGCTGATGACGCGCGGCGAGGCGCTGCACCCCGACACGACGATCCGGGCGATGGTGCCGGTGAGCGTGCGCCGCCGCCGCGCCGCCTCTGACGCGGCCGCCGAGGGCAAGCCGGGCGGCAACCAGATCTCGGCCTACTTCGTCGACCTGCCCGTGGGTCTCGACGAGCCTGCCGCGCGGCTGCACCGCATCGCCGAGCAGATGCAGGCGCAGAAACGCGGGGCCCACGACGCGGCGCCGACCGCGCTCGTCGGCCTCGCCGGGCTGATGTCGCCGCAGCTGCACAGCATGGGCGCGAAGCTGACCAGCCGGTTGTCGAGCAGGCTGTTCAACGTGCTGGTCACCAACGTGCCCGGGCCGCCGCGCCCGCTCTACGCGATGGGTGCGCGGCTGCAGGACCTGTTCCCGGTGGTGCCGCTCGCGCACGGCCAGGCCGTCGGGATCGGGGTGACGTCCTACGACGGCTCGGTCTGCTACGGCCTCAATGCCGACCGCGACACGATGCCCGACGTGAACGTGCTCGCCGAGGCGATGAACTCGGCGCTCGCCGAACTCCTGGACGACCAGCCCCTGTGAGCGGCGATAGTCGTTGTCGCGACTATTGCCGCTCACGACCGGCTGTTCACGATCGTGGTCAGCCCCTGGACACCCGCATGACGTGGGAGTATCCGGCCGGGTCGACCCGGGCGTCGAGCAGGAACGGGCCGTCGCCGCTGCCTGCGAGCGCCGCGCGGACTCCCGCGAGATCGCCGGCGACGGCCGAGCGGATGCCCATCCCGGCCGCGACCGCGGCGAAGTCGACGTCGGTGAACCGGACGGCGCCCGCGCCGCCCTGGCCCTCGCGCTGCTTGAGCTCGATGAGGGTCAGCGCGGCGTCGTCGAACACGACGACCGTGACGGGCAGGTTCAACCGGGCCAGCGTCTCCAGCTCCGCGAGCGTCATGCCCAGGCCGCCGTCGCCGACCATGCAGACGACGCGTTCGCCCGGCCGCGCCAGGGCCGCGCCGACCGCGGCGGGCAGCGCGTAGCCCATCGTCGCCAGGCCGTTGGAGATCAGGACCTGGTGCGGACGGTCCGCGTCGCACAGGGGCAGCACGGCGAGCATGTGGGCGCCGGCGTCGACGGTGACCTGGACCGGCCCGTGATGGTCGAGCACGGCGGTCGTGAGGTCGACCGGGTGCAGGCCGTCGCCGCGCGGTGCCGCCCGCAACGCGGCCCGGAACTCCTCGCGGCGGCGGGCCCCCGTACCCGGCTCCCACGCGGGCGCGGCCGCGTCGAGCAGCGCGGCCAGCGACGCCGCCGGAGGGCCCGTGACCGGTTCGGGGGCGCCGTAGAACTCGGTGTTCGTGTCGGGGCCGAACCCGGCGTCGTCGAGCAGCACGACGGGCGCCTCCCACGGCCACTCGCCCGGCATCGGCTCCACACCGTCGAGACCGACGCCGACGACGAGGTCCGCCTCGGCGAGCAGGCTCCGCTCGGGGCTGCCGTTGGTGTAGAGCCCGGCGGCGTCGGGTCCGCCCGTGCCGATCGTGCCGAGGCCCTGGTAGGTGGTGAGGACGGGAACGCCGGCGCCGTTAAGGACGGCACGCAGCGCGGCGGCGTGCCGCGGCGCTGAGCTGCCGAGCACGACGACCGGGCGGCGGCGGCCCCGGGCGGTCGCGACGGCGCGGTCCAGCGCGGCCTCGTCGAGCGGGGCGGGGCCCGGCACCGCGGGCGCGGCGTCACCGGGTACCGACGGGTCGAAGTCCAGGTGCACGGCACCGGGGCGCGGACCCGACGCCACCGCGCACGCGGCCGCGGTCACCCGCGCAGGGTCGGCCGCGCCGAGGATGCCGTTCCAGCGGGTCACCGGCGCGGCGACGGCGACCTGGTCGAGCAGTTGGTGCCCGATCCGCGCCCGGCGGTCCGCCGGCACGGTGTCGGACACGAGCACCAGCGGGGCCCGGTCGAGCGTCGCCTGTGCGAGCCCGTTGACCGCGCTGGTCAGCCCCGGCCCGCGGGTCACGACGGCGACCCCCGGCGTCGCGGTGAGCAGCCCGAACACCCCCGCCATGACGCACGCCGCGGTCTCCCCACGGGCGAGGGTGAAGCCGATACCGTGCTCGTGGGCCGCGCCGATCATCTCGAGGTTGGGTCCGCCGCCGGGCATCCCGAAGATCCGGCGCACCCCGGCCGCCGTGAGCCCCGCGGCCATGCCCGCCGCCGGGGAAGGGGCTGTGCGAGAGGGGGTGGCGCTGGTCGACATGGCCTTACGCTAACGCCATGACGATCAGTGTTGCTCGTTTCCTCGACGTCGCCGACGGGCTGCAGCCCGGCCAGTTCACCGTCGGCGACCACGACACCGTCGGTTCCCTCGCCGATCTCCCCGACGTCTACAAGCGGCTGCTCGACGAGCCCGTCACCGCGATCGTGTCGGTGACCGGCAACGACGGGCGCTCCAACCTCACCCCGGTGTGGTTCGACTACGCGGGCGACGTCGTCCTGCTCAACCTCGCCACCCACCGCAAGAAGGTCGGCTGGCTGCGGCGCAACCCCGAGGCGACGTTCCTGCTCATGAACCCGGAGAACACCTACCACTGGCTCTCGATCAAAACCACCGTCGCAGGCGAGATCTCCGAGGACGACCCCGAGGAGGGTCCCCGGGTCACCGCGCAGCTCGACCACATCTGGACGAAGTACACCGGCAACGAGCCGCCGTACGGGCTGCGCGACCCGTCGATCGACGAGCGCCGGGTGCTGTTCGAGCTGTCCGTCGACCGGGTCGCGACCTTCGGCAAGCCGTGACGCTCCCTTCGGTCGTCGTGGTCGGCGGGTCGCTGGGCGGGCTCAACGCCGCGCTCGCGCTCGCCGACCTCGGCTGTGACGTCCGGGTGTTCGAACGCTCGGCGTCGGCGCTGCAGGCCCGGGGCGCGGGGATCGTCGCGCTCGACGAGACCCTGCGCTGGTTCACCGGACGCCCGGGCGTCGACCCGGAGTCGTTGTGCAGCTTCACCTCCTGGGTGCGGTTCCTCGACCCGTCGGGCGGCGTCGTGCACGAGCGGTGCCACCGCAACAGGTTCTCGTCGTGGAACACGATCTACCGGGCGATGCTGGAGGACTTCGCGTCGCTCGCCCCGGGCCGCTACGGTCTCGGCCGCGAGGTCACGACCGTCACGCCCGACGGCGACGGCGTCCTGGTGACCGACGCGGCGGGGGTGACGACGCGGGCCGACCTCGTCGTCGCCGCCGACGGCATCACCTCGCCGACCCGCGCGGCGCTGCTGCCCGACGTCGCGCCCCGCTACGCCGGCTACGTCGCGTGGCGGGGGACCGTGCCGGAGGCGGAGCTGCCGGAGAAGGTGTTCGCCGAGCTGCGCGACGCGATCACCTATCAGGTCCTCGCCGACAGCCACGTCCTCGTCTATCCGATCCCCGGCCCCTCCGGGTCCGTCGTGGCGGGGGAGCGGCTGATGAACTTCGTCTGGTACCGCAACGTCGCCCCCGGTCGTGTGTTCGACGACGTGATGACCGGTGTCGACGGCCAGGTCCGGTCGGTGTCGCTGCCGCCGGGCGCGATGCGCCCCGAGCACGTCGACGCGCTGCGCGGCGACGCCCGGCAGCTGCTCGCACCCGTGATCGCCGACGCGATCGAGGCGGTCGCGGAGCCGTTCGTGCAGGCCGTCTTCGACATCGAGGTCCCGCGGATGGCGTTCGGCCGGGTGTGCCTGGCGGGCGACGCGGCGTTCGCGGTCCGGCCGCACGCGGGCGCGGGCACGGCCAAGGCCGCGGCCGACGGCTGGGAACTCGCCGCCCGGCTGGCCGCCCACCCCGGCGACCTCGACGCGGCGCTGGCCGACTGGGAACGCACCCAGCTGGGGGTGGGTCGCGCACTGCTGGCCCGCTGCCGCGAGATCGGGGACTCGTCGCAGGTCACGGGCACCTTCACCCCGGGCGACCCGGCTCTGTCCTTCGGCCTGCGCGGCCCCGGCACCTGACGACCCCTGTGAGTGGCGATGGTCGCCATGGCGACCATCGCCACTCACGAGGGGCTCGGGCGGTCACCAGCCGGACGCCGTCGGCAGCACACCGGCGCCGATCGCCTCGACCAGCCGGGCGTGGTCGACGGCGTTCTGGTCGGCGTAGGCCGAGGCGAAGGCGGTCATGCCGTCGTCGAAGGCCCGGCCGCGGCCGAGATAGGCGTCGATCGCCACCGGGTCGCCGGACCGGGCGTGGGAGCGGGCCAGGACGTGCCCGCACGCCGTCGCGAACTCGGGAAGCCGTGGCGCGATCAGCTCACCGTGCGCGATGACCTTCATGTCCCGGAACTGTCGCACGTAGTAGTCGTGGCCGCGCGCACTCGCCCAGCCGACGAACACGTCGGTCGCGCTCTGCACCAGCCGTTTGCCCTCGATCACCCGGCGGCCGTGGGCGACGTAGCGGCTCGACCCGCAGAACGGCTCGTACACCGACTCGCCCGCCTGCTTGATCTGCAGGAACAGCGGATCGGTCGTGTCCCGGCCCTGCAGCAGGAGCAGGTGCACCCGCATTCCGACGCTGCCGACGCCGACGACCTGACGTACCGCGTCGACGGGGGTGAACCGGTCGAGCAGGTGACGACGCTCGTCGGGCAGCGACTCGCGGTAGTGGGCGAACAGCTCGTCGGCGGGGCCGTCGGGGCGGTGCTCGCGGATCGGTGGGTCCTCGCTGATCCGCAGCCGGCCGTCGCGGATCTCGGTGAGCTTGCGCAGCACCCCGCGGTGGGTCCGGCGCTGCGCCTTGCGCGCGATGTGGGCGGCGGCGCGCGGGCGGTCGGCGTCGGTGAACACCGACAGGAACCTGTCGACGTGGATCAGGTCGTACCAGGTGTCGAGGACGTGTGCGCCGGCGTACCGCGCGATCTGCGTCCGGTACGCGGTGAGGCACTGTGCGACCGCCCCGGCCGCGTCGCCGCCGTGTTCGCGGGCCAGCACCTCGATGCTGGTGACGAGCCGTGCGACGTCCCACTCGAAGGGCCCGGGCAGGGTCTCGTCGAAGTCGCGGAGGTCGAACGACAGGTTCCGTTCGGGGGTGGCCCAGAGCCCGAAGTTGAGCAGGTGGGCGTCGCCGCAGAGCTGGACGGTGAGCCCGCTGTGCGGGCGGGCCGCGAGGTCGGCGGCCATCACGGCTGCCGCTCCGCGGTAGAACGTCCATGGTGACGCGCTCATCCGGCCCCAGCGCACGGGGACGAGGTCGGCGGCGCGGATCGCGTTCTGTGCCTGGAGGATGTCGAGCACGTCGAGGGTGCGCAACGACGGCGTCCAGTCGCCGAACGCGCGCCGGGGTGCGCGCTCCCGAGCGGCTCTGCCGAGGTCGGCGCCGTCTTGTTCCGCCACTCCGGCCACTGTGGTCACACGCAGACGCTAGCGGCGACAGGGCCGTCGACGGAACTCGTTCTCGTGAGCGGTAATAGTCGCTATGGCGACTATTACCGCTCACAGGAGTCGTCGACGGGCCCAGCGTAGGTCGGCCTTGCCGCTCGCCAGCCGTTCCACCTCCGGGGCCAGCAGGAGCCTGCGGGGCTTCTTGTACGACGCCAGCCGGGAGGACACGAAGTCGCGCAACGTATCCGGGTCGGCCTCGCGGCCCTGCTCCAGCGCGACGACGGCGCCGACGACGCTGCCGTAGGTCGGGTCCGGCACCCCCACGACGACGACGTCGCGCACCGCCGGGTGCTCGCGCAGCACGATCTCGACCTCGTCGGCGTACACCTTCTCGCCGCCGGTGTTGATGACGGAGCTGCCGCGGCCGAGCAGTTCGAGGCGGCCGTCGGCGCCGAGGCGGGCCATGTCGCCCGGGATCGAGAGCCGGACGCCGCCGAGGTCGCGGAAGGCGCCCGCGGTCTTCTCGGGGTCCCCGGCGTACCCGGCGTTCTCGACGACAGGCGCCGCGAGCAGCCCGACCACACCCGAGCCGGGGACGACGTCGTGGTCGTCCTCGTCGAGCAGCCGGGCGCCTGCGGCGAGCTCGAAGCCGCCGAGCCGGTCGTCGGGGGTGTCGCGGGTGACGACCGAGACCGCGTAGAGCCCGCCCTCGGACGCGGCGATGGAATCGTGCAGCGCCAGGTCGGCGTGCGTGAGCAGGCGGCGTTTGACCGCCGGGCTCCACACGGCGCCGATGCTGCGGATCCGTCGCAGGGACGCGATGCGCGACGGCCGGTCCGCGGCGGCGTCGGCGTCGAGGGCGTCGAGCAGGCGCAGCGCGAACGCGTCGCCGACGATCGTCAGGTCGGTGACGCCGTGCCGGTCGATCGTCGACGCCAGGTCCTCGCCGGAGGTGCTGCGGCCCGGCAGCAGCGCGACCGGTGCCCCACCGGCCAGTGACCCGAGTGCGGAGTACAGCCCGGTGCCGTGCATCAGCGGCGGCGCGGGCAGCCAGACGATCCCGTCGGGCCCCTTCGGGTCGACGGCCAGCGCGGCGCGCAGGGCGTCGACGCCCTCGGCCCGGTCCAGCCCCAGCAACCGCAGCGTCCCGGACTGGGCGGTGCGGCAGCGCTCGGTGTGCGACCCGACGACCGCCTTCGGGTTCCCCGTCGTCCCGCCGGTGTAGAGGAGCCACTCCCGGTCGCCGTCGCGTTCGGTCCGGGGGAGAGGCGGGCCGTCGACTCCGTCCCCGAGGCGCGCCACTATCGGTGCCCGGGCGACGTCGAGCAGGTCCTCGTCGGCGATCACCGCTTTCGCGTCCGCGTCGGCCAGCACGTAGGCGGCTTCCTCGGCGCGGTAGCGGTAGTTGACGTTGACCATCGTCGCCCGCAGCTTCCAGATCGCGAACAGCGCGACGAGGTAGCCGGGGGAGTTGCGGGCCATCATCGCGACGCGGTCGCCGTCGCCGATGCCGTGCCCGGCCAGCCACCCGGCCAGCCGGGCGGCGGAGTCCTCGAACGCGCCCCAGGTCAGCGACTCGTCGCCGCAGGCGACGGCGAGCCGGTCCGGAGCGAGGTCGGCGACGAGCTCGAAGTGCGTCGCCAGATCGTCCGGAAGGGGTGTCACCGCGACTCCAGCCCGAAGAGCCGCGCCGCGTTGTGCAGCATGATGTCGGGCTTGACCGAGTCGCGGATCTCGGTCTTCTCCAGGTCGGCCGTCCAGCGCTCCGGGGTGAACAGCGGGAAGTCCGTCCCGAACAGGACCTTCTTGCGCAGCAACGTGTTCGCGTACTGCACCAGCTGCGGCGGGAAGTACTTGGGCGACCAGCCCGACAGGTCGATGTAGACCTGCGCCTTGTGCGTGGCCACCGACAGCGCGACGTCCTGCCACGGGAACGAGGGGTGGGCCATGATGATCGGCATGTCGGGGAAGTCGACGGCGACGTCGTCGAGGTGGAGCGGGTCGGAGTACTTGAGCCGCACCCCGCCCCCGCCCTTGGTGCCCGCGCCCACGCCGTTCTGGCCGGTGTGGAACAGGGCGGGCAGCTGGTACTCGGCGAGCACCTCGTAGATCGGGAACGCGACCGGGTCGTTGGGATAGAACTCCTGGACGCTGGGGTGGAACTTGAACCCCCTGAACCCGTAGGTCTCGATCAGCCGCCGCGCGATCCGCGCGCCGCCCTTGCCGCGCAACGGGTGCACGCTCGCGAACGGGATGATCGCGTCGGTGTGCTCGGCCGCGAGCTCGCCGATCTCCTCGTTGGTCGGGGCGTGCTCCGACGGTTCGCCGAGGCTGTCGATCGTGAACGCGACCGCGGCCATGTTGCGCTGCCGGTAGAACTCGGCGATCCCGGGCAGGTCCATGCCGAGGATGTCGGAGCCGAACCGGGCCCGCATCTGCTCCATCCGCGCCCCGCCCTCGGGACTCGCCGCGGCGGCCCGCGAGAAGTGGACGTGGGTGTGGACGTCGATGGCCCGCAGGGTGGCGATGTCGAGGCTCATGAGTGGCGCTCCGGGGCGTAGGCCTGCAGGTGCGGCTGCAGCTGCGCGGGGAACTCCTTGGCGATGGCCTCTGCGGTCCATCCGCCGGGCATCGACGCCTCCGCCGCGACGGCGGGGTGCGTCCAGACGGTGATGTTGTCCCCACCGACGCCGAGCGCCTGTCCGGTGACCTCCGCGGCGGCGTCGGACAGCAGCCACACCAGCAGCGGAGCGACGTCCTCGGCGCTGCCCACGCCGCCCGCCCGCAGCGGCTCCGGCACCGGCTCGCCACGTTCGAGGGCGGCGACGGCGTCGGCGAACGCGGGGATCGTCGCCACCATGCGGGTGAGCGCGACCGGGACCAGCGCGTTCACGGTGATGCCGTGGCGGGCGGTCTCGGCGGCCAGGGTGCGGGCCATGCCGACGATCCCGGCCTTGGCGGCGGAGTAGTTGGTCTGCCCGAAGCTCGCGCGCTGGCCGGCGGGGGAGCCGACGAGCACGAGCCGCCCGCCCTCGCCCTGCTCGCGGAACCGGGCGATCGCGGCGCGGGCGCAGGTGAACGTGCCGCGCAGGTGGGTGGCGATGACGGCGTCCCAGTCGTCGTCGGACATCTTGGCGACGGACCGGTCGCGCAGCAGGCCTGCGTTGGTGACCATGGCGTCGAGCCGGCCGAAGCGCTCGACGGCGGCGGCGACGAGCGCGTCGGCGGTCGCGGTGGGTCCGACCGGCGCGACGACGGCGACCGCAGCGCCACCGTCGGCCTCGATCTCGGCGACGACCCCGGCCGCGGCGTCGGCGTCGACGTCGTTGACCACGACGCCCGCCCCGGCCGCCGCGACGGCCTTCGCGTAGGCGCGGCCCAGGCCGCGCCCCGATCCGGTCACGACGACCGAACGTCCTGTCAGCATCTCCTGATCACTCCCCGATCGTGGCGAGGGCGACGTGGCCCTTGAGCAGGTTGCGCGCGATGGTGCGGCGCTGGATCTCGTCGGTGCCCTCGTAGATGCGCAGCAGCCGCAGCTCGCGGTACCAGCGCTCGACGGGCAGTTCCTTCGTGTAGCCCATGCCGCCGTGGATCTGCAGGACCCGGTCGACGACCTGGTTGGCCATGAGCGCGCCGGTCAGCTTCGCGATCGACGTGGCGTGCCGGGCGTCGCGACCGGTCTCGGCCCGCCACGCCGCGTGCAGCGTCAGCCACTTCGTCGACTCGATCTCGACGGCCGAGTCCGCGATCTGCCACTGGATCGCCTGGTACTCCGCGATCTTGTGGCCCATCGACTCGCGGACCGTCGCGTGCTCGACGGCCATGCCCAGCAGTCGTTCCGCCGAGCCGACGGCTTTCGCCGGGATCAGGTAGCGGCCCTGCCCGATCCAGCGCAGCGCCTTCTCGAAGCCCTTGCCCACCTCACCCAGGACGTTGCGCGCCGGCACCCGGACCTCGTCGAACGACAGTGACGCCGGCCCCCATTCGCCCATCGTCGGGATCGGCGACGAGGTCCAGCCCATCTCGCGGTCAACGAGGAAGCAGGTGACGCCGCCGTCGGCACCCAGGTCGGGGTCGGTGACGGCGAACAGGATGGCGAAGTCGGCCTCGGTGCCGCCGGTGATGAACGTCTTCTCACCCGTGATCACCCAGTCGTCGCCGTCGCGGCGGGCACGGGTGCGGATGTTGCGGGCGTCCGACCCCGCACCCGGCTCGGTGATCGCGAAGCAGCTGCGCCGCTGCCCGGCGATCGTCGGCAGCAGGTAGGTGTCCTGCTGGTCCGGCGAGGCATCGAACAGGATGTTGTCGGCCGACCCGCCGAACCGGAACGGGACGAACGTGCGGCCCAGCTCCATCGTCAGCACGGCGTTCATGACGGGCCCCAGCGCGATCCCGCCGAACTCCTCGGGCGTGGTGATGCCCCAGAAACCCATTGTGTGGGCCTTGTCCTGCAACGACTCCAGGACACCCGGTTCGAGACCCGGCCGGCCGTCCCGCTCGTTGCGCAGCACCTGCGCCTCGAGCGGGACGACCTCACGGGTGACGAACGCGCGCACGGTGTCGCGGATCGCGCGCTGCTCGTCGGACAGCGAGAAGTCGATCATCGCTCCGTCACGCTCGCCCGGCCGCGGTCGAGCACCACCGTGCCGTCGTCCAGACGAGTGCGGAACCAGACGTCGCCGCCGTCGCGCCAGGCCTCGACGGTCAGCGTCTGCCCGGGCAGCACCGTCGAGGAGAACCGGCCCGACATCGCGGCGAGGCGGTCCGGGTCGCCACCGCACACCGTCGCGAGCAGCGCCCGGCCCGTCACCCCGTAGGTGCACAGCCCGTGCAGGATCGGGGTGTCGAACCCGCCCTTGGCCGCGAACGCCGGATCGGAGTGCAACGGGTTGCGGTCGCCCGAGAGCCGGTAGAGCAGCGCCTGCTCCGGGCGGGTCGCGTAGGTGACGGTGTGGTCGGGCGCCCGGTCGGGCGGCGTCCACGTCTGCGTCGAGCCCCGCTCGCCGCCGAAACCGCCCTCGCCGCGGATGAACACGGCGCTGCGGTTGGTGGCGAGCGGCGCGCCACCGTCGAGGACCGCCGTGGCCTCGACGGACACGAGCGCACCCGATCCCTTGTCGTGCACGCCGGTGATCCGGGCCGTCGTCGTCACGGTGCCCTCGACGGGCACCGGGCGGTGCAGCACCAGGTCCTGCTCGGCGTGCACGAGCATCGCCCGGTCGACGTCGCCAAAGCTCGGCGTCGGCGCCTGGGACAGGAGCACGGCGAACGTGGGGAGCACCCGCTGCACCACGCCGTCGGAGTTCTCCGTCGTGAACTCCAGTTCCTCGGTGGGGGCGCCGAGCCCGGCACCCACCCCGACGGCGTACAGCAGTGCGTCCGTCGAGTCCCACGACCGCGTGCACGGCGCACCCTCGCGCCCGACGGCGCCCGGGTCGATCGGCATGTCAGCTCTCCTTCGTGGGGGCGGTCACCGGTCGAGCCACATGTTCGCGAAGAACGTGTCGCGGGTCAGATACCGCTGCATGCCTTCGACCTCGGGCTTCGCGATCGTCGACAGGTAGCCGCGGCTGTAGTACGCGACCGCCAGGTCGTCGTTGGTGAGCTGCTGGACCTGCTGGTAGGCCTTCGCGAGCTCGTCCGGGTCCGTCGTCGACACCGCCGTGTCGAGCAGGGCGTCGACCTGAGGGTTCGAGTATTCGCCGTAGTTCGTGCTGCCACCGCTGTGGAACAGGTTGTAGGCGCCCGGGAACGGGGTGTCGGTGGGCCCGCCGACCCAGCCCGCGATCTGGAAGTCGTGGCTCTGCACAACGCTCGAGGAGTACTGCGCGAGGTCGTAGAACTGGACCTGGATGTCGATACCGGCTGCCTTGAGCTGGGCCTGCAGGAACTCCGCGAACGCGACGCGGTTGGGCGCGTTGGTCGTCTTGTACTGGACGGTCGCGTTGCCGCCACCGGCCTTGTAGTCGGCGACGAGCTGCTTGGCCTTCTCGATGTCGAACGCGGGCCAGCTGTCGCGCGACTGCTGGGTCGAGTACGGCGTGTCGTCGCCGAAGTAGCCGCTCGCGCGCTCCATCTGGCCGCGGTACTGGCTGGCGGCCAACGCGTTCAGGTCGATCGAGCGGATCACGGCCTCACGCATCCGCCGGTCGTCGAACGGTGCCTTCTGCTGGTTGAAGTAGATGTACTCCGCCCCGTTGCCGGAGCCGTAGTAGACCTTCAGGTTCGGGTTGCCCAGACCGCGGATCAGCTCGGTGTGATAGCCGCCGAACATCACGTCGACGTCACCGTTCTCGATCGAGGCGTAGCGGGTCTCGGTGTCGGGCAGCGGCCGGAACTCCAGGCCGTCCAGATGCGGGAGCCCCTGCTGCCAGTAGTTCGGGTTCTTCGACAGGGTCAGCTTGGAGTCGCGCACCCAGCTGCTGAACACGAACGGCCCGGCCCCGACCGGCTCCTTCGCGATCCCGGCCTCGCCCTTCTCCTGCAACGCCTTCGGGGAGACGATCGTGCCGAGGTTGCCGGAGCTGAACGGCAGCGCGAACAGCTGCGGGAACGTGCCGCTGGGGTTCTTCAACGTGAACTCGACGGTCGTCGGGTCGACCGCGCGCATCGATCCGATGACGACGGCGTACCGGTTCGAGGGCGAGGACTTCTTGTCGATGTGGCGCTGCACGTTGGTGATGACGGACTGGGCGTCGAGCGGCGTGCCGTCGGAGAACGTCACCTCGGGGCGCAGGCCCATCCGCCAGGTGGTGCCGTTGTCGGTGGTGTCCATCGACTTGGCCAGGTAGGGCTGGGGGACGCCCTTGTCGTCGAGCTTGAGCAGTGAGTCGTAGACGGCCAGGGCGGCCATGTTGGAGTTCTGGATGGTCGGGTCGAAACTGACGATCTCGCGGTCCTCGGCGAGGATCAGCGTGCCGCCGTTCTTCGCGGGGGCCTCGGTGGCGAGGTCGTCGCCGAACGGGTTCACGGTCCGCAGCTCGGGCCCGTCCGCGCCGCCGCCGGCGTTGCTGCCGCAGGCCGTGAGCAGGAGGGTGCCGACCGCGAGGACCGCTACCGCGGCGCGGGTGGGCCAGCGGCGTGGGAGAGACCGGTTCATACCGGCACCACCCCCCTGGGGCACTGGTGCAGCGTTCCGGTCAGCTCGTCCGTCGACAGTGACGGCAACACCCATGGTGGGCCTCCCGCTCTCGGTATGAAACGGACCGTAGCGATGTGGCCCCAATTATGGCAACCAGATTGTTAACAATCATGGTGACGGCGAGGGCGGGTTGGAGCGCGGTCACACCTGGGCCCGCACCCACTCGACCAGACCGGGCATCGCCGACTCGATCAACAGGAGGACCTCGTCGAATCCCTCCGGCGGGCCGTAGAAGGGGTCGGGGACCTCGGCGTCGGAGGGGGCCTGCGGGTCGAACGAACGCAGCAGCCGCACCCGGTCGGGCTCGGGCACCTGCCTGCGCAGCAGGGTCAGGTGCCCGCGGTCGAGCGCCACCACCAGATCGGCCGACAGGCTCTCGGAGTCGATCTGGCGTGCCACGTGGTCGGTGTCGTAACCCTTGCTGCGCAACAGTTCCACGACCCGGGGGTCGGCGGGCTCACCGGCGTGCCACCCGCCCGTCCCGGCGCTGGTGACGACGACGTCACGCACACCGGCGCGGTCGAGATGGGCGCGGAGCACCTGCGCGGCCATGGGGGAGCGGCAGATGTTGCCCGTACAGACGAAACTGACATGCACCCGGCCACCGTAGGGCGCACCACCCGCGGTGCACGCCCGCGCGAGCCGGATCACAAACCGGGCAGGCCCCCGGCGTCACGGCTCGTCCCGGCAAGACGCCCGGACCGATCACCGTAGGGTGACGTCCCATGGTGGCAGACCACGACGACCCCGGCCCGCTCCCCGCGGATCCGCTGCGTCACCACGGCGACGTCGAGACCGCGCCCGGCCTGCTCGACCTCGCCGTCAACGTGCAGGGCGACGCGCCGCCGCGGTGGCTGCGCGACCGGCTGGCCGCAGCGCTCGACGACCTCGCCGCCTACCCGACGGCCGCCCACGACGCCGCCGCCCGCGAGGCCGTCGCGGTCCGGCACGCCCGCTCCGTGGACGACGTCCTCGTGCTGGCAGGCAGCGCCGAGGGCTTCGCGATGCTCCCGCGGCTGCGGCCCGCGCTCGCCGCCGTCGTGCACCCCGGGTTCACCGAGCCCGAGGCCGCGCTGCGCGACGCCGGCGTCCCGGTCGCCCGCGTCCTCACCGACGCCGACGACGGGCACCGCCTCGACCCGGCCGCCGTGCCCACCGACGCGGACCTCGTCGTCGTCGGCAACCCCACCAACCCGACCGGTGTGCTGCATCCCGCCGACACGCTGCGCGCCCTGGCCCGGCCGGGGCGGACGCTCGTCGTCGACGAGGCGTTCGCCGACGCCGTGCCGGGCGAGCCCGAGTCCCTCGCCGCTGCCGCCGGTGTCCCGGGGCTGCTGGTGCTGCGCAGCCTCACCAAGACGTGGGCGTTGGCCGGGCTGCGCGCCGGCTACGCCCTCGGTGCCCCGGAACTCCTTGCGCGCCTTGCGGTGGGGCGGCCGCACTGGCCCGTCGGCACCCTGGTGCTGGAGGCGGTGCGGGCGTGCAGCGAGCCCGCCGCGCTCGCCGCGGCCGCCGACGCCGCCGCGCAGCTCGCGGACCGGCGCGCCACGCAGGCCGCCGCACTGGCTGCGGTCCCCGGGGTGCACGTGGCCCCCGGTGTCGCGCCCTACCTGCTGCTCACCCTGCCCGCCGGCACCGGCCCGGCGGTGCGCGACCGCTTGCGCGCCAGGGGGATCGCCGTCCGCCGGGGCGACACGTTCCCCGGCCTCGGACCCGACCACGTCCGTGTCGCCGTCCGCGCCCCACACGTCGCCGCCCGCCTCGCCGACGCCCTCCGGGACGCCCTCGCCGACGTCACCCGGGAGGCCGCCGCATGACCACCCTGCGCGAGGTCGTCGCCGCCCTCGACGCCGCCTACCCGCCGCGGCTCGCCGCCGACTGGGACGCCGTCGGCCTCGTCTGCGGCGACCCCGACGACGAGGTCCGCCGCGTCCACATCGCCGTCGACCCCGTCGCCGAGACCGTCGACGAGGCGCTCGCCGCCGGTGCCGACCTGCTCGTCACCCACCATCCGCTGCTGCTGCGCGGCGTCCACGGCGTCGGCGCCGACACCCCCAAGGGGGCGTTGCTGCACAGGCTGATCCGCGGTGGCGCCGGCCTCTTCACCGCCCACACCAACGCCGACTCCGCCTCGCCTGGGGTGTCCGACGCGCTCGCCGCCGCGATCGGCCTCACCGTCGAGGGGCCGCTGCAGGCCGCGCCCGCACCGGCGCTCGACAAGATCATCGCGTTCGTCCCGACCGGCCCCGAGCTCACCACCGTCCACGAGGCCCTCTCCGACGCCGGCGCCGGGCACATCGGCGACTACAGCCACTGCTCCTTCGCGACGGCGGGGACCGGCCAGTTCCTGCCCCACGAGGGCGCCCGGCCCACGATCGGCGCCGTCGGCAAGCTCGAACGCGTCGCCGAGACCCGCATCGAGATGGTGCTGCCCCGGCACCGCCGTGCCGCCGTCGTCGCCGCGCTGCTGGCCTCCCACCCCTACGAGGAACCGGCCTACGACGTCCTCGAGCTCGCCGAGCTGCCCTCCCAACTCGGGCTCGGCCGGATCGGGACGCTCGACACCGCGGAACCGTTGTCCGCCTTCACCGATCGTGTCGCCGCGGGCCTGCCCGCCACCGCGTGGGGCGTGCGCGCCGCGGGCGATCCCGACCGGATGGTCCGGCGCGTCGCGGTGTGCGGTGGCGCCGGCGACTCCGCCCTCGACGCCGCCGCGGCCGCGGGCGTCGACGCCTACGTCACCGCCGACCTGCGCCACCATCCCGCCTCCGAACACGTCCTCGCCGGGACCGGTCCCCGCCCGCCGCGGCCGGCGCTCGTCGACGTCGCACACTGGGCGTCGGAATGGCCGTGGTGCGCGCAGGCCGCCGACGTCGTCCGCGCCGCGACAGGCGGTAGCGTCGACGTCGGTGTCTCGCGGTTGCGGACCGACCCGTGGACCATCGGAAGGAACCCCACATGAAGGCCGACCCGGCCGACCAACGCCGGCTGCTGGACCTCGCGGAGGTCGACGCCGAGCTGGCCCGGCTCGCCCACCGTCGCCGCACCCTCCCCGAGGACGGCGAGCACGCCACCGCGGAGAAGGCGGTGCAGGCGGCCAAGGACAAGCTGGTCGGCATCGAGACCTCCGCGGGGGACCTCGACCGCGACATCCGCCGCATCGAGCGCGACGTCGAGGGCGTGCGCGCCCGCACCGTCCGCGACCAGGAGATGCTGGCGTCGGCCGGGGTCGGTGCCAAGCAGGCCTCCGACCTGCAGCACGAGCTCGAGACCCTCGCCCGCCGCCAGGGCGTCCTGGAGGACGAGCAGCTCGAGATCATGGAGCAGCGCGAAGCCGTCGGCATCGACCTCGACCACGCCCGCGGTGAGCTCGCCACCGCGGAGGAGACGCTGACCGACGTCGGCGCCCGCCGTGACTCCGCGCTCGCCGACATCACCGCCTCCGAGGCGGGCAGGCGACGCGCCCGCGCCGACGCGGTCGCCTCGATCGGCGCCGCCGACCTGCTCGCCGCCTACGAGACCCGCCTGAGCCAGGGCCGGGTCGGGGCCGGGCTGCTGCGCGAACGCCGTTGCGGCGCATGCCGTCTGGAGCTCGACCGGACGTTCATCGGCCAGCTGCGCGCCGCCGCTGCCGACGACGTCGTCCACTGCGAGGAGTGCGGCGCCATCCTCGTCCGCACCCCGGAGTCGGGTCTGTGACGTCGTCCGCCCCGGCGGCGAGCGCCGCCTGGACCGGGCAGGTCGGCGCCCCCACCCGGATGCTGCTGCTGCGCCACGGCCAGACGCCGCTGTCGGTGGAGCGCCGCTACTCCGGTCACGGGGACCCCGAGCTCAGCGACCTCGGCCGCGCCCAGGCCGCCGGCGCCGCCGCCCGGCTCGCCGGCGTCACCGGGATCGCGGCCGTCCTCACCTCGCCGCTGCGCCGCACGCGCGCCACGGCCCAGGCGGTCGCCGACGCGACGGGGGCGCCGCTGGTCGTGCGCGACGGTCTGATCGAGACGAACTTCGGAACCTGGGACGGGCTCACCTTCGCCGAGGCGCGCGAGCTCGATCCCGACGCCCACGCCCGCTGGCTGGGCAGCCAGGACGTCGCCCCGCCCGGGGGAGAGAGCTTCGCGCAGGTCGGCGCCCGGGTGGTGGTCGAGCGGGACGCGATCCTCGCCGAGTACCCGGCGTCGACGGTCGTCGTCGTCAGCCACGTGACGCCGATCAAGCTGCTGCTGCAGCAGGCGCTGGGCGCGGGCCCGTCGATCCTCTACCGGCTGCACCTGGACACCGCGTCGCTGTCCATCGCCGACTTCTATCCCGACGGCGGCACCTCGGTCCGGCTGGTGAACGACACCTCGCACCTGCCCTGATCGCCGGTCGTGGTGGATCGGCGACGGATGCGTCGCCGATCCGCCTCATCCCATGATCACAGGCCTGCTACGCGCAGGGCCAGCCACAGTGCGCAGGTCGCGGCAGCGAGCGCGGCGGGGACGGTCAGCAGGCCCAGCCTCGTGAACTCGCCCGGCGCGACCCGGGTGCCGCGCGCGCCCAGGATCTGCCGCCACAGCAACGTCGCCAGCGACCCGACGAACGTCAGGTTCGGGCCGATGTTCACCCCCAGCAGGACGGCGAGGACCAGGCCGGTCCGGGTGCTCGGGGGAGCGGTCGCGACCACGTCGAGCAGCACCAGCGTCGCCGGGATGTTGTTGACGACGTTCGCCAGCACCGCCGCGATCCCCGCCACCGCCAGCAGCACGAGCAGCGAGGTGGCGTCCGGGGTCGGGACGAGCCTGCGCAGCAGGTCGGTCAGCCCGTGCGCGCCCACCGCCGCCACCACGATCCCCAGTGCCGGCACGAACAGGCAGAACAGCGGATCGACGGCCCGCACGACCCCGGCGACGCCGATCCACCGCGTCGTCAGCGAGCGGGCCGCCAGCACCACTGCTCCGGCGGCCGCGACCCAGACGGGCTCCAGCCCGACCGTCGACGACACCCCGAACCCGACCAGCGTCAGCCCCAGCACGACCAGCGCGAACCGCGGCGGTGCGGTTCCGTTGGCCGGCGTCCTCGGAGTCGTCGTCGGAGTCGGCGTCGGAGCGGCCGCCGGCAGGTCGGCGCGGAAGAACAACCGCACGACCACGTACTCGACGGCGACCGCCACCAGCCACGGCAGCGCCATCAACCCCGCGAACCCCAGGAACGACACCCCCGCCGCGCCGAACGCCAGCAGGTTCGTCAGGTTCGACACCGGCAGCAGCAGCGACGCGGAGTTCGACAGGTGCCCGCACGCGTAGGCATGCGCCCGGCCCGGCACCGCCAGCCGGCGCGCCGTCAGCAACACCACCGGCGTCAGCAGCACCACCGTCGCGTCCAGGCTCAGCACCACCGTCGTCGCCGACGCCGCCCCGAACACCAGACCCAGCAGCCGCACCGGCCGCCCCCGCGACCCCACCGCCAGCCGCGCCCCCAACCAGGCGAAGACGCCCTCGGCCTCGGCGAGCCGGCCCAGCAGCAGGATCGCCGCCAGGAACCCGACCGTCGGCCCCAACGCAGCCACCTCGGCCAGCGCCGCCGGCACCGGCAGCAACCCCACCGCGACGACGACCGCGGCCGCCGGCACCGCGGCCACCGCCTCGGGCAGCCCACGCGGGCGCACCGCCGCGACGACGAGCACCACGACGAGCAGCAGCGCCGAGACCGCGGCGGCCATCTACGCGGCGGCCATCTACGTCAGGAACAACCAGATCGAGACGCCCACACCGAGGAGGACGACGCACCAGCGCAGCACGTTCTCCGGCATCCTCCGCGCGATCCGCGCCCCCACGAAACCGCCGACCAGCGTCGCCGGGGCCAGCAGCGCCACCGCCGACCACTCCACCGGTGCGCGCAGCGAGAAGATCAGCACCGTCACCGTCGCGACGATCAGCGACAGCAGACCCTTCAGCGCGTTCAGCCGGACCAGCCGGTCGTTGGCCAGCAACGACAGCGTCGAGATCAGGATGACGCCCAGCGCCCCGCCGAAGTAGCCGCCGTACACCGCGGCCAGGAACACCGCGGGCAGCAGCACCCCCATGCGGTCGGGCGCCTCGGCCTCCGGTGTGCCGATCTTCTTCTTCAGCCACGGCCCGACTGCCATCACCAGGCTCGCCAGCAGCACCAGGACCGGGACGACGGCGTCGAACACGCTCTGCGGCAACAACAGCAGCAACACGCACCCGACCGCGGCCCCCGCCACCGCCGCCACGGCCGTGAACGCGATCCGGCGGCCCTGCCCCACCAGCTCGGTCCGCTGCCCCACGACGTTGCCGAGATAGCCGGGCCACTGCGCGATCGAGTTCGTGACGTTCGCGTTCAACGGCGGCAGCCCCACCGCCAGCAGGGCCGGGAACACCAGCAACGACCCGCCGCCCGCGATGGCGTTCACCGCACCGGCCACCAGGCCCGCCACGAGCAGGAACGTCAGACTTCCGGCGGTCAGGTGCAGCACGTCCCGACGGTAATCGGCGTCCTCGGCCTTCGCCGCCGCGACCCCGTGGTGATCGCGCCACACCGGGGGCCCGTAGAGTTCAGGGCGCGGACGAGTCGGTCGGGCGGCCGCGTCGACGGCCTCCGGGTCGTCGCCGAGGAAAGTCCGGACTCCGCAGGGCAGGGTGGTTGTCAACGGCAACCCGGGGCGACCCGCGGGACAGTGCCACAGAGAACAGACCGCCTCCGGTGAGAATCGGGGGTAAGGGTGAAACGGTGGTGTAAGAGACCACCAGCACCCCGGGTGACCGGGGTGGCTAGGTAAACCCCACCCGGAGCAAGGCCAAGAGGCTCCCGCGAGGGAGCTGCGCAGACGTTCGAGGGCGGCCCGTCCGAGTCTGCGGGTAGGCCGCAGGAGTGCGTCGGCAACGGCGGACCGAGATGGATGGTCGCCGAACGGAGGGCCGCGAGGTCCCCGGGAACAGGATCCGGCTTACAGACCGACTCGTCCGCCCCGTCTCCCGCGACAGGTCGCTCGGATCCGAACGACCGTTGCGGCGATTGTCCGAGTCGATACGTCCGAGCGGCGGAGCCCGCGACAGCGCGTCACAATTTCGGCAGCGAACGACCCCATTTTGGTCACGGTCCGCAATGCAGTGAATTGCATTCTCGCTCAATGGGGTGGCTCGAGCAGCGTGCCGAATTCGATCTACTACGGTGAGTCGCATCCGCGGTCGGGGGACCGGAGAGAACTGGGCCCATGGGGTCCTTCTTCCGGACGGGCCGACGATGGGGAGCGACGACTTGGCACGTCTACACGTCCTCGGTGACTGGCACGGCCCGGGCGAGGAGGGAACCGCGCGGCGGCTCGCTCACGAGCTACCGGCCGACTGGGACATCGTCGCCGGCCGCGACATCCCCGACGGGATGGGCACCGTCGACCTCGATCTCGTCGTCGTCTCCCCACGGGCGGTGTACCTGTGCGAGGAGAAGTCGTGGGGCCGCCACGTCGTCGTCGGAGAGGTCGGCTGGTACGTCAACGGGGAACGCCGGCACAGCCCGAACAGCCAGGTGCAGCACGCCACCCGGGTGCTCGCCGGACGGATCAAGACCCGCATCCCCGGTTGGCGCAAGGCCGAGAACGCATTTCCGCACGGGCACCGGATGGTGCGCGGACATGTCGTGCTCTCGCACCCGACGCTGCACCTCGAGGGCGCCGCCGAGCTCGGCGAGGACGTCGTGCTCGCCCTCGACGACGCGGCACCCACGCTGCTCCGCCTGGATGCCACGTGCCCGACGTCGATGGCGCCGCTGCGGCAGGAGCTCATGGGATTTCTGCTCGGGCTCCCCGCCCGGGGGCCCGAAGCGCCGCCGACGTTCATCTACCAGTACCGCGTCGAGCGCCGTCCGATGCAGCGCGGACACGCGCTCGTCTACCCGTCGCGCAACCCGGCGGGCGAGCTGGTGGACCTGGTGTCGGTACCGGTCGCGGGTGCCGCTGACCCCGAGCGGGCGCGGCTCCTCGCGACCCGTGAGCACGACGCACTGGCCGCCCTGGCCGCCGACGACCGGGCCTGGCGCGTCCAGGGCTGGTTCGAGCTGGACGGCCGACTCATCACCCCCACCACCGTCGCCACCGACGGCACCAGCCTGGCGAAGCTCGCCGCATCCCGGCGGGCGGAGCCGGGTGACGACGGCCGGGTGCCGCCGAGCATCGGAGTCCCGGTCGTGCACGACGCCTTCCTCGCCCTGGCCCAGGTCCATGCGCGCGGCATCACCCACCGCGCGCTGCGGTTGCGCAGTATCGAGGTCACCGAGCACAACCGGGTCCGGTTCCGCGACTTCGACCGCGCGCACCTCCCGACGGCGGAGACGATCGCGCCGTCGCTCGACGACACGCACCCGTCGGCGAGCTTCCGCGCGCCGGGCGTGACGATGGAGATGTTCACCCCGGCCGACGATCTCTACAGCCTCGCGCTGAGCCTCGTCCAATGGCTCCACGGCGACGCCACCGATCACCCCGACCACGCGCTCGCGGCCCGGCGTGCCCCCGAGTACCCCGTCGTCGGTGAGGTGCTGGCGCGATGCCTGGCACGCACACCGGGGGACACCTTCACCGCAGCCGACGCCGCCACCGCGACCGACCAGGCGCCGCCACCGGCCCCGCCCGAGCCGCCGGGCCCCCGCCGGACCGACCCGGTCGACGACGAACGGATCGGGCAGGACGCCCTGCTGGCAGGGCGCTATCGCCTGCTGCGCAAGCTCGGCGAGGGCGCATGGGCAGTGACGTGGCTCGCCCACGACGAGAACCTCGACGAACGTCGGACGATCAAACACCTGCGGCCGGGCCGCGTGACACCCGAGCAGGTCAAGGCGGAGTACGAGCACGCGAGCCTGCTGCGCAGCCACCGGTGCGCCCGGGTGTACGACCGCCTGGCTCGGCCGGAACCCGGAGTGCTGGTGCAGGAGTACGTCCCCGGGGAGACGTTGCACGAGCTCACGACGGGACGCCCCGCACTCGATCGTGAGCAGGCCCGCCGGATCGCGGTCGACGTGCTGAACGGCCTGGCCCACGCTCACTCGCAGTCGATCTACCACCGCGACGTCAGCCCCAACAACATCGTGGTCCGTGAGGACGGCCGTGCCGTTCTGATCGACTTCGGGTTGGCCTCGCGGGCCGACGCGGCGCAGTCCGCGGTCGGGTCGCCGCCCTACACCGCTCCCGAGGTGTGGTCGCGGCGGCTGTGGTCGCCGTCGGCCGACATCTACAGCGCCGCCGCGTCGGTCCTGCACGCCCTGCTCGGGCGGCTGCCCTACGCGGGTCCGGGCATCGACGAGCGTCGCACCCTGGTGCCGCCCGCGGCGGACAAGGTCGAACGGTACGGCCGCCTGCTCGACGCGCTCTACCGCGCGGTCCAGGCCGACCCCGGAGACCGCCCGTCCGATGCCGGTGCCTTCGCCGAGGAGCTGGCGCGTGTCGACGACATCGTCGTCGTCCCGGGACGGCGCGTGGTGAACCCGACGGTCGCTGCGTTGCGCGGCCTGTACCGGCACAGCGGGATCGGCAACTCCGGCAACCGGGGCCTCGACGACGAGTTCGCCCACGACACCTACGTCCGCACCCGTCTGGATCACGAACTGCTCCCGGCCGTCGTCGCCGGGGAGCTCGACGTGGTGGTGCTCTCGGGCAACCCCGGCGACGGGAAGACGTCGTTCCTGGTCAAGGTCGGCACCGAGCTCGACGCGGCCGGTGCGGTCACCGTCCACGAGGACGAGGCAGGCTGGCGCCGCCGGCTCGACGGCCGGACCTACGCGGCGGTCTACGACGCGTCGGAGTCGCACGGCGAGCTCAGTTCCGACGATCTCCTGCGTCGTGCTCTCGATCCTGGCGAGGGCGACGACCCGGCCCGTCGCACCGTGTTGATCGCCGCCAACGACGGACGGATCGCGCAGTTCTGCCTCGACAATGCGGAGCGCTATCCCGATGCCTCACGGGAGCTGGACCGGCAGCGGCTCGGCGCGCCCGCCCCACGCGGCTCCCGGACGGTGCTGGTCGACCTCAAGCGTCGTGCACTCGCGATGCCCGACCTCGACGGGCCGGCGCTGGGCGCGAACGTCCTCGCGTCGTTGACGGTGCTGCACCGGTGGCAGGTCTGCGGGGGCTGCGAGGTGCGCGACGTCTGCCCGATCAAGCGCGCAACGCCGAGCAGTTCCGCACGGGCCAGGCCAAGAAGGCGGTGGCCGAGCTGCTGCTGGTGAGCCATCTGCGCCGGAGGCGCCGGGCGACCGTCCGGGACCTCCGCTCGGCGTTCGGCTGGCTCGTCACCGGGGACGCGTCGTGCGACGACATCCACGACGACGTGGAGCGGGGCCTCGACCCGCGACGCGGCCGGCGGGCCTTCGACCTCGCGTTCGACGCCGCCAGCGGCGACTACCTCGTCCAGGAGTGGGCCGACGTCGACCCGGCACGGCTCCCGGCGCCGGCGGTCGCGCGGGCGGCGCGCGGCCGCCGCGACCTGGTGCCCGACCTCGCGGGGCTCGACACCGCGACGATGACGCATCTGAAGCGGGCGGTGTACTTCGGCGAGGCCGACATCGCGACCGCGCGCGCCGAGGTCCGCAGCTACCGGCACTTCGAGGCGTTCCTCGACGCGTTGCGGAACCCCGTGGCAGGCCTGCCGCGGATCCTGCTGGGAATCTCGCGGGTCCTGGCGTTCGCCGGGTATCCCGACGAAGGTGCGCTCGCGTTGCGCGAGAGGGTTTTCGACGACCCGTCGGTACGGTCGATCGTGGTGGTCAAGGAGCTCCCGGCCGCGGACTTCGAGCTCGTGAGCGCGACCGCCGAGGCGCCGTACGTCGAGTCGTTCCCCGACCAGCTGGAGCTGCGCCACCGCGGCTCGAACGCGCGGCTGCGGATCACCCTCGACACCGCGGAGCTGTTGCTGCGCTCGGCCGACGGGGAGATCCTCGGCGACACCGCGTCGGCGGCGCTGCGCAAGGAGATCCAGAGCTTCGGTGACCGCCTACGTCTGGAGCCGGCGCGTTCGGTGCGCATCGTCGACGGCGCGGGCTCGTCGCTCAGTGCGCGTGTGACACCTGACGGCCGCATCGTGCGGGAAGGCTGAGAATGACGATCACGCTGCCGCTGCCGCTGCGCACCTACCAGTACCGCACACTGACGGTGTTCTCGTTGCTCGACACCGACACAGACCGGGTCCTGCCGCAGCTGTTCGAGATGTGTGTCAAGGGCGGCAGGTCGAGCCGCTCGCGCACCGACGCGAAGGACTACGACGGCTACCGCCGCACGATGCTGGCGAGCAGGACGGTGGAGGGGTTCGACGACCATCCCCGCGACCTGGCGCTGCTCGACGGCTGGCTGCGCTCGTGCGTGGTCGACATGGGTGCGGTGGGGCGGGCGAATACCGGTGAGCAGATGCTGGCGGTCGCCCCGTCGACCCTGGCGGTGTACCGGGCCGGTCTGCCGAAGGAACGTCACCGCCATCGCGGGATCGACGACGTCGTGTACCGACTCATGCTCGAGGCGGTCTCCCGGCAAGGCCGGGCCGAAGACACCGGAGTCGCGACGGCCGAGCTGCGTGACCTCGTGACCCGCACGATCGGCCGTGGTCTGGCCATCGGCCCCGGGCCTCGGTGGGAGCCCCGCCTGGAGGACCCGGCCGCCCTGGACATCGGTGCGTTGCTCGCGTTCCGGTTCGTCGAGGGCTTCGACATGGGCGACGCCAGAGAGGTCGACACCGACGCCGCCGACAGCTCCCTGCCCGGCGTCGCCGCGGCCCTCGGTGACACCCTGCTCGCCCACCTGCGCGTCTACGGCGAGCGCCTGCCGGTCCCGGCGCTGATGTCGAGCTTCGCCGCCGTCATGGCGCTGGGCCTGTTCACCTTCAGCCTGCGTGCCGACGCCGCAGCCCACCACCTGTTGCGCACCGGCGAACGTCCCGGCGACCTGGGCGACGGGCCCGCACCGGCGTCGCCCCTGGAGATGTACTGCGACTTCACCGGCGACCTCGGGTCCGAGTCCGACCGGCTGTCGCGCCGCTGCGTCGAACGCGACCTCGACCGGGTGCGGCTCGCCTTCCGGGACCGCATGACGTTCGTCGTCGTCGAGCAGGCCCTCCCACGCATCGCCGGGGAGCTGGAACGGCTGGCCGGAGCCTCGCGTGCGGACCGGCTCGTCCGGCTGGCCGAGCTGCGCGACCACCGGCGCGTCGAGTCCTACGCGGAAGGCAGGATCGACGACCTGGTCGCCGAGGCCGCGGACTCCGACGAGGCTACCGGTCCCGAGCTCGACTTCCTGCGCAAGGTGCAGGGGGCCGACACGTCCGAGCTGGACAAGCTGCTGGACATCGTCGAGCACGTCAACCAGACCCGTGCGATGAAGAACGCCGTCGCCTGGTTCTGGTCGGTGGGTGCGCTCGAGAAGCCCTACGGGCTTCTGCGCGGATCGTCACGCCACCGGCGCTCCTGGCGCTACGCCCCGGGGGACGAGCTGCTCACCGCCCTGCTCATGGCCGTGTTCGTCGACGAGGACGGCAGGTCCAGCCGCGAGACGATGTCGCTGCGGGAGGTCCTCGACGCGCTCGCGAACCGATTCGGCATCCTCGTCGACCGACCGCCGGCGTTCCTCGACGGGGCCGAGGCCCGCGAGGCCGCGACCGCGAACCGCAACGCCTTCACCCAGCGGCTCCAGCTACTGGGCTGCTTCGACAGCCTCTCCGACGACTTCTCGGTGCAGATCGTCCGTCACCCACTCGGAGCCGCCTGATGTCCGCGCCCACCCTCGCGTCGCCCGGGTCACTGCCGCCGCTCGTGCTCGGACAGATCGCGGAACAGATCGCCGACGCGCTGACAGGCCACGACGCGGGGAACTGCGTGCGCATCGACAGCATCCGCCGCGGCGACGCAGGCGAACTGGTCGAGGTACTGCGCGACCGGCTCCCGGCCGGGCTCGCGGACGTCCACGTCCTCGTCGACCATCCCGGTGACGCCGACGGCAAGCTCGCGATCCCGGCCGAGCGCGCCGTCGAACTGCGCAACCGCAAGGAGCGCCAGCTCGTCCTGATGGTCCCGGTCGGCAGCGGGTCGGCCGCGAGCTCGCTCGACAACAGTTTCGCCCGCATCGACGTGACCCGGCTCCTCGCCAAGGCCGCCGAACTCCTCGTCGCGTCGATCACCGACGCCGAACTGCAGGCCGGTGTACGGCAGGTCGCGCGCGAGCTCGGACGTGGACGCCCCGTCGAGGCCTGGGCGCGCTACGTCGCGGCGGTGGTCGCGGACGCGTCCTGGGCGACCCTCGGAACCGCGCTCTGGATGGTCGGCCTGGTGCCAGACCTGGGTGGACCGGAGCTGCTGAAGCGCCTGTCGCGCAACGCCGCGTGCGCGCGGGCGGTCTCGCGGCCCGTCCGGGCTGTCGCCTCGGTGGCCGACCGGCTCACGGCAGCCGAGTTGCAGGAGGGCGACGAGCGCGACCGCATCGCCCGCTACCTCGCCCGGCCCGAGATCGATCTCTCCGACGCCCCGTCGTGGGCGGAGCCGCTCGCGCTCCCGCCCCACGACCTGACGTTCGACCTGTGGCCGCTCGTCGAGCGCCGGACCGTGGAGGTCGGCAGCGTCCGCATCGACCCCTTCCTGAAGGAGGACGGGACCCTGCGGGCGGGGACCCGGCTCAACCAGGAGAACCCCGGCGATCTGCCCTACGTCGAGACCGGCCCCGACACGCCCGCGACCGTGACCGTGGTGTGGCGGACCGACCCGCCGAAGGCGGACACCGTCGACCGCTGGCTGGTCGAGGCACTGCCGCCCGCGGACCTGCGCGACGTCGACGGCGAGCCGGTCGCCCGGCAGACGGTGAAGGGGGACAAGCGCCGCGCGACCGTGCGCCTGGACATCGCCGAGGAGGACCTCGCGGACGGAGCCCTCCTGGTCCTCCGGCTGACCGGCATCGACGCCGACGGGCAGCCGGTCCTGCTGCGCAGCGGCGACGAGGCCGTCGACGAGAGCCAGCAGTTCGGGGTCCGCTGGGAGCAGGACCCCGTTGTCGGGCCGACCCGTCGCGCATCGACCCCCTCGCTCGCCCAGGCCCGGCTCGACGCGGCGCTCGAGGGGGCAGAACGACCTCGGCGAGGACGCTCCGAGCTGGAACGACGCCGTGTTCTCGGTGCGGCTCGGCGGGCGGCGCACCGCGCTGCTCGCACTGAGCCCGGCATTGACGGCGTTGCAGGACAGGCTGCTGCGCGAACGCGGTCGCGTCGTCGCGTGGGAGGCCGATGGGCGGCTCGGGGACGTCGTCGACGCCGAAAGCCTGCAGCCTGTGGTGGGCGCGTTGCCGCAGGCGTTCGCCGACCGGCGACGGCGCCTGTTCGAGAAGCTCGACGCCCGCCGTCCACGGTCCGCGGTCGAGACCCTGGAGTGGGACGACGACCTGCGGGCCGAGGTGTCCGCCTACTGCCAGGCCTACCGGCGTGCCCTGGACACCGCGGCCGACGACACCGTGCGAATGTCGTTGCTGGCGCTCGACACCGTCCGGCTGTCGATCGACACCGCCGGCAACAACCCGATCGCCGCGATGATCGCGCTGCCGTTGCAGCCCCTGCGTCTGGCCTGGACCGCCGAGTACGACCGCACGCTGGGCGAGTGGGCGCAGGCGCTCACGACTCTCGGCCGGTCGGCGGCGAAACGGAAGCAGTCCGTCGACGGGCGGCTCACCCGCCGGGTCACGCCGGCAAACCTTCCCTTCGCCATGTTCGGCGTCACGGGGACGGCCTTCGTCTACGTCCGCGAGGCGACGCTCGGCACAGGCGTGTACCTGGACCCGTCCGAGCCGGAACCGGGCGCCGCCGTGCAGGCGGTCCTCGAGGTGCTGGGTCTGGACCGGCGCGATGTCGGGGCGGACGTGCCACCGTCGACCGTCGCCGAGCGGATCGCCGCCTACCGGTCGGTGAACGCCGGACAGGACGCGTTGCGGATCCTCGCGCTCAACGCGGGGTCGGGCGAGCTGCTCGCCCGGGCCCTCGAAGAATCCGTGCTGCGTGAGCCCGACGCCGGCGACGACGTGGCCGCACCGCCCGCCCGGCTCGAACTGATCGCCTACAGCAGCCGACTCTCCCTCACCGACCCGATCCCGGCACTCACCGATCTTCAACGCGCGGCGGCGAACCAGCAGGTCAGGGGAGCAAGGTCGCACCTCACCCCACCCCTGGGCCTGACGGTGCGGGCGCACACCCGCATCGCGGGTGACGTCGACGCGGCGAACATCGCCGTCGTCTCCGACCTCGCTGCGCGACAGACCGAGGACGCCGCCGACGTCGCGGCCGTCGCGGTCGCCGACGCGACGGTGTCCTTCCGCAACCTGCTGACCCCGGCACAGACGCAGCGGGTGTCGGCGCCGACCCCCGTCTGGCGGACCGCGCCCGCGGTCCGGCTCCGCAACCGCGACGGCGCCGCCGACGCGGTCGACGCCCATCGCAGCTACCAGGCGGCCCTGTCGATCGCGCTCGGCTACCCGCGGGGCCCGCTCGCGCTGACCGCCCGCCTCGGCCGCGAGGAGCTCGCTGCCCTGGAGGCCGCCCACGAGCGAGCCGACTGGGTCATCACCCTCGACCGCAACCTCGGTGTCGACGTGTTCGCGGGCGTTCCCGGCTCCGGCGCACAGCCCTACGTGCTGGACTACGCCCCCGACTTCCTCGAAGGGCTCGGCCCCCGACTGACCGTCACGACGACCCACCGAGGAGACGTGCAACGCCTGCTGGCCGACGCCATGACCGGGCTGAACCTCGACGTCGTCGACGGGTCGGTCCGGGTGGCGCTCGACCACCTGCAGGTGGTGTCGGGCCGGCTCGCGTTGCGGCTCGTGGGTCGATCCAGCCTGGCGACCGAAGCGGTGAGCCTCGCCGCGCTGATCGCCCACCTGCGTGGACGTGGCGAACTCGACGGCTGCCTGGTCGTTCCCGTCGATGCCCACCAGGAGGTGTTCGGCGACGTCCGCGGCGACGCCGGCGTCCGCCGCTGCGACCTGCTGCTCGTGCGGACGACCGCCCGCACGATGAAGATCGAGTGCATCGAGGTCAAGTCACGCCGGGCCGCCGCGCTGCCCGCCGGCCTGGTGGACGACATCGTCGACCAGCTCGACGCGACCGTCGCGATGCTGCACGACACGTTCTTCCGCACCGACCCGCCCCGGATCGACGCCGAGCTCCAGCTCGCCCGCCTCGGCGGAATCCTGCGCCACCATGCCGACCGCGCCTTGGCCATGGGGCTGCTCGACGACCGCCGTCGCGGCGAGGTCGAGCGCATGGTCGAGAAGATCGAGGACCGCGCCCTCGTCCCGGAGATCAGCCGCCGCGGCTACGTCGTCAGCCTCGGCCGCAATGCCAAGGCGGACTTCCCGACCGAGCACCGCGGAGCGCGGATCGAGGTGCTGACCGCGGCCGACCTGACCGCTGTCGGCTTCACCTCGCTGCGCTGCGACGGGGCGCAGTCACGGGAACCGCTGCAGGACACGGCGGCCACCCCGACCCCGACCCCGCCGCCCGTCGCCACCCCGGTGCCGCCTCCCGCCGCGCCGCGGGCCCGCCGCCCGTCCCCGCGGCCCCGCACCCCGGAACCGACCCCGCCGCCGGCAGTCGTCGAGACACCCGGTTCCGTCGAGACGACGGCCGAGCTGGCCCCGGTGGCCCCGGCGAGCGCCCGTACACCGGACCCTGCCGAGGCCGAACTCGAAGGGCCGCAGCCGGTCCGTGAGCCGACGCAGGTCCCCGAGGTCGTCGAGGTCAGCCTGGGCGCCGACGCGCACGCCGAGGACGTGCGGTGGCGGATCAGCACATCGGGCAGCCCCCACCTGTTCGTCCTGGGTATCCCCGGTCAGGGCAAGTCGGTCACCACACGGCGCATCCTCAACTCCTTCGCCGACCAGGGTCTCCCGGCGCTCGTCGTCGACTTCCACGGCGACATGGCAGCGTCCCCGGCAGGTGGCGCCGCGGTGCTGGACGCCTCGCTCGGGCTACCGATCTCGCCGTTCGAGATCGACGACCCGGCCCGCTACCGGGAGGCGTCCTGGGAGCTGGCAGAGGTGATCGGCTACGTCTGCGGGCTCGGGGAGATTCAGCGCAACACCGTCTACGAGGGTGTCCGTGCCGTCTACGAGCAGCGCGGCTTCCCCAACCCGGCGAGCCCGGAGAACTGGCCGACGATGGACGAGCTCGCCGACGCCGTCCGCACGTCCGAGGCAGGCGGTCGGAGCCGCAACACCATCGCCCGGCTCCGCCCGCTGAGCGACTTCGGCGTGTTCGCCGACGGCCCGCACGGCAGCGGCTTCGCCGACCTGCTGCGCCGCGGCGTCGTGATCGACGTCCACGGCCTCATGGAACAGGTGCAGCGCGCCGCGGGCGCGTTCGTGCTGCGCAAGGTCTATCGCGAGATGTTCCGCTGGGGCCAGACGTCGCAGCTGCGCCTCGCCGTGGTCCTCGACGAGGCGCAGCGGCTCGCCCGCGGCGTCACCCTCCCGAAGATCATGAAGGAGGGCCGCAAGTACGGGGTCGCGGTGGTCGTCGCGAGCCAGGGCGTCGAGGACTTCCACCAGGATGTACTCGGCAACGCCGGCACCAAGGTCGCCTTCCGCTGCAACTTCCCGCAGAGCCGCAAGGTCGCCGGATTCCTGCGGGGACGCAGCGGCCAGGACATGTCGGCGGCCCTGGAGGATCTCGCCGTCGGCCAGGCCTACATCTCGACACCCGACCACGGCGCGGCACGCAAGGTGTTCATGGCCCGGGACTGACCCCGCCGAGATCGCGTCGCACTGCGATCATCGTGGCCGGAGCTCGTCGCCTCCATGCCCGCGATTTTCTACAGCGAGCTCGACGACATCACCTCCCTCGACCCGGCCGACGCCGAGCTCGGCAGAGAACGCGGTCGCCGACGAGCTGTCGTAGGTCTGGTTGCACCCGACCGCGGTGCCGAGGATCTCGTCATGGACCCGCGGCGGTCCTCTGTGACCAGCGATGGCAGCACTTCGCTCGCGGGCCGCGCATCTCGGTGGGTTCCTGCAAGGTGGCCGTGAGACGGCGCCGGATTCCAGTGGGCGGCTCGGTCGCTCCGCGCAGGCGGAAGAACGTCGCGACGTCCCACTCGACAAGCACCCCGATGCGGGGCCAGGTACCGGTCGACGCCCGCGACCCGGTATTCCTCGTCCTGGTTGAGCAGCGGATAGCAGGCGAGCTGCCGGTTGTCCGGCGGCGGCACCGTCGAGTGCGCCATCGACGAGTCCACGCCGACAAGGAGGCCTCGCGGTGTTCCCAGTCCGCGTCGGCACCCTCGACATCACGGCTGCCCGTGATGTCGGTCCACTCCGGACCTGCCCGGGCCCGCGCGACCCGCGCACCATCAGCGACCGGTTGGCCGTCTCCGCTACCGCGGTGACGGTGTCGACGACGTAGGGCGGGACGGGCTTCGAGCAAACCGTTCCCGGGTGGCGTGAGGGGCCCGTCAGCGGTGAGCGGGCCGGCCGGTGCGAGTGGGCCCGAGCGGTGGCGCCTTCACACAGGTCCTCGCCGTCAACGACCTCGACAGCGAGACCAACTGTCACTGATGTCTTGATGCAGAACTGCCACCCATGTCCTCAGGCTTCACATCGACCGGTCACCGCGGCGCCCCAACGGTCCCCGCCGTGAACGCGCCGAACGGTCCCTGAGCTGCGACGACCAGCAACTGTTCGAACACATGTTCGACTACGATCGAGACATGTTCCCCGACCGCCTCGGCGCCGCGCACCGCCTGCTCCAGCAGGCGATGACCGAGCTGGCCGCCGTGTCGGGCCCCGCGGCGGGCGACGACGACCTGCTGTCG
>NZ_BJVJ01000037.1 GCF_007989085.1 Pseudonocardia sulfidoxydans NBRC 16205
ACGGCCACGGAGCCGACCACCGAACGTCATCCAGCTCGCAACCCTCGACCTCCCACGCGAACCCGTGGGAGTCGGCTGATGCGCGCTCTACGTGCCGAGAGCCAGGAGTCCGACGACGAACTCGTCGCCGGCGGGGGTCCGACCGCCACTCAGGCCGAAGTGGGTTACCAGCTCGGCCGACAGGTACGCCTGCACCTCGTCGGCGCCGGCGCCACGGTCCAGGTGCTCGCCCAACTCCAGGATCAGACAGTCGTACTCGTCTCGGACGCCGTGAGGTACGACGCCGATGAAGTCCCACTCGTTGAGCAGTGCGCGGATCGCCGTCGCCCGGGCCGATGTCGTGTCTCCTCCCCGATGCTCAGCCACACGGGAAGCCTAGGCGCCTCATTTGAGCTCGACGAACAGCGCGTGTGTCGGCACGTCGCCGATGTTCTCGCCGATGTGGGTCTGCGCGTCCACCCAGCGGGCCTGGTGCTGCGTCTGCTCCACCTCGACCTCGCGCCCGCCGACGGTGAGCCGGCGCCGGAACGTGGCCAGCGGGATGATCACCATGTCGGGGTGGTCGTGCTCGCAGGTCCGGTCGCCCGGCACGTCGCGGTACTCCAGCACCCGCACGCGCTCGTTCTCGAACACCACCGAGTACAGGCCCGGGTCGGTGACGACTGGGTCCGTGCTCGCCCTCGCGCTCGCCGTGTCCGTGCTCATACGAGACCTCCGCGTTCGCTGGTGAGAAGTTCGTGGCACTGAAGTACCATGAGGGGACTACGGTACCGTCGGCGTCAATGTCGACCCCCTACGAACTGACCGGCCGACGCAACCAGAAGGCCCGCACCCGCACCGCGCTCGTCGACGCAGCCCGCGAGCTGCTGTCCCACGGGACGACGCCGACGGTCGAGGATGCCGCGGGGGCGGCCGCGGTCTCCCGGACCACGGCCTACCGGTACTTCCCGAATCAGCGCGCCCTCGTCTCGGCCGCATACCCCGAGGTCGACCAGGCGTCGCTGCTGCCCGCGGACCCGCCCGCCGACCCCGAGCAGCGCCTCGCCCTGCTGCTCCACGCCACGAACCGGATCGTCCGCGACTGGGAGACCCAGCTGCGGGCGGCGCTGCGGTTGTCGTTGGAACCCGAGGCCGACCCCACGGAGCCGGTGATGCGGCGGGGCCGGGTGATCGGATGGCTGACCGACGCGCTCGAACCCCTCGCCGCCACGCACCCGGGGATCGACCGGGACCGGCTGGCCGTCGCGATCCGCGCCGCGACGGGAATCGAGGCGTTCGTCTGGCTGGTCGACGTCGCCGGCTGCTCCCCCGACGACGCGCTGGCGACGATGCACTGGAACGGCCTCGCGATCCTGCGCACCGCACTCCGCGACGGCGGCCCGTGAGAACCTGATCGCCGACTTCGACACCGGGCTGGTTCGAGATGAACAGAGCAGCCGCGTACGCGCTGGGCCGTGCTCACCGAGAGAGCCGGAAAGACGTTGGAGACAGCGGCTACGGCGGGAAAACGCCGGATGATCTTGGTCAGAGATTCACATGTAAGCCGCTGACCTGCGAGGAAAGCTCCTCCGACTGGACTCGAACCAGTAACCCTGCGATTAACAGTCGCATGCTCTGCCAATTGAGCTACGGAGGACCGCTGTGCCGGCCGGGGCACCGCCCTTCCGACTCGCAAACCTTAGCGCACCCGTTCGGCCGCATCGTCCGGGGGGCCTGTCCGCCAGGGCACCCGGCGGACCTGCAGCTGGGGCAGGATGGGGCGCGAACACGGACGAACCTGCGGAGGCGACATGCTGAAGTTCTTGTTGGGTGCGGCCGTCGGGTACGTGTTGGGGGCGCGGGCCGGGCACGAGCGCTACGAGCAGCTGGTGCGGACCTACCAGCGTGTCACCGACCATCCTGCGGTGCAGGGCGCGGCGGGGGTGGTGCGGGCGCGGGTCGAGGAGGCCGTCACCGGCAACCCGCACGGGGACGCGTCGTCGAACGGGCGCGGTCACTGACCTCTCGGCGGCGGGCGCCGACCGGCCCGGCGGTCTACCTGCGGTACCTCGAGATCGACGAGGCCGCGGTCCCCGACGAACCGTGCCACCCGTTCGACCTCGCCGTCGTCGCGGCCCTGCGGGGCCGGCGGCTGGAGCTCGGTCCGGGCGTGACGTTCCTGGTGGGCGAGAACGGCTCCGGGAAGTCGACGCTCGTCGAGGCCATCGCGGTCGCGGCAGGGTTCAACGCGGAGGGCGGGTCGCGGTCGTTCCGGTTCTCGACGCGGGCGAGCGAGTCGACGCTGGGCGGGGCGTTGCGGGTGGGCCGGGCGCCTGGGCGGGAGCTGTCGTCGTTCTTCCTGCGGGCCGAGTCGTTCTACAACGTGGCGACGGAGATCGAGGCGCTCGACCTGGTCGACGCGTACGGCGGGGTCTCGCCGCACGAGCGGTCGCACGGCCAGTCGTTCCTCGACCTGCTCAACCATCGTTTCCGGCCCGGCGGTCTCTATCTGCTGGACGAGCCGGAGGCGGCGCTGTCGGTGACGGGGTGCATGGCGGCGTTGGCGCGCATCCACGAGCTGGCGCGGCAGGGGTCGCAGTTCATCGTCGCGACGCACTCGCCGATCCTGCTCGCGGTCCCGCGGGCGCGGATCCTGGAGATCGGTGACGACGGGCGGCTGCACACCGTCTCCTACGACGACGCGTTGCCTGTCGTGACGATGCGGGCGTTCCTGGCAGACCCGGGACACCGGGTGCGGGACCTGCTGCGACCCTAGGACTCCTTGTGCGCCACCGCGAAGATGCGGCGGAACGGGAGCCACGTCGTGCCGTCGGCCCGCATCGGGTAGGCCTCGCGGAGCAGCGGCGCGAGCTCGGCGCGGAAGTCGTCGTAGTCCGGAGGATCGAGTGCGTCGCGGACCGGGCGCAGCGTGGTGGCGCTGATCCAGGTGAGGACGGGGTCGTCGCCGGTGAGCCGCTGCAGGTAGGTGGTCTCCCAGACGTCGACGTCGACTTTCGCGCCGCCCAGGATCGAGGCGTAGTCGGCGGGTTCGGCCACGGCGAGCTCGTCGCGCAGGGTGAGCCCACGTCGGGCGGCGAGCTCGCGGGCCAGCGCGTGGGAGGGGGCGCCGAAGTTGCCGGGCACCTGCATGGCGAACCAGGCGCCCGCCGGGAGGGCGTCGATCCAGCGGGCGAGCAGGTCGGTGTGGGTGGGCACCCACTGCAGCACGGCGTTGGTGACGACGACGTCGACGTCCGGGCCGGGCGTCCAGGTTTCGACCGGCGCGAGCGTCGCGTCGATCCCGCGCGAACGGGCGGCCTCGACCATGTCGGGCGAGGAGTCCAGGGCCTCGACGGCGGCGTCGGGCCAGCGCCGGCTGAGGGTCTCGGTGAGGTGGCCGGGCCCGCAGCCGAGGTCGACGACGCGGCGCGGGGCGGCGGCGCCGATGCGGGCGACGAGGCCGAGGAACGGGCGGGAGCGGGCGTCGTCGAACTGGAGGTAGAGCGCGGGGTCCCAGGTCGTCCCGGTCGTCCCGGTCATCCCTGCCGGGCTTTCCTCGCCACCTCGACGGCGAGGCGGCGCACGAGGTCGGGGTCGGTGCCCGGGTCGGGGCGGACCTGCAGGATCGAGCCGTCGGAACCGGCGACCTTGCGCTGCAGGAACCAGGCGCCGCCGCCGGGCAGGTCGCGATGGTGGCGCGACCGGATCGAGCCGGTGACGCGCTCGTGCACGATCTGCGGGACCTTGCCCGGGTCATCGAGGCGCAGCCGTCGCGGGGGGAGGTCGGCGAGCAGCACGACGCCGTCCTCGACCGACTCGGTCGCCTCCGTGACGACGAGCGCGCCCTCGGCCCAGACGGCCTTGCTGACGAGGTGCCAGCCGATGCGGCGCGGGGCGTCGCCGGGCAGCCAGATGCCCCACGACGTGACGACGACGTGGCTGCCGCCGACGATCGGGGCGACGGCGAGGACACGTTCGTCGGGTTCGAGGACGGCGTCGAAACCGGCGGGCAGCTCGCCGCGGCCCGTGACGATCTGGGTGAGGCGGTTCATCAGACCCATCAGACTGCCGCCCCCATCGCTTTGTCGCGCAATGCGATCCGGTACTGCTCCAACGGCACGAGGTCGCCGAAGAGCTGGTGGTAGGCGTCGGCCTCCTCGACGGGGTTGGTGCGTTGCAGACGGGCCTTGAGCTCGGCGATCTGCGACTCGACGAGCGCGAGCCGCACCCCGGCGACGACGCTGCTGACGTAGCGGGCCTCGTCGGTGAGCCCGTTGCCGGTGTTGCCGCCGCGGGCGGTGCGGCGGGGCAGCTGCATCGGTTCGACGGCGAGCTCGTGGACGAGGCCGCGGAACTCGGGGACGCACTCGGTGCCGACGGCCTCGATCCACGCCTGGCCCGACATCCCGCCGCACACCCCGCCGGCGGCGGCGACGGCGCGGTGCACGCCCGCGAACGCGGGGTGGGTGAACGCGGCCTCGGGCAGTTCGTCGTAGGCGGGGCCGGCGACGGCGGGCTCCTGCAGGGCCGCCTTCACGGCCTCGCGCTGCAGGTGCAGGCGGGGGTCGTCCTTCGCGGGGGCCGCGGCGGGGGGCGGGGTGCGTCGGCCGCGGCCGGGCTCGGCGGGCGCGCCTGCCGACTCGCGGACCCGGCGGACGACCATCGCGATGTCGTCCCAGCTGGTCCAGCCGGCGAGGCGGCGGGCGTACTCGTCGCGAAGATCTTCCCGACGGATCCGCGCGACGAGCGGGACGCAGCGTTGGAGGGCGGCGACGCGGCCCTCGGCGGTGTCGAGGTCGTGGTCGCGCAGCATCGAGCGGATCGCGAACTCGAACAGCGGTTCGCGGCGGGCGACGAGGTCGCGCACGGCGGTGTCGCCGCCGGACTGGCGCAGCTCGCAGGGGTCCTGACCGTCAGGGGCGATGGAGACGAACGTCTGCGCGGCGAAGCTCTGGTCGCCCTCGAACGCCTTGAGCGCGGCGGCCTGACCTGCGGCGTCGCCGTCGAAGGTGTAGATGACCTCGCCGAGGTCGAAGCTGTCGTCGCCGATGAGCCGACGGATGACCGAGACGTGCTCGGCGCCGAAGGCCGTCCCACAGGAGGCGACGGCGGTGGGGACCCCGGCGAGGTGCATGGCCATGACGTCGGTGTAGCCCTCGACGACGACGACCTGGCGGCGCTTGGCGATCTCGCGCTTGGCGAGGTCGAGCCCGAACAGGACGTGGGTCTTGCGGTAGACGGGCGTCTCGGTGGTGTTGAGGTACTTGGCCTCGATGCCGTCGTCGTCGTAGAGCCGGCGGGCGCCGAACCCGACGACGTCGCCGCCGAGGTCGCGGATGGGCCAGAGCAGGCGGCGGTGGAACCGGTCGATGGGGCCGCGCCTGCCCTCCTTGGACAGTCCGGCCTTCATGAGCTCGTCGAGGGTGAACCCGGCGGCGAGCAGGTGCTTGGTGAGCAGGTCCCAGCCTGCGGGGGCGTAGCCGCAACCGAACCGGGCGGCCGCGGCGGCGTCGAACCCGCGCGCGGCGAGGAACTCGACGGCGGCCGCCGCGTCCGGGCCGCGCAGCTTGTCGGTGTAGAACTCGGCGGCCTTGCGGTTGGCCTCGAGCAACCGGGAGCGGGTGCCGCGGTCGCGCTGGACGGAGCTGCCGCCACCCTCGTAGGTGAGCCGGACGCCGACCTTCTCCGCGAGCCGTTCGACGGCCTCGACGAACCCGACCACCTCGATCTTCATGACGAAGTCGATGACGCTGCCACCCTCGCCGCAGCCGAAGCAGTGGAACGTGCCGTGCGTGGGGCGGACGTTGAACGACGGGGTCTTCTCGTCGTGGAAGGGGCACAAGCCCTTCAGCGAGCCGGCACCGGCGCGGCGCAGCGCGACGTACTCGCCGATGACCTCGTCGATCCGGGCGCGGTCACGGACCTCCATGATGTCGCTGTCCCGGATACGCCCTGCCACGCTCGCGAGTCTAGGCCCGTGGCGCGCGGGCGGGCCGGACGGCTCAGGTCGCCAGGACCAGGCAGAACGGATGGCCGACCGGGTCGGTGTAGACGCGGAACGTCTCGCCGGGCTGGACGTCGGCCTTCGTGGCGCCGACGCCGAGGACGAACTCCTCGCCGGCGTCGAGGTCGGGGACGTCGAAGTCGAGGTGCAGCTGCTGCGGGTGCTCCTGCTGCGGCCACTGCGGCGCGCGGTAGTCGCCGACCTGCTGGCAGGCGATCGTCACGGGGCCGTCGGCGACGAGCTCGCGCCAGTCGTCGTCGGTGTCGCCCTCGGCGAGGGGCCAGCCGGTGAGCTCCGAGTAGAAGCGGATGAGCGAGTCGGGATCGGGGCAGTCGAGGGCCACGACGGACAGGCGCGGGGTGGGGCGGCTCATCGTCGCGACGGTAGTGGCCCGGGTGGGCGTCCGCTGTGGTCGAGCAGCAGCGGGACCGCGGTCATCACGGCGAAGAGCAGGACGGCGGCGGCGAGGGCGGACCAGGTGAGGACGTCGTGGAGCACCATGGCTCCACGGTCAGCCCGCAGGCCGTGCCGCGGCTGCGAGCGGGCTGGGAGCCCGCTGAGAAGGGCGGGTCAGGCGGCGACGGGCTGCGGGACGACGGCGTCGAGGGATTCGGGCGCGCGGCGCGGCTGCGGGATGAGCGGGGCGTCGGCCTCGACGCGGCCCACGGCGTCGCCGTAGAGCGGCAGGGCCGCCATGGCCAGCAGCACGACGATGCCGGCGCCGCCGGCGAGGACGGTCAGGACGTCGGACAGCATGTTCATACCCCCGACATCTCCCCGCAGGCTGACCGTGTTACCGCATCCGGCGGCGTGTCGCGCGTGTCGCGGCTACGTCATTCGGAGGAGTGAACCGACGCGCGGCCTGATCGCACCAGGACGACCGCCAGGGCCGCCGCGACGACGACCTCCACCGCGAACCCGGCCGTCTGCAACGTGGCGTCGAGCGCGCTGAACCCGTGCAGGTGGAAGCTGTGGAAGACGACGTGCGGGATCGTCCACACGGCGAACACCACGAGCGTGATCGCGACGAGCCGGCGGTCGAGCCAGATCGCCGCGGCGACGAGCAGGACCGTCAACGCCAGGCTGAGCGCGCCGACGTCACGGACGAGGTGTTCGTTGTAGGGCGGCAGCGCCGAGACCCAGCTGTGGCCGGGTGCGGGGAAGTCGTCGTAGAACGAGCGTGGCGCGGGCAGTGCCCAGAGTCCGACGAACGCCTGGGTCGCGGCCAGCACGAGCAGCCCGACACGCAGCACGATGCGCGTGTTCACGACGCCTCCAGGAACTGCTCGAAGGTCACGGTGCCGTCGGCGTGCTCCGGCGTGGTGAGGGCGCCCGCGCGCAGCCCGCGCCCCATCGCGCCGGGCAGTCGCAGCGCGACGACACGCCGCCGTGTCCCCGTCGCGGCGAGCCAGGTCCGGCCGAGGTCGGCCATGTCGCGCACCTGCGGACCGCCGAGGTCGGGGACCCGGCCCGCGGCCGGGGCGATCGTGAGCGCGGCGAGCCGGGCGGCGACGTCGGTGACGTCGACGGGCTGGAACCGGGCCCCGGCGAGGACGGGCAGCAGCCCGGTCCGCGAGCCGGCCCTGAACATCGTCGCCAGCAGGTCGTGGAACTGGGTGGCGCGCAGGATCGTCCAGGGCAGGCCGCTGCCGGTGACGAGGGCTTCCGCGGCGAGCTTGGCCCGGTAGTACGGCATCGGTACGCCCTCGATGCCGACGATCGACACGTACAGCAGGTGCGGGCTGCCGGCGCGAGCGGCGGCGTCGACGAGTGTCCGGGTGGTGTCGGCGTCGCCGCGCGGGGCGGTGGCGCAGTGCACGACCACGTCGGCGCCGCGGACGGCGTCGTCGATCCCGGCGCCCGTGCGCAGGTCACCGACCACGCGCCCCTCCCCCGCGGTGCGGCTGAGCACGCGCGGCGCGTGCCCGTCGTGACGCAGCCTGTCGACGAGGGCGCGGCCCAACGTGCCGGTTCCCCCGGTGACGAGGATGTCCATCGGTCCTCCCGTTCTCGGTGGTTTCCCATGGGACGGCAGCGGGCCCCGGGACGTGACGGTGCACGGACGTGACGTGCGTCGCGCCGGTAGCGTCCGCGCGGTGACCGCCGCCGCCGTGGCCTTCGAGTCGCACCGCACGCACCGTGCTGGGCGTCGGCTACCGGATCACCGGGAGCCTGGCCGACGCCGAGGACGCCGTCCAGGAGGCGTGGCTGCGGTTCGCCGCCCAGGACACCGACGTGATCGACGAGCCGCGGGCCTGGCTGACGACCGTCGTCGGACGGCTGTGCCTCGACCGGCTTCGGTCGGCGGCGGTGCGGCGTGAGCGCTACGTCGGGCCCTGGCTGCCCGAGCCCCTCGTCACCGCCCCCGGCGACGACGATCCGCTGGCCGTCATCGTCCGCGACAAGGGCGGGCTCGCGACGAGCTGGTCGCCCGTCGTCGTCAACGGGGAGCTGGGGGTACGCACCGACGCGGTGGGCAGAGCACCGGCGTCGGTCGTTGTGCTCTCGATCACGAACGGGCGAATCCGAGGTGTGTTCCAGGTGGTCAACCCGGACAAGCTCTGACCCGTCGGGTTCGCCCCGGCTACTCCCCCGTGTCGCTCCGGCACCCACGGTGATCGCCGGTACAGGATTCCCAGGTGCGAACGGTACGTGCGTGGCGACGGGTGGTTCCGGTACTGGCGGCGGTGGCCGCCCTGAGCGTGGGGGCGTCGGGATGTTCCGCCCTCCAGACCGCGGGGTTCCAGGTCGGGCCTGCCGACGCACCCGCGGCGGGCGCCACCGCCACGGGTGACGCCGCCACCGCGCTCGCGGCACTGCCCGTCAAGGGTCGCGCCCCCAAGACCGGCTACGAGCGCACCCAGTTCGGCTCGGCATGGTCCGACGTCGACCGCAACGGCTGCGACCAGCGCAACGACGTCCTCGCCCGGGACATGACCGGTGAGACGTTCAAGCCCGGTACCAAGGACTGCGTCGTCCTCACCGGTTCCCTGGCCGACCCCTACACCGGGAAGACCATCGCCTTCCAGCGTGGCCAGGGCACCAGCGAGAAGGTGCAGATCGACCACGTCGTCGCGCTGTCGGACGCCTGGCAGAAGGGCGCGCAGCAGCTCGACGCGCCGACCCGCAAGCTGCTCGGCAACGACCCGCTCAACCTGCTGGCCGTCGACGGGCCGACGAACCAGTCCAAGGGCGACGGCGACGCCGCGACGTGGCTGCCGCCGTCGAAGGCCTACCGCTGCGACTACGTGGCCCGCCAGGTCGCGGTGAAGACGAAGTACACGCTGTGGGTCACCGCGGCCGAGCGCGACGCGATCTCCCGCATCCTCGCCGAGTGCCCCGGCCAGGCGCTGCCGGCGGACAGCACGATCGAGCGCTGAATCCCTCGTGAGCGGCAATAGTCGCCATAGCGACTATTGCCGCTCACAGGCGCACTGTGCAGGCCGCATCGAAGCCCTGGTCGGTGATGCCAGGGCGTGGTTGCTGCGGGCGCGCTGGTTCTCCAGCGACGACGGCGGGATTCGTGACGGCGAACCTCAGACCTGGCGCAGGCGCGCGTGCCAGGTCAGCGCCTGCTGGTCGGTGAGCATCGCGATCTGGTCGACGACGACGCGCAGCCGGGCGGCGTCGTCGGCGGCGACGGCCCAGTCCTCGGCGCGCACGGGGTCGAGGCTGCCGGGTGCGCCGGCGAGCAGCGACGCCGCGAGCTCGGCGAGCAGGTCCCGTTGCCGGGCCTGCATCGACAGGCGCACCGGGTCGGCCATCACGTACCGGACCGCGACGGCCTTGAGCAGCGCCACCTCGGCCGCCGCACCGGGCGGGACGACGAGGTCGGCGGCGTAGCGCGTCACGGGTGCGTCGGGGTCGGGCAGGGCGTCGAGGGTGGCGTCGGTCGCGGCGCGGACGAACCGGCCCACCAGCTCGCTGGTCAGGACCTTGAGGGCGACGTGCTGGCCGCCGGTGGCCGTCGGGCCGTGGAACCCGGCGACGGCCGCGACCGCGGGCAGGGCGAGGAGCTGGTCGGCGGCGTCGGCGAGCGCGGCGGGATCGGCCCCGAAGTTGGCGACGGCCAGCTCCGCGAGCGCGGCCCGCTCCTCCGGGTCGGCCAGCGACGCCAGGTCGATGCGCCCGGCGAGGATGCCGTCCTCGACGTCGTGCACCGAGTAGGCGACGTCGTCGGACCAGTCCATGATCTGGGCCTCGATGCAGCGCCGGCGCTCCGGGGCGCCGTCGCGGACCCACGCGAGGACGGGCGCATCGGCCTCGTAGGCGCCGAACTTGCGCACCCCCGGCCCACCGACCCACGGATACTTCGACGACGCGTCGAGCGTGGCGCGGGTGAGGTTGAGCCCGCCCGCGTGGTCGCCGTGGCCGACCTTCGGTTCGAGCCGCGTCAGGATGCGCAGCGTCTGGGCGTTGCCCTCGAACCCGCCGCAGCTGCCGGCGATCTGGTCGAGAGCGCGTTCGCCGTTGTGCCCGAAGGGCGGGTGCCCGATGTCGTGGGCGAGCCCGGCGGTGTCGACGACGTCGGGGTCGGCGCCCAGCTCCTCGGCGATGCCGCGGCCGATCTGCGCGACCTCCAACGAGTGCGTGAGCCGGGTCCGCGGGATCCCGGTGACCTCGGCGCCCTCCCCCGGGCCGACGACCTGCGTCTTGCCCGCGAGCCGGCGCAGCGCCGCGGAGTGCAGCACCCGGGCGCGGTCGCGCGCGAACGGGCTGCGCCGCTCGGGCCGCCCACCGCCCGCGGCCTTGGGGTCCTCGGGGAGCAGCCGGGCGCGGGCGTGGTCGTCGTAGCCGTGGTCGTGCGCGACGGCCAGGTCGGTCGGGCCGCTCATCCCAGTCCGGTGTCCTCGGTCTCGGCCGGTGCCTTGGTGATCCGGTAGTACAACAGCGCGGCCGTCTCCCTCACGATGTACTTCGCCTGCGTCTCGCGGCTCTGCACGACGGGCCCGCTGCGCGTCGGTGACGTCCAGGCGTCGAGCCCGGCGTCCTCGGCCATGGTGCGCGCCCGCAGCGAGTGCCACGGGTCGCTGACCAGTATCGCGCTGCTCCAGCCGTCGCGACGCGCCACGGCGGCGACGGCCTGCAGGCTCGCCAGGGTGTCCGAGCCCTCGCCGACGGCGACGACCGCCGACGCCGGGATCCCCTTGGCCAGCAGGTACCGCCGCCCCGCGGACGCCTCGGTGTACTCGTCACCGGCCCGGTTGCCGCCGACGGTCACGATCCGCGGCGCCACGCCCTCCCGGAACAGGGCGGCGGCGTGGTCGAGCCGGGAGGCGAAGATCGGGCTGGGGCTGCCGTCGTACTGCGCGGCGCCCAGGACGATCACGGCGTCGGCGGGGGTCTCGGTGTCGGTCCGCGCGGTCTGCCAGACCCGGAACGCGGTGCCGCACACGATGATCACGCCGATGAGCAGCCCGCCGATGAGGAAGCGGGCGGGCCAGCGCAGGCCCGAGCGCGGGTACACGACCCGCGGTGCCGAGCCGCCGATCCTGCGGGTGGGCGCGTCGGCGCCGGGATCGGCCGGTCGCGGACGGCGCAGCGGGACGGTCGGGGCGGCGCGACCCCCGGGTGACCGCCTCGGCGGGCGGGGTGCTGTCACCCGCCGATCCGGCTGTCGGAGGCCGCGAGTGCGGTGGCGGCGCGCCCGGAGCGGGCGGCGATGACCTGGGCGACGATCGACACGGCCGTCTCGGCGGGGGTGCGGGCACCGAGGTCGAGCCCGACGGGGCCGTGGATGGAGTCGATCTCGGCGTCGGTGAGGCCCGCGGCGAGCAGTCGGCCGCGGCGGGCGGCCTGGGTGCGGCGGGACCCGAGGGCGCCGATGAAGCCGCGACCGCCGCGGACGCCGTCGGCGAGGACGACGTCGAAGCGTGGGGCGTGGTCGAGCAGGACGACGACGTCGGCGTCGGAGAACCCGGCGACGGCGGCGCGGGCGTCGTCGAGGTCGGCGATCGTGCGGCCGCCCCAGCCGAGCAGCGCGGCCTGCGCGAGCAGGGCCTCGCCGATCGCGCCGGCGCCGACGACGACCACCGTGGGCACGGGCACCCACAGGTCGAGCAGCACGTCGGTGCCCGCGGCGTCGTACCGTTCGGTGGCGGTGCCGCCGCGGCGCAAGCGGTTGCGGGCCGTGTCGGCCGCGGCCTCGTCGACCTCGGCGGCGCCGAGCGAGCCGTAAACCTGATCCAGCGCAGGCCCGGTCAGGACCAGCACGGCCGACCCGTCGGCGGGGGTGATCAGTGCGGCGGGGACACCACCCTCGAGCGCATCGCCCAGCGCCGTCGCGAGCGCGGCCGGCAGCGGGTGCCCCAGCAGCGTGGCGCCGCCTGCGCAGGCCAGCCCCGCCGCGACACCCGCCTCCTCGGAGACGTGGGCCCGGCCGGTGCGCGGGCCCGCCGCCGCGGACGCCGCGAGCGGGAGCGCCGTGTCGTCGAGCGCGCCGAGGTAGAGCAGGCCCGCGGACTCCCCCGCCGCCGTCGAGGCGACGAGCTGCCCCGACTCGACGGTGCCGAACCCGTGCCGGTCGAGCACCCGGACGACGCCGATCTCGGCCGACCCGTCCGCTGCCCAGGCGCGTAGCGCGGCACCCAGCGCGCGGCGGGGATCGGTGGTGGCGTCGGTGGAGCCGGACGGCGGCACGGTCGCAGCGGTCACGTCGGCCAGGGTAGCGACCGCGACCGACGACGGCGGCGACCGAGAGCCGGGCGCGTCCCCGGGGGGAGGGTCGGCCCGAGCGGGTCAGCCGGTCGGCAGGGTGCGCTTGAGGGCGAAGATCGCGATCCGCACGACGATCGCGTCGACGATCAGCGCGGCGAACGCCCAGCCGTCGAACAGTCCCGCGAGCGGGCGGCCCTGGGTGAGGGCGAGGACGCTGGGCAGCAGGAACGTCGCCACCCCGATGGCACCGACGACGGCGGCCGACAGCAGCGGCACCGGCTGCGCGGCGGGCGTCTTCAGCGTCCGGGCCAGCATGCCCGCGATCACCAGCGCCGCGATGACGAGAATCGCGTCGATGATGGCGAGGCGTGAGGTGTCCCAGAGCCGGACGCCGTGCACCGCGTGGACCACCGCGGACGCCACGAGCAGCACGAGCAGGAACTGCGGGGCGGTGATCGAGCGCAGGCGGTTCACAGGGCCAGTCTCCCCCGAACCGTCCGGCGGAATACCCCGCTGGGGTATGTGGTTGTATAGATCATGATGGACACGTTGACCTTCCGGATGGCCGAGACCTGGGTCGACGAGGGCCGGCCCCTGGAGGCTCTCGAGATGCTGGAGCCCCACGCCGACGAGCTGCGCGAGAGCGTCGCCGGAGCCCTGCTGCTCGGTCGCGCCTACTACCGGTCCGCCCAGCTGCGCAAGGCCGAGGAGGAGCTGGCGCGGGCCGTCGAGCTCGCCCCCGCCGACTCCTACGCCCGCTACCTGCTGGGCCGGGCGTTGCAACGGCAGAGCCGCCACGCCGACGCCCTGCCGCACCTGCGGCTGGCCGCGGCGCTGAACCCCGACTACGCCGGGGACCGCGATGCCTGCGCCGACCGCGTCGGCTGACCTGCGGTCACGACTACAGCCAGCCGAAGCCGTCCGCGATGCGGACGGCTTCGGCGCGTGTGCGCGAGTCCGTCTTCCCGATCGCCGACGACAGATGGTTGCGCACCGTGCCCTCCGACAGGTGCAGCCGCTTCGCGATGTCGGCGACGGTCGCGCCGTCCGCGGCCGCGACCAGCACGTCGCGCTCGCGTTCGGTGAGCGGGCTCGCGCCGGTGCTCAACGACTCCGCCGCCAGCGCCGGGTCGACCACGCGCAGCCCGGCGTGCACCCGGCGCACCGCCTCGACCAGCTGCTCCGGCGGGCTGTCCTTCACGACGAACCCCGCCGCCCCCGCCCGCATCGCGCGCGCGAGGTAGCCGGGACGGCCGAACGTCGTCAGCACCACGACCCGGCACGACGGCAGCGACTCGCGCAGCGCCGCCGCGGCTGCGAGCCCGTCGATCCCCGGCATCTGGACGTCGAGCAACGCCACGTCGGGCGTCGTGCGGGCAGCGGCGGGACCGACGTCGTCACCCGTGCCCACCTGCGCGACGACCTCGATGTCGGGCTCCAGGCCCAGCATCGCCGCGAGCGCGCCGCGGACGAGGGCCTGGTCGTCGGCCAGCAGGACCTTGATCGTCATCGGGCCGCTCTGTCGTTCGTGCGGGTGCTCGCCGCGCCGGCCGGCGCGGGCGGGCACGTCGCCGCCAGCCGCCAGCCGCCACGCTCCCCCGGCCCCGAGTCGACCCAGCCCCCGATCGCGGCGACCCGCTCCGCCAGCCCGGTGAGCCCGTTGCCCGCCGGGGTGCCGGTCGGGGCGCCGACACCGTCGTCGACGATCTCGATCGAGTCCGGTGACAGCCGCACCGCGACGCGGCCGGCGCCGCTGTGGCGGATCGCGTTCGTGACACCCTCGCGCAGCACGTAGGCGAAGACCTGCTGACGTTCGGCCGGCACGTCGTCGACCGCGCGGGGCAGATCCGCCTCGATCTGCGCGGCCCGCAACGCCTCCCGCGCCCCCGCCAGCTCCGCGGCCAACGACGCGACCCGGTTCGCCGAGATCGTCGCGCGGACGTCGGACAGCGCCTGCCTGCCGAGCCTCTCGACGTCGGCGACCTCGTCGGCGGCCCGCACGTCGTCGCCACGTTCCAGCAGCCGCCGCGCGAGCCCGGCCTTGACGGTGATCGTCGTCAGGCTGTGCCCGAGGACGTCGTGCAGGTCGCGCGCCATCCGGTCGCGCTCCTGCGTGACAGCCATCCTCGCGAGCTCCTCCCGGGCCACCCGCAGCTCCGTGTTCACCCGGATCAGCCCGAACATGCCGATCATCGCCATCGTCATCGCCACGATGCCGACGACCGAGCCCAGGTCGACCGCCCCGAACACGACGCTGTAGAGCACGAACGCGCCCGCGACCACCAGCACCGCCACCACCGCGGAGACCCGCTTCGGCAGCAGCGCCATGATCGTGACGAGGAGGAAGCTGATCGTGTAGAGGACGCCGCCGTCGGTACCGCCGGCGCCCAGGCCCACCACCATCCCGGCCCACAACCCCGCCATCCCGACGACCGTCACCACCACGACCACGCGCCGCGACGACCACATCGCGTAGTACAGCCCAGCGGCGTAACCGGCGATGTAGGCGAGGACGTCGAGCACCAGCAGGACCCGCAACGCCGGCCCGTGGTCGGACACCGCCGCCGCATACACCCACGGCATCAGCAGCAACGACCAGCCGCCCGCCATCGGCAGCCACTTGCGCAGGGACAGCCGCGTCGGGTCCATGGGACCGTCGCCTGCGCGTCCGCGGCCGCCGTCGACCATGCCGTCCACGCTAGACCCGCAACGCGTCGCGTCGGTACCGCACGGCCACCAGCGCACCCGCCACGACCAGCCAGACCAGCATCACCGCGACCCCCTGCAGCGGGACGCCACCGCCGGACACCTGGTCGCGGGCGACCTCGGCCAGCCAGTAGCTGGGCAGCAGGTGCGCGACGGTCACCATCGCCGCCGGCAGGACCTCGGCCGGGATCAGGACGCCACCCAGCAGGCTGAACACCAGCATCGTCACCGTCGCCATGCTCTGTGCGGAGTCCTGCGTCGCCATCGTGCCGACGAGCAGCCCGATCGCGGCGAACGGCAGCACCCCCAGCCACGCCGCCAGCAACACCCGCAACCACTCCACGAACGACAGGTCGACGTGCTTGACCAGCCCCGCCACCGCGAACGTCAGCACCAGGGCGGGCAGCGCGACGAGCATCGCCACCCCCGCCTTCACGGCGAGGTAGGCCCAGCCGGGCAGCGGGGTCAGCCGCAGCTGCCGGTTCCAGCCGACGGCCCGCTCCACCGCGACCCGCCCGCCCGTGCTGATCGCCGCCGAGATCGCACCGAACGCTGCCATGTTCAGCATGAGCACCACGGTCACCACGGCGGCGTCGGCGCCCGTCGCGTACAGACCGGAGAAGATCAGGAAATACACGACCGGGAAACCGACCGTGAAGATCAGGAACCGCGGCGAGCGGACGATCCGCCGCACCTCGGACACGAGCAGGACACCCATGGTCAGACCCTTTCCGTTTCCGTGGCGACGGCGCTCTCGGCTGTCAGAGCTACGAACGCGTCCTCCAAGCCGTGCGCGGTGACCTCGACGTCGTGCGCGTCGGGATGCGACGCGAGCAGCGCCCGCAGCGCGGCATCGGAGTCGTCGCAGGTCAACCGCGTCCGCGGGCCCACCGCGGCCACGCCCGTGACGCCCGGCAGCGCCGCGAGGGCGCCCTCGTCGGCACCCGGGACGACCGCCGACACCACCCGCCCCGACGCCAGCGCCCGCACCTGCGCCACCGACCCGTCGGCGACCACCCGGCCCGCCCGCAGCAGCACGACCCGGTCCGCGAACTCCTCCGCCTCCGCCAGGTAGTGCGTCGCGAACAACACCGTCCGGCCGTCCGCGGTGAACTCCCGCATCGACGCCCAGAACTCCCGGCGCGCCGCCACGTCCATCGCGACCGTCGGCTCGTCGAGCACCAGCAGGTCCGGGTTGCACGCCAACGCGACCGCGAACCGCACCCGCTGCTTCTGCCCACCCGACAACCGCCCGAACCGCTGCCCCGCGACGTCAGCGATCCCGGTGCGGCGCAACACCTCCGCCGGCGTCAACGGATCCGGGAACAGCGCCACCGACAGCCGCACCAGCTCGCCCGCCGTGATGTCGTCGGGGAACCCGCCCGACTGCAGCATCGCCCCCACCGACCCGCGCGACATCGCCTCCCGCGGAGACCGGCCGAACAAGGCCACCTCACCGGCGTCGGGACGGGTCAGCCCGAGCAGGGCGTCGATCGTCGTCGACTTCCCGGCGCCGTTCGGACCCAGCAAGGCCACCACCTCGCCCGGCGCGATCGTCAGGTCCAGGCCGTCGACCGCACGCACCGGGCCGTAGCTCTTCGCCAGGCCAGTGATGCGTACCGCCGCGCCGTCCGGTGTCATCCTCATGACCCGACTCTCGCGGGTGAACCCCGCGCGTTCCCGGAGCGGACGTCACGACCCCCGGATGACGGATGTCATCATCGCTTCGGGAACTCGTGCGGTGTCCTGTTCGTCCCAGCTGTGACAGCCCGCGCCGGTCCCGCCCATCCCGGCATCCGACAGACAGGACCATGGACCTTCCCCGAAGTACCGGCGGCGCCCACAGGCGTCTGCCCACGCGCTCCCCCGGCGGTCCCCGATGACCGTGCTGTCCATCCTCCTCGGCATCGTCGTCGTCGTGCTCATCACAGCCGCCACCGGCTGGTTCGTCGCCCAGGAGTTCGGCTACATGGCCGTCGACCGGGCCCGGCTGCGCTCCCGCGCCGCCACCGGCGACACCGGCGCCGAACGTGCCCTCGCCATCACCCGCCGCACCTCCTTCATGCTCTCCGGCGCCCAACTGGGCATCACCGTCACCGGGCTGCTCGTCGGTTACGTCGCCGAACCCCTCATCGGCGAAGGCATCGGCGAACTCCTCGGCGGCGTCGGCGTCCCCACCGGCGTCGGCATCATCGTCGGCACCGTGTTCGCGCTGCTCTTCGCGACCGTCGTGCAGATGGTGTTCGGCGAACTCTTCCCCAAGAACCTCGCCATCGCCCGCCCCGAACCCGTCGCCCGCGCCCTCGCCCTCTCGACGTCGATCTACCTCGCCGCCTTCGGCTGGCTCGTGCACCTGTTCGACAAAGCCGCCGAACTGCTGCTGCGGCTGCTACGCATCGAACCCGTCCACGACGTCGAACACGCCGCCACCCCGCGCGACCTCGAAGCCATCATCGACGAGTCCCGCGACAGCGGCACCCTGCCCGTCGACCTCTCCACCCTGCTCGACCGCGTCCTCGACTTCACCGACCGGCACGTCCTCGCCGCCATGATCCCGCGCCCACGCGTCACCACCGTGCAGGCCGACGCCACCGTCGCCGACCTCGTCACCACCATGGCGTCCGGCCACTCCCGGCTGCCCGTGCTGCGCGACGACCCCGACGACGTCGCCGGCGTCGTCTGCCTGCGCGACGTCCTCGCCCTCGAAGACACCGGCCGCGACCCCGCCGACGTCCGCGTCGCCGAGATCATGCGGCCCGCGCTGCTCGTCCCCGACTCGCTGCCGCTGCCCGCGGTCCTCGCGGAACTCCGCTCCGCCGGCGAGGAGTTCGCCTGCGTCCTCGACGAGTACGGCGGCCTCGCCGGCGTCGTCACCGTCGAAGACGTCGCCGAGGAGCTCGTCGGCGAGATCACCGACGAGCACGACCCCGCCGGTGTCGACGTCCCCACCGTCGGCGAAGGCGTCTGGACCGTCCCCGGCGCACTGCACGTCGACGAGGTCGAACGCCTCCTCGACCACCCCCTGCCCGAAGGGGACCACCAGACCGTCGGCGGCCTCGTCGTCTCCGCGCTGCAGCGGCTCCCCGAACCCGGCGACGACGTCGCGATCCAACTGCCCCAGCCGCCCGGGGCCGAGGAGGACGACCCCGTCGTGACCCTGCACGCCGTCGTCGAGACCGTCGAACGCCGGGTGCCGGCGTCGGTCCGGCTGCGGCTCTCCAGCACCCCCGCCCTGGGAGCCGAAGGGGACGAGCGATGAGCGAGCGCCAGCGAGCGAACCAACGACACAGCGCCCACGCGAAGCGCCGACCGAGCCCCGGCGAGGGCGAGCGATGAGCATCTGGACGATCGTCGTGTCCGTCGGGCTCATCGCCCTGTCGGCGTTCTTCGTCGCGATCGAGTTCGCGCTCGTCGCGGCCCGCCGCTACCGGCTGGAAGAGGCGGCGGAACGGTCCGCGTCCGCCCGCGCCGCCCTGCGCAGCGCCCGGGACCTGTCGCTGCTGCTCGCCGGGTCCCAGCTCGGCATCACCCTGTGCACGCTGGGGCTCGGCGCCATCGCCAAACCGGCCGTCGACAAGGCGCTCGAACCCGTCCTCACTGGCTGGGGCATGCCCTCGGCCACCGCCGGCGTACTCGCGTTCGTGCTGTCACTGGTCATCGTGACGTTCCTGCACCTCGTCGTCGGTGAGATGGCGCCCAAGTCGTGGGCCATCGCCCATCCCGAGCGCTCCGCCACGCTGCTGGCCCTGCCGATGCGCGGGTTCATGTGGCTCACCCGGCCCGTCCTCGTCGTGCTCAACGGGCTGGCCAACCGCTGCCTGCGCGCCGTGGGCGTCGACCCCGTCGACGAGGTCGGGGCCGGCCGCGACCCCGCCGACCTGCGCGAGCTCGTCACCCACTCCGCCCGCGCCGGGGCGCTCGACGAGGACCGCCGCGCCCAGATCGTCACGGCGCTCGACATCTACCGGACGCCGCTGCGCGAGCTCATGCGCACCGGCCTGTCGGGTGTGGACGCCGCCGACGACCCCGCCCGCATCCGTGCCGTCTCCCGGGAGAGCGGGCACCTGCGGCTCGTCGTCCGCGACGGCGGTCTCGACGGCGCGGTCGGGGTCGTGCACGTCCGCGACGCCCTCGCCGCGCCCCCCGGATCGACGGCCCGGACGCTCATGCGGCCGGTGCTCACCCTGTCCGGTGACGAGACCGCGCACGCCGCGCTCGGCACCATGCGGGAGAAGCGGGCGCACCTGGCGCTCGTCTCCGTCGACGGCACGGTCGGGCTGGTGACGATGCGCGACATCGTCGACAGGCTGTTCCCGGCCGCGGGCTGAGTTTCGGGGCTGCTGAGTTTCGGGGCTGCTGCGGTTCAGGGCTGCTGAGTTTCGGGGCTGCTGGGTGGGAGGCCCGCCCTCGGGTGGGCCTCCCACGCGGTCAGCAGCCGAGGAGTCGCGCCGCCAGGTAGGCCTCGACCTGGTCCAGCGCGACCCGGTCCTGCGACATCGAGTCGCGCTCCCGGATCGTCACTGCCTGGTCGGTCAGCGTGTCGAAGTCGACCGTGATGCAGAACGGCGTGCCGATCTCGTCCTGACGGCGGTAACGGCGCCCGATCGCGCCCGCGTCGTCGAACTCCACGTTCCAGCTCCTGCGCAGCGTCGCCGCCAGGTCACGCGCCTTCGGCGACAGGTCCGCGTTGCGCGACAACGGAAGCACCGCCGCCTTGACCGGTGCCAGCCGGCGGTCGAGCCGCAGCACGACCCGCTTGTCGACGCCGCCCTTCGCGTTCGGCGCGTCGTCTTCGTTGTAGGCCTCGATCAGGAACGCCATCATCGAGCGGCCCACGCCCGCCGCCGGCTCGATCACGTACGGCCGGTACCGGGTGCCCGACGCCTGGTCGTAGAACGACAGGTCGACACCCGAGTGGTTCGAGTGCGTCGTCAGGTCGAAGTCGGTCCGGTTGGCGATGCCTTCGAGCTCGCCCCACTCCTGGCCGGAGAACTGGAAGCGGTACTCGATGTCGACCGTCCGCTTCGAGTAGTGCGACAGCTTCTCCTTGGGGTGCTCGTAGTGCCGCAGGTTCTCGGCGTCGATCCCCAGGTCCGTGTACCAGCGCGTGCGCTCGTCGATCCAGTACTGGTGCAGCTCCTCGTCGGTGCCCGGCTCGACGAAGTACTCCATCTCCATCTGCTCGAACTCACGCGTCCGGAAGATGAAGTTGCCCGGCGTGATCTCGTTGCGGAAGCTCTTGCCCATCTGGCCGATGCCGAACGGGGGCTTCTTCCGCGACGTCGTCTGCACGTTCAGGAAGTTCACGAAGATGCCCTGCGCCGTCTCCGGCCGCAGGTAGGCCAGGCCCTCCTCGGTCTTCACCGGGCCGAGGTGCGTCTCCAACATCATGTTGAAGTCCTGCGGCGGCGTGTACTGGCCGCGGGTGCCGCAGTTCGGGCACGGGACATCGGACAGGTCGTCCTCCGTCGCGTTCTTGCCCGTCCGCTCGACGTACTCCTCGGCCAGCTGGTCGGCCCGGAACCGCTTGTGGCAGCTCAGGCACTCCACCAGCGGGTCGTTGAACACGCCCACGTGACCCGACGCCACCCACACCTGGCGCGGCAGGATCACCGAGCTGTCGAGACCCACCACGTCCTCACGGCCGGTGACCATGGAGCGCCACCACTGCCGCTTGATGTTCTCCTTCAGCTCCACGCCCAGGGGCCCGTAGTCCCACGCCGAGCGGGTACCGCCGTAGATCTCGCCGGAGGCGAAGACGAATCCGCGGCGCTTCGCGAGCGCGACGATGGTCTCGATCTTGGCGGAGGTCGGCTTGCTGGCCACGGCAGATATCTCCAGGAAGAGTCCCGAATAGGAAGCCAACAGCGTATCGACCGGCCCACCGCGCCCGCCCGCACCCCTTCCGCGACCCCCGCACCTCCGCTGCAGCGCGCAGTTTTCGCGGTTGGGGCCTCGCCTCCAGGGGCAGCGGCGGCCCTGGTACCTGTGCGGCGATCGGAGAAGGCGCGCAGGGAACGGGCGCAGTGCGGGTCGGCGCCTGGGGTGGCCTGAGCTGGGAGGTGGGCCGAGCCGGGTGGCGCCGGAGGCGGGCAGCGGGCAGCAGGCAGCAGGCAGCGGGCAGCGGGAGGCGGGCAGCGGGAGGCGGGCAGCGGGAGGCGGCACACGAGACCGGCACCGGGCGAGTCCGCGCGCGAATCGCCGCCGGGCGAGTCCGCGGGCGGGACGGGCGCTCCGCGAGTGGACAGGTCAGGCCACCGCCGGACCAGTCGACGCGCGAGGCCGCCGGACCAGTCCGCGCCCGGCCGCCGCGGCCGAGGTCGCCGGCGCCGGGCGGCGGCAGACGAGCTGACGCCGTCCTTTCTCCGTCCCCGCGCGGTTTCCGTCATCGCACCACGACCTGCTGCCGTGCCGAGGTGCTGCGACAGCGCGCCGAGCGCGCAACCCACGCGCTGAGCAGGGCGCCGACGGCACGGCGCGAAGCTCCAGACCTGCGGGAACACGGCCGTACGGCGGCCGGCTGCGGCCCTCGGTGCCGTCGCGGGTCGGGAGATGCGACGGATCGCGCGGCGCCCACGGGCTCAGCCGCCGATTTCTGGGGAGGCGAGCTCTCCGCTGAGCAGGCCGAGACCGACGCCCGTCCGCGGCTGCCGCGCGGGTTTCACGCCCGTCGCGAGGTTTCCGCGGTCACCCGATCTCCTGCAACCAGGCCGCTGTCCCCCGAAGCTGCGCGCCCATCGAGAAGCCCGCGCGCTGAGTGGAACGTCGCGAGCGGGTCCGGAACAGCTACTGATGCGAGGCCGCGCCCAGCCGCTCAGGCAGAGACGGTCCGAAGCCACCGGTCTGCGTCCTCGTCATCGCGCAGTCACCGGGCCATCGCGTGCCGTCCACCGTCGCACGACTACCTGCAGCCGTGCGACTGCTCGCCATAGCCGCACGATGATCGCGAAATCCGCGCGCCGGGCGGGACGCGGCGGGCGGAATGTCAGCGCCTTGGGCGAGGTCGGGGCGGTCGCGGTCGCGGACCAGCTGCGCGGATCAGTGCCGCCCCGACGGCCGCGGGCGCACGTCCCGGCTCGCGCCGGTTCCTCACGGCAGGACGCTGTCCGTGAGTGCTGGTAGGCCCGTGCACCTGCCGGCCGAGGCAATCAGGGCGCCGCGAACACCGACCTCAGGCGTCCCACGACGGGGCCGAAGTCCGAGAGGTCGGCCCACGTCCAGCGGACCACCCGCAGGCCCACGGCACGCAGGGCGTCCTCGCGGCGCTTCTCCGCCCAGACCACGTCGGCGGCGTCGTCCTGCGAGTCGCGCGTGTACTTCGTCCGGCCGTCGAACTCGCCGATCGTGCGCAAAGCCGGCCATCCGAAGTCGACGCGCCCGATGAATCGACCGCCGCCGCGGACTTCCCACTGCAGTTCCGGTGTCGGCAGACCGTACCGGCGGAGGGCCACGCGGCTGCGCGACTCGCCGACGCTCTCGGCGCGACCGTCGGCGAACGCGACCACCCTGCCCGCTGCGGTGGCACCGGCACGATGCCGCGCCCGCTCCCGCGCGTGGGCGAGGGACGCGGGTGCGACGAGCCCGGCGCGAAGCGCGGCGTCGGCAATCGCGACGGCCTGCTCGAACGGCTCCGTGCGGGCGACGTCCACGACCGTGCGCGCCACGGACGTGACGCGACAGCCGTCGAGCAGGTCGACCTCGTCCTCGGCGAGGCCGGTGCCGTGCAGGTGCAGCGTCGTGGTGCGACGGACCGACCCCGGCGAGATGCGCGTCAGGTGGACGCGGTCCAGCGGGACGCCCCACGTCGGCACCCCGTGCAGCACCGCGGCGGAGACGTGGCTCGCCACGACCGGGACCCGGAGCCGTTCGAGGGCTGCCCGGACCTCCAGCGCGTGCCACGCGGCCGGCTCGATCCCCTCGGCCGACGCCGCCGGCAGGTAGGCACCGCGCGCGACCCGCACGATGTCGCCCCGGGCACACCACCGGGCAAGCTCGTTGTCCGACACCCCGGCGGCCAGCAGGGCGGGTCTGTTGGTGAGTCCGTACACGTCCACACCGCGACCGTGCCGTGCGGAGCGGGCTCCGACCAGCCCGATGCCCCGACCTGTGGACAACTCGGTGCGACGTGGACAACCGGCCCGCACCCGCTGCGCCGCGCCGGTTTCTCCCTCGCCGCGCTGCCTGCAGCACGAGCGCTGACGACGCACACCAGGTACCGACCGCACACGCCACGCGGCGACTGGTTGATCCGCGAGCTCGCAGCGACACCACGCGAGCGGCGCAGACGTCAACGCATCTCGCGCCGCCGCGCGCCCTCTCCGGACGGCCCGCTCTCCTCCATCGACGCCTTGGCTGCGGCGCGAGCGCTGCCGTCAGCCGCCAGGTGGCGACACGAAGGGCCCGCGGCAACGTCGTCCTCGCCGCCTCAACGCAGGCGCGGTGCGGACAAGCCCCCGCACGTCCCGCCCTGTTCGCGCGCAGGTTCCTGCAACGCCGCCGCTCCTGCAGCCTGGGCTCTGACGCAGGAAAGCACGTGCAGACCCCAGAGTCCGCACGATGACAGCACACGCTGCAGGCCGACCTCGACAGCTGCTCGACATGGTGTGGAACTCCGCACCAACGCGCACCGAGCGCTTTCGCCTGCCAACCTGCCGCTCGGGTGCACGACGAGCCCCGGAGCTGCACGCACGCACCGCCAGCACCTCGCGCACCACGCGTCCTGTCCGGTCGGCGCGCCGTTTTCTCCACCACCGCCGGCCCTGCAGCACGCGTGCAGTTCCCGAGAACCGCGCGACGGCTTCGGAAATCGCGCGCCGGTCTGTGCATGCAGCCGCTGGCGGGCGGACCGGCGGCCCGCCCGAGCCGGCTGCAACCGCTCGCCGACCGCAGAACGAGTGGCGCATCGTCGGGGAGCATTCTCGGGAACGTCGCTGCCGAGGTGCCTCACGAGCTTCATAATCGTCGCTCGCTTATATAAGCCACGCCTGTTAGAGTCGGCGTCGTGCACGCGTTCGACATCCTCGGCGACCCGGTCCGGCGGCGCATCCTCGAGCTCATCGCCGACGGCGAGCTGAGCGCCGGGGAGGTGACGGCGACGGTCCGGGAAGAGTTCGGCATCTCGCAGCCCGCGGTGTCCCAGCATCTGAAGGTGTTGCGGGAGAACGGGTTCGCCACAGTGCGAGCCGTCGGCACCCGGCGGCTGTACGCCGTGCGGCCCGATGCGCTGCAGGAGGTCGACGTGTGGCTCGACCGGTTCCGCCGGTTCTGGACCCCCCATCTCGACGCGCTGGCGACGGAGATCGCCCGCGGCAAACGTGAACGGAGGCAGCGATGAGCGACGCGACGGACGTGCGGCACGAGGTGAGCGCGGTGCGGCGTGAGGTCGGCGGGCGGAGGTTGAAGGCGGGTGAAGCACGGGTCGTCACGATCAGCCGCGTCTACCCGACGACACCCGAGGACCTGTGGGACGCCTGCACCAGCATCGAGCGGATTCCGCGGTGGTTCCTGCCGGTCAGCGGCGAGCTGAAGGTCGGCGGCAGCTACCAGTTGGAGGGCAACGCCAACGGCACGATCGAGCGCTGCGACGCCCCTCGGGAGTTCGCGGCGACGTGGGAGTACGGCGGCGAGGTGAGCTGGATCGAGGTCGCCGTCGGCGCGGAGGGCGAGCACGCCCGGCTGACGATCGACCACATCGCGCACGTCGACGACGAGCGGTGGGCGATGTTCGGGCCGGGCGCGGTGGGGCTGGGTTGGGACCTGGGGTTGCACGGGCTGGCGCAGCACCTGGTGTCGGGCGCGAGCGTCGACCCGCAGCTGGCGGAGGCGTGGTCGGCATCGCCGGAGGGGGTGGCGTTCCTGACGGCGGCGAGCGACGACTGGTGCCGCCCGTCGGTGGCGGCGGGGACGCCGGAGGCCGAGGCCCGTCCGGCGGCGGACCGGACGACGGCGTTCTACACGGGCTCCGAACCGCCGGCGGCGGACCGAGACGCGGGCGTCGAACCCCCGGCAGCCGGCTGAGACACAGACGCCGAACCCCCGACAGCGCGCCGAGACCCGAGTGCCGAATCCTCGGCAGCCGGCTGAGACACAGACGCTGAACCCCCCGCAGCGGGCCGGGACGCGGAGTCGGGAGACACGGCGAGCAGGCTCTCGTGCGCGGTGACCGCTCCGCCGGCGCCGGAGGCGAGGGTCTCGAAGGTGGCGGGTTCGTCGGCGAGGGCCTCGGCGAGCAGCGGGACGACGTGCTCGCGCACCGGGAAGGGCGAGAGGGCGCGTCGGTAGGCGTCGACGGAGGTGAACCGCACCTGCAGCACCCAACGTCCGGGCTCCTCGATGGCGCGGCCGAGCTCGCCGCCGAGGCAGCCGGGGGTGGCGGTGAGCAGCTCCAGGGCGTGCCGGGCGCGGGTGAGGAAGGCGTCGGTGTCGGGGGCGGGGACGTCGTATCGGCACACGAGCAGCACGAGGTGCGAATCTAGTCCTGTGCGGACGCCTAACATGGGCGGTACGTGACAGGACGGGGAACCATGTCGATCACCACCGGCTCGGCGGAGGGCGCCGAGGAGCGCGTCGACCACGACGAGCGGACGTGTATCGCGCCGGCGCCGGTCCGCACCCCGGACACGCTGGCGGCGGCGGGTGACCTGCTGCGTGCGCTGGCGGCGCCGGTGCGGATCGCGATCGTGCTGCAGCTGCTGGAGTCGCCGCGCTGCGTGCACGACCTGGTGGATGCGCTGGCCGTCACGCAGCCGTTGATCAGCCAGCACCTGCGGGTGCTGAAGGCGGCCGGGGTGGTGCACGGGCACCGGCACGGCCGGGAGGTCGTGTACTCGCTGGTCGACGACCATCTGGCGCACATCGTCGTCGACGCCGTGGCGCACGTCGAGGAAGAGGCGCACGCGTGACCGATCCTCGTCCCGCGGTGCGGCCGCGGGCCACCCGGCAGCGTGCCGCGGTGTCGGCGTTGCTCGACGAGCTCGACGACTTCCGGTCGGCCCAGGAGATCCACGAGGCGCTGCGGCGTTCGGGCGAGGGTATCGGGTTGACGACGGTGTACCGCACGTTGCAGACGTTGGCCGACAACGGCGAGGTCGACGCGCTGCGCATGGGTGCGGGCGAGGCCGTCTACCGGCGCTGCGACACGGGTGAGCACCACCATCACCTGGTGTGCCGGCTGTGCGGGACGGCCGTGGAGATCGACGGGCCCGACGTGGAGCGGTGGGCGGAGAAGCTGGCGGCGGAGCATGGTTTCACCGAGGTGAGCCACACCGTCGAGATCTTCGGGGTGTGCCGGGCTTGCTCGGAGGGCTCCGGACGGTCCTGATCGGGAAAGTAGGGTGCACGTCGTGCCCTTCCAGCCTCCCGCCCCGCACTCGTCGGGGGCCCGGCCGCCCGCGATCCCGCGCGAGCTGGTGCCCAACCACGTCGCGCTGGTGATGGACGGCAACGGGCGCTGGGCGAACGCGCGCGGGTTGCCGCGGATCGAGGGGCACCGCCGGGGCGAGGCGTCGTTGATGGACGTTGCCCGCGGCTGCATCGACATCGGCGTGAAGTGGTTGTCGGCGTACGCGTTCTCGACGGAGAACTGGAAGCGCTCCCCCGACGAGGTGCGGTTCCTGATGGGCTTCAACCGGGACGTGATCCGCCGCCGGGTCGACGAGATGCACTCCATGGGTGTGCGGGTGCGGTGGGCGGGGCGCCGTCCACGGTTGTGGCGCAGCGTGATCCGCGAGCTGGAGGTCGCGGAGGAGAAGACGCGGGCCAACGACGTCCTGACGTTGACGATGTGCGTGAACTACGGCGGTCGTGCGGAGATCGCCGACGCGGTGCGCCAGATCGCGGAGCTCGTCGCCGAGGGGAAGCTCAAGCCGGGCAAGATCGACGAGCGTACGATCGCGCGCTACCTCGACGAGCCCGACATGCCGGACGTCGATCTGTTCGTGCGCAGCTCGGGCGAGCAGCGGACGTCGAACTTCCTGTTGTGGCAGTCGGCGTACGCGGAGATGGTCTTCCTCGACACGCTGTTCCCGGACTTCGACCGTCGCCACATCTGGGAGGCGATCGAGATCTATGCGCGCCGCGACCGCCGGTTCGGGGGCGCGGTCGACCAGGCGGAGGGGACGGGATCGTGAGTGACGTCGGGGCGATGCTCGAGCTGGCGCGGACGGCGCTGGAGCGGTTCCACGACGTGCAGGTCGACGACGACGGCGCGGTGACGTTCGTGCACGGCGCGGTGCCGTGCGTGGTGCAGGGGCTGGAGTTGGAGGAGGGCCTGCCGGTCCTGAACGTCACGTGCGTGGTGGCGTGGGACCTGCCCATCGAGGTGGACGTGCCGACGCGGGTGGCGTTGGGCGCGGGCGAGGGCCTGTTCGGCACGCCGCGCGTCGTGCGCGGGGACAACGGCTGGGACGTGACGTTGCGCTACGCGTTCCCCGTGGCAGGGCTGGCGGAGAAGCCGTTGGGGACCTTGCTGATGTTGGTGGCGGGAAACGCGTCTGCGCTGCGCGCGGAGCTGGTGGACTGACCTCGGGCCGCGGCGGTGTGGTCGCCTGCCGACCCGCATCCCCGGGGCTGCGTGAGATTCGGGAACTGCGCCACCGTGTCCGTGCCGACGACTCACCGACGGCCGGCGAGCCGCGCCGCGACGTCGACGTGTCCGGCCTGCTGGGTGCGGGGCGCTGACCGTCGAGCACGGTCGGGCCCGGGACGGCGCAGGGAGCCGCCCCGGGCCCGGTCTGTGGGGGTCAGCCGTTGCCGATGTGCACCAGCGGCAGCGACGACAGCTGCGCGGGGTTCATCGCCGATGCGGCGGTGAGCACCTTCTGCTGCGCCTCCTGCATGCGGGCGTCGACGAGCCCGGACAGGCCGTAGGCGATGCGGCCGAGCTGGCGGACGGCGGTGTCGTCGGGGCTCGGCTGGGTCGCGGACACGACGGCGACACCGGTGGGGGCGCCGGAGTTGTTCTGCGCGACGCCGACGGTGAAGGTCTCGCGCGGGTTGGTGTGCCGCGACGCGTAGTGGTCGCGCAGCTTCTTGACCAGCCCGTGGAACTCGCGGACCTGGCCCTCCATCTTGAGCTCGTCGATGTCGGCGTCGGTGAGGACTTCGGTGCGTCCGGAGAAGCAGCGGACGTAGGCGACGAGCGCGCCCGTCCAGAGGGCTTCGACGACGACGGGGTCGGGGCCCTTCGCCAGGTTGGAGACCAGGTGCTCGCAGCATTGGAGGACGTACTGGAGGTCCTCGAAGACGGCGGCGAGGCGGGTCAGCTCGGCCGACTCCGGGCTGTCCATGCGCCGGACGGACGCCGGAGCCTCCTCGGTCTCGGTCGTCCCGTTCGTGTCGGCCACGTCGCCCCCTGCTGATCGTGCGCGGTACTGCGTGAGGCCGCAGGCTAACCCCGGATCGGGCCGCCGCCGATCTCGATATGAGACGCCGATCACGAGCCCGTCGCGCGAGCACGCGGCCCGGGGTCGTGAGTGGCGATAGTCGCTATAGCGACTATCGCCGCTCACAGGTCACAGGGGGGCGCGGCGCTCCACGAGGGGCAGGGAGCGCAGCTGGCGTTCGAGGTGCCACTGCAGATGGGCGGCGACCAGACCGGAGGTGTCGCGCCGGACGGCGGGGGCGGCGGCGTCGGCGAGGTCCCAGTCGCCGTGCAGCAGGGCGTCGAGCAGCGAGAACGTCTCCGGCGACGGCAGCGCCGACCCCGGCGGGCGGCACACCTCGCACACCGCTCCCCCACCGGCGACGCTGAAGGCGCGGTGCGGGCCCGGTTCGGCGCACTTGGCGCACTCGGTGATCGCGGGCGCCCACCCGGCGTGGCTCATGGCACGCAACAGGAACGCGTCGAGCACCAGGGAGGGGTCGCGGTCGCGGCCCGCCATGGCCCGGATGGCGCCGACGAGCAGGAGGTAGACGCGCATCGTCGGCTCGCCCTCCTCGGCGACGAGCCGGTCGGCGGTCTCCAGGATCGCGCAGCCCGCCGTGTAGCGGGGGTAGTCGCCGACGATTCCGGCGCCGAACGCGTCGACGGTCTGGGCCTGGGTGATGACGTCGAGGCTGCGGCCGGTGTAGCACTGCACGTCGACATGGTTGAAGGGCTCGAGCCGGGCCCCCCACCGCGACCGGGTGCGCCGCACCCCCTTGGCGACGGCGCGCACCTTCCCGTGCTTGCGCGTCAGCAGCGTGACGATGCGGTCGGCCTCGCCGAGCTTCTGCACGCGCAGCACCACACCGGTGTCGCGGTACAGGCTCACCGCACGAGACTACGACGCCGCCGGCCACGCGGTGACGCGGCGCGCGACCACTTGACACCCCCGCGCCGGAGACGGTGAGGTCAGGCTCACCAACGTGAAGGGGGACCGGCCGTGTCGGAGCAGCCGTCCGGGTACCGGGACCACGCGGTCCCGCAGGAGGCGCGCGACGCCACCAGGCGCACGCTGGACGCGACGATCGGGCTCGTCGGTGAGCCCAGCGACGCCGAGCGGTCGCGCACCCTGTTCGCGGAGACGCACACCGCGACCCTGTCGACGATCGGGGTCGACCCGGCCGGGGTGCCGTTCGGGTCGTTGGTCGCGCACGCGGTCGACGACGCGGGCCGGCCGATCCTGTGCCTGTCCGACCTGGCCGAACACACCCGCAACCTGGCAGCGGACCGGCGGGCGTCGGTGCTGGTCGTCGAGACCGGTGAGGGCGATCCGCTGGCGCTGGGCCGGGCGACGGTGATGGGCGAGATGGTCGTCCTGGTCGGCGACGAGCGTGCGACGGCATTGGAGCGCTACCGCGAGGCCCACCCCGGCGCGTTCTACGCCGACTTCGCCGACTTCCGCATCCACCGCCTCGAGGTGGCGGCGGTGCGCTACGTCGGCGGGTTCGGGCGGATGAGCTGGGTCGACGCCTCCGGGTACGCGCAGGCCGAGCCGGACCCGCTGCGCCCGCACCGCGCGGGGATCGTCGACCACATGAACGACGACCACGCCGACTCGCTGCTCGCGTTCTGCCGCGAGCTCGGCGACCGGCCGGACACGGTGACGGCGCGGATGGTCGACGTCGACCGCTACGGCTTCTCGGTGCTGGCTTCCGACGGGCCGGAGTCCGGGGAGAGGGCGGTCCGCTTCGTGTTCGACGAGCCCGCCGACACCCCGCTCGCGGTGCGTGCGGCGATGGTGGAACTGGTGCGCCGCATCCGGAGCTGACCCCGCTACCCTCGGGGATCCAGGCCCACCCCGAGGAGAGCGATGTCGCAGGACCCGAACCAGTCCGGGAACGACCCCACCTCCTCGTCGTACGGCGGGTCGGGCTCGTCGTCGGACCCCACGGCGAGCCCGTGGGGCTCCTCGTCGGGTGGCGACGAGGGGACGGTCAGCTTCCAGAAGAACTCCGGTGAGCCCGGCCCGACACCCGACGCCGAACAGCAGGCCGCCGCGCAGCCGGGGTGGGACCAGGCGCAGCAGCCCTACGGCGCGGACCCGTACGGCGGTTACGGCGCCCAGCCCGGGTACGGCGCCGCGCAGCCCGGGTACGGCGCGCCGCAGCCGGGCGGCTGGGACCCCAACGCGTACCCGCCGCCGGGCGGGTGGGACGCCAACGCCTACCCGCCGCCGGGCGGCTACGGTGCCCCGGGCTACCCCGACCCGTCGCAGCCCCAGCCCTACGGCGCCTACGGCGCGTATCAGCCGCCGCCCGCGTACCCGGTCGCGGCGCCGACCAACACGATGGCGATCCTGTCGCTGATCTTCGCGTTCGTGTTCGCCCCGCTCGGCCTGGTGTTCGGGTTCGTGGCGCGCGGCCAGATCAAGACGAGCGGCGAGTCCGGCGACGGTCTCGCGCTGGCCGGGATCATCATCAGCGGCGTCTTCGTCGCGCTGTTCGTGCTGTTCTTCATCTTCTTCATCGCCCTCGCAGGCGCGGTGTCGACGTCGTACCCGTACCGCTAGGCGGCGTTTCAGAGCGAACGAACGGCACAGTCGCGCAATTCAGTTGCGCGACTGTGCCGTTCGTTCGGAGAGGGACGCGCCTCAGAAGCCCAGCTTGCGCAGCTGGCGCGGGTCGCGCTGCCAGTCCTTCGCGACGGTGACGTGCAGGTCGAGGAAGACCTTCACCCCGAGTAACGCCTCGATCTGGCGACGGGCCGCGGTGCCGACCTGACGCAGCCGCTCTCCCCCGCGCCCGATGACGATGCCCTTCTGGCTCTGCCGCTCGACGTAGATCGTGGCGTGCACGTCGAGCATCGGGTTGTTCTTCGGCCGGTCCTCGCGCTCGATCATCTCCTGCACGACGACGGCGATGGAGTGCGGCAGCTCGTCGCGCACCCCTTCGAGGGCGGCCTCACGGACGAGCTCGGCGACGAGGATCTCCTCGGGCTCGTCGGTGAGCTCGCCGTCGGGGTAGAGCGGCGGGCCTTCGGGCAGCCGGGCGACGAGGAGGTCCGACAGCAGGTCGACCTGGAAGCCCTTCGTCGCCGAGACCGGGACGAGCTCGGCGAAACCGATCTCCAAGGCGGTCAGCTCGGTGAGCCGGGCCGCGATCTGCTCGGGCTGCGCGCGGTCGGTCTTGGTGACGATCCCGATCACCGGGGTCCGGCCGGCGACGGCCTTCATTTCCCCGGCGATGAACTCGTCCCCGCGGCCGACGGGCACGTCGGCGGGCACGCAGAAGCCGATGACGTCGACCTCGGCCCAGGTCTCGCGGACGAGGTCGTTGAGCCGCGACCCCAGCAGGGTGCGTGGCTTGTGCAGACCGGGGGTGTCGACGACGACGAGCTGCGCGTCGGGCCGGTGCACGATGCCGCGGATCGCGTGCCGGGTGGTCTGCGGCTTGCTCGACGTGATCGCGATCTTCTGCCCGAGCAGGGCGTTGGTCAGTGTCGACTTGCCCGCGTTGGGCCGGCCGACGAAGCACGCGAACCCGGAGCGGTGGTCGTCGGGCCAGTCACCGAAGCCCGTCATGAGAGGGGCCCCAGCTTCTCGCCCGTCAGCCGCTCCAGGATCTCGCGGCCGATCGGCAGCGCCGCGGTCGCCGCGGGCGAGGGCGCGTTGAGGACGTGCAGGATCGCGCCGTCGCCGCTGCCCTGCTCGACGAACAGGAAGTCGTCGACGAGCGAGCCGTCGGGGCGCACGGCCTGCGCGCGGACGCCGGCGCCGGCCGGTGACAGGTCCTCGACACGCACCTCGGGCAGCATCCGCTGGATCCTGCGGACCATCGCCTTCGGCGACAGCGACCGGCGCACCTCGCCGAGCCCGTAGCGCCAGTGCTTGCGCGCCAACACGATCGTGCCGCTGTAGGCGAGCGAGCCGAGCAGCTCCTTGGGCTTGACCGCGCCCCACGAGTAGCCCTCGCGGGCCAGCGCCAGCACGGCGTTGGGGCCGGCGTGGACGTGACCGTCGATGCCGCGGGTGGCGTGCACGCCCAGGAACGGGAACGCCGGGTCGGGCACCGGGTAGATCAGGCCCTTGACCAGCTCGGCGGCCGACTCGGAGAAGCCCGCGTACTCGCCGCGGAACGGCACGATCCGCACGCCCGGGTCGGCACCCGCGGCGCGCGCGAGCTCGTCGGAGCGCAGCCCGCCGCAGACCACGACCTGGCGGCCGAGGACGTCGCCGGTGTCGGTGCGGACGACGACGTCGGCGCGACGGCGCGCGATCCCGGTGACGGCGCGGCCGGTGTGGACCTCGCCGCCCTCCTTCACCACGAGCACCCCTAGCGTCTCGGCGATCCGCCCGTAGTCGCAGACGCCCGTCGACGGCACGTACAGCGCCGCGATGCCGCGCACGTGCGGCTCGTGGACGCGCATGCCCTCGGCGTCGAGCTCGTGGGCCTCGACGCCGTTGGCCTTGCCGCGCCGGGCCAGCTCCGCCATCCGCGGCAGCTCCTCGGGCCCGGTGGCGACGACGAGCTTGCCGGTCACCCGGTGCGGCAGGTCGTGCGCGCGGCAGAAGGCGACCGTCTCCGCGCAGCCCGCCACGGCGAGCCGGGCCTTCGCCCCGCCGGGCGCGTAGTACAGCCCGGAGTGGATCACGTTGGAGTTGTTACCGGTCTGGTGGGCCGCGAGGCGGTGCTCGCGCTCCAGCACGACGACCGAACGGCCGGTGCGGGCCACGGCGTGCGCTGTGGCCAACCCGACGATGCCGCCACCGACGACCACGACGTCGGCGCGCGGCGTCGGCGGCAGCGCCGCGGGTGCGGTCACGCCGACTCCCCCGCCGCGTCGGGCGGGTGCACGCGCACGACGGTGCCCGACGTGTCGGCCAGGATCACCGGCGCCTTCGGGGCGAGGTCGCGGACAGCGGCGACCGACGCGTCGTCGATACTGCCCTCGGTGCTGACGACGGCCGCCGCCTCCAGGCCGGGAGCCCCGCTGGACACGGCCGCGGCGACCGCCGCCTGCAGGGCCGTGAGCTGCAGCGACGGCAACGCGACGCTCGCCGCGGCATAGGTACGTCCGTCGGTGTCGCGGACGGCGGCGCCCTCGGCGGCCCCCGTACGCGCCCGCGACGAACGGGCCAGCGTGACGATCTTGGCGTCCTCAGGGTCGAGGTCGGACATCGGTTCCTTCCCGACGGTCGGCGAGCCCGCCCGTCCCGTTGCCTGTGTCGTGGGGTGCCGCGGCGAGAGCGGCGGGGTCGCCCGCCCGGCCGTTGGCCGCCGCGGAGTCGTGCAGGTCGAGTGGGGAGCCGTCGACGGCGCGGTCCTCCCGTGGGGTGTGCAGCACCAGCGGCAGGTCGGCGTCGTCGTCGACCGGGCTGACCAGCACCGTCGTGATCCGGATGCGGCCGCGGGCGTCCTTGCCGCCCTCGGCGAGCAGGTGCAGGCCCGCCACCTCCGTCTGCGCGCCCGGCAGCGGCACCTTCCCCAGAAGCTGCGCGAGCAGCCCGCCGACGGTGTCGACGTCGGCCGCCTCCAGTGCCTCGTCGAGCGGGGAGTTGCCGTCGTCGTCGGGGGTGGTGGCGAACAGCTCGCCGAAATCCTCGACCGGCAGCCGGGCCGCCACCCGCACCCGGCGCGCGTCGAGCTCCTGCACCGGTGGGACCTCGTCGGCGTCGTACTCGTCGGTGATCTCCCCGACGATCTCCTCGAGGATGTCCTCGATGGTGACGACGCCCGCCGTCCCCCCGTACTCGTCGACGACGATCGCCATGTGGTTGCGGCTGCGCTGCATCTCCTTGAGCAGCTCGTCGACCCGCTTCGAGTCGGGCACGTACACCGCGGTGCGCATGACCTCGACCAGCTCGGCCGGCGCGTCGGCACCCGCGTGCTGGGCGGCGACCAGGTCCTTCAGGTAGGCGACGCCCACGACGTCGTCGATCCCGTCGCCCAGCACCGGCACGCGCGAGTAGCCGCTCCGCAGCGCCAGCCGGACCACCTTGTCGATCGGGGTGTCCCGCTCGGTCCACACCACGTCCGGACGCGGGACCATGACCTCGCGGACCATGGTGTCGCCCAGCTCGAACACGGAGTGGATCATCTGGCGCTCGTCCTCGTCGACGACGCCACGGGTGCTGGCCATGTCGACCAGCTCGCGCAGCTCCACCTCCGACGAGAACGGGCCCTCCCGGAAACCGGGGCCCGGGGTGATCGCGTTGCCGACCAGGATGAGCAGCTTCGCCAGCGGCGACAGCAACGTCGCCAGGACCCGGATCGGGACGGCCACGATCATGCCCACCCGGTACGGGTGCTGGCGGCCCAGTGTGCGGGGACCGACACCGATCAGCACGTAGCTGACGACGACCATGATCACCGCCGCCACCAGCACACCCACCCACGGCGTGCCGAACACGCGGGCCAGCGCCACCGACAGCAGCACCGTCGCCGCGGTCTCGCAGATCAGCCGCAGCAACAGCAGCAGGTTGACGTGGCGCGGCCGGTCGGCCACCACCCGCGACAGCGCCTTCGCACCCGGCCGGCCCGCCCGCACCAGCGCCTCCACCCGGGCACGGGACACCGACCCGAGCGCGGCGTCGGCGGCGGCGAACACACCGGCCAGCGGCACGAGCAGCACGACGACGACGATCATCACGACGGTGCCGCTCACGGTCTCAGCCGTCCTCGAGACCGGCGGTGCCGAGCACCTGTGCGTCGGTCCGGCGCTGGGCCTCCTCACGGGCCGCCCGTTCCCGCGCCGCCCGCCACTCCCCCAACAGCTTGTCCTGCAACGCGAACATCTCGCGCTCCTGGTCGGGCTCGCCGTGGTCGTACCCCAGCAGGTGCAGCACCCCGTGCACGGTGAGCAGGTGCAGCTCGTCGGGCAGCCCGTGACCGGCCTTGCGGGCCTGGTCCTGAGCGAAGGCGGGGCACAGCACGATGTCGCCCAGCAGGGCGGGCCCGAGATCGGGCGCGTCGGGACGGCGGGTGTCCTCGGCCAGCTCGTCCATGGGGAAGGCCATGACGTCGGTCGGGCCGGGCTCGTCCATCCACCGTTCGTGCAGCTCGCTCATCGCCTCGGTGGTGACGGCGGTGACGGCCAGCTCGACGGCGGGGTTCACGCCCATCGCGTCGAGCGCGTAGCGGGCGACGGACACGATCAGCGACTCGTCGACGGCGATGCCGGACTCGTTCGCGACCTCGATGCTCACAGGGTTCCTCTGCGCGTGATGTGCTCCGACGGGCGTCCGCCGGTGGTCCGAGGGTAGTCGGGCACCCTCGGCCACCGGCGGACCGGTCGGTTCAGCGCCTGCCGCGGCGACGCTGCTCCGGGCCGGTGCGCGGCGCGCTCGCCAGGCCGCGCCGCTCGTTGACGGCGTCGAACCGGGCGTACGCGTCGACGATGTCGCTCACCAGCCGGTGGCGCACCACGTCGGTGCTGGTCAGCTGGGAGAAGTGCACGTCGTCGACACCGTCGAGGATGTCGCGCACGACCTGCAGCCCGGAGCGGGTGTTGCCCGGCAGGTCGACCTGCGTGACGTCGCCCGTCACCACGATCTTCGAACCGAACCCCAGCCGCGTCAGGAACATCTTCATCTGCTCGGGCGTGGTGTTCTGCGCCTCGTCGAGAATGATGAATGCATCATTAAGTGTTCTTCCGCGCATATAAGCGAGCGGTGCGACTTCAATCGTTCCCGCCGCCATCAGCTTCGGAATGGACTCGGGGTCGATCATGTCGTGCAGCGCGTCGTACAGCGGGCGCAGGTACGGGTCGATCTTCTCGTAGAGCGTGCCCGGCAGGTAGCCCAGCCGCTCCCCCGCCTCGACGGCCGGGCGGGTGAGGATGATCCGGTTGACCAGCTTGCCCTGCAACGCCTGCACGGCCTTGGCCATGGCCAGATACGTCTTGCCCGTACCGGCCGGGCCGATGCCGAAGACGATGGTGTGCGTGTCGATCGCGTCGACGTAGCGCTTCTGGTTCAGCGTCTTCGGGCGGATCGTCTTGCCACGCCGCGAGAGGATGTCGAGGCTCAGCACCTCGGCTGGCGACTCCCCCATCCGTTCACGGTCGGCCGCGTTCTCGTCGGACAGCATCTCGACGGTGCGGCGCACCGTGTCCTTGCCGACCTGCTGGCCCCGCTGCGCCAGCGTGACCAGCTCGGCGAAGACACGCTCGGCGAACGCCACGTCGGCCGGCTCGCCCGACAACGTGAGCTCGTTGCCCCGGACGTGCACGTCGGCGTCGAGGAGGTCCTCGGCCGTTCGCAGGCTCTCGTCGCGCGAGCCCAGCAGGGCCAGCAGCGCGGTGTCCGGCAGAGCCATCCTGGACTGGACTGTGTTCGGCTCGGTTCCGGTCAAGTTTCGTGCCGCCCGCTCTCTCTGCTCGCCCGCTCCCACGGGACCGTCACTCGGGCCACCGGACAGCGCTCCCCGACGCCGCCCCTGCGACGCCGCCGCTGCCCGACGACGACGCGATGCTACCGCCGGGGACCGACATTCCGCCGCGCGATTACGCCGGGCCGACGATCAGCGGAGCATCTTCGAGACGTCGCGGAACCGCGGGTGCCGGGAGTCGCGCATCCACTCGAACATCACCATCTCGCTGGTGACGACCTCGGCGCCGTGCTCGCGGGCCCGCGCCAGCGCCGCCTCCTTGTCCGACTCGCGGCGCGACCCGATCGCGTCGGCCACCAGTACCACCCGGATGTCGCGCTCGCGCATGCCCAGGACCGTCTGCAGCACGCAGACGTGCGCCTCCGCCCCGGTGACGACGACCTCGTCGCGTCCCGGGGGCAGCAGCATGTCGAAGCCCGGCTCGTCGACAGCCGAGAAGGCTGTCTTCGGCATGACGAGCTGCGGGAACGGCGCCAGCGCGGGAACCGTCGACCCGAGCCCCTGCGGGTACTGCTCCGTCGCGGCGACGGGTACCTCCAGCGCTGCGGCCGCTTCGCCCAGCAGCGCCGTCCGTGCCACCACGGCGTCGCCGTCGTGAAGGGCGGGCATGAGCCGTTCCTGCAGGTCGATCATCAGCAGGACCGAGCGGGACGCGGTGAGCAGCACGCGGCCACCCTAACGCCGACTTCGACAACCGCGCGCAACCTCACGGTCGTGATCCGGCCTCGGAACGACACTGAGGTTGCGCGCGGGGTCAGTGTCCGCGGAAGGCCTCCGCGAGCCACCAGGAACCGCCGTCGGAGGCGATCTTGGCGTCGACGAGCAGCGGCCGGGTCCGGGGGCCGTCGACCCAGTCCCGGACGCCGGCCAGGTCGGCGGGCGTCCGGACGGTGACGGTGTCGAAGCCGTAGCCCCGCCCGATCGCGGCGATGTCGGTCTCCGGGAAGACGACGGTGGCGATGTCGTCGCCGCCGGGTCCGAAGTGGTGGACCTCGGCGCCGTAGCCGCGGTCGTCGTAGACGACGACGACCATCGCGATGCCCAGCCGCGCGACGGTCTCCAGCTCGGCGGCCGCCATGAGGGCGCCGCCGTCGCCCAGGGCGGCGACGGTGAGCCGGTCGGGCCGGGCCAGCGCGACGCCGATCCCGGTGAACAGCCCGAGGCCGATCGACTGGAAACCCTGCGTGAAGCAGAACCCGGCCTCGTCGGGAACGCCGAGGTAGGCGGCGGGGTAGCCCATGAAGTTGCCGGAGTCGACGGTGACGCTGCGCTCGGCGGGCAGCACGTCGTCGAGGCCGGTGGACAGCACGCGGGGGTCGATGCCCTCGGGGCCCGTCAGATCGGGCGGGTCGAGGGGCACGTCGCGCCAACGGCCGTGGGCGGCGATGCGGGCGCGGACGTCGTCGGTGCGGTAGCCGGGGCGGTCGTCGCCGTCGAGCGCGACCGCGACGTCCGCGGCGGTGGCGGCGACGTCGCCGAGGATCCCCAGGTCGACGGGCCGGTGGGCGCCGAGGGCGTCGGCGTCGAGGTCGACCTGGACGACGGTGGCGTCGGCACCGATGAGGGCGCCGTGGCGCATCGTCCACATGTTGAGCGCGCAGCCCCAGCCGACGACGACGTCCGCGTCGGCGATGAGCTCGGCCGCCAGCCGGGTGGCGAAGCCGCCGGAGATGCCGAGCGACCAGGGGTTGCCGGTGAACAGCCCGTTCGCGACGGCGGAGGTCGCGAGGAGGGCGCCGCAGCGCTGGGCGAGGCCCGCCAGCTCGGGCCCGGCGTTCCGGGCGCCGCGACCGGCGACGAACACCGGCCGGCGCGCCCCGGCGAGGGCGGCGGCGAGCGCGGCGACCGACGAGGCGGCCGGGCGGGGCGGGGCGAGCGGCGCGAGCTCGGGGACGTCGAGGTCGGCGAGGGAGCCGATCTCCGGGACGTCGGCGGCCTGCACGTCGAGCGGCAGGTTGAGCACGACGGTCCGGCGCTGCTCGACCGCCGTCCGGTACGCGCGGACGGTGTCGGCGAGCGCGCTGCCCGGCGAGTGCACCCGCTCCGCGACGGCCCCGACCGCCGTGACCAGGGCGTCCTGGTCGATGCGGAAGTTGGAGCGGACGGCGGCGCCGCCGGTGTCGGCGGCCAGGACCAGCAGCGGGGTGCGGCTCTTCGCGGCCTCGGTGATGCCCGTCAGCGCGTTGGTGAGCCCGCAGCCCTGGTGCACCGATAGCACGGCGGGGACGCCGGTGGTCCGGGCGTGCGCGTCGGCGGCCGTGGCGGCGCCGGCCTCGTGGCGGGTCGCGGTGAACGGCACGCCCGCGGCCCGCAGCGCGTTGGTGACGTGGAAGTTCCCGCTGCCGACGACCCCGAACGCGTGCCCGACACCGAGCCGTCCGAGAACCGTTCCGACGAGCTCGGCGACGGTGACGATCACTGCTCGACCCCGTTCATCGTTCGACGAGCGCCAGCACGCGGGCGGGGCTGCCCGAGCCGGAGACGATCGGCAGCGGCCCGGTGACCAGCACCGCGCCCGTCGGCGGCAGCGTCGCCAGGTTCTGCAGCTGCGTGAGCCCGTACTTGCCCGCGCCCAGCAGGAACGAGTGGCACGGGAACGGTGGGTCGAAGCTGTGCGCGGCACCCGCGTCGGTACCGACGGTCTCGACGCCGACACCCAGCAGCGCGGTCTCCTCGGCGAGCCAGCGCGCGCACGTCACCGACATGCCGGGGGTGTGCGGGCCGGTGTCGTTCGCGTTGAGGAACGCGGCGGCGTCCTCGGCGCGGGCGTCCCAGCCGGTGCGGTAGAGCAGCCAGCCGCCGTCGGGCAGCGGGCCGTGCTCGGCCGTCCACGCCTCGACGTGCTCGACCTCCAGGAGGAAGTCGGGGTCGGCGGCCGACTCGGCGGAGAAGTCGAGCACCACCGCGGGCGCGACGAGCTTCTGCGCGGGCACCTGCGAGACGTCCTCGCCGTCGCGACCGGTCACCCAGTGGACGGGCGCGTCGAAGTGCGTGCCGGTGTGCTCGCCGGTGTGGATGTCGTTCCAGTACCAGGCGGGGCCGCGGTCGTCGTAGCGGCTGATCTCCGAGAGCGAGAAGGAGATCGTGTTGGCGAACGGCGGCGGCAGCTGCAGCACGGGCGTGCCCGCGTGCAGGGGCGCGGTCAGGTCGACGACCTCGATGCGCCGGTCGCGGAGCGCGGCGAGCAGGTCCTGCAGCACGGCCATGAACTGTCCCGTCTGCCGCGCGCGGACGGGCGCCGCCGTGGCGGGGTCCACGCTAGATCAGGCGAGGAGCCGCGCGACCGCGGACTCGCACGCGCGCCACGCCTCGGTGGCGGGGTCGATCACGGCGAAGTGCTCGACCCCCGGCAGCACGACCAGCTCGGCGGGATCGCCCGCGGCCTGCGCCGCGGCCACGTAGCGCTCGCTCTGCCGGACCGGGACGTTGACGTCGGCGTCGCCGTGGACGCAGATCACGGGCACGCCGACGGGCAGCCGCTCGGCGGGAGACGCGAGCTCGTAACGCCCGTCCCCGGGGAGGGGGCTACCGAGCAGGTCCTCGATCGCGCCGTTGCCGACGCCGTTGCGGGCGCCGTCGACGAGGTCGAGCACCCCGGCCTGGCTGACGGCGCCGCGCAGCCGCACCCGGGGGTCGGCGCCGGGGGTTCCGGTGGGCAGTCCGGGCCGGGCGGCGAGCCACGCGGCGAGGTGTCCGCCCGCGGAGTGGCCGAGGGCGACGACGCGGTCGGGGTCGAGCCACTCCTGGTCGGCGAGGAGGTCGACGGCCGCGGCGACGTCGTCGAACGTCGCGGGCCAGCCGCCTCCGGTACCGACGCGCCGGTACTCGATGTTCCACGCGGCGAACCCGGCGCCGGCGAGCGTGGCGGCGAGGGGGCGGCCGAGGGCGAGGTCGTGGCGGGAGCGCCAGAACCCGCCGTGGATGACGACGATGGTCCCCCGCGGCTGCGCGCCGTCGGGGGGCAGGGTCAGTTCGGCGAACTGTGCGGGGTCGGTGCCGTAGTCCAGCCGCGTCGGTGTGCTCACGTCCCGATCATCGCGCGAACCGGGGGTCGTGAGTGGCGATAGTCGCGATAGCGACTATCGCCACTCACAGCAGCTTTCGGGGATGCCACGCCGCGATGAAAGTGGGGGGACACCCACCGCGGCGTGGCGCCGCCGGACGAGGGGACTCTCCGGCGGGCCCGACGGGTGCCCATCACCCGTGTTCGTGACGGTTGCGCAGGCAACCGGACAAGTGCGCGAAATATAGCCCCGGGCCTACCGCGGCGGGGATTTCGTCACCCGGATGCCGAGCGGCGTCCCACGGTCAGCCGCGCGGGCTCCACCGGCTGGTCAGGGCGCCGATGGCGCCGAGTGCGACGGCGGCGGCGGTGGAGGCGCGCAGCACCTCGGGGCCCAGCCGGACGGCATGGGCGCCCGCCGCGGTGAGCGTGGCGATCTCCTCGTCGGAGACGCCGCCCTCGGGTCCGACGACGAGCAGCACCGCCGCGGGGGCGGGGTCGATGAACGTGGCGAGGCCCTCAGTGGCGGACTCGTGCAGCACCAGCACCCGCTCGACGTCCCCGCACAGTGCGGCGAGCTGCCGCGTCGACACGGGAGCGCCGACGGGCGGCACCCACGGCCGGCGGGCCTGTTTCGCGGCGGAACGGACGGTCGCGCGCCAGCGGGCGAGCGCCTTGTCGCCGCGCGGGCCGTCCTCCCACTTCGCGACGCAGCGCGACGCCCGCCACGGCACGATCTCGTCGACACCGGCCTCGGTGGCGAGCTCGACGGCCAGCTCGCCGCGGTCGCCCTTCACCAGCGCCTGGGCGAGCACGACCCGCGGGACGGGCGGGTCGAGCACCGCGCGGGACACGACGCGCAGGTCGAGCCGGTCGTGCCCCACCGTGTCGACGACGGTGTGCGCGAGCCCGCCACGACCGTCGGCAAGCGTGATCTCCTCGCCTGCGCGCAGCCGCCGCACGGTGGCGGCGTGCCTGCCCTCGGGACCGTCGAGGACGGCCGAGGGCCCTGCCGGGAGCTCGTCGACCAGGAAGAGCGGAGCTGTCCCCACCTCGGTCAGCGGCCGCCGAAACGCAGCCGGGAGAACAGGCCGTGCCCGTTGCGGCCGCCCATGGCCAGGTCGGGCTGCTCCTCGCCGCGCAGGGCGGCGAGCTTGCGCAGCAGCTCGGTCTGCTCCTTGTCGAGCTTGGTGGGGACGGCCACCTCGATGTGGACCATGAGGTCGCCGTGGCCGTCGACGCGGCCGTTGGAGCGCAGCCGCGGCATGCCCTTGCCCCGCAGGGTGCGGATGGTGCCGGTCTGGGTGCCGGCGTCGATGTCGAGGTCCTCGGACCCCTCGATGGTCGGCAGCGCGACGGTGGTGCCCAGCGCGGCCGCGGTCATCGGGAGGCTGACGGTGCAGTGCAGGTCGGCGCCGTCGCGGGTGAAGATCTCGTGCGGGGTCTCCTCGACCTCGACGTAGAGGTCGCCCGCCGGGCCGCCGCCCGCGCCGACCTCGCCCTGACCGGCCAGCCGCACGCGCATCCCGTCGGCCACACCGGCGGGGATGCGGACACCGACGCTGCGCCGGGAGCGGACCCGGCCGTCGCCCGCGCACTGGCGGCACGGCTCGGGGATGACCTCGCCGAAGCCGCGGCAGGTCGGGCAGGGACGCGACGTGACGACCTGGCCGAGGAACGAGCGCTGCACCGACTGGACCTCGCCGGAGCCGCCGCAGATGTCGCAGCGGGTGGGCGAGCTGCCGGGCGCGCAGCCCGAGCCGGAGCAGTCCGAGCACAGCACCGCGGTGTCGACGGTCAGGTCGCGCTGGACCCCGGCGGCGCACTCCTCGAGGGAGAGCTGCATGCGGATCAGCGCGTCGGCACCCGGCTGGACGCGGCTGCGCGGGCCACGGCCGCGGCCGCCGGTCGCCGAGCCGAAGAAGGCGTCCATGATGTCGCCGAAGCCGAAGCCCGCGCCGAACGGATCGCCGCCACCGCCGCCGCGGCCGTTGTCGAGCGGGTCGCCGCCGAGGTCGACGATGCGCCGCTTCTCGGGGTCGTTGAGCACCTCGTAGGCGGTGCTGACCTCGCGGAAGCGCTCCTGCGCCGCCGCGTCGGGGTTGACGTCGGGATGCAGCTCCCGGGCGAGCTTGCGGTACGCCCGCTTGATCTCGTCGGGGCCCGCGCCGTGTTCGACGCCCAGGATCCCGTAGTAGTCGCGTGCCACCCTTGCGTTCCCCATGGTCCTTCGCTCGTCGAGTCGCAGATTTCGGTCAGAGTGCCAGAGTACGTGTCACGGAAGTCGAGCCGGGCAGGCTCAACCCCACGAGGTTCATCGCCCCGACAGGATGTCACCCACGTAACGGGCCACGGCGTGCACCGCCGCGATCGTGCCGGGGTAGTCCATCCGCGTCGGCCCGAGCACGCCCATCCCACCGAGGACGGTGCCCGCGCCGTAGCCGATGGACACGACCGAGGTGGCCCGCAGGTCCTCCACCTCGTTCTCCTCACCGATACGCACCGTGACCAGGCCGGGGTCCTGCGCCGCGGCCAGCAGCTTCAGCACGACGACCTGCTCCTCCAGCGCCTCCAGGACCTGGCGCAGCGAGCCGGGGAAGTCGGCGACGTTGCGGGTGAGGTTGGCGGTGCCGCCGAGGACGAGCCGCTCCTCGGGGTGCTCGACAAGGGTCTCGATCAGCACGGTGGACAGCGTGAGGACCACGTCGCGCAGGTCGCTCGGCACCTTGTCGGGAAGCTCTGCGACCGCGGCGGACGCCGCGGCCGGCGGACGGCCGACGAGCGCGGCGTTGAGATGGGTCCGCACCGCCGCGACGTCGTCGTCGCTGAGCACGTCGCCCAGGTCGACGACGCGCTGGTCGACGCGGCCGGAGTCGGTGATCAGGACCAGCATCAGCCGGGCGGGGGTGAGCGCGACGACCTCGAGATGACGGACCGTGGACCGGGTCAGCGTCGGGTACTGGACGACGGCGACCTGTCGGGTCAGCTGCGCGAGGAGCCGGACGCTGCGACGCAGCACGTCGTCGAGGTCGACGGCGCCGTCGAGGAACGTCTGCACCGCGCGGCGCTCGGCGCTCGACAGCGGCTTGACCTCGGCGATCTTGTCGACGAAGAGGCGGTACCCCTTGTCGGTCGGGATACGGCCCGCGCTGGTGTGGGGCTGGGCGATCAGCCCGTCCTCCTCGAGGACGGCCATGTCGTTGCGGACGGTCGCGCTGGAGACGCCCAGGTTGTGCCGCTCGACGATCGTGCGCGACGCGACCGGCTCCTGCGTGGACACGTAGTCGGCGACGATGGCCTGCAACACCGCGAACCGGCGTTCATCGGCGTTCACCGCCACCTCCCCTGGTCCCACTCGTCCGTCGTTTCCAGTCTAGGTGGTCCACCGACTTTCGGAGGGCCACCGACCGCCCCGGGTCGAGTGTGGTGACCCGACCCACAGGCTCCCCGGCCCACGAGGAACGGGGCACACTGGCGACGTGCTGCTGCGCCGTCCCGTCCTCGACGCGATCGCCGCGGGCCGGGTCACGCGGGCCTACCGGCGGTGGGACCGGGCCCGGGTGAAGCCCGGCACCCGGCTGCGGACGGTCGTCGGTGTCCTGGAGGTGACGGCCGTGCGGACCGTCGCCGCGGCGTCGCTGACCGACGCCGATGCCGCCGCGGCCGGGGTCGCCGACGCCGCCGCACTGCGCCGTGAGCTGGCGAAACGTCCCACCGGCGAGGTGTTCCGCATCGATCTGCGACCCGCCGGGGAGGACCCGCGGATCGCGCTGCGCGCCGACGACGACCTCGACGACGACGCCCGCGCCGCCCTCGACGCCCGGCTGGCCCGGATGGACACCACGTCGTCGTACGGGCCGTGGACGGCCGCGACGCTGGCGCTGATCGCCGAGAACCCCGAGGTCCGTGCCCCCGACCTGGCCCAGCGGATGGGCCGGGAGACGCAGCCGTTCAAGCGGGACGTCCGCAAGCTCAAGGAGCTGGGGCTGACCGAGAGCCTGCCCGTCGGCTACCGCCTGTCGCCGCGAGGCCGCGCGTACCTGCGGAACTGACCGACTGTTCACCCACATCCGACGCGCGCTGTGGCAGCGTCGGTCCCGTGGTCGCCGGGGGACGTCGCTCGTTGAGCCGGCGGGCGCTGCTCGTCGGCGCGGGCGCCGCCGCTCTCGTGGCGGCCGGGACCGTCCCGTGGCCCGCCGGTGCGACCGGCGCCCCCGACCCCGCCGCGCTGCGCGCGCGCATCCGGGCCTCGGCCGCCCAGCCCTACACGGGGTTCGCCGAGGCGTCGGGCCGGCTCGGGCTGCCCGACCTCCCCCAGCTCGGACAGGCCATCGCGCTGTTCACCGGCACCACCCGCATCCGGGTGTTCCACGCGGGCCCGCAGCGCTGGCGCGTCGACGAGCTCACCGCCGCGGGCGAACGCGACATCTACCACCTCGACGGCGTCGAGTCGTCGTGGGACTTCGGGTCCCAGCGCCTCACCCGGATCGTCGGGACGACGTCGGTGCGGCTCCCCCGCGCCGCCGACCTGCTGCCGCCCGACCTCGCCCGCCGCATCCTCGCCGCCGCCCCCGACGACCCCGTCGAGGCGCTGCCGGACCGCCGCGTCGCCGGACGGGCCGCCGCGGGCATCCGCGTCACCCCCGCAGACCCCGACACCACCGTCGCGCACGTCGACGTCTGGGCCGACGCGACCAGCGGGCTGCCGCTGCGCGTCGAGATCACCGGCCGCGCCGACCCCGGGAGACCCGTCCTGACCAGCGAGCTGACCTCCGTCGACCTGACCGCCCCGGCCGACGACGTCCTCGTCCCCACCGTCCCGCCCGGCGCCACCGCCGCCGAGGTGCCCGCCGCCGACCTCGCCGGCGCCCTGCGCGTCCTCGGGCCCTCCGCGCCCCCGGGCGAGCTCGCGGGACGTGGGCGGCTGCCGCGGTTCCCCGACCTGCCCGGCATCGGGGTCTACGGCACCGGGCTCGGCGGGTTCGTGCTGGTCCCGGTGACCGGGCGGATCGCCGCCCAGGCCGTCGACGGCGCCGCGGCCGCCGGAGGGGTGCCGGTCACCGTGCCGACCGGGCGCGCCGTCGCGGTGTCGACGCCGCTGCTGTCGGTCGTCATCCGGGCCGGCGGCAGGCGGGGGGCGCTGCTCGTCGGCACCGTGTCGCCCGCGGTGCTCGCCCGGGCCGTGACCGAGCTGGCGGGGGCCGCCCGGTGAGCGAGTCCGTGATCACGACCTCGGGGCTGACGAAACGGTTCGGCCGCGTCGTCGCCGTCGACCACGTCGACCTCGACGTCCCCACCGGCGTCCGGTTCGGGCTGTTGGGCCCCAACGGATCCGGGAAGACGACGCTCGTGCGGATGCTGCTCGGCCTCGTCCACGCCACGTCCGGCTCCGCCACCGTGCTCGGCGAACCCGTGCCGCGGCGCGCCGCGGCCGTGCTGCCGCAGGTAGGAGCGCTCGTCGAGGGCCCGGCCGCATGGGGGCACCTGTCCGGGCGGGCCAACCTCCGGCTCCTCGACGCCGCCGGACCCGGCGGTCGGCGCCGCGACCGCCGTCGCCGGGTCGACGAGGCCCTCGACCGCGTCGGGCTCGCCGGGATCGACCGCCGCCCCGTCAAGGCCTACTCCCTCGGCATGCGCCAGCGGCTCGGGATCGCCGCCGCCCTGCTGCGCGCGCCCCGGCTGCTGCTGCTCGACGAACCCACCAACGGCCTCGACCCCCGCGGCATCCACGAGATGCGGGACCTGCTCGTCGCCCTCAACGCGACCGGCACCACGGTCGTTCTGTCCAGCCACCTGCTCACCGAGGTCGAGGCATTGTGCACGCGCGTCGGGATCATGGACGCCGGCCGTCTCGTCCTGGCCGACGACCTCGCCTCGCTGCGCGCACCCACCGGCCGCATCCGGGTCCGCACCCCGGCACCCGACGCCGCGCTGGCCCTGCTCGACGGGCGCGTCGAGGTGCGCGACCACGACCTGCTGACCGTCCGTGGCGACGACCCCGCCGAGCTCAACGCCCTCCTCGTCGGCGCCGGAGTGCCCGTCACCGCCATCGACCGGGAGCGGCGGTCGCTCGAAGACGTCGTCCTCGACGTGACCGGAAGCGGCAACGACCGGTTCGAAGGGCAGGCCCGCCGGTGATCACTACCGAGCTCGTCCTGATGCTGCGCAGGCGGCGCGTCTGGCTGTGCTGGGCGCTGCTGTGCCTGCTGCCCACCGTCGTCGCCGTCCTGCTCGCCACCACCCGTCTCGCGCCCCCACCCGGCCGCGGCGGCGCCTTCCTGTCCGCGGTGCTCTCGGACGGGCAGCTCTTCCCCGCCGCCGCGCTCGCCCTCGTCCTGCCCGTGTTCCTGCCGATCACCGTCGCCATCGTCTCCGGTGACGCCATCGCCGGCGAGGCCTCCGCCGGGACGCTGCGCTACCTGCTGGTGCGGCCCGTCGGCCGGCTGAGACTGCTGCTCGCCAAGCTCGTCTCCGTCGCCGCCTTCACGCTGCTCGCGGTCGTGCTGGTGACGGTCACGTCCTACGTCGTCGGTGTGCTCGCCTTCGGGTTCGGGCCCGACGCCGAGCTCGGCGGGAGCGGCATCACCTCGCTGTCCGGGGCGACCCTCACCCCGCTGCAGCTCGCCGGGCGCACCGCCGGCACCGTCGGCTACCTCGCGCTGTGCATGCTCACCCTCGGCGCCGTCGGCATCTTCTTCTCCACGCTCACCGACTCCCCCCTTGCCGCCGCCCTCGGGGTGCTCGCCGTCGTCGTCACCAGTGCGGCCCTGCAGCCCCTCGACGCCGCCGAGGCTGTCCGCACCTTCCTGCCGACGCAGCACTGGCTCGCCTGGATCGACCTGTTCCGCGACCCGCCGCTGCTCGACGCCGTCCGCACCGGGGTCGAGGTGCAGCTCGGCTGGATCCTCGTCGCGTTCGGTGCGGCCTGGGCGAACTTCACGACGAAGGACGTGACCTCGTAGGCCCCTGTGAGCGGTAATAGTCGCTATCGCGACTATTACCGCTCACGACTCCTAGCCCGCTCTGCGTAGGCCGGCGCAGTCCGCCGGGCCCGGCAGCGTCAGCGGGGTCGTGCCCAGGGCGCGGAGAACGGCACCCGTGACCAGCGGATCCGTCGGCAGGCCCGAATGTGTCACCCGCGCCCCCGCACACACCGCCTGCACCGACGTGTCCAACGCCCCCGCCAGCCGCGCCGACTCCGGCGGGGTGACCGTGTCGTCGTCGGTCGTCCACAGCGACAGCCACGGCAGCTCGGACCCGACGTCCGCCTTCTCGATCTCGGCCAGCTCCGGCGACCCCGGCACCAGCTGCCGGCACGCCACCGGGCACGCGTCCGGGGCCAGGCTCGCGCCGGCCGTCGCCAACGTCGTGCCGTGCAGCGGCGCGCCCAGCGTGACGACGCGGCGGGTCTTCGACGCCCCGTCCTCCCGGGCCAGCCACAACGCCGTCACGACGCCGCCCGCCGAGTAGCCGACCACGTCGACCGACGGCGCCCCCGCCGCCAGGGCCTCGTCGACCGCGCGGTCCAGGACCGTGACCTGCGCCGACAGGTCGCCGGTGCCGTCGCCCACCAGGGTCAGCACGGTGGCCTGGCGGCCCGTCGCCTCGATCCGCCGCGCCAGGGCCTGCAACGACGTCCGGCTGCCCCCGTAGCCCGGGACCAGCACGACGGGGCCGGGCCGGTCGTCGGCGGGGCGGGTGCCGGGGATCGGCTGCCCGGGGCCGCCGAACACGCGCACCCCGACGACCACCCCCACCGCGACGACCACCAGCACCAACACCGCGACCAGCAGCCGACGCCGGGGACTCACGCGTGCGCTCCGCACTCGGCACCCCGGGTTGCACGAACGGCACAGTCACGCAATTCAGTTGCGGCACTGTGCCGTTCGTTCGGGAAGGGCGCCGGCGGGTGGTGCGCACGAACGGCACAGTCACGCCACTCAGTTGCGCCACTGTGCCGTTCGTTCGGGAAGGGGTGGGCGGGCGGCACGCGCAGCGTCATGCGGGGACCGCGGTCAGGAGGTCGGTGACGACGCGGTCGGCCAGCAGACGGCCGCGCCGCGTCAGGATCGCCCGGCCCGCGGCCAGGGCCGTCTGGTCGAGGAGGCCCTCGGCGGCGGCGCGGCGGGCGGCCTCGCGGCCGGGGGCGTCGAGCAGGTCGAGGTCGAGGCCCGTCGCCAGGCGCAGCCGGAGCATGACGCGTTCCGTCGCCTGCTCCTGCGGCCCGAGGATCTCGTGGCCCGCCTCCGGGGCCTCCCCAACGGCCAGCATCGCCGCGTACCGGGCCGGGTGCTTCACGTTCCACCACCGACGCCCACCCAGGTGCGAATGGGCGCCGGGGCCGGCGCCCCACCAGTCGCCGTCGAGCCAGTAGCCGAGGTTGTGGCGACAGGCCGCGGCGTCGTCGGCAGCCCAGTTGGACACCTCGTACCAGCGCAGGCCCGCCGCGGACAGGGTGTCGTCGATGATCTCGTAGCGGGCGGCGGCGACGTCGTCGTCGGGCGCGGCCAGCTCGCCGCGCCGCACCCGCCGCGCGAGCGCCGTCCCGTCCTCGACGATCAGCGAGTACGCCGAGACGTGGTCGACCCCCGCGGAGAGGACGGCGTCGAGGGAGGCGCGCAGGTCGTCGTCGGTCTCGCCGGGTGTCGAGTAGATGAGGTCGAGGTTGACGTGCCCGATTCCCGCGGCGCGGGCCTCCTGCGCGGCGGCGACGGCGCGGCCGGGGGTGTGGCGGCGGTCGAGAATCTGCAGGACGTGCGGTGCCGCCGACTGCATCCCCAGCGACACCCGCGTGAACCCCGCCTCGACCAGCCCGGCGAAGAACTCCGGCGACGTCGACTCCGGGTTGGACTCGGTGGTCACCTCGGCGCCGGGGGCGAGGCCGAACTCCGCGCGGATGGCGTCGAGGACAGCGCCGAGGCGCTGCGCCCCGATCAGCGAGGGGGTGCCGCCGCCGACGAACACGGTGTCGACGGCCCGCTCCCCCACCACCTCGGCCGCCCCGGCCAGCTCGCGGCGGACGGCGTCGAGCCAGCCGTCGGGCGAGGTGCCCGAGCCGGAGCCGGACAGCTCGTCGGCGGTGTAGGTGTTGAAGTCGCAGTACCCGCAGCGTGACGCGCAGAACGGCACGTGGACGTACACGCCGAAGGGCGCGGGAGATTCGGGGACGGGCACTCCGTCGAGGTTAGCCGCCGCCACGGTCGCCGAGGGTGCGCAGGCCGGCGGCGCCGTCGGGCGGGGCGAGGCCGGCGGACGAGGTGTCCGAAAAGGACGGTCGTGGACAAGGCGGCGGAAACGGGCGGAACGGGCCGCAACTCCAGGCGTTGTCCGAACACCTCCCGCCCCTCGGTCCATTTCTGGACAAGTGTCCGGACAATTGTGGGGGTGACTCTCATGACGTAGAAGGTCGTTGGCCCAAGGGGTCCGGACATGGCAGCCTGAAGGAGTGAATGCGCTGACCCTGCGGCTCGTGGCCCGTCGCCACGTCGACCTGCAGCGGGTCAACAGCGCGATTTGTCGGTTTGCGGTCTGATCCCGCGCCGAACCGTCCACGGACCGATTTCCCGGCGCAGGGTGAGCCGTGCCCGGAATCCGACCAGGTCGCACTGCCCCTGATCGAATCGGACTCCGGTGTCGCGGCGAGCCGTGCCGTCATCCGGAGGCCCCGAATTGCCCCCCACCACCCCGCCCTCGAAGTCCCCTGCCCGCCCCAAGCGCGGCGAGGGCCAGTGGAAGCTCGGCCATCGTGAGCCGCTGAACCCGAACGAGCGCGTCAAGCGCGACGACGACGGGCTCAACGTGCGCGCGCGCATCGAGAACGTCTACTCCAAGCAGGGCTTCGACTCGATCGACCCGTCGGACCTGCGCGGACGGATGCGCTGGTGGGGGCTCTACACGCAGCGCAAGCCCGGGATCGACGGCGGCCGCACCGCGGCGCTGGAGCCCGAGGAGCTCGACGACGAGTACTTCATGATGCGCGTGCGCGTCGACGGCGGCGGGCTGACCACCGACCAGCTCCGTGTGCTCGGGGAGATCTCGCAGGAGTTCGCCCGCGACACCGCCGACGTCACCGACCGCAACAACATCCAGTACCACTGGCTGCGCATCGAGGACATCCCCGAGGTGTGGCGACGGCTGGAGGCCGTCGACCTCGTCACCACGGAGGCGTGTGGCGACACCCCGCGCGCGTTCCTCGGCTCGCCCGTCGCGGGCATCGCGGCCGACGAACCGATCAACGGCGACCCGGCGATCTTCGCGATCCGCGAGAAGTACGTGGGCAGCCCGGAGTTCTCCAACCTGCCGCGCAAGTTCAAGACGGCGATCTCCGGCCAGCAGGACGTGGCGCACGAGGTCAACGACGTCGCGTTCATCGGGTCGGTGCACCCCGAGCACGGCCCGGGCTTCGACCTGTGGGTCGGCGGCGGACTGTCGACCAACCCGAAGCTCGCGGTCCGGCTGGGCGCGTGGGTGCCCATCGACGAGGTTCCCGAGGTCTGGGCCGGCGTCATCTCCGTGTTCCGCGACTACGGGTACCGGCGGCTGCGCAGCCGCGCCCGGCTGAAGTTCCTCGTCGCCGACTGGGGTGCCGAGGAGTTCCGCCGGGTCCTCGAGGAGGAGTACCTGCACCGCAAGCTGGTCGACGGCCCGGCCCCGGCGACGCCGGAGCGCCCGATCGACCACATCGGCGTGCACAAGCAGGTCGACGGGCTGAACTACATCGGGGTCGCGCCCGCGTCGGGCCGCGTGTCGGGCACGACGCTGATCGCGCTGGCCAAGGCCGTCGAGGCGGCCGGGTCCCGGCGGCTCAAGCTCACGCCGTACCAGAAGATCGTGGTGCTCGACGTGGCCGACGAGGCCGTCGAGTCGCTGCGCTCTGAGCTCGACAGCCTGGGCCTGCAGTCGGACCCGTCGCCGTGGCGGCGCTCGACGATGGCGTGCACGGGGATCGAGTTCTGCAAGCTGGCGATCGTCGAGACGAAGGAACGGGCGATCCGGCTGGTCGAGGAGCTGGAGAAGCGTCTCGCCGACGTCCACCCCGACGTCCCGATCTCGATCCACCTCAACGGCTGCCCCAACTCCTGCGCCCGCACCCAGGTCGCCGACATCGGGCTCAAGGGCCAGATCGTCACCGACTCGGCGGGCAACCAGGTCGAGGGCTTCCAGGTGCACCTCGGCGGCGGGCTCGGGCTCGACTCCGGGTTCGGACGCAAGCTGCGCGGCCACAAGGTCGCGAGCGCCGAGCTGGGCGACTACGTCGACCGCGTGGTGCGCAACTTCGTCGCGCAGCGCACCGAGGGCGAGCGGTTCGCGCAGTGGGTGCTGCGGGCCGAGGAGAACGACCTCAAGTGAGTGGCTCGCAACGCGCCGTCCCCTTCTACTGCCCGTACTGCGGCGAGGAGGACCTGCGGCCGGCGGAGCAGACCGAGAAGGTGCCGCAGGGCGCGTGGTACTGCGCCGACTGCCTGCGCACCTTCACCGTCAAGATGATCGGGATCGGGGTTCCAGAGGTGACGAGGTCGTGAGCGTCGCGACAGATCTTCGCAAGGTGGCCGAGCGCGGGGCCGACGAGCTCGGGCCCGACGCCACCGCCGAGCAGGTGCTCGGGTGGGCGGCGGACACGTTCGGCGACGGGCTGATCGTGGCGTCCAACATGCAGGACGCGGTGCTCGTCGATCTCGCGGCGAAGGCCCGGCCGGGTGTGGAGATCCTCTTCCTGGAGACGGGCTACCACTTCGCCGAGACCATCGGCACCCGCGACGCCGTCGAGGCGACCTACGACGTGCGGATCGTCAACGCGTCGGCCGCGCAGTCGGTGGCCGAGCAGGACGAGGCGTGGGGCAAGGACCTGTTCGCCCGCGACCCCAACCAGTGCTGCGCGCTGCGCAAGGTCGCTCCCCTGCAGGACACGCTGGCCCGCTACGACGCCTGGGTCACCGGCGTACGCCGGGTCGAGGCCCCGACCCGGGCCAACACCCCGCTGGTCACCTACGACGAGAAGTTCGGGCTGGTCAAGGTCAACCCGATCGCGGCGTGGAGCGACGACGACATGGACGCCTACATCGCCGAGCACGGCATCCTCGTGAACCCGCTCGTCGACGCCGGCTACCCGTCGATCGGGTGCGCCCCGTGCACGGCCAAGCCGCTCCCGGGCGCCGATCCGCGTTCCGGGCGCTGGGCGGGCACCGCGAAGATCGAGTGTGGGCTGCACCCGGCGGAGGTCGCGAAGTGAGTGCCGGTCTCACCCGCCCCGGCCCTCCTTCGTCGGGCCTTCCGTCCCCGGGGGTACTGGACGCCCTGGACGCACTGGAGTCCGAGGCGATCCACGTGTTCCGCGAGGTCGCGGGCGAGTTCGACCGGCCGGTGATCCTGTTCTCCGGCGGCAAGGACTCGACGCTGCTGGTGCACCTGGCGGTCAAGGCGTTCGCGCCGGCGCCGGTGCCGTTCCCGCTGCTGCACGTCGACACCGGGCACAACTACCCGGAGGTCATCGAGTTCCGCGACGCGATCGTCGAGCGGCTGGGTCTTCGCCTGGAGGTCGCGCACGTCCAGGACTGGATCGACGACGGCCGGCTCACCGAGCGCGCCGACGGCACCCGCAACCCGCTGCAGACCGTCCCGCTGCTCGACTCGATCGTCGAGAAGAAGTTCGACGCGGTGTTCGGCGGCGGACGTCGCGACGAGGAGCGGGCCCGCGCCAAGGAACGCGTGATGAGCCTGCGCGACGCGTTCGGCCGCTGGGACCCGCGCAAGCAGCGGCCCGAGCTGTGGAACCTCTACAACGGCCGGCACGCCGCGGGCGAGCACGTCCGCGTCTTCCCGATCTCCAACTGGACCGAGCTCGACGTCTGGCGCTACATCCAGCGCGAGAACATCGAGCTGCCGTCGATCTACTACTCCCACCAGCGCGAGGTGTTCCGGCGCGACGGGATGTGGCTGGCCGAGGGCCCGTGGGGCGGCCCGCGCGGCAACGAGTCCCTGGAGCTGCGGACGGTCCGCTACCGGACCGTCGGCGACGGCTCCTGCACCGGTGCCGTCGAGTCCACGGCGACGACGCTCGACGAGGTGATCGCCGAGGTCACCGCGTCACGGCTGACCGAGCGGGGCGCCACCCGCGCCGACGACCGCATGTCCGAGGCAGCCATGGAGGACCGCAAGCGTGAGGGGTACTTCTGATGGGTAGGGACCTGCTCCGGTTCGCGACGGCCGGATCCGTCGACGACGGAAAGTCCACCCTGGTGGGCCGCCTGCTCTACGACACGAAGTCGGTGCTGGCCGACCAGATCGAGGCCGTGCAGCGCGCGTCGGTCGACAAGGGCCTGGCGACGCCGGACCTGTCACTGCTCGTCGACGGGCTGCGGGCCGAACGCGAGCAGGGCATCACGATCGACGTCGCCTACCGCTACTTCGGCATGCCGACGCGCGAGTTCGTCCTCGCCGACACCCCCGGCCACGTGCAGTACACCCGCAACACGGTGACGGGCGCGTCGACGGCGGAGCTCGCGGTGCTGCTGGTCGACGCCCGGCACGGCGTCGTCGAGCAGACCCGCCGCCACGCCGCGGTGCTCGCGCTGCTGCGGGTCCCCCGGCTGGTCCTGGCCATCAACAAGATCGACCTCGTCGACTACGACCAGGCCGTCCTCGAGGCCATCGCGAAGGACTTCGCCGGGCTGGCCCGCTCGCTGGGGTTCGCCGAGGACGCCGTCGTCACCATCCCGGTGTCGGCGCTGGTCGGCGACAACGTCGTCGAGCGCAGCGAGCGCACCCCCTGGTACGAGGGCCCGACGCTGCTGGGTCACCTGGAGTCGGTGCCGGTCACCGGCCCGGAGGTCGACGCACCGTTCCGGCTGCCCGTCCAGTACGTGATCCGGCCCCGAACCGAGGAGCTGCACGACTACCGCGGCTACGCCGGCCAGGTCGCGTCCGGCACGGTCCGCCCGGGCGACGAGGTCGTCGTGCTGCCGGGCGGACACCGCACGACGGTGGCGTCGGTCGAGACCGCCGACGGCCCGCTGGCGGCCGCGGCCGCCGGGCGCAGCGTCACCGTCCTGCTCGCCGACGACATCGACCTCTCCCGTGGCGACGTGATCGCCGCGGCGGGCGCGCCGCCGCGGGTGACCGACGACTTCGACGCCACCCTCTGCTGGCTCTCGGAGAAGCCGCTGCACCCCGGCGCACGGCTGCTGCTCAAGCACGGCACCCGCACCACCCAGGTGATCGTCGGCGAGCTCCGTGACCGCCTCGACACCGACACCTTCGCGCTGTCCGTGCCGGAGACGTTGCAGATCAACGACATCGGCCGGGTCGCGCTGCGCACCGCCGACCCGCTGCCCGTCGACGACTACGCCGACATCCGCGCCACCGGCGGGTTCCTGCTCATCGACCCGCCCACCGGCAACACCCTGGCCGCCGGTCTCGTCGGCGACCCGCTCGTGCTGGTCGACCTGCCCAGCCGCGAGCCGTCGACACCCGGTCCGTAGTACCCCACCACCCCCGAGAAGAAGGAACCCCGCTCCGATGCGTCTGCGATCCAGAGTTCCCATCGCCCTCCTCGCCGCCCTCGCCGCGGTCGGGGTGTTGGCCTCCTGTTCGCGGGCGTCCGAGACCCCCGCGGCAGGCTCGAGCGGGTCGGGCGGCACCACGTCGCCCGCCGCCGAGCTGCGGCTCGGCTACTTCCCCAACATCACCCACGCGCCCGCGCTCATCGGCGTCGACAAGGGCTTCATCGCCGGTGAGCTCGGCGCCACGAAGCTCACGACGCAGACGTTCAACGCGGGCCCCGAAGAGGTCAACGCGCTGCTCGGCGGTTCGCTCGACGCCGGCTTCATCGGCTCCAGCCCCGCCATCAACGCGTTCGCCAAGTCCAACGGGCAGGCGATCCGGCTCGTCGCCGGCTCGACCTCCGGTGGCGCGCAGCTCGTCGTCTCCACGGACATCACCTCGCCCGACCAGCTCAAGGGCAAGACGATCGCGACGCCGCAGCTGGGCAACACCCAGGACGTCGCGCTCAAGAAGTGGCTCAAGGAGAACAACCTCGAGATCGGCCAGGGTCCCGACAAGGTGACCGTCCAGAACCTGGACAACCCGCGCACGCTCGACCTGTTCAAGACCGGGCAGGTCGCGGGTGGCTGGCTGCCCGAGCCGTGGAGCTCGCGACTGGTCGACGCCGGGGCGAGCGTGCTCGTCGACGAGCGCACGCTGTGGCCGAACGGCCAGTTCCCGACGACCGTCCTGATCGTGCGCACCGAGTTCCTCCAGCAGCACCCGGAGACGGTGGAGGCGCTGCTGCGCGGTGCGCAGAAGGCCATCGACTACATCGCGAGCGACCCGGCCGGCGCGAAGACGGCCTCGAACGAGTCGATCAAGACGCTGACGGGGTCGGCGCTCGCCCCGACCGTCGTCGACCGGGCGTTCACCGAGCTGGCGTTCGGTCTCGACCCGCTCGCGGCGACGTTCCCGCAGCTCGCGAAGGACAGCGTGACCGCAGGCGCCCAGGCGCAGGAGACGAACCTGCAGGGCTTCCTCGACGTCACCGCCGTCAACAAGGTGCTGCAGGCCGCGGGCAAGCCCCCGGTCGACGCGGCCGGGCTCGACAAGCCCACGGGCTGACCTGCTCCGGGGGCCGGCTCCCACCGGAGCCGGCCCCCTCCCCCACCACGCACCCAGAAGGGCGATCCGCCGGATGAGCACCACGACCAGCGCGGTTCCCGTGAACGACGTGTCGGCCACCGCTGTGCGGCTCGCCGGGATCGGCAAGACGTTCGGCAGCGGCGCCGACGCGGTGACCGCGCTGCAGGGCGTCGATCTCGACGTGTCCGCCGGCGAGTTCGTCTGCCTGCTCGGCGCGTCGGGCTGCGGCAAGTCGACACTGCTCAACCTCGTCGCCGGACTCGACGAGCCCACCTCCGGCGAGCTGGTGCGCCCCACCGGGTCACCCTCGTTCATGTTCCAGGAGTCGGCGCTGCTGCCGTGGCTGACCGCGGGCCGCAACGTCGAGCTGCCCCTGCAGCTGTCGGGGCTGTCCCGGTCGGCGCGGCGTGCCCGCGCCGCCGAACTGCTCTCCCTCGTGCGCCTCGACGGCCTGGCCGACAAGCGCCCCCACGAGCTCTCCGGTGGCATGCGCCAGCGCGTCGCCCTCGCCCGCGCGCTCGCCGCCGCGACCGGCCCCGACGGCACCGGCGGCGGCGTCCTGCTCATGGACGAGCCCTTCGCCGCCCTCGACGCCATCACCCGCGACGTCCTGCAGGGCGAGCTGCTGCGCGTCTGGGACGCCACCGGCACCACGGTCATCTTCGTGACGCACGACGTCCGCGAGGCCGTCCGGCTCGCGCAGCGCGTGGTCCTGCTGTCGTCGCGGCCCGGCACCGTCGTCGCCGAATGGCAGGTCACCGAACGCCACGGCGCCGTCGGCGAACAGCTCCACGACGACATCACGTCCCGACTCCGCCAGGTGATCGCGAGCCATGCCGCCTGAGACGTCCCTCACCAAGGTCTCCCCCGCCGCGGACACCTCCGCGGCCGAGCTCGCCGGGCTCGACGCGCTCGACACCCCCACCGTCACCCGCACCCCGTGGTGGCGGCGCGCCATCGCGGTCGGGCTGCCCCCGCTCGTCGCGCTCGTCCTGTCGATCGCGATCTGGCAGATCCTCTGGGCCGCGGCCATCTGGCCCGAGTTCCAGCTGCCCGCCCCGATCACGGTGTGGCAGGCCGTCGAGTCCCGCCTCCTCACCGGCGAGGTCTTCTCGATCCTCTGGACCTCGATCAGCCGCGCGTTCATCGGGTTCCTCGCCGCGCTGGTCATCGCCACACCGCTCGGCCTGCTCGTCGCCAAGGTGACGGTCGTGCGCCGCGCCATCGGCCCGCTGCTGTCCGGCCTGCAGAGCCTGCCGTCGGTCGCGTGGGTGCCCGCCGCCGTCCTGTGGTTCGGCCTCACCGACGCCACCATCTACTTCGTCGTCCTCGCCGGGTCCATCCCGTCGATCGCCAACGGCCTCGTCTCGGGCATCGACCAGATCCCGCCGATCCTGCCCCGCGTCGGCCAGGTCCTCGGCGCCCGCGGCCTCACCAGCGCCCGGCACATCCTGCTGCCCGCCGCGCTGCCCGGCTACCTCTCCGGCTGCAAGCAGGGCTGGGCGTTCTCGTGGCGCTCCCTGATGGCGGCGGAGATCATCGCCGCGGGGCCTCTGCTCGGCGTGGGCCTCGGCGCCTACCTCAAACAGGGCAGCGACCTCAACGACATCAGCATGGTGTTCTCGGCGATCGTGCTGATCCTCGTCGTCGGTATCGGGATCGAGCTGCTCGTCTTCCGGCCCATCGAGCGGCGCGTGCTGCGCGCCCGGGGACTGGCCGCCGGTGTCTGAGCCCGCCCTGGTCGCCGTCGCGCACGGCAGCCGCGACGGCCGGTCCGCCGCCACCATGCACCGGCTCGTCCGGGCCGCCGCCGCGCAGGCCCCGGGCCTCGACGTCCGGCTGTCGTTCCTCGACTTCAACGCCCCCCGGCTGCCCGACGTCCTGCACGCCGTCGCCGCCGACGGGCACCGTCGCGCCGTCGTCGTCCCACTGCTGCTCGGCGCGGCCTACCACGCCCGCGTCGACGTGCCGGCCGCCGTCGAGGCCGCGACGACGCGGCTGCCGCACCTGCGCGTCACCGTCGCCCCCGTCCTCGGCGACGACCCCGCCCCGCTGCTCACCGCCGCCCGCGCCCGGCTCGCCGAGGCCGGTGCCGCTCTCGACGATCCCGGGATCGGTGTCGTCCTGGCCGCCGCGGGCTCGAGCCACGAGCGCGCCAACGACGTCGTCCGCGGGCTGGCCGCCGGGCTCCCCCGCGCCGTCGCCGCGTTCGCGACCTCCGCCGAGCCCACCGTCGACGACGCGATCGCGCGGCTGCGAACCGTCGGCGCACAACGGATCGTCGTCCTGCCCTGGTTCCTGGCCCCGGGACGGCTGCTCGACCGCGTCGAGGCCCGCGCACTCGCCGCCGACCCGGGAGCGATTCTGGCCGACCCGCTCGGCGACCACCCGCTCGTCGCCGCGACGATGCGGGCGCGCCACCGTGCCGGCGCCGCCTCCCCGCTCGCCGCGCTCGTCGACGCCGGCTGATTCCGGCTGATTCCGGCTGAATTCGGCGCTGCACTGTTCGGCGCAACGGTGTGCGCCGAATACCCGAAAGCTCGCACAATCGTCTGCGCACCGGCATTATCGTCATTTGTACAGAGCGCATTCACAGGTCGCCGAACAGTGATGAACAACGGTACCGAACGAAAAAAGTTGCGGTACACCATTTCATCCCTCCGCCCCAGCGTCGTCCCCGATCGGACGCCAACCCCAGACGTTGCAACCCGTTCGGAGCAGCGCCGTTCCCCCAAGATCGACTGACTCGTCGATCGGGCGTCGATCAGCCCTCTGAACAGCGACGGAGCAGCGGTTCAGCTGTGCATCGGCGCGGTGCTACCTCACTACCCGTGACGCCGGTGATGTGAGGCCAGCCGGGTTGTCAACCCATCAGGTGACACGATCGGCACACTCCGACAGCCAGGTGAACATGTGTGTCAGCTGAAACGCAGCTGTGCGGAATACGAGAGAGTGAGCAGCGGCGCCATAGGGCGCTGCACGACCAAGAAGGGAATCTCAATGGCGATCCGCAAGCACGCGCCGCAGATCAAGCACTGTGTGCCGAAGCCCCCGTCGCACTGCGACGACCGCGACGACGACCGCCGCCACGGTCACCACCACCACCGTCGTCGTCACCAGCACCACGACGACCCGTGCGGCCGTCGCTCGAAGCGCGACCGCCACCGCGAGCACTGCGGCCGCTGATCTCTCGCCCCAGCAGAGACCAGCAGTACGCATGACTCAGCACGGCTGAGAAGCTGTTCCGGCGGCCCCGCGCGAAGCCCCAGCGGCGCGGGGCCGTCGGCATGAACGGAGATCGTCGATGTCCACCACAGCCGACGAGGGTCGTACACCCCCGCCGCGTCGGTCCTCGATGACTCCGGACCACCCGCACGACGATCACGACCCGCACGACCCTGACGACCGGTACGACGACCGCTACGAGGACGACGACGAGCCCTACGAGCGCAGCTCCATCGCCGACGTCCGCGAAGCCGCCAAAGTTCCGATCCGGCACATCTTCACGCGGTTCTGGCCCGACACCAAGCCGTTCCGCGGGCGCATGTTCCTCAGCCTCCTGCTCGTCGGCGTCGGCCCCGCACTCGGCACCCTGAACATCTACCTGTTCAAGGTCCTCGTCGACGACATCATCACCCCGCAGGACTTCCGGCTCTTCCCGCTCGTCGCGGGCGCCTTCCTCGCCATCACCGTCGTCGGCGGACTCATCAACTTCGGCGACGAGTACATGACCGCGTGGGTCGGCGAGAAGTTCGTCATGGGCCTGCGCCAACGCGTCTTCGACCACATGCACCGGCTCTCGTCCGGCTACTTCGAGACCCGCCAGCTCGGCGACCTGCTCTCCCGCCTCACCGGCGACGTCGCCTCCATCGAGGCACTCATGCTGTCCGGCGTCAACATGGCGCTGACCTACAGCTTCCAGATCGTCTTCTACGCCGGCGCCATGTTCATCCTGAACTGGCAGCTCACCCTCGCCGCCCTCGTCGCCGCCCCCATCTTCCTGCTCATCGCCCGCTCCTTCTCCCGGCGCATCCAGTCCGCCGCCCGCGAGAGCCGCCGCCGCGCCGGATCCATCAGCGCCGTCGCCGAAGAGAGCTTCGGCAACGTCGCCCTCGTCCAGGCCTACGACCGCGCCGACCACGAGAGCCGCCGCTTCCGCGACCAGAACCTCGGCAACTTCCGCGCCCAGATGCGCGCCATCAAGATCGAAGGCCTGTTCTCCCCGATCAGCGCGTTCGTCGAGTCCGTCGGCACCCTCGTCGTCATCGGCATCGGCGTCTGGGAACTGTCCCAGAACCGCATCACCCTCGGCGGCCTGCTCGTCTTCCTCGCCTACATCTCCCAGCTCTACGGCCCCGTCCAAGGCTTCGCCGGCCTCACCAACTCGATCTTCGCCGCCAGCGCCAGCGCCGAACGCATCATCGAGGTCCTCGACGCGGAACCCGGCGTCGAAGAACCCACCGAACCCGTCCGGATAGGACGCGCCCGCGGCGACATCCGCATCACCGGCATCGAGTTCGGCTACCCCGGCACCGACCGCACCGCCCTGCACGACGTCGACCTCGACATCGCCGCCGGCACCAAGGTCGCCGTCGTCGGCGCCAGCGGGGCCGGCAAGTCCACCCTCACCAAACTGCTGCTGCGCACCTACGACCCCGACAAAGGCACGATCACCCTCGACGGAATCGACCTGCGCGACCTGACGCTGTCCGACCTGCGGCGCAACATCACCGCCGTCCTCCAGGAGACACTCGTCTTCGACGGCTCCATCGCCGACAACATCCGCTGGGGCCGCCCCGACGCAACCGACGAGGACGTCGCCACCGCCGCCGCGGCCGCCGACGCCCACGACTTCGTCCTGCGCCTGCCCGACGGCTACGACACCCGCATCGGCCAGCGCGGCCGCATGCTCTCCGGCGGGCAACGCCAACGCATCGCCATCGCCCGCGCCATGATCCGCGACGCGCCCGTCCTGCTCCTCGACGAGCCCACCACCGGCCTCGACGCCGAGTCGACCCGCCGCGTCCTCGAACCGCTGCGCCGCCTCATGGACGGCCGCACCACCGTGATCATCTCCCACAACCTGATCACCGTGACCGACGCCGACGATATCGTCTACGTCGAGGACGGCACCGTCAGCGCCCGGGGCAGCCACGAGAAACTGCTGGCCACCAGCCCCGGGTACGCGCACCTGTACCGGCTGCACCACCCCGACGACGCGCCCGCCGCGCCCGACCCGGAGAAGGCACCCGCCGCGCCACCGCCCCTCCAGCGGCCGCGGGTCGCCCCCGCCGCCGCCGCGCGGCAGGCCGACCGCGAAGACTCCACCCGCCCCGTGCCCGTCCCGTTCCGACGCCCCGAGCACGCCGAACCCCCCGCGCCGCCCCGCTACGTGCCGATGCCGGTTGCGAGCGCCGCCGGCGCCCCCGCCGCGCCGCCCGCCCCGCGCCGCACCATCGACGAGCCGCGTCCCGAGGTCTACGCGAACGCGCGCTCCGGCGGTGGAGTCGACCAGACCGCGCTGCTGGGGGCCCGCGGACGCCGCCCGGTCCCCGGCCCCGGCGGGGCGTCGGAATGGGCGCCCGGGAACTCGGCCCCACAACGCGGCGGTGCCGGGCCGGGCGGTGCCGGTGGCGCCGACGAGGTCGACGCGACGCGCGTCGTCCGCGCGGTGCGTTCCGCCGACACCGGCCCCCGCCGGCCCGACGGCCCCCGGGACGATCAGGGGCGGGACGAGCGGGGGCGCGGGCCGCGGGACAGGCGCGACGACGGTCCTGGCCGCGGTGATGATCGTGGGCACGGCAACGGTCCTGGGCACGGCAACGGTCCTGGGCACGGCAACGGTCCTGGGCACGGCAACGGTCCTGGGCACGGCAACGGTCCTGG
>NZ_BJVJ01000038.1 GCF_007989085.1 Pseudonocardia sulfidoxydans NBRC 16205
ATAGCGACTATCGCCACTCACAGGCTTCACGTGAGTCCGGACGCGGCCAGCGGGTCGTAGCCCGGAGCGGCGAGCATCGCCTGCAGCTGCCGGCGACGCACACCGACGTTGCTGCCCTCGATCACCGGGTAGGCCAGCGCCTCATGCAGCCGGCGCAGCAGCGGGAACGCCGTGTCGTAGGCGGTGACGCCGACGACCTGCACCAGGTCGTTGATCACCGACACAGCCGTCTCCGAGCCGAACACCTTGGCGTGCAACGCGAGCTCCGGCCCGGCCGGATCGCCGGACAGCGCGGCGTCGAGCGCCCGCCACGACAGCAGCCGGACCGCCTCGATGCGGCCCTTCGCGTCGGCGAGCAGATCGGCGACGGCCTGGTACTCGATGATCGGGACGGCGCCGCCGCGGGTCTGCGTCGTCGCGAACCGGTGCGCGACCGCGAACGCCTCCCGCATCGCCGCCGTCGCGAACGCGCCGATCGACGCCCCGCTGGCGACGAACGCGTTGCGCGTCAACGCCGCCCCCTGCCCCTCCTGGCCGAGCAGGTTGGCCCGCGGAACACGGACGCCGTGCAGCCGGACCCGCGCGGTCATGCACCCGGCGAGGCCGGGCAGGTCCAGGTACTCCTCGACCTCGACGTGCCCGGCCAGGTGCTCGCGCTCGGCGACCAGCAGCGAGATGCCGCCGGGTGTGCGGCACACGATCGTCATGAGGTCCGGGCCGTCGCCGTCCCAGCCGGGCAGGTGCGACGCCCACTGCTTGCGGCCGTCGACGACGAAATGGTCGCCGTCGGGGACCGCGACCGTCAGCGTGCCCCCGGCCGGGGGCGGGGCGTCGAAGTTGGCGCTGCCGTCGGGCTCGGAGAAGGCCATCGCCGCGACGGGCGCCCCGGAGTCGGCGAGGAACGGCGCGACGAACCGCTCGATCTGCTCGGGCGTGCCCACCTCGTAGACGGGGGCGAGCGCGATCAGCGGACCGGCCATGGAGATGACGAAGTCGGGGCTCTTCGCGGCCCACTCCTCGACGAGGATCGCGGCGTCCACGCCGTCGCCCGCGGCGCCGCCGAACGGCGCCGGGATCAGGCCCTTCAGGAACCCCGCGGCGACGGCCTTCTCGAACACCGGGCGCGCGAGCAGCGACCGGCGCAGGGGGTCGGGCTCCGCGCGCACGGCGTCGGCGAGCGGGCCCAGGTGCTCCTCGGCGAACTGGCGCGCGGCCTTCGTGAGCTGCTGCTGGGCGGGGGACAGGGTGAAGGAGACGGCCACGGGTGCTCCCTTGCATCGGCGTGGGGACCACTGTCCGGCGGTGCTCGCGCGCGCGTCCCGGCCGGGCGTGCGCCACCACTGTGCAGAACGTGCGGCCTCGTCGGGAGTCAGCGGCGGCGCAGCTCGCGCGGCGCGATGCCGTACTCGCGGCGGAAGGCGCGGCTGAACGCCGACGGGTCGAGGTAGCCGTAGCGGGCGGCGATCGCGGTGACCGTCGCGGTCTCGGCGGGGTCGCGCAGCGCACGGGCGCAGCGCTGCAGCCGCATGGTGCGCACGGCCGCGGCGAACGTCGTGTCGTGCTCGGCGAACGCCGCGTGCAGCGTGCGCGGCGACACGGCGAACCGGCGCGCCACCGACGCGACCGACAGCCCGGGGTCGGCGAGGTTCGCCGCGACGTGGCGCAGCACGGCGGCCCGCAGCACGTCGTGGCCCGGTTCCTCGCCCGGGGCGCCGAGGAACGCGGCCACGGCCGCCGCGAAGGACCGTTCCAGATCGTCGAGCGCCCCCGAACCGGGCGCGGCGACATGATCGTCCATGCGCCACAACGCCTGCACGAGCGTCGCGACGACGTGCCCGGTGCCCGAGCCACCGTCGACGGCGCGTCCCAGCAACGCCTGCCGTGGCCGCCCACCCAGGCCGCGGTGGGGGACGCGGAACGACAGCATCCGCCAGGGCTCGTCGAAGCGCAGGTGGTACGGCTCGGTGGTGTCCAGGACGACGAACTGGCCCGGCGCCACGACCGCGTCCACGTCGTCGGACCCGACCCGGTGCCGGACGTGGCAGTGCCCGCTGACCTGCAGGTTGACGAAGACGTACTCGCCGTCCGAGCGGGCCACCTCGCGCGGGCCGTGCGCGGTGAGCTGCGGCTGGGAGTCGATGCGGGCCCGGTTGACCGTCCCCAGCTCGCGGGTCTCCACCCGCGCCGGGAAACCATGCGCGTCCGCGGCGGTGCGGGTCGGGGTCAGCGGCACGAACGCACGGCAGATGACGTCGTGCCACACCGCGAACTGCTCCGCGGGCGGTCGCCGCGCGATGTCCCAGACCGGCATGTCACCTCCCGGGGTGCCGCGTCGAGGATGCTCCACGGCAGTGCACCGGACAAGGCAGTGCACCGGACAAGGCAGTGGACAAGGCAGCGCACCGGACAAGGCAGCGCACCGGACGAGCGGTCAGCCCGACGCCAGCTCCTTCTCCAGCGGCGTGCGGAAGCGCGGCACCACCCGCGTGCCGTCGACGTGCGCCGCGACGCGGTGGGCCGCGGCGTCGACCGCGGCGGCGGCCTCCGTGCCCACGTCCTCCAGCAGCCGGACGACGACCTCGCCGCCGTCGCGCTGCGCCCACCCGCCGACGACGCGACCCTCCCACCACACTGTCGGCCCGATGTTGCCGGTCCGGTCGAACAGCAGGTCGCGGTGCGCGCCGAGGAACCAGTCGCGCGACTGCCAGCCCATGGGTGTGGGGTCGAGCGCGGGGAGCAGCACCGCCTCGGCCGGCGGCTCGGCCTCGGGAACGGGGTCGTCGGCGAGCCGGATGCCGGGGGTGGCGCCGAGGTCGACGTCGACGACGTCGAGCGCCGCGAGCGCCCGGGTGGTCTCTCGCGCGGTCCAGCCGGTGAACCAGCGCAGGTCCGACACCGGGGCGGGTCCGAACACCGTGAGCCACCGGGCGGCGAGCCCGGCCTGCGCGGCCTCGACCGACGGCGCGGCGAGGGGGTCGCCCAGCCACGTCGCGGCCGGTGACCAGCGGTACTGCGTCGACGTCCACGACCCGCGCGGCCTGCCGCGGACGATGTGCCCGTCGACGGCCAGCTGCAGCAGCACCCGGGCGGTCGCGTTCTGCCCCGTGGCCGCGATCCGGGTGCGCAGCCGCGGGACGTCGGTGGCGAGCTCGGCGGCGAACGCCTCGCCACGGGTGTGCAGCGCGGCCAGCGTCTCGGCCTCGACCTCGGCCAGCCACGCCGCGGCATCGGGGATCCCGGACCCGTCGAGGTGCCCGACCAGCCGCCTGCGCTGCGTCGCGGCGACGGTGTGCGCGCAGCCGTGCTGCACGAGCGCCGCCGTGTCGCGGTCGAGGACCCACACCGTGCGCCGCATCCCGAGCATCCGCACGAGCGAGCGCTTCGTGTAGAGGGCGTCCTCGACGTCGGCGACGACCGCGCCGTCGGTGCGCGCCAGGGCGGACAGGTGCACCGTCGCCGGGTCGGTCGCGTGCAGGCCGAGGACCGCCGACGCCGCCTCGACGACACCGGCAGGGTCGCCCGATGCGCGGGTCGCGGTCGGCTCGCGCGACGCGCGGGTCGCGGCCGAGAGCCGGTGCCGGGCGACGAGCCGCGCCCGGCGCGCGGCGACCGTGATCCGTTCCACGGGCGACAGTCCATCACGACCCACCGACGGTCCCGCCCGATCACCCCGATCAGCCACGATGACGTCCGTACGGCCGTGTCCGACGCGACGTTCGTCTCCTACAGTCCGATTCGTGCAGCTGCTGGAACGCGAGCACCACCTGGGCGTGCTCGGTGACGGCGCCCGGCGTGCCGCCACCGGCGCGGGCTCGGTCGTCCTCGTCGCCGGCGAGGCGGGGATCGGCAAGACCGTCCTGCTGCGGGCGTTCGCCGAACAGGCGCGCGAGCAGCTGCAGCCGTTGTGGGGCATGTGCGACTCGCTGAGCACCCCGCGCCCCCTCGGGCCGCTGCGCGACGTCGCCCACGACCTCGGCGACCCGGTGCCCGACCTGCTCCGCGGTGCCGCCGCGCCGCACGAGGTCTTCACCGCCGTCCTCGACGCGCTGCGCGGCCGGCCGCGGATGCTCGTCGTCGAGGACGTGCACTGGGGTGACGAGGCGACACTCGACCTCGTCCGGTTCCTGGGCAGGCGGATCGCGGGGCTGCCGCTGCTGCTGGTGCTGTCCTACCGCGACGCGCTCGGCGTCGACCACCCGCTGAGCCCGGTCGTCGGCGACCTCGTCAGCACCCCCGACGCGCGGCGGCTGCAGCTGACCCCGCTGAGCCGCAACGCCGTCGCCGAGCTGTTCGCCGGCTCCGGCGCCGACCCGGCGGACGTCCACCACCGCACGGCGGGCAACCCGTTCTTCGTCAGCCAGATCCTCGCCCAGCCCGACTCCCCGCTGCCCGCGAGCGTGCGCGACGCGGTACTGGCCCGTGTCGCGTCGCTGGACGCGGGGGCCCGGCAGTGCCTGGAACTGCTGTCGTGCACGCCCGAGCCGGTGACGCGGGAGCTGCTCGGCGCGCTCGCGGTGCCGACGGCGACGGTGGGGGTGCTGGCTGCGACCGGCCTGGTCGACCGGCACGGCGACGGCGTCGCGTTCCGGCACGAGATCGCCCGGTCCGCGGTGCTGGAGGCGATCGCACCCGGCAGCGAGGCAGCCCTGCACGCGGTGATGATCGAGGCGCTGGAGGCTGTCGGCGGCGACCCGAGCGTGCTGGCCCACCACGCCGCGGCCGCGGGCGACGCCGAGCGGGTGCTGACGTATGCGCCGGTCGCGGGCGAGGACGCCTCGCGTGCCGGAGCGCACCGGGAGGCCGTCGCCTTCTTCGAGACGGCGCTGCGCCACGTCGCGGGTGCGCCGCGGGAGACCGCCGTCCGGGCGTGGCTGCTGGAGGCCATGGCGCTCGACCTCTACCTCTCCGATCGGCTACGGGACGCCATCACCGCCCGGGAGCAGGCGATCGAGCTGCGGGCCGCGGCAGGCAACACCGACGCAGTCGGTGCCGGGCACACCGCGCTGGCCGGCTTCTTCTGGGGCGCGGCCGACCGCGCCTCCGCCGAGCACCACGCCGACGCCGCGGTTGAGATCCTGGCGGCCGGCGACAACCGTCGCGCGCTGGGGTTCGCGTTGTGCAAGCAGGGTTTCCTCGCCGCCTGGCGCGGTGACGCCGGGGCGGTCGCACGCGCGGGGGAGCAGGTCGACGTGATCGCCGCGGAGCTGGGCGACGACGTGGTCCTGCGCAGCACGGCGTCGATCGGCACCGCGGTGACCCGGCTGCTGCAGGGCGACGTGAGCGGGCGCGCCGACCTCGTCGCGGCGATGCAGGTCGGCATGCGCCACCGCCTCGACGACCTGACGACGACGCCGATGGCGAACCTGTGCCACTACGACGTCGACCACGGGCGGCTGGCCGAGGCGGAGGTCTCGGTGGCCGACGGGCTGCGGATCAGCGAGGAGCGTGACGCCCCGATCTGCGTGGCCTACCTCAACGCGGTCCGGGCCCGGCTGAGGCTGCTGCAGGGCCGCTGGGCCGAGGCCGAGGACGACTCCCGCATCGCGCTCGCCGCGACCGACATCAGGCTGGGCTGGCTGTGGCCCAACCTCGTGCTCGGGCTGCTGGCCGCCCGCCGGGAGGCGCCGCCGCGCAACCCACACCTCGACGAGATGTGGCGGATCGCGAACCTGGTCGCCAGCCCCGGCATGGTCGCGGCCGCCGCGGAGGCGCTCGCGGAGAACGCGTGGATCACCCGAACCCCCGACCCGCGCCTCGACGGTCCCTTGGTCGTGGACCTGTACTGCCGCGACTACGCCGGCCGCGACGTCGTCGTCGCGCCGCTGAGCCGGTGGTTGCGCAGGCTGGCCGCCGCGGGTGTGCAGGAGAGCGCGGCGCCCGACCCCGGCCCGCTGCAGGCACCCGACGACCAGCCCTACGCGCAGGCGGTCGCCCTGTGGGACAGCGGGTCCACCGACGACCTGCTCGACGCCCTGCGCCGCCTCGACGCCCTCGACGCCCGTGCGGTCGCCGCGCTCGTGCGTTCCCGGCTGCGGGAGTCCGGGGTCAACGCGGTCCCGCGTGGCAGCTCGTCGACGACGCGGGCCAACCCGGCCGGTCTCACCGCGCGTCAGCTCGACGTGCTGACCCTGCTCGTCGACGGGCTGACCAACGCCGACATCGCCGCGCGGCTCGTGATCTCACCGAAGACCGCCGACCACCACGTGACGGCGATCCTCGCGAAGCTCGGGGTGCACTCGCGCAGCGAGGCCGCCGCGATCGGGCGCCGGCTCGGCGTCGTCGGAACCGCGCCGGCCTGAGCTCAGCTCCAGGCGCGCGCCGAGCGGGCCGCCCAGTACTGCTCGGGCGGCTGGGCGAGGTCGGAGAGCTCCTCGAGTACGGCGGTGTCGACGCCCCGCAGGTCGACGTTGGCCGCGGCCGCGTTGCTGCGGACCTGCGCAGCGTCGACACCGCCGGAGAGCACCCGCCACGCCCACGGCCGGGCCAGCGCCACCGCGATCGCGAGCCTGTCGAGGCCGACGCCGGCCTTCTCGGCGAGCGCCGCCGCCTTCTCCGCGACGGGCGAGCCGTCCTGACCGCCGGGGGCAAGCAGCCCGTTGGCCACCGGCTCCTTGACGATCACCCGCGCGCCCGCGGCCGCCGCCTCGGCCAGCGCCGGCCCGGCCGAGGGCTCCAGCACGTTCCACGTCGACTGGATCGAGGTGAACAGCAGCCGGCCGGTGACCCGGATCTCCAGGGCGCGCCGGATCGCGTCGGCCTGGCGGGGGCCCGACGTCGAGATGCCGACGCGGACGCCCTCGTCGCGCAGCGCCGCCAGTTGGGTGTGCATCGACGAGTCGGTCAGGATTCCGGTGTCGAGCGTCGCGGAGTGCACGTGGTAGACGTCGAACCGGTTGCCGAGGGTGGCGCGGGTGAGCGCCAGCTGCTCGGTGAACGCGGTGATCGAGTGGTCCTTGACCTCGTGGATGGCGGCGTCGGTGCGCCAGTCGCCGACGTAGCGGTACCCCCACTTCGACCCGACCTCGACCCGCGCGCCGGGGTGTGCGTCGAGCCAGCCCGCGAGGAACTCCTCGGCGCGCCCGTAGGAGCGGGCGACGTCGACGTAGTCGACCCCGCAGGCCACAGCGGCGTCGAGGACCTCCCAGGTGCGCTCGCGCAGCGTCTCGACGCTGCGTTCGGTGCCGAGGTCACGCGCGCGGCCCGAGGTGATGTAGGCCGGTCGCGCGACGGCGGCCAGCCCGATGCCCAGCTTGGCGGTCATGCGCTCGCCGCCGGCCGCTCGGTGACCGCGGGCGGCCAGGACGCGGCGCCGAGCTCGCGGGAGATGCTGCGGGCGGTGGCGCGCAGGGCGTCGGCGGCGGCGGGGTCGAGCGGCCAGTCGGCCTGTGTCACGACGAGCCCGATCGCGCCCACGACGGCGCCGCTGTGGTCCCCGACCGGGGCGGCGACGCCGTACTCGCCGAGCACGGCCTCCTCGGCCTCGGTGGCGATGCCGGCGGCGCGGACGGCGGCCAGCTCGTCGCGCAGCCGCGCCGGATCGGTGATGGTCTCGCCGGTCATGCTGCGCAACGTATCCGTCTCGGGCAGGGCGGTGTCGTCGAAGGCCAGCAACGCCTTACCGAGCGCACACGCGTGGGCGGGGACGACGATACCGACCTCGTTCATCTGGCGACCGCCCCCCGGCCTGGGCTCGTGGGCGACGACGATGACGTCGCGTTCGGGGAGGTCGCGGTCGACGCCGGCCAGGAGCACGGCGGTGCGCACGGCGACCCCGGTGCGGGCGGCGAGGTCCTCGGCCCACGGCACCGAGCGCGACCGCAGTTCGAGGGTGTCGAGGTAGACGTTGCCCAGCCGCAGCGTGGCGGGGCCGAGCCGGTAGCGGCCGGAGTCGCGCTCCTGGGCGATCATCCCGTGGTCGAGCAGGGTGCGGACGATCCCGTGCACCGTCGACGGCGCGAGCTCGAGCTGGGTGGCGAGCTCGCCGAGGCCCATCCGTCGGGCGCCCTGCAGCGCGGTGAGGATGCGCACCGCGCGGTCGACGGACTGGATCACGCCGGCCTCCTGCCACGTCGTTGCGGTCGGGTCTTGCCCTGTTCCGCGGGCGAGCGTAGCTTCCGATGCGCGTTCGGCATAGTCGAAATGTGTTCAGGTCGCCTGCACGTGCCGCCAGACCACGGTCGCGCCCAACGGAGGGCCCACGATGAAGAAGCTGATCAACGATCCGGCCGACGTCGTCGCCGAGGCGTTGCGCGGCATGGACGCCGCCCACCCCGAGCTGCGCGTGGACCACTCCGACCGCGTCGTCTACCGCGCCGACGCGCCGGTGCGGGGCAAGGTCGGGCTGGTCTCCGGCGGCGGGTCCGGGCACGAGCCGATGCACGGCGGCTTCGTCGGCCCCGGCATGCTCGACGCCGCCTGCGCGGGCGAGGTCTTCACCTCCCCGGTGCCCGACCAGATGGTCGCGGCCACCAGAGGTGTCGACGGCGGCGCCGGCGTCCTGCACGTCGTGAAGAACTACACCGGCGACGTCATGAACTTCGAGATGGCCGCCGAGCTGGCCGGCGCCGAGACGGGTGTCGAGGTGGCATCGGTCGTCACCGACGACGACGTCGCCGTCCAGGACAGCCTCTACACCGCGGGCCGCCGGGGGGTCGGCGTCACGGTGCTGCTGGAGAAGATCGCGGGCGCCGCCGCCGACGAGGGGCGCGACCTCGCGGCCGTCGCGGCGGTGGCCCGCAAGGTCAACGACCGGGGGCGCAGCATGGGCATGGCGCTCACCTCGTGCACCGTGCCCGCGGCCGGGCAGCCGACGTTCGAGCTGCCCGAGGACCAGATGGAGATCGGCATCGGCATCCACGGCGAGCCGGGCCGGCGCCGGGTGCCGATCGCGCCGGCCCGCGAGGTCGCCGCGATGCTCGTCGAGCCCGTCCTCGCCGACCTCGACTTCACCGGCCCCGACGGGGTCATCTGCTTCGTCAACGGCATGGGCGGCACACCGCTGCTGGAGCTGTACCTGATGTACAACGAGGTCGCGGCCCTGCTCGACAAGGCCGGCGTACGCATCGCGCGCTCGCTGGTCGGGCCCTACATCACGAGCCTGGAGATGGCGGGCTGCTCCGTCACCCTCGTGAAGGCCGACGACGAACTGATCCGGCTGTGGGACGCACCGGTGAACACTCCCGGACTGCGGTGGGGAGCATGAGCGCGAGCATCGACCAGCTCACGGACTGGGTACGACGCTTCGCGGCGGCGGTGCACGAGCACCGCGACGAACTGACCCGGCTGGACTCCGCGATCGGCGACGCCGACCACGGCTCCAACCTCGACCGCGGCATGACGGCCGTCGTCGCCGCGCTCGACGCCGAGCCGCAGCCCAGCGCCGCGGCGCTGTTCAAGAAGGTCGGGATGACGCTGGTCAGCACCGTCGGCGGGGCGAGCGGACCGCTGTACGGGACGTTCTTCCTGCGCGTCGCGACCGCGTCGGGCGAGGTCACCGAGCTCGACGGGCCCGCGTTCGCCAAGGCCCTGCGTGCGGGGCTGGAGGGTGTCGTCGCCCGCGGGAAGGCCGAGGCCGGTGACAAGACGATGTTCGACGCGCTCGCCCCGGCCGTCGATGCGCTCGACGCCGCGCTGGCCGACGGGGACCCGCTGGGGGAGTCGCTGCGGGCCGCGGCGACCGCCGCCGCGTCGGGCAGGGACGCCACGATCCCGCTCGTCGCCCGCAAGGGCCGGGCCAGCTACCTCGGCGAGCGCAGTGCGGGACACCAGGATCCGGGTGCGACGTCGGTGACGCTGCTCGTCGTCGCCGCGGCCGAAGCGCTGGCGTGACCGGCCCCGCCGGGGGGCTCGTCGGGATCGTCGTCGTCTCCCACTCGCGGGCGCTGGCCGACGCCGCCGTCGCCCTCGCCCGGGAGATGGTCCACGACGGCGGCCCGCGCATCGAGGTCGCCGCCGGCCTCGACGAGACCACCTTCGGCACCGACGCCGCCGCGATCACGGCGGCCGTCGAGGCCGCCGACGACGGCGCCGGCGTCGTCGTGCTGATGGACCTCGGCAGCGCCGTGCTCTCGGCCGAGCTGGCGCTGGAGATGGTCGATCCCGACCTCGCCACCCGTGTCGTGCTCTGCGCGGCGCCGCTGGTCGAGGGGCTGGTCGCGGCCGTCGTGACCGCCGCGGGAGGTGCCGGCGCCGCCGCCGTCGCCGCCGACGCGACCGACGCCCTCACGGCGAAGACGGCGCAGCTGGGCAGCGCCCCGGCCGGGGCGGACGAGGCCCCGGCGCCGCCCGACGTCGAGGGGCCGACCGTCACGCTCACCCTGCGCGACCCCCACGGCCTGCACGCGCGCCCGGCGTCGCGGCTCGTCGGCGCGGTGCGTGGGCTCGCCGCGGACGTGCAGGCGCGCAACACGTCCACGGGATCGGGCTGGGTCCCCGTCGCGAGTCTGTCGCGGCTCGCGACGCTCGGCGGGCTCGCCGGCCACGTGATCGAGGTCCGCGCGACCGGTCCCGACGCCGCCACCGCCCTCGACCGGGTGGTCGCCGCCGCAGCGGACTCGGGCCTGACCGGGGCCTTACTCGCTGCGCCGCAAGAGCTTCTCGTACCCGACACCCCGGCCCGCCCCCTGGGCGCCTCGCCCGGGATCGCCGTCGGGCCCGCCCGCCCGCTGCGCGCGGCAGCGTTCGAGATCGACGAGGACCCCGCCGGTGACCCCGCCGCCGAACAGGCCCGGCTCGCGCGTGCCCGCGCCGACGCCGCCCACGCGATCGAGGCCGTCCGCGACCACACCGCCACCACCGCGGGCGCCGACGAGGCCGCCATCTTCGACGCCCACCTCGCACTGCTCGACGACCCCGACCTGCTCGACGACGCCCACGCCCGCATCGCCGCAGGTCGCGCCGCGGGGCGGGCCTGGGCCGACGCCGTCGACGCCGCCGCCGCCGCGTTCGCCGCGCTGCCGAGGGAGTACCTGCGTGCGCGGGCCGGCGACGTCCGCGCCGTCGGCGACCAGGTGCTGCGCGCCCTCACCGGCGCGGACGGGCCCGCCGCCACACCCGGCGACGGGGTGCTCGTCGCCGCCGACCTCACCCCCGCCGACGCCGCGGGCCTCGACCCCGCCACCGTCACCGGCGTCGTCCTCGCCGCGGGCAGCCCCACCGCCCACGCCGCGATCCTGCTGCGCGCCAAAGCGATCCCGGCCGTCGTGGGGGCCGGGATGCACGTCCTCGACGTCGCCGCCGGGACCGTCGTCGCCGTCGACGGCACCACCGGCGAGGTCCTCGTCGACCCCACACCGGCGCAGGCCGAGCGGTTCGCCGCCCGCGCCGCCGAGCAGGCCGACCGCGCCCGCGCCGCCCGCGCCCGCGCGTGCGAACCCGCCGTGACCCGCGACGGCACGACCGTGCTCGTCGGCGTCAACGCCGGGTCGGCCGCCGACGCCGCCACCGCGACCGGCGCCGACCTCGCCGGGCTGGTCCGCACCGAGTTCCTGTTCCTCGGCCGCGACGACGCCCCCGGCGTCGACGAGCAGGAGGCGGCCTACCGCGACGTCGCCGCCGCGCTGGGCGGGCGCCGGATCACGCTGCGCACCCTCGACGTCGGCGGGGACAAACCGTTGCCCTACGTCCCCGCAGCTGCCGAGGCCAACCCGTTCCTGGGCGTGCGGGGGCTGCGGCTCGCGCTGCGCGCCCCCGACCTGTTCGCGACCCAGCTGCGCGCGATCGTCCGGACCGCGCACGCGACACCGGTCAGTGTCATGTTCCCGATGGTCTCGACGGTCGCCGAGCTGCTCGCCGCCCGCGCCGCCCTCGACGCGGCGATCGCCGCGGAGGGCAGGGGAGTCCCGCCGCAGCTGCAGGTCGGGATGATGGTGGAGGTGCCGGCGGCGGCGCTGCGGGCCGCGGCGTTCGCCCCGCACGTCGACTTCCTGTCGATCGGCACCAACGACCTCACCCAGTACACGCTCGCCGCCGAACGCGGCAACGACGCCGTCGCCGCCCTGGCCGACCCCCTCGACCCGGCGGTCCTCGCCCTGGTCGCGGCGACCTGCCGCGGCGCCGGGGACGACGTCCTCGTCGCCGTGTGCGGGGAGGTCGCCGCCGACGATGCCGCCGCGGCCCTGCTCGTCGGGCTGGGGGTGCGCGAGCTCAGCGTCGCCGCCCCCGCGGTGGCGGGGGTCAAACAGTCGGTCCGGGGGATCGACCTCGCCGCCGCCGCGGCGCTGGCGGAACAGGCCCTGCGCGCCCCCGACGCCGAGACGGTCAGAGCCCTGGCCGCCCCCGGGCACTGACACACCCGCGCGCAACCTCACCGCTGTCGACGGCGCTCCCGACAACCGTGAGGTTGCGGCCGGCTCTTCGCGCGCAACCTCACGGCTGTCGACGGGCCGGATCACGACAGTGAGGTTGCGCGCGGATGATCGCCGCACCTCACGGCAGCCCGACTGCTGCCCGCGAGGCTCAGACCTGCGGGGTGATCGCCTGCAGCGCGGCCGAGCCCCGCACGGCGCGGGCCAGGTCGGCGAGCGCGGAGCCGTGGGCCGCGGCGAGCGTCGCGCTCTCCTCGGTCAGCGTCGTCCGGTCGACGTAGGCGCCGTGGTCGAAGTAGAGACCCGGCGAGAGCACCTGCACCGCGAAGAACGACGCCAGCACGTTGCGCAGGTCGTTCACCGCGAGGAAGTGGTGCGCGCTCGCGCCCGTCAGCACCGTCGCGGCGACCTTGCCCTGCAGCGGCGCCGTCTTCTCGCCCCAGCGGCCGCGCTCGGTGCCCTCCAGCGCCGTGCGCAGCAGCGCGCTGAACGACGCCCGGTACACCGGGCTGCCCAGCACGACGCCGTCGGCGGCCTCGAACGCCGCCGCGATCTCCTCCTGCGAGACCTGGCTGATCTCCAGCAGCGACGTCGTCGCCCCCGCCTTCGCCGCGCCCGCGAGGATCCCCTCCACGGCGGTCGTGGTCCGGCCGCCGACGTCGGGCCCACCGACGAGCCCCACCAGCACCGGCGTCATCGGGCCTGCTCCGTCTCGGCCGCCGGCGCGATCAACGTGTAGGCGCCGCGGTGGAACAGCAGCGGCGAGCGGGACTCGTCGGCACCCAGGTGGTGGACGCGGCCGACGACGATCGTGTGGTCGCCGCCCTCGTACTCGTGCTCGAGCGAGCAGTCGATCCAGGCGGCGACGCCGTCGAGGATCGGCGCCCCGGACGGTGCGGCGCTCCAGGTCACGCCGGCGAACTTGTCGGTGCCCGACCGCGCGAACCCGGCGCTGTAGTGCTGGTGGTCGGAGGCGAGCACGTTCACGCAGAAGCGGCCCACCTCCCGGATCCGCGGCCACGTCGACGACGTCCGGGCGGGGCAGAAGTTCACCAGGGGCGGTTCCAGCGACAGCGACGCGAACGACTGACAGGTGAAGCCCAGCGGCCCGTCGGGGCCCGCTCCCGTCACGACGACGATCCCGGACACGAAATGGCCCAGCACGTCCCGCATGGTCGCGGAGTCGACCGGGTCGGGGTGGGCACCTGTACTCGAGAGCGAACCTGTCACCCGATCAACCCTAGGTGGCGGAGCGCGCCGCGACCATGGCAAAGCGTCACACCACGACGTCGACGGAGTGTGACGGCGGTCATTGCGGCCGACCCGGGGGTGGTGCCCGCAGGCGTGGCCGTGCCCGCCCGGGTCTCGTAGCGTTGCCGCGGAACGCCCGGCGACGTCGAGGAGGACGGTGGAATGGCGGATCTCGAGCACTTCCGGATGGTGATCGGCGGCAAGGCCGTCGACGCGATCTCGGGGAAGACGTTCGAGTCGGAGAACCCCTACACCGGGCAGCCGTGGGCGGTGCTTCCCGACGGCGGTCCCGACGACATCGACGCGGCGGTCGCCGCGGCGCGGGCCGCGCTGGACGGGGAGTGGGGTGAGCTGACCGGGTTCGCGCGCGCGGCGCTGATGCGCCGCCTCGGCGACCTCATCGCGGAGAACGCCGAACGGCTGGCCCGCCTGGAGGTCAACGACTCCGGCAAGCTGTACCGGGAGATGATCGGCCAGCTCAACGGCCTGGGCGGCTGGTTCCACTACTACGCCGGCATCGCCGACAAGCTCGAGGGCCGCCAGATCCCCTCGCCCAACCCGAACTTCCTCGTCTACACCCGCCGCGAGCCGGTCGGTGTCGTCGCGGCCATCACGCCCTGGAACTCGCCGCTGCTGCTGCTCACGTGGAAGGTCGCGCCCGCGCTGGCGGCGGGCTGCACGATCGTGGTGAAGCCGTCGGAGCACGCGCCGTCGTCATCGCTGGGGCTCGCGGAGCTGTTCGAGAAGGCGGGCTTCCCGCCCGGCGTCGTGAACGTCGTGACGGGCAACTCCCGCGAGGTCGGGGCGCACCTGGCCGGGCACCCCGGCGTCGACAAGGTCGCGTTCACCGGCTCGACGGCCACCGGCCGGGCCGTCGCGCACGCCGCCGCGGAGAACCTCAACAAGGTCACCCTCGAGCTGGGCGGCAAGTCGCCGCAGGTCGTGTTCCCCGACGCGGACCTCGAGGCGGCGTCCAACGGGCTGGTCGCGGGCGTGTTCGCGGCGACGGGCCAGACCTGCATGGCGGGGTCGCGGCTGATCGTGCACGAGTCGGTGCACGACGAGCTGGTCCGGCTGGTGGCGGAACGGGCGTCGCGGATCCGGCTGGGCGACCCCAACGACCCCGGCACCGAGATGGGGCCGGTCGCGAACCGGCCGCAGTACGAGAAGGTCCTCGGCTACCTGGAGACGGCGAAGGGGGAGGGGGCGACGGTCGCCTACGGCGGCGCGGCCGACACCGGGATGGGTGGGCTGTTCGTGCAGCCGACGGTGCTGACCGGCGTCGGGCCGGAGTCGACGATCGTGCGCGAGGAGGTGTTCGGCCCGGTCCTGTCGGCGTACACGTTCACCACCGAGGACGAGGCGATCACGCTGGCCAACGACACCCAGTACGGCCTCGCCGGTGCCGTCTGGACCAAGGACGTGCACCGCGCGCACCGGGTCGCCGCGAAGATCCGGGCCGGCTCGGTGTGGATCAACGCCTACCGCGTCGTCGCACCCAGCGTGCCCTTCGGCGGCTTCAAGAGCTCCGGGCTCGGCCGCGAGAACGGCATCGATGCGGTCAACGAGTACACCGAGAACAAGTCGGTGTGGGTCGAGCTGTCCGGCGGCACCCGGGATCCGTTCACTCTCGGCTGACGCCTGGTCACCCTCCGCCACTCGAACGGGGTGCCTGTCGCCCGCGGACGGCCGGACCCTGCGCGGTACAAAGACGCCGGAAGTCGTCGCCCGTCACTCGTGGGGAGCCCGGTGGGCGGCGGCGACCCGACGGTCGGCGACCGGGGGAACCGGTCGCCGACCGCGGCCTCGTCTCGAGAGGTCCTCGGGATCGCGCCGCAGGTGCGAGCGGTCAGCTCGCGTAGGCGCGCAACCGGTCGGCGCGCTCGCCGACCCGCAGCTTGCCCATGACCTCGCGCTCGATCTGGCGCACCCGCTCGCGCGAGAGACCGAACCGGCGGCCGATCTGGTCGAGCGTGCGCGGCTGGCCGTCGTCGAGGCCGTAGCGCATCCGGATCACGTTCTGCTCCCGCTCGTCGAGCGTCGCGAGCACGCGGCGCAGGTCGTCGTGGAGCAGGTGCGAGATCACGGTGTTCTCGGCGTCGGCGGCCTCGGCGTCCTCGATGAAGTCCCCGAGCGGGGCCTCCTCCTCGGCGCCGACCGGCATGTCCAGGCTCACCGGGTCGCGGGCGTGGTCGAGGAGGTCGGCGATCTTCTCCTCGGGCAGGCCCGACTCCTCGGCCAGCTCGGCGTGCGTGGCCTCCCGGCCGAGACGCTGGTGCATGTCGCGCTTGATTCGCGCCAGCTTGTTGACCTGCTCCACGAGGTGCACCGGGAGCCGGATCGTGCGCGCCTGGTCGGCCATGCCGCGGGTGATGGCCTGCCGGATCCACCACGTCGCGTACGTGGAGAACTTGAAGCCCTTGGCGTAGTCGAACTTCTCGACGGCGCGGATCAGGCCGAGGTTGCCCTCCTGGATCAGGTCGAGCAGCGGCATACCGCGGCCGGTGTAGCGCTTGGCCAGGCTCACCACGAGGCGCAGGTTGGCCTCGAGGAGGTGGTTGCGGGCGCGGGCGCCGTCGCGGCCCACTGCCCGCAGGTCGCGCGCGTAGTCGGCGTCGAGCTCACGGCCCTCGGCGGCCGCGGTGTCGAGCACGTGGCGGGCGAAGACGCCGGCCTCGATGCGCTTGGCGAGGTCGACCTCCTGGGCCGCCGTGAGCAGCGCGGTCTTGCCGATCCCGTTGAGGTAGACGCGGACGAGGTCGGCCGCGGGGCTCTGCGCGTCGAGCTCGTCGACCCGCGGAGCGGCGACGGTCGGCTCGGTGTCCCACACCTCGCGCTCGGGGGCGGTACGCTGCGACGGAACTGCCTTCGGCTTACGGGCGGTGGCTGCGGTCATCGTGGAATCCCTCCCTGCGCTGCCGGGGGGTACGCTGTGGCGTCTGCCGCCCCGGCTTCTGTTCGTTCCAACGCAAGGTCGTGGACAATCGTTCCCGGCCCAGCGCATCCGCCGTGCGGGTGACAACGTGGGTCTCGTCACTCCGGGAACGTCCGGGACCTCCCGCGGTGGTGGCCGGGAGCATCGGGGGCGCGGGTGGGGAAGTTGCACGACGTGGTGTCCCCGTCGTGGCTCGCGGCCCGGTTCGACCCCGTCGACGTCGTCGGCACCCTCGCCGAGACCGCGCGGTCGGTCGTGGCCGAGCCCGCCACGGCAGCGGCCGCGACGGCCCGGCTCGCCGGGGACAGCCTGCGTGCCCTGGCCGCCGCCGCCGCGCCGGGCGCGACACGAGAGCTCGATCCGCCGCCCGACCGTCGCCACTCCCACCCCTCGTGGGGCACCAACGCCTGGTACGCGCTGTGCCGTCGTGAGCACGCGCTGCTGGCCGAGTGGGCCCGCGCCGTCGCCGCCGGCACCGAGCTGGGGCCGGTCACCACCCGCAAGCTGGCGTTCGTCGTCGACCAGGTCGTCGCCGCCACCGACCCCGTCAACTGGCCGCTCACCAACCCCGAGGTGCCCGCCACCGCCCTGCGCACCGGCGGGCGCAGCCTGCTGCGGGGGCTGCGCAACCTCGCCCGCGACGTCGTCACCAACGGTGGGGCGCCGCTGCAGGTACCGCGCGGCGCGCTCGTCGTCGGCCGCGACATCGCCGCGACCCCCGGGAAGGTCGTGTACCGCAACGACCTCGTCGAGCTCGTCCAGTACGCGCCGACCACCGACGCGGTGCACCGCACGCCGCTGCTGCTGTCGCCGCCCTGGATCAACAAGTACTACGTCATGGACCTCGCCCCGGGCCGCAGCTTCGCGCAGTGGGCCGTCGACCACGGGCGCACCGTCTTCGCGCTCAGCTACCGCAACCCCGGTCCCGAGCACCGCGACCTCACCATGGCCGACTACCTCGACTCGGGCCTGCTCACCGCGCTCGACGTTGTCGAGGACGTCACCGGGGAACCACGCACGGACGTCGCCGCACTCTGCCTGGGCGGCACCCTCGCCACCGCGGGCGCGGCGTGGCTCGCCGCCCGCGGCGACCGCCGCATCGGCACGCTCACGCTGCTCAACACGATGCTCGACTACAGCGAGCCCGGCCCGCTGGGCGTGTTCACCGATCCCCGCGCCGTCGAACGCCTCGAGCGGCGGATGCGCGGCCCCGGCTATCTGCCCGGGTCGGCGATGCGCGCCACCTTCGACGCGCTGCGCCCCGACGACCTGATCTGGCGCTACGTCGTCGACGGCTGGTGGTTGGGCAACGAGCCGCCGGTGTTCGACCTGCTCGTCTGGAACGCCGACTCGACCCGAATGCCCGCGGCGATGCAGACGGAGTACCTCACGGGCCTCTACGTCGAGAACCGGCTCGCCACCGGCCGGATGGAGCTGGCCGGCGTGCGGCTGGACCTGGGCGCGGTCCGCCACGACACCTACGTCGTGGCGGCCGAGTCCGACCACATCGCGCCCTGGCGTTCGGTCCACGCCGGCGCGCGGCTGCTCGGCGGCGACGTCCGCTTCGTGCTGACGACGTCGGGGCACATCGCGGGCGTGGTGAACCCGCCGTCGCCGCGGGCCGCGCACCGCGTCGGCACCGGGCCCGTCCCCGCCGACGCCGACGCGTGGCGCGACGCGACCGGGCAGCGGCAGGGCAGCTGGTGGGAGGACTGGGCGGTGTGGTCGGCGGAACGGGCCGGCCCGATGCGTCCGCCGCCTCCGATGGGCAGCGCCGACCATCCGCCGCTCGACGACGCCCCGGGGCGGTACGTGCGCGAGACCTGAGGCGGGATCAGGGACAATGGGCGTGACCCGAGGAGAGTGATGAGCGCAGGCGAGCGAACGGACAGCGGGCCCTGGACCGAGCAGGTCAACGCGCTCGGCGACTTCATCCGCGGGCAGCGACGCCTCGCGAACCTGTCGCTGCGGGAGATGGCGTCGCTGACCAGCGTCTCCAACGCCTATCTGTCGCAGGTCGAGCGCGGGCTGCACCAGCCGTCGCTGAAGGTGCTGCGGTCGATCGCCGACGCCCTGCAGCTCTCCACCGAGCAGCTGCTGTCGCAGGCCGGGTGGTCCACGGCCGAGCCCGCCGCCGCGGCCCCCGAGCCGGAGCCGGTCGTGACCGGGACCGAGGACGCCATCCGCGCCGACCCCCGGCTCACCGACGACCAGAAGGCGGCCCTGCTCGGGGTGCTGCGCAGCTTCGTCGAGGGCGCGGCCCCCGCTCGGTAGTCGGAGCGCGGTGGTCAGACCTCGACCAGCACGGTGAACGGGCCGTCGTTGACCGACTCGACCTCCATCGGCGCCCGGAACACCCCGGTCTCGACGCTCGCGCCGCGCCCCCGCAGCTCCGCCACCACGGCCTCCACCAGCGGTGCGGCCGCCTCGGGGCGGGCCGCGGCCTGCCACGACGGGCGCCGGCCCTTGCGGGTGTCGCCGTAGAGCGTGAACTGGCTGACGACGAGCAGCGGCGCGCCCGTGGTCGCGCACGACTGCTCGTCGCGCAGGATCCGCAGCTCGTGCAGCTTGCGGGCCATCGTCGCGGCGTGCTCGGCGGTGTCGTCGTGGTGCACCCCGAGCAGCACGAGCAGGCCCGCGCCGATCTCGCCGACCGTCTCGCCCTCGACGCGGACCGCGGCCCGGGTGACGCGGGCGGCGACGGCCCTCACGCGCCGGTCCCGTCGGCGGGGAGCAGCAGCCCGTGCCGGACCAGCTCACGCACCGCGGGCAGCGTCGCGTCGACCAGCGCGTCGTAGGGGCGGTCGTGGGCGAACGACAGCAGGTGCAGCAGCTCGTCGAGCGGCAGCTCACCGCGACAGCCCGCGAGCAGCGCGGCGGCCGGCTCGTCGACCTCGTGGCGCCACGGCGGCCCGTCACGACGGCTGACCGCGGCCCCCGCGTCCTCCCAGCCCTGCGCGCCGGGCACCGCGAACCGTTCCAGCGTCGCGGCCGGGGTCAGCCGCAGCGTCGCGGCGAGCAGCGCCTCGTCGCGGGCGTGGGCGCGCAGCCAGTCGACGCGGTCGAGCCAGCCGTCGGCCTCCGGCCCGAGCGGCCCGCCCGCCTCACCGACGAGGTCCTCGACGACGATCGTCGGCTCGGCGTCGGTGCGCCGCAGCAGCAGGTGCCCGAATCCGATGCCCTCGACGTCACGGCTGTCGGCCCAGTCCAGCCACTCACCGGCCTGCGCGCGGGCCGCCGGGGAGGTGAGGTCGAGCCCGGCGTCGCGCTGCCACGTCCCGACGTGCATCGCCGGGTCCACGGCCTCCCGCTGCAGGATCCAGGCGTCGCAGCCCGGCGGCAGCCACCTCCGGACCCGGTCGGGCCAGTCCTCACCGCGCACGTGCAGCCACGACCCCAGCAGCTGCGCCACCCCGCCCGGCTCCAGCACCGAGGGCAGGTCGGCCAGCAGCGCGGCGAGGGCGTCGTCGCCGTCGGCGCCGGAGTCGCGGTAGACGTAGTCGACGCGCGCCGGGCCCGGGACGAACGGCGGGTTGGACACGACGTGGGAGAACCGCCTGCCCGCCACCGGCGCCAGCCACGGCCCCTCGAGCAGCTCGGCGCGGACCCCGGACAGTGCGAGCGTCGCCGCGGCCATCGCCAGCGCCCGCGGCGCCAGGTCGGTCCCGACGACGGCGCCGGAGTGCCTGCTCGCATGCAGCGCCTGCACACCGCAGCCGGTGCCCATGTCGAGCGTCGACGCCGTCGGCCGGCGGATCGCGGCGGCCGCCAGCGTCAGCGACGCCCCGCCGACACCGGTGACGTGGTCGCGGTCCTGGCGCGCCGCGGGGGTGTCGAGGTCGGACACCACCCACCAGGCGTCGTCGGCGTCGCCGGACCCGGCGTCGTCGGCGTAGGGGCGGACGTCGAGCGCCGCGGCGAACCCGTCCCCGTCGCGGCGCAGCAGCCCACCCGCGACGAGCGGCTCCGGGTCGCCGAGCGCGGCACGCACCGCCGGCGCGGGCTCGGTGCCGCCGAGCAGCAGCAGCCGCACGACCACCCCCAGCTCGCCGCCGTCGCGGCTCGCGCGGAACGCGGCCTCGGGCTCGCCGCGGGTGAGCGCGTCGTGCGCGGCGTTGCCGAGCAGGGCCCGCACACCGTCGACGGTGTAGCGGTGGGTCAGGAACGACGCGCGCAGGCCCGGCGCCGCCGGGACGAGATCGGGGAGCACCCGCCCATCCTTCCTCCCCACCCGTTCGGGCCGGTCGGCGCCGGTCCGAACGGCGCTAGGCTCATCCGTGTGACGCTCTGCCTGGCCCAGGACACCGACGCCGACGCGCTGCTCGACCGCGACCCGCTCGCGCTGCTGATCGGGATGCTGCTCGACCAGCAGTTCCCGATGGAGCGGGCCTTCGCCGGGCCCGCGCTGGTCGCGCAACGCCTGGGCGTGGACCGGCTCGACGCGCGCGAGCTGGCCGAGTACGACCCCGACGCGCTGGTCGCGGTGTTCACCGGGCCGCCCGCGGTGCACCGCTACCCGAAGTCGATGGCGCAGCGGGTGCAGGCGCTCGCCTCGACGATCGTCGACCGCTACGACGGCGACGTCACCGCCCTCTGGTCCGACGCCGCCACCGGCAAGGAGCTGTTCACCCGGCTCGCGGGCCTGCCCGGGTTCGGCACCCAGAAGGCGCAGATCTTCACCGCGCTGCTGGGCAAGCAGCGCGGCGTCACCCCCGACGGCTGGCGCGAGGCCGCGGGTGGCTACGGCGAGGACGGGGTGCACAAGTCGGTCGCCGACGTCGTCGACGCCGCCACCCTGGGCAAGGTCCGCGACTACAAGCAGGCCGCCAAGGCAGCGAAGAAGGCCGCGGCGGGCTGAGCGATCGGCCGGATCGGACGAGCGCCACACCGCAGGTGTGCGCATACATTCAATCGGACCGACTAGCATCGGCGACGTGCACAAGGTCCCCAACGATCGCCAGGGCCTGCGCGTCGTCGACCCGGACCAGGTCTGTGACGCCACGGCAGTCCTCGCCGACCACGACGAGCTCGCCCGCGCAGCCACCGTGCTCGACGCGTTGGGCGAGGTCAACCGGCTCAGCATCCTGCTCGCGCTCTACCACGCGGGCGACCTCTGCGTGTCCGATCTCGCCGTGTCGGTCGGCATGAGCGACAGCGCGGTCTCGCACGCCCTGCGGCTCCTGCGCGCCCACGGGATCGTCACCGCGCACCGCGAGGGCCGCCTCGTGCGGTACCGGGTCGCCGAGGGCACGGCGCGCAAGCTCCTCGAGGTCGTCTCCGAGGAGGCCGTCGCTCCCATGACGCTGCACGCGCACGGCCACACCGACCCGCAGGACGTCGTCATCGGCTGACCGCCGCGCACCACCCGCGCCCTGTCCGGTTCACCTACCGACAGGCGTTTCGTCCCTGCCGCCGGGCGAAGATCCCACCTGTATCTGCAGATGGACGGGCGCCGACGCCGTCGCGGTGCAACCATGGTGCAGGTCGCCGGAGAACATCCCCGGCGACAGCGAGGGAGATGTCGTCGTGACCGAGCCGCAGCGGAGCAGCCAGGACCAACCAGTACTCATCACCGACGCAGCGATGTCCTACGAGCAGGAGCTCGCCGTCCGCAAGCGCCGCTACAAGGTCATGATGCTCATGCGGATCCCCTGCATGATCGCCGCGGCCGCCTGCTACCAGATCCCGTGGCTCGCCGTCGGGCTGCTCGTCCTGTCGATCCCGCTCCCGTGGATGGCCGTCCTCGTCGCCAACGACCGGTTGCCGCGCAAGGCCGAGAAGCCCAACCGGTACGCGGCCGACCGGCGCGCCATCGAACCCGGCGAGCGGCCCGTCATCGAGGGCTGAGCCGGGCGCGGTCCACGGCCGCCAGCGCGACCGCGACGTCGGCGGCCAGCCCGGCGTTGGCCGTCACCAGGGCGACGTTCGTCGCCAGGCTCGCCCCGCCGCTGCCGGTGTGGAAGTGCTCCAGCAGCGCCGGCGTCACGTCCTTGCCGACGATCCCGCGCTCGGCCACCATCGCCAGCCCCCCGCCGAGCAGCCGGTCGTGCAGCGCCTCGTCGAGCTCGTCGGCCACCGGGACGGGCTGGGCCACGACGAGCCCCGACCCCGTCGCCCGGTGCGCCGCCCACACCGCCGCCACCTGGGCCGGGGTGTCGGCGCGCCACGGCACCGGGTGCCCGGAGTCGCGGCGGTAGAACCCGGGGAAGGTGTCGGTCCGGTAGCCGAGCACGCCGACCGAGTCCGTCTCCAGCACCTCGAGGGTGGCGCCGACGTCGAGGAGCGACTTCACCCCCGAACACACCACCGCCACCGGGGTGCGGGCCAGCACCCCCAGGTCGGCCGAGACGTCCCACGACTCCCGGGCGCCGCGGTGCACCCCGCCGAGCCCACCCGTCGCGAACAACGCGATGCCGGCCGCCGCGGCGAGCCACGCCGTCGCCGCCACCGTCGTGGCACCGTCGCGGCCCAGCCCGGCGGCGGCGCCGAGGTCGCGCACCGACAACTTCACCAGGTCGCCCGCGCACACCCGGTCCAGCGCGGTGGCGTCGAGCCCGACGCGGGGCCGGCCGTCGAGCACCGCGACCGTCGCCGGGACCGCGCCCCGCGCCCGGACCGCGCGTTCCAGCACGTCGGCGGTCTCGCGGTTGCGCGGCGCCGGCAGCCCGTGGGCCAGCAACGTGCTCTCCAGAGCGACGACGGCCCGCCCCTCGGCGAGGGCGTCGGCCACCTCCTGCGACACGACAGGAGCCAGAGGGGAACGGGGGACGACGTGCTCGGTCACGTGCGGCATCATGGAGGACATGGCCACCCAGACGCTGCCCGAGGTCGACACCCGCCCGGAGGGCACCGACTCCACGGGTAACGACGAGCCGAAGATGTTCCACTACGTGAAGAAGGCCAAGATCGCCGAGAGCGCGGTCATGGGCAACCTCGTGGTGGCGCTGTGCGGCGAGACGTTCCCCGTCACCAAGTCGCCGAAGCCCGGTTCCCCGGTGTGCCCCGACTGCAAGAAGATCTTCGAGTCCCTGCCTCCCGGCGGCGACGACTGAGCAGGTCAGTCCGCGGTCCCGGTCTCGCCCTCCTCGGGTGAGGCCAGGAACGCGTCGACGACCGGGGCCAGCTCATGGGGCTCGGTCAGCAGCGCCAGGTGCCCGCCCGGGTGCACGTGCAACCGTGACCCGGCGATGCCGCGGTGCAGGATCCGCGCGTTGACCAGCGGCACGATCGGGTCGTCCTCACCGGCGACGACGAGCGTCGGCACGCGCAGCAGCGGCAGGAACGGCAGGCTCGTCCAGCTCGCCGCCGCCAGCAGCTGGTAGCGGTAGCCGCGGTCGCCCGGCCCCGCCGAGCGCGCCGCGCCCAGCACCTCGGCGGCCTGCTCCGGCCGGGTACGCATCGTCCCGCCGTAGATGCGGCCGGCGACCTCCCGCGCGTGGTCGGGGTCGCGGTAGCGCCGGCCCGTCAACATCCGCGCCAGCACCGACGGCGGGCCCGGCACCATCAGCGCGCCCGTCCCCGTCGCGACGAGCACGAGACGCCGCACCCGGTGCCGCGCCGACAGCGCGAGCTGCTGCGCGAGCGCGCCGCCCCACGAGAACCCGAGCACGTCGACGCGCCCGTGGCCCAGCCTCGTGAGCAGGTCGTCGGCGACCGTCGCGAGCCCCGCCAACGGGTACGGCAGCACCGGGGCCGGGGAGCCGCCCACCCCGGGCGGGTCGAACCGGATCGTCTCGAGGTCGTCGGGCAGCGCGGCGACGAACGGGTCGAACAGCCCCAGCTCCGCGCCGATGCCGTTGACCAGCAGCAGCGGGGTGCGCCGCGACCCGGCGCCGGCGTGGCGCACCGACACACGCAGCGTCAGCCCGTCGACGGCGACGTCGGCGACGTGCTCGGATCCGCCGGCCGGGGTGCTCACCGGGCCGAGACGTACTCGCCGGGCGACGGCGCGAGCGCGTGCATCCCGCGCCCACCCAGCTCGGCGGGAGCCTCGCACCGTTCGCCGGTCCGGGTGTCGAGCCACTCCGCGAGCGTGGCCCACCAGGAGGCCGGGGGCGCGACGAACGCCTCCGCAGGGGCGTCGACGACCTCCACCGCGCCCTTTCCGGCCAGCCCGGCCCACGCGCCGGCGTCGGACGACGCGACGACGAGGGTGTCGCGGTCGACGACCGCGGAGTCGAGCGGAGTGCCGAGCAGCTCGCCCGGCAGCTCCACCGCAGCGGCGGGGGCAGCGCCGGCGGCGTCGGCCAGCCACTGCCGCAGGTCGCGCGGCACAGCCGTCCCGGGGCCGGCGTCGCGCGGGTCGAGCCCGACGAGCACCGCGCCCGCGACCCGTTCCTGCAGCCCGACCGCGGCCAGGTGGGCCAGCACGGCGGCGGTGAGGACGGCACCGTCACCGATCCCGAGCAGCACCGTCGACCCGGCGCGGGAGATCCGTTCGACGGCGTCGAGGGCGTCGAGGAGTGCCTGTCCCCGCGCGTCGGCGCCGGCCGCCGCGGGGTGCCAGCTCACCAGCAGCACCTGTGTGCCGCCGTGGACCAGGTGCTCGACGAGGCTGCGGCCCGGGGACAGGTCGGCGAGGTAGCCGGGCAGGCCGGGCGCGGGCACGACGAGGACGGGGAGCTCGTGGACCTCGCGGGTCTGCGGCAGGTAGTGCACCAGCTCGAACGCGTCGGTGCGCAGCACGACGGCGCCGGGGGAGGCGGCGACGTCGTCACCGAAGGCGAGCCGCCGCGTCGCCGGGGCCGGTGGGGTGGGCAGCGGGACCTCGACGTCACCCGGCTCCCGCGGGGCGGCTGTGAAGCGGCGGGCCGCCAGCGCCCGCAGCACCGGGTTGTTGCTGGGCGCCACGACGTCGGCGACCGACTCCACGACGGTGCGCAGCAGCGCGTCGTCGGCCGGGTCGAGGCCCGCGTCGTCGAGCATCGCGGTGGCCGCACCGGTCGTCGCGAGATGGGTCTGGACGGCGCGGCGCAGCAGGGGATCGGCCGACCACGCGGGGGCGGCGAACCGGTCGTCGCCGGGGTCGGGGGAGAGCGCCGAGCTGCCGAGGCCGATGCGGGCGAGCTCACCGGCCAGCGCGACGGTGTGACGGGCGACGTCGACGGGCCGGGCCATCAGCGCCGAGGCCAGCCGTGACCCGGCGGCCGCCAGTGTCGGGGCGCCGGGGTCGAACCGGTCGGCCCCTGACTCGGTGCTCACATGATCTCCTGACGTGCTCGGTCACCGCCCGCCGTCACGGCCGGCCGGTGTGATCGTCCCCCGTCAGCATGGGGGGACGGCTCGGGGGCGGGCAACTCGCCCGCGCCGATGTCACGAACCGTCGCCTGCGCGGGGACCACCGTCGTCTGGCGGACCGCCGCGACGGCCCGCGCCCCGGCGTCCCGGGCGGCCGCCGTCCCCACCGCCGCGGCCCGCGCCGCCCTCCGCGCCGCAACGGCGCGCATCGCCCGCAACCGCCGCAGCCGGCGCTGACGCCGTGTCGGGCGGGCCGGCCACGTCTGCTCGACCGCGTTGTTGAGCTGTGCCCCGAGCACGATCGCGAAGCCGAGCAGGAAGCCGAACAGCAGGAACGCGATGGGCGTCGCCAGCGCGCCGTAGGTGTAGCCGGTCGCCGTGATCAGCGTGAGGTAGACGCGCAGCCCGGTCGTCGACACGACGAAGACGACCATCGCGAGCAGCGCGCCGGGCAGCAGCCGCCGCCACGGCGGGCTGTGCGGCAGCGCCACCTTGTAGAGCGTCGTGAGGCCCAGCACCAGCCCGACCCCCACGGCCGGGTAGTAGAAGGCGTCGACGGCCGAGGTCACGGCGGGCTGCCACGCGACGGGGAACACCCGCGGGAGCAGGTCGGGACCGAGCGCGACGACGGGCAGTGCGAACACCGCCACCACCAGCGCCACCAGGTACACGCCGAGGGCGACGAGCCGCTGCCACACCGGGTTGCGGACCTCGTACTGGCCGTGGGCCTCGGTGACGGAGTCGACGATCGAGGCCACCGCCGACGAGCCCGCCCACAGCGCGATGAGGAACCCGAGGGAGACGATGTCGGCGCGGCCACGGGTGAGGATCGCCCCGGCCGTCGGCGCGATGATCTCCTCGACGACCTCGGGGGTGAACACCGTCCGGGAGAAGGCGACGATCGCCGCCTCGACGCTGTCGACGGTCCGCGGCCCGAACCAGTCTCCGACGTAGCCCAGCGACCCCAGCAGCGCCAGCAGCAGCGGCGGCAGCGACAGCGCCTGCCAGAACGCGGCCTGCGCCGACATGGAGAAGATGCCGTCGTCCCACGCCTTCACCACCGTGCGCCCCGCCACCCGGCGCACGAGCCGCCGGCGCCGGGGCGCGGCGGCCGCGGGGGAGGCAGCGGCGGCGGAGTCGGCGGGGGAGTCGCCGGGCGGGTCGTCGCCGTGGGGGTCGGGGGACGTCATCGCCGCTCAGCATGGCCCGCGGGCTCCCGACGGCGGGTCACGACGCGCCGCCGCAACCGCGCGGGCTACCCTCGTCATGGTCCGCGAGCGCGGGGGCCCCGACCCCGTCCCATCCCCGACGTGGACCCGGAATGACCGTCCGACCAGGGAGTTGTGTGTCGCAGGCAGTTGAGCGCAGCCCCGGGATCCCCCTCGAGCAGCGTCCCCTGCGGGCCTGGCAGCGCAGCGCGCTCGCCCGCTACCTCGCCGGATCGCCGCAGGACTTCCTCGCGGTCGCGACGCCCGGCGCGGGCAAGACGACGTTCGCCCTGAGGGTGGCCGCGGAGCTGCTGAGTGACCGCAGGATCGACCGGGTCACCGTCGTCACGCCGACCGAGCACCTGAAGTACCAGTGGGCGGAGTCGGCCGCGCAGGCCGGGATCCCGCTCGACCCGGAGTTCCGCAACTCCACCGGCGGCACGTCGGCCGACTACACGGGCATCGCCGTCACCTACGCCGGTGTGGCGGCGCACCCGATGCTGCACCGGGCCCGCACCGAGACCCGCCGGACGCTGGTGATCCTCGACGAGATCCACCACGCGGGCGACGCGAAGTCGTGGGGCGACGCGGTCAAGGAGGCGTTCGACCCGGCGGCGCGCCGGCTCACCCTCACCGGGACGCCGTTCCGCTCCGACGACAACCCGATCCCGTTCGTCGACTACCTCCCCGACGCCGAGGGTGCGCTGCGCAGCCGCGCCGACCACGCCTACGGCTACGCGGAGGCGCTGGCCGACGGCGTCGTCCGGCCCGTGGTGTTCCTGGCCTACTCCGGCACGTCGAGCTGGCGGACCAGCGCGGGCGAGGAGATGACCGCGCGGCTCGGTGAGCCGATGACGGCCGAGCACACCGCACGGGCGTGGCGCACGGCGCTCGACCCGGGCGGCGAGTGGATCCCGGCGGTGCTCGCGGCCGCGGACAAGCGGCTCACCGGGCACCGGGCGGGCGGCATGCCCGACGCCGGTGGGCTCGTCATCGCCTCCGACCAGACCGCGGCCCGCGCCTACGCCGCGATCCTGGAGAAGATCACCGGCACCGCGCCCGCCGTCGTCCTGTCCGACGAGAAGGGCTCGTCGAAGCGCATCGCCGACTTCTCCGCCTCCGACGCGCGCTGGATGGTCGCGGTCCGCATGGTGTCCGAGGGTGTCGACGTGCCACGCCTCGCGGTCGGGGTCTACGCCACGAGCGCGTCGACCCCGCTGTACTTCGCGCAGGCCATCGGCAGGTTCGTGCGGTCGCGGCGGCAGGGCGAGACGGCGTCGGTGTTCCTGCCGAGCGTCCCGGTGCTGCTCGGGCTGGCCAGCGAGCTCGAGGCCCAGCGCGACCACGTCCTCGGCAAGCCGCACCGCGCCGCCGAGACGTGGAACGACGAGGAGCTCGCCGCCGCGCAGCGCGTCGAGGACGAGCCTGGTGAGGACGAGAAGGCGTTCACCGCGCTGCACGCCGACGCCGAGCTCGACCAGCTCATCTACGAGGGCACCTCGTTCAGCGCCGACGAGGAGGACTACCTGGGGCTGCCCGGGCTGCTCGATCCCGACCAGGTGCGCACCCTGCTCAACCAGCGCCAGCAGGACTGGATGCAGCGCGGCAAGACCCGGTCCGGCGCGCAGGCCCGCGCCACGCCGGCGCCGCCGCAGCCCCCGGCCGAGCGTCCGCAGCTGTCGGTGCGCGAGCAGCTCAACGCGCTGCGCAAGGAGCTGAACACGCTGGTGGCGATGTATCACCACCGCACGAACAAGCCGCACGGCGCGATCCACAACGAGCTGCGGAAGTCGTGCGGGGGGCCGGTCACCGCGATGGCGACGATCGAGCAGCTGGAGGAGCGCATCGCGACGCTGCGTTCGTGGCGGTGACTCCCGTGACAGGACCGCGCTCGTGACGGGTTTCGACGTCACCCGGGTCAGGGCCCAGTACCCGGCGCTGGGCGACGGCCGGGCGTGGCTCGACGGCGCCGCCGGCACCCAGGTGCCGGAGCAGGTGGTCGAGGCCGTCGCCGCGGCGATGCGGGGCGGGCTGGCCAACCAGGGCGGGGTTTTCCCCGCGGCGCGGCGCGCCGACGCGGTGGTCGAGGCGGCGCGGCGTGCGTTCGCGGCGTTCACCGGCGCCCCCGACCCGGCCGGTGTCGTACTGGGTCCGACGTCGTCGGCGCTGTTGGTGCGGCTGGCCGCAGCGCTGGAGCCGACGTGGGGGCCCGGTGACGAGATCGTCGTGACCGAGGCCGACCACGAGGCGAACGTCGCCCCCTGGACGCGGGCCGCTGCGCGGGCGGGCGCCACGGTGCGCACCGCACGCCTCGGCGCCGACGGCGGGCTGCCCGCCGAGGCGGTGACGTCGCTGATCGGGCCCCGCACCCGGCTGGTCGCCGTCACGGCGGCGTCCAACCTGACGGGGGCGCGCGTCGACGTCGCCGCGGTCGCGGCCGCTGCCCGTGAGGCCGGGGCGACGAGCGTCGTCGACGGGGTGCATCACGCCGCGTACTCCCACGTCGACGTCCGTGCCCTCGGTGCCGACCTCTACGCGACGAGCGCGCACAAGTGGGCGGGCCCGCACGTCGCCGCGCTGGTGGCGGCCGACCCGGCGGTGCTCGAGACGCTCGACCCGCCGCGCCCGGCCGGGGCACCCACGGCGGGGCCGGCCCGGTTCGAGCAGGGCACCAACCCGTTCGCGGCGCTGGCCGGGGTGGCGGCCGCGGTGGCGCACTGGGCCGCGATGACCGACGACGACGACCCCCGCGCCGCACAGCGGACGGCGGCCGCGCACACGGCGGCGCTGGGGGACCGCCTGTGGTCGGCGCTGGGCGGGATGGCGCACGTGCGGCGCTACGGACCCGACGGCTCGGCGGACGTGCGCACCCCGATCGCGGCGTTCCGCGTCGCCGGACGGACACCGGCGGAGGTGGTCGCCGCGCTGGACGCGGCGGGGGTCAACGCCTGGGCCGGGTGGGCCTACGCGTGGGGTGCGGCCGGGGCGCTGGGCGTGCGCGACGACGGCGGCCTGGTGCGGCTGAGCCCGAACCACTACTCCCGGGCGTGGGAGGTCGACAGGGCCGCCGAGGTGCTGGGCAGCCTCGCGCCCTGACCCGGTCCCGGACGTGCCGCAGGGCGGGAACCGAGGTGGTTCCCGCCCTGCGCTGGACGACTGGGTGACCGGCTACCGCCGCCGGTGTGTCAACTGCCGGACTGGACGTCCGCCTCGAGCTCGCGCAGCTTGTCCGCGTGGGCCCGGGCGTGGTGCCCGCAGAAGAGGAGCTCTCCGCCGGTGGGGAGTACGGCGCGAACCTTGGCTGCCGCTCCGCAACGGTCACAACGGTCGGCGGCGGTCAACTCGGGGCGGGTAAGGGTTCCGGGCTGCATGGCGGTCTCCCTCCGTCGCGACACCGGAACATCCGGTGCCCGTGCACTGGACGCCCGCTCGCGCGGTGCGCCCCACTCTCTTGCAGACGTACAGAACCCCTGTACGTGTTCCCGACCCGGAAGCGACGACCGTCACGTTCGACCACTCGGGGCCGGTGAGACGTCGTTCCGGTGTACGCCGGGGAACCTCTGCGCATTCAGTTGACGACGAGTGAATGATGCGGTGCCGCTGGTGGCCTCGCAAGGTCAGGTGCGTTAACTCTCGTCGGGTCACGACTACTCTTCGCAGTCGTGGTGAACGAGCGTCCGGCGTGACGTCGACGGGCCTGCGCCGGGTCCCGGCGCCTGTCCTGTTCGTCGTCGGCGGCGCCTCGATGTACGTCGGGGCGGCCGTCGCCGTCGGCCTGTTCGATGATCTCTCGCCGGCCGTGGTCGCCGCGTTACGGATCATGGCGGCGGCGCTGGTGCTGCTGGGGTGGCGACGGCCCGGCCGGGAGGCGTGGCGGGGCCGGCGGGTGGTGTGGGCGGGGGTGTTCGGGCTCGCGACGGCGGGCATGAACGTCGCCTTCTACGAGGCGGTCGCGCGGCTGCCGCTGGGCACCGCGGTGGCGGTGGAGTTCTGCGGCCCGGTCGCGGTCGCGGCGCTGGCCTCGCGCCGCCCACGGGACGTGGCCGCGGTGGTGCTCGCGGCGGCCGGGGTGGCGTGCATCGCCGATGTGCGCTGGTCAGGAAGTCCCGCCGGGGTGGCGTGGGGGCTGGCGGCGGCGGCGCTGTGGGCGGCCTACATCGTCGTGGGGAAGCGGGTGGCGCTCGCCGGGAACGGTCTGGACGACATGGCGGTGGGCTTCACGATCGCGTCGGTACCCCTCGTCGGGGTGCTCGTCGCCGACCGCGGGGGCGTGGGCGCGCTGTCGTCGCCGTCGGTCCTGGCGCTCGCGGTGGGGGTCGGTGTGTTGTCGAGCGTCGTGCCGTATGCACTCGATCAGGTGGTGCTGCGCAGGCTCGGCCGGGCCCGTTTCGCGGTGCTGCTCGCGCTGCTGCCGGTGACGGCGACCGTCATCGGTCTGGTGTTCCTCGGGCAGGTTCCGGGGGCTCTGGAGGCGGTGGGGATCGTCGCCGTCGTGGCGGCGGTCGCGCTTCGTTCGCGGGACGGCGACGAGCCGGCGGCGGACGCTCCGCCCCCCTCCTGAGCGGCCCATTCTGCTACGCACAGTGATAACCCAACGTGTGACGTCGCGTGACCATCGGTCGCGCGAACGGGTGATCTCACGATCTCCGTCCGTCCGATTTCGCCCATATTGTCGCGTTGACGGGACCTCTGGTGAGGAATTCGGCCTCGTGTGGCGGCGCGATCGGCTCAATGCCGGGTCGCGCGACGGGTCGGTCGCCGAACGGCACGGCAACGGCCCGGAACCACACTGTCGGCTCCGGACCGTTCGGGCGTGTCGCACTGCGGCCCCGCTCGGTGACCGGGTTCACGACATTCAGCGGTCGTCGACAACAAATTCCGCGGAGCGTGACCTAAATGTGATGATCGGTGGCGACCTGGACCGATCCAGTGTGCTTCCCGTCACCTGGGTCCGGGTCATACGTTGTCGCTCGCAACATTCGGGCGCCGCGACGGCGGCCCACGACGACGTGGAAGGACATCGATGCGCATACGGAGAACGGCCCTCGCCGTCGTCGGCGCGGGCCTGGCGTTCGCGCTGGCGGCATGTGGCCAGAACGCCGCCCCGTCCACCGGAGGCAGCACCGGGGACAGCACCGCCCCCGCGGCCGGCGGCGTGAAGGTCGGCGTGATCCTGCCGGAGACCGACTCGTCGGCCCGCTGGGAGGGCTTCGACAAGCCGATGCTCGAGAAGGCCATGAAGGCGCAGGGGCTCGACCCCGACATCCAGAACGCCCAGGGTGACGAGCAGAAGTTCTCCACCCTCGCCGACGGGATGATCTCCAGCGGGGTGAAGGTCCTCGTCATCGCCTCCATCTCGTCCGACGGCGGCAGCGCCGTCGCGGCCAAGGCCAAGGCGCAGGGCATCCCGGTCATCGACTACGACCGGCTCAACCTCGGTGGCACCAGCGACTACTACGTGTCGTTCGACAACGTGAAGGTCGGCGCCCTGCAGGGCCAGGGCCTCGCCGAGGCGCTGCAGAGCAAGCCGGGCGCCCAGGTGATCGAGATCGAGGGCGCGCCCACCGACAACAACGCGACGCTGTTCTACAACGGTCAGCAGACCGTGCTGAAGCCGCTCTACGACTCGGGCGCGCTCAAGCTCGTGCAGAAGCAGGCCATCGACAAGTGGGACAACCAGGTCGGTGGCACCACCTTCGAGCAGATGCTCACCGCCAACGGCGGCCAGGTCGACGGCGTCGTCGCGGCCAACGACGGCCTCGCCGGCGCGATCATCACCGTCCTCACCAAGAACGGCCTCAACGGCAAGGTCCCCGTCACCGGCCAGGACGCCACCGCCGACGGCCTGCAGGCCATCCTCCGCGGCGACCAGTACATGACGGTCTTCAAGCCGATCCAGGAGGAGGCCGACGCCACCGCCAAGCTCGCGGCGGCACTGGCCAAGGGTGACACCGCGGCGGCCGACGCCGTCGCGACACAGACCACGGACGACCCCAAGGGCAACCGCCAGGTCAAGTCCGTCCTGCTCACCCCGCAGCTGATCACCAAGGACAAGGTCAAGGTCGTCACCGACGCCGGCTACGTGAAGGCGAGCGAGATCTGCGTCCCCGCGACGCAGGCCGCCTGCACCGAGCTCGGGATCAAGTGACCCGCTGACCCGTCCGGCCGAGCACGCGGCGCCGGCGTCGAGACCCGACGCCGGCGCCGCGTCCCGGCCCCGACCACGAGAGGAGCGCGAGTTGTCCGAACCGATCCTGCAGCTGCGGGCGGTCTCCAAGAGCTTCGGCGCCGTGCGGGTCCTGCACGACGTCGACTTCACAGTGCGGGCCGGCGAGGTCACCGCGCTCGTCGGCGACAACGGCGCCGGCAAGTCCACCCTGGTCAAGTGCGTCGCCGGCATCCACCCCATCGACGGCGGGGAAATCCTGTTCAACGGGGAACCCGTCACGATCCACGCGCCCGCCGACGCGTCCGCGCTCGGCATCGAGGTCGTCTACCAGGACCTCGCGCTGGCCGACAACCTCGACATCGTCCAGAACATGTTCCTCGGCCGCGAGCGCGGCAAGCCCTGGCTGCTCGACGAGTCCGACATGGAACAGGCGGCCCGTCGCACGCTGGCGTCGCTGTCGGTGCGCACCGTCACCTCGGTCCGGATGCCCGTCGCGTCGCTGTCCGGCGGGCAGCGCCAGACCGTCGCCATCGCCAAGGCCGTCCTGTGGGACTCGAAGGTCGTGCTCCTCGACGAGCCGACCGCGGCACTCGGCGTCGCCCAGACCCGGCAGGTCCTCGATTTGGTCCGCCGCCTCGCCGAACAGGGGCTCGGCGTCGTGCTGATCAGCCACAACATGGCCGACGTCTTCGAGGTCGCCGACCGGATCGCGACCCTCTACCTCGGCCGCATGGTCGCCGAGGTCCCGACCAAGGACGTCACGCACGGCCAGGTCGTCGAGCTCATCACCGCCGGGCGCTCCGGCGAGCTGGGCCTCGCCCGCCCCGAGGCGGCGGGGGCGGGCCGGTGAGCAACCACTCCGGCGGCGGCGACTCGCCCGTCGACATCTCCAAGGACGCGCCGGCGGCCGAGACCGCCACCACCACCTCCACCGAGCACCCGCCCGGCGCGGCCGAACGGGCCGGGCCCGGCGGGCGCCAGGGCGACTTCGGCATCGACACCACCGCCCGCACCACCGGCCAGGCCCTGCGCGACTACGTCGTGCGGCTGCGCTCCGGCGAGCTCGGCTCGCTGCCCGCGCTGCTCGGCCTGCTCGCCCTGTTCATCCTGTTCACCGCGCTCGACCGCGCCGGCGTCTTCCCCAGCCTGCTCAACCTCGCGAACCTGCTCCAGCAGGGCGCCGGGCGCACCATCATCGCGATGGGCCTCGTGTTCGTGCTGCTCACCGGTGAGATCGACCTCGCCGCCGGCACCGCGTCCGGCCTGGCCGCCTCGCTGATGGCGCTGCACCTCGTGTCGGGCGGCAACATGCTCGGCGCGATGGGCACCATCGTGTTCGTCCTGTTCGTCGTCGTCATGCTGGCCGCGGCCGCGCTCGCCGCGTACCTGCGGATGTGGTGGGCAGTCGCGTTGAGCGTGCTGGCCGCCCTGCTGCTGGTGGTCGGCTTCCCGCAGAACGCCTGGCTCGAGATGCTGCTCGCGGTCTGTGTCGGCGTCGTCATCGGCGTGCTCACCGGATTCCTGGTGGCCAAGGTCGGGATGCCCTCGTTCGTCGTGACGCTCGCGCTGTTCATCACCTGGCAGGGCGTGATCCTGCAGCTGATCGGCGACGGCGGCACCCTCGGCCTGCGCGACCCCGTCATCAACGCCGTCGCCAACGGCAACCTGTCGACGCTGGGCAGCTGGCTGCTGTTCGTCGTCGGCGCCGGCGGGTACGCGGCCGTCCTGCTCAACCGGCAACGCACCCGCCTCGCCAAGGGACTCGTCGCCCAGCCGACGGGCCTGGTGCTGCTCAAGATCGGCGCCGTCGTCGTCCTCGGCGCGGTCGCCACGTACCTGTTGACGCGCAACAGATCAGCCGGTATCACCGAGATCGCGGGCGTGCCTTATGTTGTGCCCGTGGTCCTCGTGCTGCTCGTCGCCGGGACCTACGTGCTCGACCGGACCCGCTTCGGCCGCCACGTCTACGCCGTCGGCGGCAACCGCGAGGCCGCCCGCCGCGCCGGTATCGACGTCGTCCGCATCCGGGCCAGCGTGTTCGTCATCAGCTCGGCATTCGCCGCCATCGGCGCGATCGTCTACTCGTCGAAGGTCGGCTCGGTCTCGCCCGCCGCCGGTGGCGGCAACACGCTGCTGTTCGCCGTCGGTGCAGCCGTCATCGGCGGGACGTCGCTGTTCGGTGGCCGCGGCCGGATCAGCAACGCCGTCATCGGCGGTGCCGTCCTCGCGACCGTCGAGAACGGCCTCGGCCTGCTCAAGCAGCCCGCGGCCGTGGTCTTCGTGATCACCGGACTCGTGCTGCTCGTCGCCGCCGGCGTCGACGTGCTGTCCCGGCGTCGATCGGCCTCCGCAGGCCGGTGACCGCCCCCACGTCCGGAACCCGGCCCGACGACGCGCGACGGCACAACCGCTCGGCGCTGCTGCGCCGGCTGCACGTCGACGGGCCCTGCACCCGGGCGACCCTCGCCACCGAGCTGGGGCTCAACCGCAGCACGATCAAGGCGGTCGTCGACGGCCTCGCCGAGGCCGGCGTCGTCACCGAGGCCGTCCCGTCCCAACGCAGCGGGGCGGGACGGCCCTCCCTGATGGTGCTGCCGCAGCCGCAGTCCGCGGTCGTGCTGGCCGTCGACATCCGGGTCGACCAGGTCGCCATGGCGATGGTCGGCATCGGCGGGCAGATCCTCGGCAGGCACAGCTGGAACCTGCACCGCACCACCCGGCTGCCCGGCGAGGTCATCACCCACGTCGTCGAGTCCGCCCAACTGCTGCGCGACGAGCTCGCCGTCGTCGTGTCCGCGGCCGGGGTGTCGGTGCCCGGCGTCGTCCGGCGCGCCGACGGGTTCGTCCACGAAGCCCCCAACCTCGGCTGGCGCGACGTCGCGCTCGGCCGCCGGCTCGGGTCGGTACTGCAGCTGCCCACCCTCGTCGGCAACGACGCCGAGCTGGGCGCGCTCGCCGAGCACGTCCGCGGCGTCGCGCGGGACTCCAGCGACCTCGTCTACCTCTCCGCCGACGTCGGCCTCGGCGGTGGCGTCATCGCCGGCGGGCGACCGCTGCGCGGCACCGGCGGCTACGTCGGCGAGATCGGGCACATCCAGGTCCGCCCCGGCGGACGCGCCTGCTTCTGCGGCGCCCAGGGCTGCTGGGAGACCGAGGTCGGCGAGCCCGCGCTGTGCCGGGCACTCGGGCTGCCCGAGGACACCCCGCGCGGCGCGCTCGTCGCCGAGCTCCGGACCCTCTCCGCCGCGCCCGACCAGATCGAGCGCAAGCTCGGCGAGTTCACCGAATGGCTCGCCACCGGCCTGGTCACGCTCGTCAACATGCTCGCGCCCGAGCTCGTCGTCCTCGGTGACCTGCTCACCGCGCTGCCGCCGCGCGTCGTCGACCGGGCCCGCGCGATCGTCCACGAGCGCAGCCTGGTCAGCCGCGCCGTCGGCGGCACCCGGATCACCATCTCGCCGCTGGGCCGCGACGCGCGCCTCGTCGGTGCCGCCGAGCTCGCGTTCGAACAGATCCTCGAGTCGATCTGAAACCGGGGGCGTGCCCCGGCCGTCCGGGGGGCCCACCCCCTCGTCCCTGCGCGCCCGCCGCGGGAGCCTGCGGTCACCCGGGCCAGCGCCCGCGCCCGGGCCGACCCGGGGGAGACGACCATGGACCCGACCGCCGAGCTGCCCGAACGTGCCCGCAACTGGGAGAACGTGTGGGACGACGCCGTGCGCCCCGACCTGCTGCCCCACGGCGCCGAGCTGCGCCGCCTCGACTCCTGCGGCCCCACCCGCCCCGACCCGTACGTCCTCTGAGCTACTCCTGCCGTCGGATACGGCGTGGCACTCGGCGGTCGGCGCGTGGGTTTCGCGCTCGCCGCGCGGTCAGCGCGAGGTGCTGCGACCTGACAACCCGCGCGGGGACTCTCGCGGGAGGCGCGACCGCCGTCGCGGCGCGTGGGTTCCGTGGGCGGCGCGTGGTGTCGAAGGTCGACGCATGGCCTCCAGGACGTGCCCCGATCCGACACGGTGCGCGGCGACGGGCGAGTTGGCATGGTCCTGACCGCTCGGACGCGGGGCGACCTGGGCGCACGCGGCGACGGGCCGACTCCCCACAGCGCGCGGACTCTGCGGTCGGCGCGCGGGGATCGCATTCGGTGCGCTGCCAGGAGGCGGGGCGTTGACTCAAGAACCTGCGTGGCGACGAGAGGCTGCGCGCGTCGACCTGGACGTGCTCGCGGTGACGGACCACCGTCACGGCGCGCGGGCACCAGGGTCGGCGCGTGGGTTTCGCGGGCGGCGGGCGGGTGTCGCGGTGGGTTTCGTGGGCGGCGGGCGGGTGTCGCGGATGGTGCGCGGCCTGCGTGAGGTGCATCGACTCGACAACTTGCGTGGGGACGAGGGCGCCCGCGCGCCGACCTACCCACGCGAGCGATGCCGGCCGACTTCGTGGCGCGGGCTCCCGCGGCGCGCGGGCTCTCGGGTCGGCGCGTGCGTTTCGCGATCGGCGCGCGACCTGCGCGGGGTGTTCCGACCCGACAACCCGCGCGGCGACGGGAACGTCGACGCGAGCTCGCGGCGCCGGGGGCGTCCGCGCGCTGCAGAGGCAGCGCGGGCTCTGCGGTCGGAGCGAGCCCCTCGCGGTCGACCCGCGTCGTGCAGGACGTGTGCCGACCCGAGACCCTGCGCACCGCCCCTGAAGACCGCGCCGACCTCGAGCGCGCCGACCCCGAGCGCGCCGACCCCGACAACCATCGACGTCGACCCCGCCGGGTGGCCGAACAGGAGGGGCCCGGCGGAACAGGCGGAAGGGAGTGCCCTACCCGAGGTCGGGGGAGGACACCCGGACCGCGGGGGATCGCACCATCGCCGCGGACCGGTCGTCGGCCGCAGTCTCGATCCCGAGTCCCGGACAGACCGGGCGGGGGGACCATCGAGGAGAAGTCATGGCAGCGCGAAGGAGCGGGGAGTCGGCACCGCGATCCATCAGCGGGCCGCAGGCGCCGCTGGTCTGGAAGTTCGGCGGCACGTCCGTCGGCGACCAGGAGCGGGTGCGCGCGGTCGCCGAACGGATGGTGGCCGCCCAGCGCAGCGGTCGCGGCGTGGTCGCGGTGCTGTCGGCGATGGGGAAGTCGACCGACGCACTCGTCGCCCAGGCCGCCGCTATCTCGTCGAACCCGCCGCTGCGCGAGCTCGACGCCCTGCTCTCGGTCGGTGAGCAGATCTCCTGCGCGCTGACCGCGATGGCGATCGCGTCGCTGGGCGGTCACGCCGTCTCGCTGACCGGGGGCCAGGCCGGTATCCGCACCGACGCCACCCACGGTAGCGCCCGCATGCTGGGCATCGACCCCTCCCGGATCCGCGCGGCCCTCGACGAGGGCGCGATCGTGCTGGTCACGGGCTTCCAGGGGGAGTCGGCGAACGGTGACACGACGACGTTGGGCCGCGGTGGCTCGGATGCCTCGGCCGTCGCCGTGGCCGCGGCTCTCGGGGTGCGGGAGTGCGAGATCTTCACCGACGTCGCGGCCGTCCACACCGCCGACCCGCGTGTCGTGCCCGACGCGCGCCGGCTCACGACGATCCGCCCGCAGGAGATGCTCGAGCTCGCCGAGGCGGGCGCGGGTGTGCTGCAGCCGCGGTCGGTGGAGCTGGCGATGGCGCACGGCGTCGACATCCATCTGCGGTCGAGCTTCGGCACCGAGGAGGGCACCTGGATCCGTGGCGGCGCAGGTGATTTCGAGGTCGCGGGGACCGCGTCGGTGGCCGGGGTGGCGCACCGCCGCGACGAGCATCTCTACACCGTCGACGCTCCACTGACCGCGGTCGCGGCGGCGCTGGCCGGGCGCGGGCTGGCCCTGGGCACGGTCGTCCCCGGCGCGTCGACGGCCGTGACCGTCCCCGGCGCGGACCCTGCCGCGGTGGCCGCTGCGCTCGACGCGGCGGGTATCACGGTGCGCGACCGGGAGGATCTCGGTTCGGTCGGTGTGGTGAGCCTCGGCCTGGCGCGCGCGCCGGAGGTGCTGGCCTCGACGCTGGACGTCCTCGCCGCGGCCGGGATCACCCCGCGCCTGGTGACGACGACCCCGTCGCGGGTGGGCGTGCTCGTCGCCGCGGACCGGGTCGACGACGCGGTCCGCGCCCTGCACGCCGCGCTCGTGGGCGGCGAGTCCGCCGGAGCGGGCCGCACCGCCGCCTGAGGACGCGTTCCCGCAGGCCAGACCCTGTGAGTGGCAATAGTCGCTATAGCGACTATTGCCACTCACAGGTGTATCGGGGGGAGAACCCCACACCTCCTCGGGGGGCGGCCCCGCCGGCTCGGGGGAGCGCACCATCGAATCGGACATCCGCGGTCGGCAGGCTTGTGACCAGCAGAGAAAGCCCCCAACTCCAGCCAGGAGCGGATCGTGACCACGCTGCAGGAACCCGATGCGCCGCCCACAGCGGCGTCCGACGCGCCGGCCCTTCTCGTGGCCGCCGACTACGCCCAGGGCTCACGGGCCCGCACCGGTGAACGCCTCGACCACGTCTTCGAGGAGCAGGCCGACTGGATGCGGGCCTACGGCCGCGCCGGTCACCTCGCCGTCGACACCGGCGACGTCGCCCTGACCTACTCCGAGCTCGACGAGCGCGCCAACCGCCTCGCCCGCCAGCTGCTGGCCTCCGGAGCCCGCGCGGGCGACCGGATCGCGCTGCTGTTCGACCAGGCCGTGCACTCCTACGTCGGCATGCTCGCCGTCATGAAGATCAACGCCGCGTACGTGCCGCTGGACGTCGCGTTCCCGGCCGACCGGATCGCCTACATCCTCTCCGACGCCGGTGTGAGCACGGTGCTGTCGCTGTCGCACGTGCCCGAGCGCGTCGTCGGCCTGGAGGACTTCGCCCCCGGCCTGATCTACGTCGACCGGCTCGCCGCGCAGATCGAGGCGCAGTCCGGTGCCCGGCTGACCGAGGCCGAGCGCGGCACGACCGTCGAGGACCTCGCCTACCTGATCTACACCTCCGGGACGACGGGCCGCCCCAAGGGCGTCGCGATCGAGCACGCCAGCATCTGCAACTTCGTCCGTGTCGCCGCCGAGGTCTACGGCCTGCGGGCGAGCGACCGCGTGTACCAGGGCATGACGATCGCCTTCGACTTCTCCGTCGAGGAGATCTGGGTGCCGTGGATGGCCGGTGCCACGCTGGTCCCGAAGCCCGCGGGCATGTCGTTGCTGGGCATGGACCTGCACGCCTTCCTGACCGAGCGCCGCGTCACCGCGATGTGCGTCGTCCCGACGCTGCTCGCGACGATCGAGGAGGACCTGCCCGCGCTGCGGTTCCTGCTCGTGTCGGGCGAGGCGTGCCCGCAGGACCTCGTCGCCCGCTGGCACCGCGACGGCCGCCGCTTCCTCAACGTCTACGGCCCCACCGAGGCCACCGTGACCGCGACGTGGACCGAGGTCCACCCCGACCGGCCCGTCACCATCGGGCAGCCGCTGCCCACCTACACCACCGTCGTCCTCGACCCGGACAACCCGTACCGGGCGCTGCCGCACGGCGAGGTCGGCGAGATCGGCATCGCCGGCATCGGCCTCGCGACGGGCTACCTCAACCGCGAGGACCTCACCGACAAGTCGTTCATCGAGGACTTCCTGGGGATCGCCGGCAACCCGTCGGGGCGCATCTACCGCACCGGCGACCTGGGCCGTGTCAACGACCAGGGCGAGATCGAGTACATGGGCCGCATCGACCTGCAGGTCAAGATCCGCGGCTACCGCATCGAGCTCACCGAGATCGAGTCCGTGCTGCTGCAGGTGCCCGGGGTGTCGGCGGCGGTCGTCGACACCTTCGAGCCCACGCCCGGCCAGGTCGAGCTCGTCGGCTACTACAGCCTCAAGACGGGCGTCGCCCCGCTCGACACCGACGCCGCCCACGCGCACCTGCGCGAGCGGCTGCCCGCCTACATGGTGCCCGCCTACCTGGAGCACCTCGCCGCGATCCCGATGACGACGTCGGACAAGGCCGACCGCAAGGCCCTGCCGCCGCCCACCATGCGCCGCGCCGGCGGGCCCGCGGGGGAGATGGTCGCCGCCGAGACCGCGACCGAGGAGATCCTCGCCGCGACCCTGGCGAGGACGATCGGCCTCGACACCGTCTCCGTCGACTCCAACTTCTTCGACGACCTCGGCGCGAACTCCCTGCTCATGGCCCGCTTCTCCGCGGCGCTGCGCAAGGAGACGTCGCTGGCGGCCCCGTCGATGCGCGAGATCTACGCCCACCCGACGATCCGCGAGCTCGCGATCCACCTCGGCGGGGAGGCGCCCGGCGCGTCCGCCGCGGTCCGCACCGGCCCGCTCGTGCGCACCAGCACGATCGGCTACCTGACGACGGGCCTGCTGCAGCTGCTGGCGTTCCTGGGCGTGACCTACGGCGGGATCTTCCTGCTGGAGAACGGCTTCATCTGGGCCACCGAGGCCCCCGACATCACCCAGATCGTCGAGCGCACCGTGCTCTACGGGGTCGGGGTCTACCTGGCTGCGTGCCTGTTGCCGATCGCGCTGAAGTGGTTGCTCGTGGGCCGCTGGAAGCAGCGCGAGATTCGGCTCTGGGGCCCCGCCTACCTGCGGTTCTGGCTCGTGCGGACGCTCGTCCGGGTCAACCCGCTGGTGCTCTTCGCGGGCTCGCCGCTCTACACCCTCTACCTGCGTGCCCTCGGCGCGAAGATCGGCCGGGGCGCAACGGTCCTGTCGCGGACCGTGCCGGTCGCCACCGACCTGATCACCATCGGCGAGGGCGCGATCGTCCGCCGCGACAGCTCGTTCACCGGCTACCACGCTGTGGCGGGCGCCATCCGGACCGGGCACGTCACCATCGGCCGTGACGCGTTCGTCGGCGAGGCCACCGTGCTCGACATCGGCACCGCGATCGGTGACGGCGGCCAGCTCGGACACTCGTCGTCGCTGCACACCGGGCAGGCGATCCCGGCGGGCGAGCGCTGGCACGGCGTCCCTGCCGAGCCGACGACGACCGACTACCGCACGGTCCAGACCGGCCGCCCGGCCACCCTGCGCCGCGTCGTCTACAGCGCGCTGCAGCTGCTCGTCGTGCTCGTCGTCGGGCCCGCCGCGCTGACCGGGGTCGTGCTGCTCGCCAGCTCCGTCCCGGCCGTGACGACGGCCCTGACCACCTACTCGCTCACCGACCCGGCCTTCTACCTCGTCGTCGCGCTGCTCTCCCTGGCCGTGTACGTGATGGCCCTGCTGCTCGCGGTCCTGGTGATGGTGACCGTGCCGCGGCTGCTGCGGCGCGTCGTGCGGCCCGGGCGCACCTACCCGCTCTACGGCGTCCACTGGGCCGTGCAGCGCACGCTCACCCGGCTGACCAACTCGCGGTTCCTGATGCTGTTGCTCGGCGACAGCTCGTTCATCGTCGGTTTCGTCCAGGCGCTGGGCTACGACCTGCGGCGCGTCGACCAGACCGGGTCGAACTTCGGTACCGAGATGCACCACGACACCCCGTACCTGACGACGATCGGCTCCGGCACGATGGTCTCCGACGGGCTGTCGGTGATGAACGCAGACTTCTCCACGACGTCGTTCCGGGTCTCGCCGGTCACGGTGGGGGACAACAACTTCCTGGGTAACAACATCGCCTTCCCGACGGGGGCCGCGGTCGGCGCGAACGTCCTGCTGGCCACCAAGGTCATGGTCCCGATCGACGGGCCGGTCCGCGAGAACGTCGGCCTGCTCGGCTCGCCGCCCTTCGAGATCCCCCGCGGTGACGCCCAGGACGTGCCGCACCCCGCGATCACCGACCTGGCGCTGCGCCGCCGCGTGCTCGTCCGCAAGAACCTGCACAACGCGTCGTCGATGCTCGTGGTGCTGCTGCTGCGCTGGGTCGCCTTCACCGCGACGATCCTGTTCGCCGCCGCCGGCCTGCGGCTGTTCGCGACGTACGGCACCGCGGCGCTGGCCACGAGTGTCGTCGCGAGCCTGCTGTTCACGACGCTGTACGGCGCGCTGCTCGAGCGGGCGACGCTCGGGTTCCGGCGGCTGCGTCCGCGCGTCTGCTCGATCTACGACCGCTACTTCTGGCACCACGAGCGGCTGTGGAAGCTGTATGTGACGCCGCGCTTCACCGGCACCCCGTTCGGCAGCCTCGTGTGGCGGCTGGCGGGCGTGCGGATGGGCCGGCGGGTGTTCGACGACGGCGCCGCAATGCCGGAGAAGTCGCTGGTCACGATCGGCTCGGACGTCGTGCTCAACGCGGGCAGCGTCATCCAGTGCCACTCACTGGAGAACGGCTCGTTCAAGTCCGGCGCCACCGTCGTCGGCGACGGCGCAACGCTCGGCGTGAAGGCGTTCGTCCACTACGACGTCACGATCGGCGACGGCGCGATCCTCGAGGCCGACGCGTTCCTGATGAAGGGCGAGGTCGTCGAGCCGCACGCCGTGTGGCGGGGAAACCCGGCCACCGAGCTGCGGGAGCGCCGCACCCCGGCGCCGCCGGCCGCCGCACCTACCGCCGCCGTGCCGGCCGCGGTCGTGCCGGTCGTGGTGACGCGCTCCGACGCCGACAAGGCCGCCATGCTCGCCGCCTACGCCGCCGGTTCGGTGCCGAACCTGGACCTGGACCGCCCGGCGCCCGGCCCGGTGTTCACCGGCCCGGCCCGGCACGTGGCCGCCGTCGAGGCGACGGTCGTGCTGCCGACGCGCCGCATCCCGGTCGGCGCGCTCCCGGCCGGCGCACCCCCGCCCGCCCCGCAGCACCGGCCGGCCCCGCGGCACCGTCCCGCCCCGCAGCACCGTCCCACCCCGCCGGCACCCGCCGCGCGGCCCGTCACCGCGGCCGTGCCGCGCGACAACCAGGAGTCCGTCATGACCAGCACCACCACCGGCACCGCCCGCCCGCCCGCCGCCGTCCCGGCCGTTCCCGCGCCGACGGCCCCCGCGCCCGCCGCCCCGGTCACCCAGCCCGGCTTCGTGTCCGGTCCCGCGACCGGGCCACGCCCCGTGCCGCGTGGCGCACCCGCACCCCGGCCGCCGGTGCAGCCCGTCCGGGCCGCCGCACCCATGACCGGCCCGTCGGTCACCACGCCGCTGCCCGGCCCGCGCTCGGCCGAGCTGCTCGCCCGCCAGGCCCGCCGCGAGTCCAACGCCCGCGTCTACCCGCGACACTTCCCGTTCGCCGTCGCCGAGGCGCAGGGCTCGTTCATCCGCGACCTCGACGGCAACGTCTTCGTCGACTTCCTCGCCGGCGCCGGCGTGCTCTCGCTGGGGCACAACCACCCCGAGCTCGTCGCGGCCGCCACCGAGCAGATGGGCGTGTTCACCCACGGCCTCGACATGGCCTCGCCGGCCAAGGACGCCTTCACCGACGCGCAGCTGTCGATGCTGCCCGTCGCGATGCGTGACCGGATGCGCATCCAGTTCTGCGGCCCCACCGGCGCCAACGCCGTCGACGCCGCGATCAAACTGTGCAAGACGGCCACCGGCCGCGGCCAGGTCGTCTCCTTCCAGGGCGGGTTCCACGGGTCGTCGCACGCCGCGATGGCCCTGACCGGCAACGTCTCGCAGAAGCGTCCGGTCGCCAACGGCATGCCCGGCGTCCAGTTCTTCCCCTTCTCCTCGTGCAGCCGCTGCCCGCTGGCGCTGGACCCGCAGACCTGCCAGACCAACTGCGTCTCGTTCCTCGAGCGCGCCCTGAACGACCCCAACGGCGGCCTGGAACTCCCGGCGGCGGTCATCATGGAGCTGGTCCAGGGCGAGGGTGGCGTCATCCCGGCCCGGCTGGAGTTCGTGCAGCGCGTCCGCCGGCTCACCCGCGAGCTGGGCATCCCGCTGATCGTCGACGAGGTGCAGACCGGCTGCGGGCGTACGGGCACCTGGTTCGCGTTCGAGCAGTACGACATCGAGCCCGACGTCGTCGTCGCGTCGAAGGCGTTGTCCGGCATGGGTCAGCCCGTCGCGATCATCATGTACGACGAGAAGCTCGACACCTGGGCGCCCGGTGCCCACACCGGCACCTTCCGCGGCAACCAGCTCGCCTTCGCGGCCGGCGCGAGGACCGTCGAGATCGTGCGGCGCGACGGCGTGCTCGGCAACGTCGTCGAGCGCGGCCGCCAGGTCGCTGCGCGGCTGGGGGGCTTCACCGCCCACCCGGCGGTGCTGGAGGTCCGGGGGATGGGCCTGATGTGGGGCATCGAGCTGGTCGCCCCCGCCGACGGCCGTACCGTCACCGAGCTGGCCGAGGACGTCCAGGCGCGGGCCCTGCGCGCCGGGCTGATCGTGGAGCTCGGCGGCCGTGACGACTGCGTCGTCCGGATGCTGCCGCCGCTCAACGTGACCGCCGAGGTCATGGACGTCGCCCTGGCGATCCTGGTCCGCTCGATCGAGGCGGCCTGGGCGAACGCCTGACCCCAGCCCCTGTGAGTGGCGATAGTCGCTATAGCGACTATCGCCACTCACAGCTGTTCGGGGAGCATCCCGGCCAGGACGAGGCGCAGGACCCGGGCGAGCTGGTCGTCGGGGGACTCGCCGGTGTGGGTGGGCGGCTCCGCGAGCACGGCGGCCAGGTGCGGGTACCGGCCGCTCGCGACGGCCTGGCGCATCAACTGGACCTGCACGGCGAGGAAGTCGTCGTCGAGGATGCCGCCGCCCGGGCGCTCGCTCGCGGCGTAGGTCTGGATCATCCCGAACAGCGTGCCGACGACCTCCATCTTGCGTGCCCCGGGCGCGGGGTGGCCGGCCATGCGCGCCAACGTGTTCTCGACGACCAGCGTCCCGTTGGGGCCCGCCGCGGGCCGGGAGCGGACGATGTCGAGCAGCCACGGGCGTGCGCGCAGCAGGTGCAGCACTCCGATGTGGTCGGCCACGAGGTCGTCGCGCCAGTCGCCGCTGTCGGGGGCGGGCGTGAACGCTGCGAGGGCGGCATCGGCCATCAGGTCGAGCAGGTCGTCGCGGGTCGCGACGTAGCGGTACAGCGACGCCGCGCCCGTCCCGAGGCGGGAGGCGACGCGGCGCATCGTGACAGCGGCGAGCCCGTCGGCGTCGGCGACGGCGAGCGCGGCCTCGGTGATCTGGGCGCGGCTCCACTCCGCGGGCCGCCCGGTGCGGGCGGGTTCCTCGGGTTCGAGCCAGATCGAGCGGTAGGTCATCGCACACCCGGCCGAGGGCGCGCGGCATCCATCGCGTACATTGTTCGCGAACAGGGTTTGCGAACTGTCCACCACGCGACGAGGGGGTCGACGATGGCTGGTACGGAGCTGTCGGCAGCGGCCGAGGTGCAGCCCGGCGAACACTGGACGGGCACCTGGCTCGGCATGACGGTCAACCTCGACACGATCGTCGCGACGCTCGTCGCCGCGGTGATCGTCTGCGGGCTCGGGCTGTACATGGCGCGCCGCGCCGTCGCGGGCCGGCCCAGCGTGGCGCAGGTGGCCTTCGAGGCCCTCGTCGGCTGGGTGCAGGGGCAGAGCGAGCAACTCATGGGTTCACGGACGCCGCGCGGCGTCGTCGGCCTCGCGGTGTCGTTGTTCGCCTTCATCCTCGCCTGCAACTGGCTCGCGGTGCTGCCCACCGAACACGTCCTCCCACCGCCGACGGCCGACGTCAACCTGACCTACCCCCTGATGCTGCTGGTCGTCGTCTGGGTCAACGTGGCCGGCATCCGCGCCCAGGGCCTGCGCGGGCACCTCGTGGCCATCGTGCGCAAGGGCCCGTTCGAGATCATCTCGCAGTTCTTCGGCCGGCCGGCCTCGCTGGCGCTGCGGCTGTGGGGCAACATCTTCGCGGGCGGGCTGATGGTGGGCATCATCGGGCTGCTCCCGGTCTACGTGCTGTGGCTGCCCACCGCGGCGTGGAAGCTCTTCGACCTGTTCATCGGCGGCCTGCAGGCCGTCATCTTCGCCCTGCTCACGCTCATCTACTTCGGTGAGGCGGTCGAGGCCCGGGAGGAGCACTGACCGTCGGCGCCACGCGCAGGAGCCCGGCCGTCGGGTGACGGCCGGGCTCCTGCGTCGTGGTGAGGGAGGCGGTCAGGGGTCGGTGACCAGCTCCGCTCCGATCTCGCGCAGCCGGGGTGCGTGCCGGCGGGCGTGGTGGCCGCAGAACAGCAGCTCCGCGGACGTCGGGAGGACGACCCGGACGCGGGCGGCGGCACCGCAGGCGTCGCAGCGGTCGGCGCGGGTCAGCGGGCGGGTGACGGCCTCGGCGACGGCGGAGGTGGTCGCGGTGGCGGCGGCGAATGCGTTCATCACGATCACGCGGCCGCGAGGACGGCGACGCCGGTCGGGGTGAGTGCGGCCGGGCCGGGCCGGTCGAGGATCAGGCCGGCGGTGGTCAGGCGCAGCCCGGCGAACTGGTCGCTCAGTTGCAGGCCGTCGACGACGAGGCCACCCCCGGCGGGGGAGAACTCGGCGCGACCGGCGGCGACGGCTCGCAGGACGGCGCGGTCGCGGCCGTTGATGGGGGTGACGGTGGCGTTCATGACGTTCTCCCTTCGGCGTGGTGACCGCTGTGATGCGGACCACTGAAGGATGCGCCGATCCCGGCGCCCGATACATGACGCCTACCCCCGACGTGCAAGGGCCACCCCTCCGGATTCCGGTGGGGTGGCCCCTACTCCCGCGTGCTGCCGCGGGGACGCTCAGCCGGCGAGGTTGAGCATGGTCAGCGTGCCGTCGGTCAGGTTCGTGACGTAGCCGGTCTTGCCGTCGGGTGTCACCGCGACCGACGTCGGCGACGCGCCGACGGGCAGCGTGGCCGTCACCGAGTTCGAGTCGGCGCTGATCACCGACACGGAGTTGTCGGCGACGTTGACGACGTAGGCGAACCGGCCGTCGGGCGCCCAGCTGATCTCCTGCGGGTTCTTGCCCACCGGGATCCGGGCCACGACCTGGTCGTTGTCCGTGTTGATCATCGTGACGGTGTTCGAGTCGTAGTTGACGTTCGCGACGAGCGGCCGCTGGTGGTTCACCGCGAGGCTGTGCGGGCTCTTGTCGACCGGGATCTGGGCGATCTCGGTCTCGTTCGCCACGTCCAGGACGGAGATGACGTTCGACTCGTGGTTGGCCGTGTAGGCCTTCGTGCCGTCGGTGCTGAACTCGATCCAGTGCGGGTTGGGCGCCACCTTGAGGGTGTTGACCACCGTGTTCGTCGACGTGTCGATGATCGAGATCGAGCCCGAGTCGTGGTTGGGCACCCACAGCTTGGAGCCGTCGGGGGTGACCGCCGCGAGGAACGGACGGGTGTCGACCTTGATGTCGGCGATGATCGAGTTCGTCGTCGTGTCGATCACGGCGACGTCGGCGATGGTCCGCGCGTCGTCCCACACGCTGACGTAGATCTTCTTGCCGTCGGGCGCGAACGCCAGGTACTGCGGCGGCCCGGCGTCGACGGGGATCGTCGCGGTGATCTTGTTGACCGACGTGTCGATGACGGTCACGGTCTTGGTCGCCCGGTTGGCGACGTAGACCTGGCGGCCCGAGGGGGAGACGACCGCGAACCCGGCGGGCGTGCCGCCCGGGATCGTCTGGCCCAGCGACGGGATCGGCACGCTCGCCGCGACCGTGACCGTCGGGGTGGTGTCGCCGCCCGCGGCGGAGGTGTCGGTGGCCGCGCCGGCCGACGACGAGGCGCCGCCGTCGGTCGCGGTGCTGCCGGTGCGGCTGAGCGCCCACCACGTCCCGCCACCCACGAGCGCGAGGAGCACGACGACTGCGGCGACGATCGCGAGGACCTTCTTGTTGCCGCCACCCCCGGTCGAGCCCGGCGAGCCGGGCGCACCGGGCGCCGGGGGCGGCCCGGGGGGCGCGCCCTGCTGGAACTGGTTGGGCTGGGCCTGCTGACGCTGCTGCTGTTGCTGCTGCGGGGGCGGCGGCCCGGCCGCCGCGCGCTGACCCTGGCCGGCCTGCGGCGGTGGGGCGCCCCAGCCGTTGCCCTGCGGAGCGGGACCGCCTTGCTGCGGGGCACCGGGAGCACGCGGCGGCAACGTCGCCGCGCCCGCCTGCGGACCGCCGCTCGCGGCGTAGGCGCCGAAACCGGCGCCCGCGGCCGCCGCGGCGGCCGCGCCGGGCAGTGCGCCGCCCTGCTCGGGCGCGGCCGAGACGACGACGCCCGGCCAGGCGACCGCGCCGTCGGACCCGCGACCGGCGCCCGAGGCGCTGGCGGCGGCGAGGGTGGCCGCGCCGAGCGCGACCGCGTACTTGGGGTGGGCGTCGACGACCGTGGGCCGGCCGAGCTCCTCGGAGATCATCCGCGACACCAGCGGGATCCGCGACGACCCGCCGACGAGCAGGACCGCGGACAGGTTGGTGGGCTCCACCTGGGCCGAGCGCAGGGTCCGCGACAGCGTCCCGATCGTCGACTCGATGGGTGCGCGGATCATGTCCTCGAACTCGGCGCGGGTGATCCGGATGTCGAAGTGCCGACCGGGGAGGAAGACCGGGATCGTGGTCTCCGAGTCGATCGACAGCGCCTCCTTGGCCAGGACGCAGTCCTGGCGCAGCCGGGCCAGCGCGATCGCGGTCTGCGGGTCGCCCATGTCGAGCTCGGCGAGCGCACCGCCGGACGAGTAGTTGACGTGCGACAGGATCGCCTCGTCGAAGTCGACGCCGCCGAGGCGCTCGATCCCCTCGGGCGAACCCAGGATCTCGATACCGCCCGGATGCTTGCGCAGCACCGTGGCGTCGAACGTGCCGCCACCGAGGTCGTAGACCGCGATGACCTCACCGTCGGCCAGGTGCCGCGACGCGGCGTAGTGCGCGGCGGCGGCCTCCGGCTCGGTGACCGTCTCGGGGCCGGTCAGGCCCGCGAACTGCGGGACCTCCTCGAACAGCTCCCGGCGGAACGGGCCCCAGTTGGCGGGATGGGTGAGCACGACGCTGTCGGGTTTGCCGCCCTCGGTCTCGGTGACCCGGCCCAGTACGTCGCCGAGGAGGGTGCCGAGCAACGTCGTCACCGCGTAGGGCGAACCGCCCAGCACCACCGGTGTCGGGTCCCCGAGGCGGCGCTTGAACTCGCGCGCCACCCGGTCGGGGTTGCTCACCGCCCGCCGGTTGGCCGCGTCACCGGTGACGAGGTTGCCGTCCTCACGCAGGAAGACGACCGAGGGGGTGACGACCGTCCGGTCCCCGAGCGTGAACATCTCCACGCGGGAATCGCGGGCGACCGCAGCTGCCACGAACGTCGTCCCCAGATCGACTCCGAGGTTGTAACCCACCGCCGCCTCCCCTGCAAACCGGCACACATGGTAACGAGCCGTCGCCGCCGGATCGAGATACCTCCGGGTGGGATTTCCCCTGGTCGGGCCAATTCGTCACTCGCCGGGACAGCGCGGAACGTTACCGAGCGCAGGCGCGTCGACACGACGGGGGAACACCCCGTTTCGAGGTGGGGTTTGCCCCATTCCTCGGCGGCGCGGTCGGGGGCAGGCTGCGACGATGATTGTCGAGCCCGCGCACCGCCCCGGCGGTGCCCCCGGCGCGGGTCCACGCTCCGAGCGGCAGGAGGCCCCGATGGCGACCGACCCGGCGCCCGACGCCGTGGTGCCGACGGTCCGGCTGCTCTCGCCCGGCCCCGACGAGCTGCTGCGCTCGCACCGGGCCCATTGGGCACGCCGCCGCCGGCTCGAGCGCCAGCTCCACGACGGTGCGTCGCTGCGCATCTCGGCGCTCGCGCTGCGGATCGGCGTGATGCGCCACCGGATCGCGCAGTCGGCGCCGGACCTCGACGAGACGATCGACGAGCTGCAGGAGCAGCTGCACGCCGTGCTGCAGGAGCTGCGCGACGTCGCCGGCCACATCTACCCGACGCTGCTCGACGAGGCAGGTCTCGGCCCGGCCCTGCGCGAGGCCGCCGACCGCAGCGAGGCCGTCGTCCGGGTCGTCGCCCCCGACGGCCGGTTCGACCCGGCGGCCGAGGGCGCCGCCTACTTCGCCGTCGCCGACGTCCTGTCGAGTCTCGGCGGGGTCTTCCGCGACGTCACGGTCACCGTCACCGCCGAAGAGCGGGCGCTGGTGGTCGTGCTGGACGAGGTCCCGGTGGACGCAGGAGGGCGGATGCTGGACGAGGTCGCCGGCCTGGGTGGGACGATCGACGTGACCGGCGGCACCGGCGTCGGCACTATCACTGCGAGGATCCCATGCGCGTAGCCCTGGCCGAGGACGGCGCCCTGTTCCGCGAGGGCCTCCTCATGCTGCTGCAGGCGACCGGTCACGAGGTCGTCGGCGCCACCGCCGACGGCGACTCCCTGCTCGACCTGCTCGCCACCGAACCGTGCGACGTCGCGATCCTCGACATCCGCATGCCCCCGGAACCCGACGGCGGGCTGATCACCGCGGAACGGCTGCGCGCCAAGTACCCGGACATGGGCCTGCTGTTCCTGTCGCACTACGCCGAGTCGCACTACCTGATGCGGATCCTCAACATCGGTACCGACGCGATCGGCTACCGGCTCAAGGAGAAGGTCGGCAGCGTCGACGTCCTCTCCGACACCCTCGACCGCATCCGCGACGGCGAGATCGTCATCGAGCCGTCGCTGGCCAAGCGGCTCGTCGAGCGCCCGCGCGGGGAGAAGAAGGGCCTGGTCGCGTCGCTGTCCGAGCGCGAGACCGACGTCCTCAAGCTGATGGCCGAGGGCCGGTCCAACAACGGCATCGCGGGCCAGCTGTTCGTGACGCCCAAGGCCGTGGAGAAGCACATCGCGAACATCTTCGGCAAGCTCGGGCTGCACGCCGACACCTCGGAGAACCACCGGCGCGTCCTGGCGGTGCTCGCGTTCCTACGGTCCCAGCGTGACGACGACTGAGCACCCGCCGGGGCTGTTCGGCGGGGTCGCCGTACCTCTAGCGTGACCGTCTCGAACCCGGGCGAGTCCCGGCCGGACGGGCATGGTGGGCGATGAACCGGACGACACTCGCACGGCTGGTGCGGGGCCTGATCGTGGCGGCGGCGGTGGTCGTGGTGGTCGTCGTCCTCGTCGACGGCGTGGGACTGGCGCTGCGCCCCACCGACAGCATCGGTGTGCTGCTGCCGTTCGCGGCCGCCGCCGTCTGCGCGGTCGGTCTCGCGCTGCTCGCGCCGCGCATCACGCGGCTGGTCACCCGGCTGACCCACCACCGGGAGACGACGCCCTACAGCGCGCTCGCCGACGCCGCCGCCCGGATCCGCGCCGGCTCGCTCGAGGAGGCGCTGCCCGGGCTCGCCGAGGTCGTCGCGGAGGGGACGTCGGCGGCGCGCGGGGAGGTGTGGCTGGCGGTCGGTGACCGGCTGGTGCTCGCCGCCCAGCACCCCGACCGGCCCACCGCGCCCGCCTCGACCCGGCCCGGGAACCTCGCCGTCGACAACCTCGCCGTGCTGCTGACCCGCGACGACACCGACCACGTCGTGCCGGTCCTCGACGGCACCGAGCTGCGGGCGGCGCTGACCGTCGGCAAACCGGGCGCGTCGATCACCCCGGCCGACCAGCAGCTGATGCGCGACGTCGCCAACGGTGCCGCGATGCTGCTGCGCGGCGTCGCGCAGAACGCCGAGCTGGCCGAGCGGGTCCGCCGCGCCGACGAGCTCGCGACCACCCTGAAGGCCTCCCGGGCGCGGCTGGCGCGCGCCCGCGACATGGAACGCCGCCGCCTCGTCGTCGAGCTGTCCCACGCCACCACCGACCGGCTGTCCGGGCTGCGCGCCGACGTCGTCGCCGCCCGGAACGCGGTACTCACCGAGGGCTCCGAGGACGGCGCCGCGGCCGCCCGGCACCTCGCCGACGCCCGTACCGGCCTCGACGAGCTGCTCGACCGCTTCCGCGTGATCGCCCGCGGCGTCTACCCGAACGTCCTGCGCGACCACGGTCCCGTCGGCGCCCTCGACGAGGTGGTCGCCGACCTCCCCCGCGCGGTCACCCTCGGCGGCACCATGGACGAGCGGCTGAGCTGGGAGATCGAGTCCGGCATCTACTACGTCGCCGCCGCCGTCCTGAAGGGGCTGGCCGAGCAGGCGGCCGACGAGGAGCTGGGCATGACGCTCGACCACGCCGACGGCCGGGTGAGCCTCGCCGTCGACGACGCCTGCGCGCCCGTCGGGCTCGCCGCGATGCGGGAGGCCCTGGCCGACGAGGCCGAACGGCTGTCCGCGCTCGGCGGTGCCGTCGAGCTCGACGGCACCGAGCTGCCACCCGGCGGCGGCCCGGCCCACGTCGTCGTCCGCGCGTGGATACCCGACCGGCTCGAACCGCTGGTCGACGTCGGTGGGGCCGTGAGCTCCGCGGTCCGGGGCTGAGCAGTGGACGAGCGCGAGAACGACCTGTCGCGGCCCGCCCGCGAACACCACGCCGGGCACGAGCTGCCCCCGTTCCGGATGACCGGGGGGACGTTGGGCCGCAACGTGTCCGGCCACCGCCCGGGCCCCGACGCCACCACCGCCGTCACCGTGACCGACGTGTTGACCGCCGCTGGACCGCCCGCCGCCGGACCGCCTGTCGCCGCACCGCCCGCCCGGGGCTGGGAGTCGCCGACGGTCGCGCTGCCCACCGGCATCTCCTGGACCCGGCCCGCGCCCGGACCCGCCGCACCCGAGCCGCCCGCCCCCACCGCGCCCGGCCGCGGCGCCCGGCCGTGGCTGCTCGCCGGGTACTGGGTGCTGCTCGTCGCCTGCGGGCTGCTGTCGCTGGTGTGGCTCGCCGTCGGCGCCGTCGTCGGGATCGCCGCCGTCATGCCCGGTGTCGCCGCGTCGCTCACCGCGTCCGCCGCGGGCGGGGGCGGCTGGGCCGCCGGCATCCTCGACGCCCTCGGACACAGCGAACCCGGCGCACAGGCCCTGCTCGACTACGCGCTCAGCGCCGTCTCGCTCGGGCTCGCCGTCGCCATGTCGGTCCGCCCACCCGCCGGCGGACGGACCTGGTCCTCGCGGCTGCTGGTCCTCGCCCTCGTCGGCTCCGCGGGCGCGTTCAACCTGCAGGCCCACGCCGCCGCCGCGGCCGTCGAGACCGCGACCGGCCTGCAGATCGGTGAGCTGCACCAGGTCCTGCTCCACGGCGTCGCCTGCGCCGCCTACATCGTCGCGCTGCTCGTGTTCCCACCCGGGTCCGACGAAGGACCCGACGGCGTCCGCCGCAGCCCCGGCCTGGTCACCGTCGGTGTGGCCGCCGTGGCGCTGCTCGCCGCCGGGTTCGGCACCGCGCTGCTCCCGCACACCGTCAGCTGCGTGCTGTTCTTCGGCTTCCTCGTGCCCGCCGCCGGGCTGATCGCGTTGCCGCGCAGGGTCCGCCGCGGATCCAGCGACGTCCAGCGCACCCAGGCCCGGCTGCTGTTCAGCGTCCTGCTCGCCGCCGGGGCGGTCACCGTGGTCCTCGCGGCGGTCAGCTTCCTGGTGTGGGGGCTGGGCTGGAACGGGCTCACCCTCACCGACCCCACCGCGGGCGGCTCCGGCGACCTGCCCCTCGCGCTGCTGTTCTGGTTCTCCCGCGTCGCCTGCATCGCGGTCGCCGCGGCCGTGCTCGTCGCCGTCCGCAGCAGCGACCTCCAGAACGCCGAACGACGCTTCAGCCGCGGCCTCGTCGTCGCCGTCGACACCGCGGTCGTCGGCGGCCTCTACGTCGTCGTGCACACCGCGCTCGCCCTGTTCCTGCCCGACCCGATGTCGACGGTCGTGTCCGCCGTCGCGGCCTGCGCCGTCGCCGCGATCGCGTTCCTGCCCGTCCACACCCTGGCCGAACGTGTCGTCGACCGGCTCCTCTACGGCACCCGGCCCACCCCCTACAGCGTGCTCGCCGGTATCGCCGCACTGTCGCGGTCCACCGTCGCCGACGCCCCCGACCTCGCCCGCGTCGCCGAGGCCGTGGGCCGCGGGCTCGGCGCGTCGACGTGCCGGCTCACCGTCGTGCGCCCCGGGCTGCGCGACCGCACCTACACCTGGTCCGAACCCGGCGGCCACGTCTCCGACGAGCTCACCGAGGTCGCCGTCCGCCACGGCGAGGAACGCATCGGCACCATCGCCGTCGACCGTGCCGCCGTCGCCGGGCTCGGCCCGCAGCGCCAGAACCTGCTCACCGACATCGCCGACAGCCTCGGCGCTGTCCTGCAGGCCAGCCGCTACGGCATCGAGCTGGAACGCCAGCTGCGCGCCGCGCTCGCCCACGCCGGCGAGATCGCGGTGTCGCGGCGTGCGGCCGTCGCCGAGATGGACGGCGAACGCCGCCGCATCGAACGCGACCTCCACGACGGCGCCCAGCACCACCTCGTCTCGCTGCGGCTCGTGATGGGCCTCGTCGAACACCTGGTGAAGACGGCCAAGTACGACCAGGCCCGGGAACGGCTCGGGCAGGTCGTCGAGCAGATCGGCAACGCCGAGTCGATCCTCGCCGAGACCGCCACCGGGGTCGTGTCGCCGCTGCTGTCCGAGCACGGCCTCGCGGGCGGGCTCGCCCTGGAGCTCGACGAGGGGACCTCGCCCGTCACCGTCGACGCGCCCGGCCTCGCCGGGGTCCGGTTCCCCGCCGATGTCGAGGCCGCCGTCTGGTTCTGCTGCCTCGAGGGCGTCAACAACGCCCGCAAGTACGCGGGCGGGGCGCCGGTGACGGTGCGCCTCGTGGTCCAGGGTGGGCTGCTGCGGTTCCGGGTGCGCGACGAGGGCCCTGGCTTCGACCAGGCCTCGCTGGGGCAGGGCCCCAACCGTGGGATGCGGAACCTGTTGGCGCGCATCACCTCCGTCGGCGGACGCATCGACGTGCACTCGCGCCCGGGGGAGGGGACGACCGTCGAGGGATCGGTGCCGGTCCCGTCACACCATGAGGAGACGATGCCGCTCGACGCCGCCCAGGCCACGGCGTGGGGCCTCGCGTCACGCCCCGCGCAGCCGGCTGCTCCCCTTGTGTCGCAGGCTGTTCCGCCCCACCCACCGGTTCAGCAGGTTCCGTCCGCGGGTCCTGGGCCGGTGGTCGCCGGGGCAGCGGGTGCGGTCGTGGCAGGGGCGGTGGCCGGGGCAGCCGCGCTGCGCGACGGTGACACGGAGCAGCCCCGGGAGGAACCGGGTGCGGAGCCCGTCGACGACACGGTGGGGGACAAGGCCCCTGTCGAGGACCCGGCGGTCGACGACCAGGCGGTGGCGGACGAGGCTCCCACGGCCCTCGGCGAGGCGGCGGGCAGTGGGCGCGGCATGTGGAAGTCGACGCCGCGCCACGACGACGAGGAGGACGAGGACGAGGTCCGCTCCGAGGAGATCGTCTCGGACGACGTCCAGGGTGCGTCGTCTTCTGTCGCTGCCGACGACCTCGAGTGGTTCGATCCCCGCGCGTCGGCCGAGTCTGCGCAGACCGTGCAGGAGACGGGCGACGACCCCGGGTTCGGCACGGGTGCAGGCGAGTCCGCGGAACCGGCCGGCCGGCATCACCGGGAGGACCCGGAGCCGGAGCCGGACCCGGTGACGGACCCGGAGACGGACGCTGTCGAACCGGTCGGGGAGACCGTCGCGCCCGTCGCCGAGCCTCCTGCCGAGGCGGTCGCGGACGAGCCGGAGCAGGTCGTCGCGACGGCTCGGCACGCGGTGGCCGACCCGGAGCCCGCGACCCCGGACGAGGCCCCCGACGCCGAGGCCCCCGACGCCGAGGCCCCCGACGCCGACGCCCTCGACGCCGAGGCGGCCGACTGGACGGCCCCCGACCCCGAGACGACCGGCCCGATCCCCGTCGTCCGCGCGGAGCCCGACGACCTCACCGACCGGCCCGAACCGGAGGACACGGGCTGGACGGCCCTGACCCGCGCGGCGGACCCGGCCCCGCCGGTGCCGCCCGCCCCGGCGCCGCCGGTCGTGGAACCCGGCGTGGTCCTCACGAACGCACTCACCGAGCCGGCCCGGACTGCACCGTCCGCCGCACCGTCCGCCGCGCCGCCTGTCGTGCCGGCCGGTGGCGCACCACGCCGCGCGACGTCGGACGGCCGGCTGGTCGGCAGGGTCCGCGAGGTCCTCGCCGTCGCCGACGAGTGCTACCGCGGCACCCCGCACACCGCCCGGCTGGCCGCGCTGTCCGCGCGCCTCGACGAGCCCCTGCGCATCGCGTTCGCCGGCCCACCCGGGATCGGCACGTCGACGCTCGTCGAGGCGGTCCTCGGCCGCCCCGGCGGCCCCCTGCCGCCCCCGCCGACCCGCGTCCCGGTCTGGTGGCGCCACGGCGACCCGGTGGCGCTGGCCGTCGACACCGCCGGCCGCGCCGCGCCCTACGCCGGCCCGTGGCCGCCCGACCCGGCGGCGCCGCTCGACCGGATCGAGCTGCACGTCGCCGACCCGCTGCTCGCGGAGGCGACGATCGTCGACACCCCCGGGCTGGGCACGGACGGCCGGACCGAGACGCTGCTCGACCCCGGCGACCCGGTGCCCGACGCGCTCGTCCTGCTGCTGAGGCCCGCCGAGGGTTCGGCGGCGGCTTTCGGGATGCTGCACTCCGGTGTCGTCGCGCACTCGCGTGCCAACGCCCTCGGGGTGCTCGCCCGCGCCGACGAGCTGCCCGGCGGACTGGACCCGGCTATCGCGCAGCGCGCGGCGGCGGAGCTGTCCGGGCGTTCGGACGTGCGGCGGCTGTGCCGCACCGTGCTGCCCGTCTCGGGTTCCCTGGCCCGCGCCGCGACGGGACTCACCCCGCCGGAGATCGACGCCCTGGCCCGCGGCGCGGCGGTCGACCCGGGCGTGGCGGCACGGCTCGGGCCCGCGGGACTCGGTGCGGCCGCGGCGCTCGCCCGGACCGCGCCCGACCCGGGTGCGGTCGTCGCCGGGCTGCTGGCCCGCAGCGGTGTCGGCAGGTTGCGGGAGCTGATCGCGGCACGGTTCGTCGGCCGCTCGGAGATCCTCGTGGCCCGCTCGGTGCTGCAGCGTCTGGAGCTGCTCGTGCGGACCGACCCGCCCGCCGACGCCCGGCGGCTGCAGTACGAGCTCGAACGCGTCCGGACGGGTGCGCACGAGCTGGCCGAGACCGACCTTCTCGACGAGCTGCTCGCCGGCACCGTGGTGCTCCCACCCGGGGAGATCGCGGCCGCGGAGCAGCTGCTCGGGATGGCCGGACCGTCGTCCGCGGCCCGGCTCGGGCTCCCGCCCGACGCCGACCCGGACACGGTGCGCGCGGCCGCGGCGCAACGGCTGGCCCACTGGCAGCGGGCGGGCTCGCACCCGGCGTCGTCGCAGGCGGTGCGGTCGGTCGCGGCGGTGCTCGTCCGCACGTGCGAGCAGCTGGTGGCCACCGCCTGAGCAGGGTCAGGCGCTGCGCCGTGACCCCGGCACACCGATCGGCGCGACGCCCGCGCGACCACCCGCCACGACGACAGCCGGGCGGGCGCTGCGCCGCGGCTTGCCCGTCAGCGCCGGCCGTAGCGGGGTGCGCCGGACGATCTCGACGAACGTCAGCGCCGCCACGACCGTGACGACGTAGGTCACGACGGTCTCCCACGGCCGCTGCAGCCGTGCGGCGGGCGCGTCGGGCACCGTCGCGAGCAGCCACAGGATCGCGGGGTGCACGAGGAACACCCCGAACGAGCGGGCCGCCGCGGCCTCGACGAACCGCGAGCCCCGCCAGCGGTCCCGGCGGTCGGCCCACAGCGTGCCGAGGCCCCAGACGGCCGCCACCACCGACACCGTCCACGGGATGATGACCGGCTGGAAGACGTCGGCGGCGAACTGCGCGGTGGCGCCCGTCGCCACCGAGTGCCGGTACCAGAGCTCGACGGCCGCCCCCGTGCCGAGCGGTGCGACGAACACCAGCGGCAGGTGGGCGCGGACCCAGGCGTCGACGGCACCGAGGTTCATCGCGACGACCCCGCCGAACACGACGAAGAACTGGTAGCTGACCAGCAGCGACGTCGCGTAGGGGAGGACGGTGGCCTCGGTGGGCGAGGGCGTCGGCACGTGCAGCCACAGGTCGGTGACGACCTGCAGCACGGCACTCGCGGCCAGGACCAGCAGGTGATGGCCGCGGGTGGCCCGCAGCAGCGCCCGGAACAGCGGGAACACCAGGTAGAACTGCAGCGACACCAGCAGGAAGTACAGGTGGTACCAGGCGGTCCCGGTCAGCAGGGCGTGGCCGAACGCGCGCAGCGCCGCACCCACGGGAAGCGGGGCCGTCGACAGCCCGAGCCCGGTGTAGATCGCCGACCACACCACGTACGGGACGCCGACCAGCAGGAACCGGCGCCGCCAGAACCGCAGCGGGCCGGGCGCCTCGTCGCGATGGCGGTGGGTGAGCACGAACGCGGTCAGCGCGAAGAACGCCTCCCGCGTGAAGTGCAGGAGGACGACGAACCCGCCGGCGGCGACGCTGTCGAGCGGCGCCGTCGTCGAGATCGTGTGGACGGCGATCACGCAGGCGAACGTGACGACCCGGACGAGGTCCACCGGATACAGGTGCGGGGCGCGCACGGGCGCCGCCGGGGTCACCGCGCGAGCTTCCGGGGTGGCGTGACGGCCGTCCCCGGTGGTCGTGCGCGCCGGGCCGGTGCGGGGAGCATGCGGGGCACGGGTCCGGAGGGTGGCCCGTCGAGCTGTGGGGAAGCTGTGAACCGCGTAAGAGGTCTCCGCCGTCCCGGCGCGTTCGTCGACGATGCGGTCATCGGGCGAGCACACTACCCCGATCGGTAGGTCACCGATGGCCCGTGTCGGGGGCCTCGGTGACCGATGGTTGACTGCCGCGCACACGACGTGCCCGACGTTGCACGATCGGCGGAAGGACGGTGCAAGTGCTCGCGAACGACCCCACCCTCATCGGTCTCGCACTCCAGGTGGGCCGGACGCGAACGGCGCAGCTCGACGTCGGCGCGCTGGTCTCGGGGGTGTGCGGGGCCCTGCCGATGGCGGTAGGGGTGGCGGGCGCGGTGATCGTCTTCACGCGCGCCCCGGACCCGTTGACCGGCCCGGTGTTCGCCTCCGACCCGGCGGCGAACCGGCTCGGCGAGCTGCAGCACCGGCGCGCCGCGGGCCCGGTGCAGGAGGCGATCGCGACGGGCTGTGTCGTCGTCACCGCCGACCTCACCCGGTCGGAGTCCGTCGAGGTCGCGGCCGTCGCGGCCGAGACCGGACTGGCCAGCGCCGTCACCGTCCCGATCGCGCTCGACGGCCGCACGGTCGCCGCGCTGCAGCTGCTCGGCACCGGCTTCCGGCCGGTCCCCGGGGAGCTCGCCGAGACGGTCAGGCCGCTGGTGGAGGCGCTGTCGGCGCGGCTGTCGGACGCGTCGGGGTTCGGCCGGCTGAGCGCCGCGGTCGCCCGGTCGACGGCCGCGCTGGAGTCGGGTCTGCCGCTCGCCCACGCGACGGGGATCCTCGCCGAGCGCTACCGCACCGACGTCGAGGAGGCCGGCCGTTTCCTCGCGGGCGCGGCCGCCCGTGCCGCGTTGCCGGTCGAGGTGCACGCCGCCGCGGTGGTCGCCGAGGTCGGCCGCCGTGACGGCACGGTGCGCCGGGACGCCGGCCCGCGCGACGACATGCCCACCGACACCCCGCCCCCGGTCTCCGGGGAGGTGCCTGTGCCGCGGGACGCCTCCACGGGGCGCCGGCACCGCCGTGACGACGCCGGGCCGCTCGCCTGGCTCGCCGGTGACCTCCCGCTGCCGCGGCACTCCCGGGCGCGTCGTGAGCCCCGGGTCCCGCGCCGCCCCGAGCACGGCGACGCCCGCGCCACGGCCGACACCGAGGACGGCGACGGCGGACCGGGCAGCCCGCGACACCGGCGCGCCGACATCTCCTGACCCGGGACCCGGGCGCAACCTCAGTGCTGTCGGCGGTCCGGGAGGCCGCAACCAGGTTGCGCGCCGAGGACCGGGCGCAACCTCAGTGCTGTCGGCGGTCCGGGAGGCAGCGACCAGGTTGCGCGCCGAGAACCGGGCGCAACCTCACTGCTGTCGGCGGTCCGGGAGGCTGCAACCAGGTTGT
>NZ_BJVJ01000039.1 GCF_007989085.1 Pseudonocardia sulfidoxydans NBRC 16205
TGATGCGGGTGTGCCGGCCCGGGACCTGGCGGGCGCCGTTGAGCCGGTTGGCCAGCACCGTGGCCAGGATGTCGTTGACCAGCGTGGACTTGCCGGAGCCGGACACCCCGGTGACGGAGACGAGCCCGCCCAGCGGGATGTCGACGTCGATGCCGCGCAGGTTGTGCTCGCGGGCGCCGACGACCGTCAGCTTGCGCTTGGGGTCGAGCGTGCGGCGCTCGGCCGGGACCGGGATCGACCGGCGCCCCGACAGGTACGCGCCGGTCAGCGACGTGTCGTGCGACTCCAGCCCCGCGACGGGACCGCTGTGCACGATGTGCCCGCCGTGCTCGCCCGCACCCGGCCCGATGTCGACGGTCCAGTCGGCCGCGCGGATGGTGTCCTCGTCGTGCTCCACGACGATCAGCGTGTTGCCCAGGTCGCGCAGCCGCGTCAGCGTCTCGATGAGGCGGCGGTTGTCGCGCTGGTGCAGCCCGATCGACGGCTCGTCGAGCACGTAGAGCACGCCGACGAGGCCGGACCCGATCTGGGTGGCGAGCCGGATGCGCTGCGCCTCCCCGCCCGAGAGCGTGCCGGCGGCACGGTCGAGGGAGAGGTAGTCGAGCCCCACGTCGAGCAGGAAGCCCAGGCGGGCCTGGACCTCCTTGAGCACCCGGCCCGCGATCATGGCCTGGCGGTGGTCGAGGACCATCCCGTCGAGGAACGCCGAGCACTCGGCCACCGACATCGCCGACACCTCGGCGATCGACCGGTCGCCCTGGTCGCGGTGGGCGAGGGTGACGGCGAGGACCTCCGGCTTGAGCCGGGCACCCTTGCAGACGGGGCACGGCACGTCGCGCATGTAGCCCTCGTAGCGCTCGCGCTGCGAGTCCGACTCCGTCTGGTCGAGCCGGCGCTCGAGGAACGGGATGACACCCTCGAAGTTGGCGTAGTAGGCGCGCTCGCGGCCGTACCGGTTGCGGTAGCGGACGTGGACCTGGTCGTCGCTGCCGTGCAGGACGGCCTTGCGGGCCGCGTCGTCGAGTGTGCGCCACGGCGTGTCCATGCGGAAGCCGACCGCCTTGGCCAGCCCCGACAGCAGCCGCCCGAAGTACTCCGACGTGTGGCCGGTCGCCCACGGCGCGATCGCCCCGTCGGCCAGGCTGAGGTCCGGGTCGGGGACGACCAGCTCCGGGTCGACCTCCTTCTTGATCCCGATGCCGCTGCACGCCGGGCACGCGCCGTAGGGCGAGTTGAAGGAGAAGGTCCGCGGCTCCAGCTCGTCGAGACCCAGGGGATGGCCGTTGGGGCACGCCATCCGCTCGGAGAACCGCCGCTCACGGCCCGGATCGTCCTCGGCGAGATCGACGAACTCCAGCACGACCAGGCCGTCGGCCAGGCGCAGCGCCGTCTCCACCGAGTCGGTGAGGCGCTGCTTCGACGACGGCCGCACCACCAGCCGGTCGACGACCACGGCGATGTCGTGCTTCTCCTGCTTCTTGAGCCGGGGCGGCTCGGCCAGCGGATGGACCGTGCCGTCGACGAGCACCCGCGAGTAGCCCTGCGCCTGCAGCGCGGAGAACAGGTCGACGAACTCGCCCTTGCGGGTGCGCACCACCGGGGCGAGCACCTGGAACCGGGTGCCCTCCTCCATGGCCAGGACCTGGTCGACGATCTGCTGCGGCGTCTGCTTCTCGATCACGTGCCCGCACGTGGGGCAGTGCGGCACGCCGGCACGCGCGTAGAGCAGGCGCAGGTAGTCGTAGACCTCGGTGATCGTGCCGACCGTCGAACGAGGGTTGCGGTTCGTGGACTTCTGGTCGATCGACACCGCGGGCGAGAGCCCCTCGATGAAGTCGACGTCGGGCTTGTCCATCTGCCCGAGGAACTGCCGCGCGTACGCCGACAGCGACTCGACGTAGCGGCGCTGGCCCTCGGCGAAGATCGTGTCGAACGCCAGGCTCGACTTCCCGGAACCGGACAGGCCCGTGAACACGACGAGACTGTCGCGAGGGATGTCGAGATCGACCCCCCGCAGGTTGTGCTCGCGCGCGCCCCGCACCACGAGACGGTCTGCCACGGTGTGCGCCTCCTGAGTGTTTCCGGGCCCGACGGCCCGCGATCCAATGCTAGGCGGGGGGTACGACAAGAACCGCTCGCCCGGTCGTCGCGCGGTCGGCGACCGTCGCGGCGCGCCGAGCGCTCGCGTGCAGGCCTGGACCGTCCCGATCGACGTCGTACCGCCGTTCAACGCAGTCCGTGGCGCCGATCATCCGACCCCGGCGGACCGTCACACAGGCTCGCACACATGTTCGACAGGGTGCGCGTCGGGGATAGGGTGACGTCCGTGGACGTCCTCGACGAGTACACCGGTCACACCGACCCCGGCGGTGCCGCGATCCGACGTGATCTCGGCCCCCTCACCATCACCAAGGTCTCCGTCGGCCCGATGGACAACAACGCCTTCCTGCTCGTCTGCACGGCGACGCACGAGGCGCTGCTGATCGACGCGGCGAACGAGCCCGAGCGGCTGGCCGACCTCGTCGGCAGCGGGCGGGACCGACCGGAGCTCAAGCACCTCGTCACCACCCACCGGCACTGGGACCACTGGCAGGCCCTCGGGGCGGTCGCCGGGATGTTCCAGCCGCGGCTGATCTCGCACCCGCTCGACGCTCCCGAGCTGCCGATCCCGATGGACGTCGTCGTCGACCACGGCGACACGGTGAGCTTCGGCGAGATCGAGCTCGACGTCGTCCACCTGCGCGGACACACCCCGGGCTCGATCGCGCTGGTCTACCGCGGCGCCGACGGCACGCACGTCTTCACCGGCGACTCGCTGTTCCCGGGCGGCCCGGGCAAGACCGACTCGGCCGGCGACTTCACCTCGCTGCTGGACGACCTGGAGTCGCGGGTGTTCGGCCCGCTGCCCGACGAGGCGTGGGTCTACCCCGGCCACGGCGACGACACGACCATCGGCAAGGAGCGCCCGTCGCTGCCGGAGTGGCGCGCGCGCGGCTGGTGACCCCACCACTCCCCGACCACCCCGCGAGCCCGGCCCCGACACGGGGCCGGGCTCGTCTCCGTCACGGGCCCGGGCACCCCCGTGCTCCCGGGCGCACCGGACCTGCCCGGCCCGGTGGTCTGCCCGGGGCACAACCCCACCGAGCGTGTCACCAGCGCCGACGGACCCCGCTGAGCACACGTTCGACGGCCGCGCGCTGGTCCCCGCGCGGGCCGCACCGGTGACGGCCCGAGGGGCGTCTGATGGATCACCGTCAATGGGTCGGTGATCCGGGCGGGCTCCTGGCAAGACGAACCAGGGGCCGTCCGGGCGCCGAGACCGCGGCGAGTGATCCGTCGGGCGCCCCAAAGGACCCGCGGGAACCGCAGCGACGTCCGATGTGGACGCCGGGGCGCCGAACGGCGCGGCCCGGGCCCGCTCACCAGTTCTTGTTCGACCTCGAGGCGGCGGAGGCCGTGGAGAGGGGCGTTCCTGTGGTGGATCTCGCCGGTCGACCCAACTTCCGCACCGCCCCTCCCGCGTCCCGGGACGACCTGCTCGCCGCACCGGAAGGTCCACTCTGCATCAGGCGTGGATACATTCGTAGCCGCACATCATCGCCTCACTCGATCAGGTGACTGCCCCGTGTCGTGAGCAGGTGAAACACGACTATCCCGACCGACCGGACGGGCGGTCACCGGTCCGCCGGGTCGCGCTCCGGGCCCGCTGCCACGATGTCCGCATGACTGACCCCCAGGCACCGGACGCCGCCGAGACGGGCGAGCGCATCGAGGTCTCCCGCATCGTCCGCGCCGACCCCGCCGCGGTGTTCGCCCTGCTCACCGACCCGCAGGGCCACGTCGCGATCGACTCCTCCGGCATGCTCATGGGTGCCGACGGCGAGCGCGTCACCGCGGCCGGCGACACGTTCGTCGTCCACATGGATCGCGAGGCGCTCGGCGACGTCCCGCTCGGCGAGTACGACGTCACCGTCACGATCGGCGACTTCGAGCAGGACCGGCTGATCTCCTGGTCGGTGCTCGGCAAGGTCCGCCCGCAGATCGGCCACGTCTACGGCTACCGGCTCACGCCGGTCGAGGGCGGCACCGAGGTCGTGTCCTTCTACGACTGGTCCGACATCCACCCCGAATGGCGGGCGCGGGGCATCTTCCCGGTCATCTCCGAGGCATCTCTGAAGGCGACGCTCGGCATCCTGGCCCGGACGGTCGCGCCGTACCGTCGCGCCGACCACTCCTGAACCCGTCCGCAGAGCCCGCGCCGCACCGTGACCCGGACGCCGTTCGGCATGCTCCTGCGCGCGGCGCCGGCGCCGCCGACCGAGCGGCCCGGATGCGCTCCGCGATCATAGTTCACGCTGCGTCACCACGAGTGCCGTAGGTCACGCCCCTTCCCTCACCAGAGCCTGCGAGCGCCCCGGCCGCATCCATAGAGTGGTCGACATCGACCGCGCGACGTCCGGGGTTCGCGTCGCCGCGTCGGGCTCCGCACCGAGGAACCAACTGGTCGGGGCCTCGGGAACGTGGCGAGGGGCGGGGGCGGGGTGCGGCGGGCGTCGGGCGCGCGGCGGCGATGGGGGCTGGCCGGCAAGGTGCTGGTCACCGTCGTCTCGTTGGTGGTGCTCACCGCGGCCGGCTACGGCTGGTCGACGTTCCGCGCGCTCGCGGGGTCGATCGTCACCAGCGACGTCCTGAGCGACAGCACCTCCCGCACGGGCCCGCCGTCGCGGACGATCACCGCGCTGGTCGTGGGCGTCGACAGCCGGACCGACGCACAGGGGCGGCCACTGCCGCAGGACGTGCTCGACGCGATGCACGCCGGCCCCGACGACGGACAGCTCAACACCGACACGATCATCCTGCTGCGCATCCCGGCCGACCCCGGCAAGCCCGTCGTGGCGGTGTCGTTCCCCCGCGACTCGTACGTGAAGCTCGCCGGCGACCTCGGCACCCACAAGATCAACTCTGCGTACGGCCGCGCGGTCACGTCCACGACCCGCACGCTGCAGGAGCAGGGACTCGACGCAGACACCGTCCGCAGGCAGGCGCTCGAAGCCGGTCGCAAGGCGCTCGTCGCGACCGTCACCCAGCTGACGGGGATCGTCGTCGACCACTACGCGGAGATCAACCTCGCCGGGTTCGTCGAGCTCACCGACGCGATCGGCGGCGTTCCCGTGTGCCTCACCGAGCCCGTCGACGACGCGCGCTGGTCCGGCGCGGTGCTGCCCGCCGGACCGCAGACGCTCGACGGCGCCGACGCGCTCGCCTTCGTCCGGCAGCGCCACGGCCTGGAGGGTGGCGACCTCGACCGCATCACCCGTCAGCAGGCCTACATGGCCGGGCTCGCGAACACCCTGCTCGGCGGCGGCCGGCTCGCCGACCCCTCGACGGTGCAGCGCGTTCTCGGGATCGTCGGCCGATACGTGGTGCTCGACCAGGGCTGGGACCTCGACCAGATCGTCGGGCAGGTGCGGCAGGTGTCGGCGTCGAAGGTCGAGTTCCACACGATCCCGACGATCCGCCCCGACCTCTACACGCCCTACGACGGCGTCGCCGTGGAGATCGACGCCGACGCGGTGCGGACCTTCGTGCGCTCGACCCTCGACGGGCTGCCCGTGCCGACGACGGCCGTGGCCGCGAGCGGCACGCGGACCGCGCCACCGACGCCGAGCACCACCGCGCCGCGGACGACGACCCCGCGCACGACCGCCCCGATCACCTCGACCGACAGCACGCCGACCGGCAGCACGCCGACCGGTGGGGCCACGACCACCGAGCCGCAGCCGATCACCGGCGCGACGGTGCCCTGCGTGAGCTGAGTTGGTGTCGTCATCGGTTTCTTCCGCACGCGATCATCGGGTCGTCCGCACCCCAGGCGGACACGACCAGTGCGCACCTGACGTGCGGTCAGGGACCGTCGACGGGTGTCCACCGACGAGCCCGCGCACGACCGTCCGCTGCCGCCGCGGCAGGCCGACGAGCGCGCCACGATCGCCGGCTGGCTGTTCTCCGCTTCCAGCGGGCGATCGCTCGGGATGAAGGCGCCGGACCGGACGCGGAGGCGTTGGACCGGCACGCCGTCGTCGCCGACCCGGCACTGGTCGACGAGGCCTGGCGGGTCCGCCGGGACGAGTTCGACACCACGGTCCGTCCGACCATGATCATCGGACCGTCACGTCGAGCTCGATCTCGCTCAGGGTCGCCGCGGATGCTGCGTCGAGCGGGTGGGCGCGCAGCTCGGCGGCGACTTGGGCGGCTCGCGCGGTGTCGCCGGTCCCGGCGAGGAGCTCCACGAGGTAGAGCAGCACCGGGATACGGTCGGGCACGGTCGAGTCGGGGTGACGGGCGAGGCCGGCGTCGACCACGGCGACGGCACGGGCCTCGTCGCCGCGGGCGTCGCCCTGGCAGGCAACGTTCTCCAGGACACGCTGCAGCGCACCGCCTTCCGGGTCACGCGAAAATCCGAATGAGGGCGGTCAGTCCCCGCGCGCGATCCGGTCTGCCCGCTCCCGGATCTGTTCGACGGACCAGCCCGCGACCTCGCGCAGCTGTTCCACGATCGCGACCTCGACGGCGGCGTGCACCGCGGCGGGCGAGACCTGCGGGTCGACGGAGCGGGCGGCCGCGAGCGACCGGCCGGACAGATACAGGTTTATCACCGTGACAACTCCCCTCGTCCGGAGAACCACATGCAGTCCACCCCTCGGCAACGGTGTGTCGCTCGTCACGACACGCGCTCGAACGGGTGCCGGGGGCGAACGGTCGCCGTCGCGGGTGTGGCGGCGCCGCGGAGTCGGCGGACGGGCGGCAGACTGATCCACCGTGACCGACAGCTTCCCCCGCCGGCAGGCCCGTACCCGGCGGTTCACCCTGGGCGCCCCGCGCGGCGCGGCCCTGTCCCCCGACGGCCGGCGCGTCGTCTTCCTCCGCAGCCGGGGCGGCACCGATCCCGTGACGTGCCTGTGGAGCCTGGACCTCGACACCGGCGACGAACGGGTGGTCGCCGACCCGCGGGTCCTCGACGGCAACGGCTCCGAGGAGGACCTCCCGCCGCAGGAGCGGGCGCGCCGGGAACGGGCGCGTGAGCAGGCGGGAGGCGTCGTCGCGTTCGCGACGGACCGGCCGGTCACCATGGCGGCGTTCACGTTGTCGGGCAGGCTCTACGTCGCCGAGTTCGCGTCCGGGCTCACGCCGCGGCTGATCGAGACGCCGGGCGGGGTCGTCGACCCGCGGCCCGACCCGCAGGGCCGGCGGGTGGCGTTCGTCGCCGGCGGCGCGCTGTACGTGCACGATCTCGTCCCGCGGCTCACGACCTTGCTGGTCCGTCCGGACGACGACGACGCGACGTGGGGCCTGGCCGACTTCGTCGCGGCCGAGGAGATGGGCCGCATGCGCGGCTACTGGTGGGCGCCCGACGGTGACCGGCTGCTGGTCGCCCGCGTCGACGACGACCCGGTGCGGCGCTGGCACATCGCCGATCCGGCCAACCCCGACCGCGAGCCGGTGCGCGTCGCCTACCCGGCAGCAGGCACCCCGAACGCCGAGGTGACGCTGTACCTGATCGCGCTCGACGGGGTGCGGGTGCCGGTGACGTGGGACGCGGCGGCCTACGAGTACGTCGTCGACGCGACGTGGGACGCGACGGACCTGCTGCTGACGGTGCAGTCGCGCGACCAGCGGGCGCTGCGGGTGCTACGCGTCGACCAGCGGTCGGGGGCGACGGCGGAGGTCGCGGCGATCGACGACCCGGACTGGGTCGACATCGTCCCCGGTGTGCCGGCGCACCTGGACGGCGAGCTGGTGACCGCGGGGGCGCACGAGGGGGCGAACCGTCTGTGCGTCGGCGGGACCCCGGTGACGCCGACGTCGCTGCAGGTCCGGGCGTTGCTCGACATCGACGGCGACACCCTGCTGTTCAGCGCGTCCGGCGAGGATCCGGCGTCGACGGGGCTGTGGTCGTGGTCGCGCGAGGGCGGGCTCGTCGAGCGGGCGACGCAGCCGGGGGTGCACTCGGGGCGGCTCTCGGCCGGCACGCTGCTGGTGACGCGGGCGTGCCTGGAGTCGGAGGGCACGGCGACGGTGGCGCACCTGCCGTCGGGGGCCGCGCGGACGATCGACTCGTTCGCCGACCCGGCCGGTCTCGCGCCGCGGCTGGAGCTCACGACCGCCGGCGCCGGGGCGCTGTCGACGGCGCTGCTGCTGCCGTCGTGGTGGGAGCCCGGCACGCCGCTGCCGGTGCTGATGGACCCCTACGGCGGGCCGCACGCGCAGCGCGTCGTCGCGTCCCGCAACGCGCACCTGACGAGCCAGTGGTTCGCCGAGCAGGGGTTCGCGGTCGTCGTCGTCGACGGGCGCGGCACCCCCGGTCGCGGTCCGGCGTTCGAGCGGGCCGTGCGCGGCGACCTCGCCCAGCCGGTCCTCGACGACCAGGTCGACGCCCTGCACGACCTGGCGACGCGCCACCCGGACCTGGATCTCGACCGGGTCGGTGTCCGGGGGTGGTCGTTCGGCGGCTACCTCGCCGCGCTCGCGGTGCTGCGCCGCCCCGACGTGTTCCATGCCGCGGTCGCGGGCGCACCCGTCACCGACTGGGCGCTCTACGACACCCACTACACCGAGCGCTACCTCGGCACCCCCGACGGCGATCCGGACGCCTACGCGCGGTCGTCGCTGTTCGAGGACGCGGCCGCGGCCCGCACCCCGCACCGGCCGTTGCTGCTGGTCCACGGCCTGGCCGACGACAACGTCGTCGCCGCGCACACGTTGCGGTTGTCGTCGGCGCTGCTGGCGGCGGGGCGCCCGCACAGCGTGCTGCCGCTGTCGGGGGTCACGCACATGACGCCGCAGGAGGTCGTCGCGGAGAACCTGCTGCTGCTGCAGGTCGAGTTCCTGCGCTCGGCGCTCGGGGTGCCCCTGCCGCCGTCCTGAGGCCTGCCACCGTCCTGACCGCTACTGGTGCTGGTGGGCGGCGTCGGGCGGGACGGCGGCCGCGTCCGCCGTGCGCCGCCCGGCGCGCAGCTCCGCGATCGCGATGCCCAGCGCGGCCAGCACCATGACGACGGCCGCGCCGAGCGCAGCGGCCACGGCGACGCGCAGCCGCGCCGGGTCGGGGCCGAGCACCGCGTAGAAGATGCCGGTCAGCGCCGCCGTGCCGACGGCCGCGCCGATCCGCTGTCCCGTCTGCAGCGCGCCACCCGCCGACCCGGCCATCCGCACCGGGACGCAGCGCAGCGTCATCGTGATGTTCGGGGAGATGACGAGCCCCCCGCCGATGCCCCCGATCAGCATCGACGGGATGATCACGAACCCGGCGACGGACGACGGGACCGTCGCCAGCAGGACGGTCGTGACGGCGAGGCCGGCCGCGACCCCGCACAGGCCCGCGACGGTCAGCCTGCGGCCGAACCGGTCGACCACGCGCCCGGCGAGCGCCGCCGAGATCGCCGACCCGACGGCGAACGGGGTCACCGCGAGCCCGGACTGCAGCGGTGTCCAGCCCAGCCCGTTCTGGAAGAACAGCGCGAACACCAGCCAGATCCCGCTGAACCCGACGAAGTAGACCATCCCCAGCGCCGCGCCCGAGGCGTAGCCGGCAGTGTCGGACAGCAGCCGCAGGTCGACCAGCGGTGCCCGGCCGCGGCGGGTCTCGCGGCCTTCCCACCACACGAACGCCGCCCCGAGCACGATCCCGACGACGAACAGCCACCACAGCCGCGCAAGCCCACCCGACTCGGCCTCCACGAGCGGCAGCAGCACGGCGAGAACCGCGCCGCCGAGCAGCACGACCCCGACGTGGTCGATGTGCCCCGGACGGGTGGACCGTCGCATCGGGGGCAGCAGCCGCGCCGCCAGGACCAGGGCCACGACGCCGATCGGCACGTTCACGTAGAAGATCCAGCGCCAGCCGTTCCCTTCCCCGGCCAGCGCGAGGATGAACCCGCCGACGACGGGGCCGACGGCCGTCGAGATGCCGACGGTCGCGCCGAAGAACCCGAACGCCCGGCCCCGCTCGGCGCCGCGGAACAGGTCCTGGATCAGGCCGGAGTTCTGCGGGGCGAGCATGCCCGCCGCGAGGCCCTGCGCGACGCGGGCGATCACGAGCAGCAACGGCGTCGGCGCGGCCCCGGCCAGCGCGCTGAACAGCACGAACCCGGCCAGCGCGATCAGGAACATCCGACGTCGGCCGAACGCGTCACCCAACCGTCCCGCGGGGACCAGTGCGAGCCCGAACGCCAGCGCGTAGCCCGACACCACCCACTGCACCTGCGCGGGGCTCGTCCCCAGACCGTGCTGCATCGACGGCAGCGCCACCGACACGATGCTCACGTCGAGCAGTCCCATGAACCCCGCGACGAGGGTGACGGTCAGTGCGCGCCAGCGCCTCGGGTCCGGTTCGTAGGTCTCTTCGTCGGCGGTCTCTTCGGTTCGGGACTGCGGCACGCGCCCCAGTCTGTGCCGCACCCTCCCGCAACGCGACCGCAACGCCCCGGTCTGGCAGGGTGATGGGCCGCACGGCACCGGCCCTCCGGTGCATCCCGTGATCGAGAACGTGAGAAGGAGCGCCCGTGGCACTGCAGAAGCCCGAGGTCGAGCCCATCGACGGCGAGGCCCCCACCGACCTGCGGGTCACCGACATCACCGTCGGCGACGGCAAGGAGGCGACGGCGGGCTCGTTCGTCAGCGTCCACTACGTCGGGGTCGCGCACTCCACCGGCGAGCAGTTCGACGCGTCGTTCGACCGGGGGTCGCCGCTGGAGTTCCCGCTCGGTCAGGGCCGCGTCATCGCCGGCTGGGACCAGGGCGTGCAGGGCATGAAGGTCGGTGGTCGTCGTCGGCTGGAGATCCCGCCGCACATGGGATACGGCGACGCCGGCGCCGGCGGCGTCATCAAGGGCGGTGAGACGCTGATCTTCGTCGTCGACCTGCTGGGCGTGCACTGACCACGCAGCTGCTGGTCCTGAGCGACACCCACGTCCCGGGCCGCGGCCGCGTCGTACCGGCCGCGGTCTGGGAGGCGGTCGACGCCGCCGATGTCGTGGTCCACGCCGGCGACTGGGTGGGCGTCGACCTCCTCGACGAGCTGGAGGCCCGCGCGGCCAGGCTCGTCGGGGTGTACGGCAACAACGACGGCCCCGAGCTGCGGGCGCGGCTGCCCGAGGTCGCCCGCGTCGAGATCGGCGGGGTGCGGCTCGCGGTCGTGCACGAGACCGGGCAGGCCGGCGGCCGCGAGCGGCGCATGGACCGGCTCTTCCCCGACACCGACGTCCTCGTGTTCGGGCACAGCCACATCCCGTGGGACACCACGACCCCGGCCGGGATGCGGCTGCTCAACCCCGGCTCCCCCACCGACCGTCGTCGCCGGCCCACCCACACGTGGATGACGGCTGCGATCGGCGACGGTGCGCTGCGCGACGTCGTCCTGCATCACCTGGAAGGGCCACCGGGCGACTCCGGACGGTGACGGCGTTGCGACGCTCGGCGATTCGCGTGCCGCACCGGATGACCGGAGCCACGTCATGCACGAGGATCACCGTCATGGTGCTCGAGATCGCCGACTTCGACATCCGCCCCGGGACCGAAGACCAGTTCGCCGCCGCCTATCTCCAGGCGCGCGACCTGCTGGCCGCCACCCCCGGGTTCGTCTCCGCGCGCATGACCCGCAGCATCGAGTCGCCCAGCCGCTTCGTGCTGCTGGTCGAGTGGCAGAGCGTCGAGGCACACACGGTCGGCTTCCGCGAGTCCGACCGATTCCCGAAATGGCGGGAGATCATCGGCCCGTTCTTCGCGGGCACCCCGAAGGTCGAGCACGCGCAGGACGTGCGCTGAGAGTGCGCTGAGGGCCGCTCACCGGTACCCGACACGACTACGCATAACGTCGTCGTGTGCCCCGACTCCCTCGGAGCGTGCGTCCGCGCGCGCTCCTCGCCGTCGTGGCCGTCCTCGTCGTCGCCGCGGGAGTCATCCTGTTCGCGACGACGCGTGGCGGTGCGAGCGACCCCGACGTCCGCACCTCCGAGCAGCGCATCGAGGTGAGCGGCGGCCCCGGGGTGGCCGCACCGGTCAGTCTGGACACGACGCTCTACCTTCCGGCGCGCACGCCGGCGCCCGCGGTGCTGGTCGCGCACGGGTTCGGCGGCAGCAAGGCCTCCGTCGACGCCGACGCCCGCGACCTCGCCGCCCGCGGCTACGTCGCGCTGTCCTGGTCGGCGCGCGGCTTCGGCACGAGCGGCGGGCAGATCGCGCTGGACTCCCCCGACTACGAGGTCGCCGACGCCCGCAGCCTGATCGACTGGCTCGCCCAGCGTCCCGAGGTGGCCCTGGACGGTCCCGGCGACCCCCGGGTCGGCGTCACCGGCGGCTCCTACGGCGGCGCGCTGTCGCTGCTGCTCGCGGGCTACGACAAGCGTGTCGACGCCCTCGCGCCCGTCATCACCTGGAACGACCTCGGCCAGGCGCTGTTCCCCGACGCCACCGGCACCCCGCCGCCCGGCGACACCCCCGCCGCGCGCACGTTCGGCACCGACGGCGTGTTCAAGCGCGGCTGGGCGGGCGTGTTCTTCTCCGCCGGCGCGTCGACGGCCCAGTCGGCGCAGGCGTCGGTCCTGGGCCGTGGCAACACCGGCTCGGACGACGCCACCGCCGGCACGGGTCAGGCGCAGGACGCGCCGCCCGCCGCGACCGGCCCCGGCCAGGACGCCGCGCCGCAGACTCCGCCCGGCACACCGCTGACCTGCGGCCGGTTCACCGCGCAGGTGTGCGCCGCCTACACCGAGGCGGCCACCACCGGGCGCATCTCCCCGGCGACCGCCGACCTGCTGCGTCGGTCCTCGCCTGTGTCGGTCACCGACCGGATCACCGCCCCGACGCTCATCGTCCAGGGCGAGCAGGACACCCTGTTCGGCCTCGACCAGGCCGACGCCAACGCCCGTCAGATCGCCGCGGCAGGCGGCACCGTGCGCGTCGTCTGGTACGCGGGCGGCCACGACGGCGGCGCCCCCGGCAACTCGGTGCGCGACGACATCGCCGAGTGGTTCGACCACTACCTGACACGGACGGGTCCGGCGCCGTCCTCCGGGTTCGCCTACGCCGTGCAGAGCGGCGTCCGCGCGGGCGCCTCCACCCCCACCGGGCGCACGATCGTCGCCGACGCCTACCCCGGCCTGCCCGGCAACGCCCCCGTGACCACGCAGCAGCTGCGCCTCACGGGTGCCCCGCAGGACGTCGTGAACCCGGCCGGTGGCAACCCGGCCGCGATCACCTCGCTCCCCGGTCTGGGCGGATCGCTCGGCAGCCTCGCCGGCCGGCTCTCCGCGTTCACCTCGGAGCTGCCCGGCCAGTCGGCGCAGTTCCGCACCGAGCCCTTCACCGAGTCGACGACGCTCGCCGGCTCCACGCGCGTGACCCTGACCGTGGCCCGCTCCCCCGGCCAGCCCGCGGGGGCCGAGGCCGTGCTGTTCGGCAAGATCTCCACGCTGTCCGCCGACGGACGTCGCGTCCTGCTGGGTTCGTCGGTCGCGCCGATGCGCGTCCCCGTCCCCGCCGACGGGTCCGCCGCGACCGTCACGGTCACGCTGCCCGCCGTCGTCGCGCCCGTCCAGGCCGGCGACCGGCTGCTCGTGTCGGTCAGCACCACCGACCAGGGCTACACCCCCGCGAACGACCCCGCGGTGTGGCGGATCGGGCTCGCCGACACCGGCGCCCCGGCCGCGCTCACGGTGCCGTCGGTACCGGGGCGGGCCGTCACCGAGAACACCGTGCCGGTCGGCTACCTCGTCGGCATCGGCGTGATCCTGGCCGGCGCGCTGCTGGCCTGGCTCGTCGCGCGCGCGCTGCGGCGCCGCCGGCTCGCCCCCGAGCCCGACCCGGCCGCCCTCCCGCTGGAGATCCACGGCCTCGCCAAGACCTACAAGGGCGGGTTCACCGCCGTGCGTGACGTGTCGTTCGAAGTGCGGCCCGGCATGGTGCTGGGGCTGCTCGGCCCCAACGGTGCCGGCAAGACCACCGTCCTGCGCATGCTGATGGGCCTCATCCGACCCACCGCGGGCACCATGCGTGCGTTCGGCGAGCCCATCGGCCCCGGCGCGCCCGTGCTGGCCCGGATCGGCGCGTTCGTGGAGGGCCCCGGCTTCCTGCCGCACCTCTCCGGCGCCGACAACCTGCGCCTCTACTGGGCCGCGACCGGCCGCCCACCCGCCGACGCCCACGTCGAGGACGCGCTCGCCATCGCCGGGCTCGGGTCGTCGGTCGACCGGAAGGTCGGCGCCTACAGCCAGGGCATGCGCCAGCGGCTCGCGATCGCCCAGGCCATGCTCGGCCTGCCCGAGCTGCTGCTGCTCGACGAACCGACCAACGGGCTCGACCCGCCCCAGATCCACGCGATGCGCGAGGTCCTGCGTCGCTACGCCGCCGACGGCCGCACCGTCCTGGTGTCGAGCCACCTGCTGGCCGAGGTGGAGCAGACCTGCACGCACGTCGTCGTCATGCACAAGGGGCTCGTCGTCGCCGACGGCACCGTCGACGACATCATCGCCGGTGGTGGCGCGGCCAGCTTCACCGTCGACGAGCCCGCGCAGGCGGCCGAGGTCCTCACCGGCCTCGACGGGGTCCGTGACGTCGCCGTCGACGGGACCCTGGTGCACGCCGAGCTCAACGGCATGCCGCGCGCCGCGGCCGTGCAGGCACTCGTGACCGCCGGGGTGGGCGTGCAGTCCGCCGGGCCCCGGCGCCGGCTGGAGGACGCGTTCCTGCAGCTCGTCGGAGAGGACGCGACACCGTGACCCAGCCCGATCCCCGCACGAACGGCTCCGGGCCGGCCACCGGCACCGCGGTGGGGCCCGCGGTCCGGGAGCCGGAGGCGTCGACGCGGCGCGGGCACGTCGGCGGGTTCTCCGCGCCCGTGCCCACCGAGCCCTACGACATCACCCGCACCATGCCGCTGCGCGTCGAGCTGATCCGTCAGCTCAAGCGCCGCCGCACCCAGGTCGCGTTCGCGCTCGTCGCGCTGCTGCCGGTGATCCTGTGGATCGCGTTCAGCCTCGCCTCGGACGGCCCGCCCGGCGCGACCGTCAACCTCGTCGACCTCGCCAAGGACAGCGCCGCCAACTTCGCGGTGTTCGCCCTGTTCGCGTCGGCGAGCTTCCTGCTCGTGGTGGTGGTGGCGCTGTTCTTCGGCGACACCGTCGCCTCGGAGGCGAGCTGGTCGAGCCTGCGCTACCTGCTCGCCGCGCCCATCCCCCGGGCCCGGCTGCTGCGGCAGAAGGCGATCGTCGCGGCCGGGCTCTCGCTCGCCGCGCTGCTGCTGCTGCCCGTGGTGTCGCTGATCGTCGGCTCCATCGCCTACGGTCCCGACGCCCTCGTGGCCCCGACCGGCGAGTCGCTGTCGTTCTGGACCGCCGTCGGCCGGGTCCTGCTCGGCGCGATCTACCTGGCGCTGTCCCTGAGCTGGGTGGCCGCGCTGGCCATGCTGCTCTCGGTGAGCACGGACGCCCCGCTCGGCGCCGTCGGTGGCGCCGTGATGACGTCGATCGTCTCCCAGATCCTCGACCAGATCACCGCGCTGGAGGACCTGCGCAACTATCTGCCGACGCACTACGCCAACGCCTGGGCCGACCTGTTGTCGAGCACGGTCGACTGGGGGGACATGACCCGCGGGGTGTTCTCGTCGTTGTGCTACGCCGCCGTGTTCGGGGCGTTCGCCGTCTGGCGCTTCCAACGCAAGGACATCACCAGCTGAAATCCCATACATGTAACTCACCGGCCCGGAGGTCACCCCTCCGAGGTACAAGGGCTAGTTGATCTTGTAGTAGCGTCCCGGCGTCGACATCGGCGTGCCCCGACAGGCCGATCCGATACCCCCGAGAGAGACCGAAAGGACCGTCCGGCTGTGGCCCAGACGCTTGAAGACATCCTGCTGAACCCCGCCAACCGCCCCACGGTGATCACCGACCTGCAGCACCTGGTCGACGCCGAGGTTTCCGACAAGAACGGCGTGTCGGGCGCGGTCATCAAGACCGGTTACACCGCGGTGAAGAAGATCAAGCCCGGCATCGTCGAGTCGGCCATGAACCGGATGCTCCCCGAGTTCGCCGACGCCCTGGAGCCCTTCTACGGCGAGTACCGGGCCACCGGCGGCAACGACTTCGGCGCCTTCCTCACCGCCCGCTCCGACGCCGCGGCCGACGCGCTCCTCAACGTCACCGACGAGCGCGCGCAGCACACCAGCAGCGACGCGGCGAAGAAGGTCTACGCCAAGCTGCGCCCGAACGGCAAGAAGAACGTCGAGGAGGCCCTCCCCCGCCTCGGCCAGCTGATCGACCGGCACGCGGCCGGCGCCTGACGCACCCCGCGCCTGCCCGAGGGCGGCGACCCCCACCGGGGTCGCCGCCCTCAGTCGTCCCCGGGCCCCCTCGCACCCCGCGGCCCCCGTCGCTCCCGTCGCTCCCGTCGGTTTCTGCACGAACGGCACAGTCACGCCATTCAGTTGCGTGAATGTGCCGTTCGTGCAATTCAGGCACGGCGCGTGGCGGCTCCCGGATGCGCACGAACGGCACAGTGAGGCAACTCAGTTGCGCGACAGGGCCGTTCGTTCGGTGGGGGGCGCGGGGACGACCGCCGGTTCGCCCGCCGTGCCCGCCTGCCCCGCCGGGCGCGCGGAGCCCAGCAGCACCCCGCCGACGACGACCGCGCCCGCGACCAGCTCGACAATCCCGGGCCGCTCCCCCAGCACCAGCGCCGCCGACGACATCCCGACGATCGGGACCAGCATCGAGTTGGGCGCCACGACACCGGCCTCGTACCGGCGCATCAGGGCGGTCCAGATCCCCGACCCGATGATCGTCGCGAAGACCACGAGGTAGACGACCGCGCCGAGGCCCACCAAGCCCGAGGGCGTGAACACCGTCCGCAGCGCCTCCAGGTCGGCCGCGGGCCCCTCGGTGAGCAGCGACAGCACCAGCAACGGAACCACCGGCACGACACACGCCCACAGCGTCAGGTGCATCGGCTCGGGCGGCGCCGCGAGCCGCGCGCACAGGTTGCCGACCGCCCAGCTGAGCCCCGCCATCAACGTCAGCAGCACCGGGACGAGCGCCGCCGACTGCGACTGCGCCGCCGCGATCGCCGCCAGCCCGAGCGCCGCCGCCCCGATCCCGACCACCTGACGCCTGCTCGGCCGCTCCCGCAACAGCAGCACACCCAGCACGACGGTCAGCGGCGCCGACGACTGCAGCACCAGCGACGCGAGGCCCGTCGGCATCCCGACGTTCATCGCGACGAACAGGAACACGAACTGCAGCGTGCCGAACCCGACGCCGTAGCCGAGGAACCAGCGCAGCGGGACAGCGGGCCGCGGCACGAACAGGATCGTCGGGATCGCGATGAGGGTGAACCGCAGGCACGCCAGCAGCATCGGCGGGAAGTGCGTCAGGCCGAAGTGGATCGCCAGGAAGTTGACGCCCCACAGGACGGCGACGACGGCGGCGAGAAGACGATCGCGGGGTCTCACCCGCCCACCGTCGCCCGCGACATCACGGAAGTCGATCGAAAAGAACTGAACGGATCGTTCAGAATTGCTTCATGGACGTTCAGCGCCTACGGGTGCTCCGTGAGCTCGCCGACCGGGGCAGCGTCACCGCTGTCGCCGCCGCCCTGTCCTACACCCCGTCGGCCATATCGCAGCAGCTCAAGGCGCTCGCGGAGGAGGTCGGCACCCCGCTGACCGAACCCGCCGGGCGCGGCCTGCGGCTCACCGACGCCGGCGTCGTCCTCGTCGAGCAGGCCGAGGAAGTGCTGGCAGCGATGGCCCGGACACAGGCCGCGATCGACGCGCTGCGCTCCGAACCGGCCGGAGATGTGACGGTGTCGTTGTTCCCTTCCGGCGCCCGGATGATGCTGCCCGGACTGCTCACCCGGTTCGCGACGGGCCCGATCCGGATCCGCGCCGCCGTCGTCGACATGGTGCCCGGCGACGTGCCGGCGCTGACCGCGGACGCCGACGTCGTCGTCACCCACCACGACGAGCTCACCCCGCGCCCCGACTACGACGCCCGGCGTTGGGTCAGCGTGCCGTTGCTGCGCGAACCGCTCGACGTCGTGCTGCCGCCCGGGCACCGCCTGGCGCGGCGGCGTGGGCTGCGGCCGGCCGACCTGGCCGGCGAGGACTGGATCAGCGTCAACATCGGCTGGCCCGTCGACGACGTGCTCCGCACGATCGCGCTGCGCACCGGCACCCGGCCGCGCGTGGTGCAGCGCATCAACGACTTCGCCGTCACCGAGGAGCTCGTGGCCGCCGGGCTGGGCATCGCCCTGCTCCCCCGCTGGTCCACCGACGACCGCGGCGGCCGCCGGCTGGCACGGCGCCCGCTGCGTGGGGTGCGGGCCGCGCGGCGGGTGGAGGCGGTGGCGCGGGCGGCGACGGCCGCCCGCCCGGCGGTTGCCGCGGTGCTCGCCGCCCTCCGGGCCGAGGCCGAGGCGGTCGTTGCCCGCGGCTGAGCGCTGTGGTTGCCCGCGGCCGAGCGCTGTGGTTGCCCGCGGCCGAGCGCTGTGGTTGCCCGCGGCCGAGCACTGTGGTCGCTCCGGCAGACCCGCCGAGTTCGACGTCAGGCTGGTTCGATCATGGTCGGCACCAGTCTCCTGTCGAACTCGGCGGTCACTGCAGGCAGAACTCGTTGCCCTCCGGGTCCTGCATGACCAGACACCAGCCGCCGGGCTCGTCGACGACCCGCAGCAGCGTCGCGCCCGCCGCCTCCAACGTGGCCTGGTGGGCGCGCGCGGCGGCCTGCCGGTCGTCGCTGCCCGCGCCGACGTTCACGTCGAGGTGCACCCGGTTCTTCGCCGTCTTGTCCTCCGGGACCTTCTGGAAGAACAGCCGCGGACCGGCCCCGTCGGGGTCGACAAGCGCGGATGCACGGTCGTGCTGGTCCTGCGGGATGCCGATGGACACCAGGAACGTCGGCCAGTCATCGAAACCGGGCGGTGGGGGCTGCACGACGTAGCCGAGGGCGAGCGCCCAGAACTCGGCGAGCTTCCCGGGGTCGTGCGCGTCGACGGTGATCTGGACTCCGAATCCCATGCGCCCACCCTGGCACGCGGGTCCGACACTCCGGCCGGGACGGACGGAACGACAACAGAGCCGGCCGGGACCGACGGGACAGCAACGGAGCCGGCCCGGAGACCGGAGCCTGCTCAGCGCGGGCGCTTCGACTTCGGCAGCTTCGCGACGACCGCCTCGTAACTGGCGTCGACCAGCTCGCACAGCTCGTCGTCGGGGATCGCGCCCGCGGCCACGTCGAGGTCGACGGTGTTCCAGCCGTACCGGCCGATGTAGGCCATGATCGACACGGCGTCCGGGTATCGATGCCGCAGCTCGGCGGCCTCATCGGCGTCGCGGCCGCACTTCACGCCGAGCCCGTTGCCGCCGAGGAACGCGAAGATCTTGCCGCCGACCTTCGCGACGGTGTCGCCCTCCCACGGCTCGTCCTCCGTCGCGCCCGGCTTGGCCAGCGCGTAGGCGACGAGCTCGGCGTGGTCCACCGCGCTCAGGCCCCGGCGGCCGGCGCGGCGGCGGCGAGCCGGCGCTCCCGGCCCGGCCCGTACTGCCACCAGCCGACCGCGAGCAGTACGACCGCGACGATGACATACGTCGCCCCCGCGACCTGCTCCCAGCCGTTCCAGTGCGCCTCGCGGCCCTCGTCGTGGGGCAGGAACCGGAACGGCGCCACGTAGAACGCGACCACCAGCACCGCGGACACGCCCGCCCAGCCCACCGACCGGTCCCGCAGGGCGTGCGCGACCGTCACGACGAGCGCCGGCGCGATCCACACCCAGTGGTGCGACCACGACGTCGGCGAGACCAGCAGCGCGAACGCGGCGACGGTGACCAGGGCGAGCGGCGCGTCGCCGCGGCGGACGACCGGCACGACGAGCGCGAGCAGGACCAGCGACGCGAGCGCCCAGATCGCCGTCAACGCGAACCCGGCGACGCCCATCCGCGCCAGCACGGCCTGGACCGTCTCGTTGGTGTAGAACAGCGAGCCGCTGACGCCGGAGGCCGGGCCACCGAACCAGTAGCGCGCCGACGACGCCGGGTCGACCAGGAAGCCCAGCCCCGTAGCGGCTGCGGCGGTGACGGCCGTGACCGCCGCGGCCTTGTAGTCGCGGCGCAGCAGGAAGAACAGCACGAACGCGGCCGGGGTCAGCTTGACGGCCGCGGCGAGGCCGACGAGCAGGCCCCGCGGCCAGCGGGTGCGCACCGCCAGGCAGTCGACCGCGACCAGCGCCATGAGCACCAGGTTGACCTGGCCGAACTCGAAGGTCTCCAGGACCGGTTCGATCCACAGCGCCAACGGCAGCCCCAGCGACGCCGCGGCCAGCGCACCGCCACGTCCGCCCGCGGGCCAGCAGCGCAGCGCGACGACGTACAGCGTCACCGCGAGGCTCGCGAACGACACCGCGAACAGCGCGATCCACGCCACCGCCCACGGCACCAGCGCGAGCGGGGTGAGCACCATCGCCGCGAACACCGGGTAGATGAACGGCAGGGCCAGGCCGCTCACCGTGGGCGGGAGCGGGCCGTACATGTCGCCGGCGGCCAGCCAGGTGTCGACGCCGAGCCGGTAGACCTCCAGGTCGATGTGGTAGCCGTGCGTGTGCAGCAGCAGCGCCGTGAGCGCCACCGCGAGCATCGGCACGGTGACCACGAAGGTCCTGCGCGGCACCGTGAGGCGGCCACGCAGCCCCTTACCGAGCGCAGCCGCAGCCGACGGCATGCTCGAGACGGTCACGCAGGTCCTCCGGCCGTTGACGCGGTGCAGGTCACGCACCACGGTAGCCAAGGCCCGTCACGCCCGGTCGCACGGGGCGAGCAACGCGACGCTGCGCGTCACCGCGCCCCGACCCGCCGGTGATCACCGGAGGTCACCTGATACCGGCCGCGTCCATCCCCCGCATCTCCTTCTTCAGGTCGGCCACCTCGTCGCGCAGCCGCGCCGCGAGCTCGAACTGGAGATCGCGGGCGGCGGCGAGCATCTGGTCGGACAGCTGCTGGATGAGGTCGGCCAGCTCGGCGCGCGGCATGTTCGCCGTGTCGCGGCCCGCGACGATCCCCGCACTCGCCGAGGCACGACCCGGCTCACCCGCGGCGCGCTTGCCCCGCGACTGGTTGCGGCCCGACCCGCCGACAGGGACCTCACCCTCCTCGGCCTCGCGGTACACCTGGTCGAGGATGTCGGCGATCTTCTTGCGCAGCGGCTGCGGGTCGATCCCCTTCTCCTCGTTGTAGGCGACCTGCTTGGCGCGGCGCCGGTCGGTCTCGTCGATCGCGTGCCGCATCGACTCCGTGACCGTGTCGGCGTACATGTGCACCTGACCGGACACGTTGCGCGCCGCACGCCCGATCGTCTGGATCAACGACGTGCCCGACCGCAGGAAGCCCTCCTTGTCGGCGTCGAGGATCGCGACGAGCGACACCTCCGGCAGGTCGAGACCCTCGCGCAGCAGGTTGATGCCGACCAGCACGTCGTACTCGCCCGTGCGCAGCTGCCGCAGCAGCTCGACGCGGCGCAGCGTGTCGACCTCCGAGTGCAGGTACCGGACCCGGATCCCCAGCTCCAGCAGGTAGTCGGTGAGGTCCTCGGCCATCTTCTTGGTCAACGTGGTGACCAGGACGCGCTCGTCGCGCTCCGTGCGCAGCCGGATCTCGTGGACCAGGTCGTCGATCTGGCCCTTGGTCGGCTTCACGATCACCTCGGGATCGACCAGGCCCGTCGGGCGGATGACCTGCTCCACGAACTCGCCGCCCGTCCGCGACAGCTCGTAGTTGCCCGGGGTGGCCGACAGGTACACGGTCTGCCCGATCCGGTCGGCGAACTCCTCCCAGGTCAACGGCCGGTTGTCGACCGCCGACGGGAGCCGGAACCCGAACTCGACCAGGTTGCGCTTGCGGGACATGTCGCCCTCGTACATGCCGCCGATCTGCGGCACCGTCACGTGCGACTCGTCGATGACCAGCAGGAAGTCGTCGGGGAAGTAGTCGAGCAGCGTGGCCGGGGCCGTGCCCGCGCCGCGGCCGTCGATGTGGCGCGAGTAGTTCTCGATGCCCGAGCAGAACCCGACCTGCCGGATCATCTCGATGTCGTACTGCGTGCGCATGCGCAACCGCTGCGCCTCCAGCATCTTACCCTGCCGTTCCAGCTCGGCCAGGCGCTCCTCGAGCTCGGCCTCGATGTCGCGCACCGCGCGCTCCATCCGCTCCGGGCCGGCCACGTAGTGCGTGGCCGGGAAGATGCGGACGGTGTCGACCTGGCGCACCACGTCGCCCGTGAGCGGGTGCAGGTAGTAGAGCGCCTCGATCTCGTCGCCGAAGAACTCGATGCGGATGGCCAGTTCCTCGTAGGCCGGGATGATCTCGACGGTGTCGCCCCGCACCCGGAACGTGCCACGGGCGAACGCCATGTCGTTGCGGGTGTACTGCACGTCGACCAGGGCGCGCAGCAGCTGGTCGCGCTCCACCTCGGTGCCGACGCCCAGCTGCACCGACCGGTCGAGGTAGGACTGCGGCGTGCCCAGGCCGTAGATGCACGACACCGACGCCACCACCACGACGTCGCGGCGCGACAGCAGGTTCTGCGTCGCCGAGTGCCGCAGCCGCTCGACATCGGAGTTGATCGACGAGTCCTTCTCGATGTAGGTGTCGGTCTGCGCGATGTACGCCTCGGGCTGGTAGTAGTCGTAGTACGAGACGAAGTACTCGACCGCGTTGTGCGGCAACATCTCCCGCAGCTCGTTGGCCAGCTGCGCCGCCAACGTCTTGTTGGGCGCCATCACCAGCGTGGGCCGCTGGACGCGCTCGATCAGCCACGCCGTCGTCGCCGACTTCCCGGTACCGGTGGCCCCGAGCAGCACCACGTCCTGCTCGCCGGCCCGAAGCCGGCGCTCCAGCTCGTCGATCGCCGTGGGCTGGTCGCCCGCCGGGTTGTACTCGCTGACCACCTCGAACCGCCCGCCGGTGCGCGGGATGTCGCCCACCGGGCGGTGCTCGGAGTGCGCCACGGGCATGCCCTGCCGGATGTGCGTCTCGGCGGCGCTTCCGGGGACCTCTGTCGCGAATGCCACGAACCCAGGGTACGAGCCCCCACCGACGTTTTCCCGCCCGCGCCGGACTCCTTCATGGGATACAGCGCGGCCGGGTCGGCTGCGAGGATCGTGTCGTGCACCCGCCGAAGATGCAGACCTTCGACGTCGACGCCGCCGTCAACACCGACAACAAGGGATTCGTCCGGGAGGTCACCACCTACCGCGTCGAGCCGTTCGGGCTCTACATGAGCCGCGCGATCGTCAACCGCCCCAGCGCGACCTGGCTGCGGCAGTGGCTCCTGCCGGCGCTGGGGATCGGGGTCGCCGTCTGGGAGTGGACCCCGGGCCACGTCCGCGACCAGGACTTCTACCTCGACATCGCCCACATCGAGCCCGGTAGCCCGTGCTGGACGATGACCGACCTGTACCTCGACGTCGTCGTGAGGACGGGCCGGGAGACCGCCGTGATCGACGTCGACGAGTTCGTCGGGGCCGTCGCCACGGGTGTGCTCGACCCGGCGCTCGCCGAGTACGGGATGCAGCGCGCCTGCGCCACCGTCGCGGCGCTGGCCGCGCACGGCAACGACCTCGACGCCTGGCTCGCGACCGAGGGGGTCACGCTGACCTGGGACTGACGCCTACTCCGGGACGGTCTCGAGGAGGCCGGCGGCACCGGTCGCGGCAGGCGCCGAGGACTGACTACGCGTCGTCGAGCTCCGGGTGGTCGGCGCGACGGTCGTCACCGGCGGAGCGACGGTCGTCGGCGCGACCGTCGTCGTCCTCGGCACCGTCGTCGTGGTCTTCGGGACCGTCTTCCTCGTGGTGGTCCGCGGCGCGACCCGGGTCGTCGTCGTGCTCGTCGGCGCGGTCGTGGAGACGACCGGCGCGGGCGGCGCGAGGACGGCGCCCGTGGGCAGCGGCCCGCCCGGCGCGGCGACGGTGTCGGGCTGCGACGCCTGCGCGACGGCGGTGATCCCGCCGAGCGCCCCGACGGTGATGACCGCGGCCGCGGCGGCCGTGCTGGCCCGGTTGAGCCGGCCCGCGCGGCGGATCACGTCGTCGACCGGCGGGAGGGCGACCCCCGCGGCCAGCTCGTCGTCGAGGCGGCGGAACTCCTCGTTCACGACGCGGAGCGGATCAGTCACGGTCGTCCCCTACCTCCGCGCCGAGGATGTCGAGGAACACGTCCCCCATGTCCTCGGTGACGGCGAGCCTGGCGCGGACGAGCCGCGCCTCGATCTTGCGTTCGGGGCGGCGTTCGAGCGCCGCGATGTCGGCGACGGGCATGCCGACCATGTGGTGCAGGACGACGGCCCGTCGCTCGGCGGGCGAGATGCGCTGCAGCGCGCCGACGAGGGCGGCGGCGCGGGGTTCCATCGTCTCGATCTCGGGCGGGTTGCGGCGCGCGAGGCGGCCGACCATCGCGCTCCAGCTGCGCATCGAGGTGGAGACGGCGACGCGGCGCACCCAGTCGGCCGGCTCGCCGCGGCGGACGATCTCGGGCCAGGTGCGCCAGGCTCGGGCGTAGGCCTCCTGGACGAGGTCGTGGGCCTGGCCGGCGTCGAGGGTGATGGCGTAGAGCTGCGCGACGAGCCGCGGGTAGTGCGCCTCGAGGTGGCGACCGAACTGGGCGCGCTGGCGGCCGACGGGCGCGTTCTCCGCGTCCTGCTCGGCCTCGGCGACGCGGCCGCCGGGTCCGGCGTCCGCTTCGACGGGCACGTACCGGGCGTCGCGCTCGGTGTACGGCGCGTCGTCGGTGTCGTAGTCGTCGTAGCCGGCGGCGGCGTCGTCACCGCCGTAGCCGTCGGCTGAGCCGTAGCCGGCGGCAGAGCCGTAGCCGTCGGCGGCGTCGTACCGCTCGTCGGTGTGTGCCCGGTCGTGCGGCGCGGCGGACGCGTCCGGACCCGTGCCTGCGGGCCAGGACCCGCGGCTGCGCGCAGGGTCACCGGGGTCAGAGCGATGGTCCACGAGGGCGCTCACGACCGTGGTCTTCCCTTTCGTCTCGGAACAGCGGGCCGTGCGCGAGCAGGGGAGCTCGCACGATCCACCACCTGACCATCGGGGGGCGTCCCGATGCCGTTACATCGGCCGACCCGTCACATCGGCTGGAAGGGCCCGTTCATCGTAACGGCAGCACCCAGCCGGTCGACACGGCCCACCGTTCCGCCACCTCGACGGCCTCCCGGGACCACCCGTCCGGGGGCTGCCAGGAGACGTCCGCGTCGTGCGGTTCGGCCCGGAGCCGGTCGCGGACGAGGAGTTCGGCGCGCAGCGCGGGATCGTCGGCGGCGAAGGCGCGCAACCGGGCCGGGCGGGCCGGGTCGGCGCTCCCCCAGCGCGCCGCACCGTCGGGGACGAACCCGATGCGGGCGAGCGCGGGGCCGGGGTCGGCGGCGGGGTCGGCGGCGGGGTCGTCGACGACGAGCACCAGGTCGATCAGGCCGGGCGGGCGGAGGCCGGGGACGGCACCGGGCCCGACGTGCTCGACCCCGCGGGAGCGGGCTCCGGCGGCGGCGCCCACCCGGGCCACGAGCCGGGCGGCGGCGGCCGCGTGGGCGGCAGCACCTGCGTCAGGGACATCGGACCGTGCGGGGACATCGGACTGGCCCGGGACGTCGGGCGGGTCCGGGACGTCGGGCGGGGCGGGGGTCGCGGCGGTCATGTTGTCGCGGAACGGGACCAGCCGTCGCTCCCACAGCTCGTCGACCTGCGCGCGGAGCCGGTCGGGGGTGCCGGAGTTGTCGAGCAGGACGTCGGCGGCGGCGCGGCGCTGCTCGTCGCTCGCCTGGGCGCGGATGCGGGCGCGTGCGTCGTCCTCGGCCATCCCCCGGCTGCCGACGAGCCTCCCGACGCGAACCTCCTCGTCGGCATGGACGACGACCACGAGCGCGAACCCGGCCCCCATGCCGCCCTCGACGAGCAGCGGGACGTCCTGGACGACGATCGAGCCGGCCGGGGCGGCGGCGACGAGCTCGGCGGATCGGGCCCGCACGAGGGGGTGGACGATGCCGTTGAGCTTCTCGCGGGCGCCGGGGTCGGTGAAGACGGCGGCGGCCATGCGGGGCCGGTCGAGCTCGCCGTCGGGGCCCGCGAACTCCCGCCCGAACTCGTCGAGGATGCGGGCCAGCCCCTCGGAGCCCCCGGCCACCACCTCGCGGGCGATGGCGTCGGCGTCGACGAGGACCGCACCGAGCTCGGTGAGCCGCCTCGCGACCGTCGACTTGCCCGATCCGATCCCGCCCGTGAGCCCCACCATCAGCGCGACGTCCGCCACGGGCGTCACGCTACCGATCACCGGCCGAGCGCACCGGCCGCGGGGTCGTGGCCGGAGGTCGTGGCGGCCGGTGTGGCCGGTCCCGGCGGCGCGGTCGACGACGGCGGCATGGTGGCGACGAGCGTCGGGATCATCCGGCGGGCGAGGTCGACGAGCACGTCCTGCGGCGCGCGGGCCCCGCCCTGCGCGGCGGGGAGGACGAAGGTCAGGGTGTCGAGCCGGTAGGAGACGAGCATCGTCGTCTCCTTGGGCCTGCTGACGACGACGGCGGCCGCGTCGCCGATCGCGACGTCGGTCGCGGTGGCGCCGGCGCGCTCGGCGTCGGAGTTGACCTTCCACTGGTTGCGGGCCGCGGCGTCGTCGGTGTAGCGGCCGATGTTGACGTCGACGAGTGGTGCGACGGCCGATCCGGTCTCGCCGGCACGGCTGTAGGTGCAGGCGACGCGTTCGATGCGGCCGACGGAGGGGGCCGGGACACCGCGGATGGTGCGGACGACGACGGTACCGACGGGCTGGGCGAAGATCGCCCCGAGGTCGTCGGCGGCCATGAGGCCCGAGCAGTCGTCGGGCAGTCCGTCGTCCTCCTTCGTGCCGGGGCCGCCCGCGGTCGTCGTCGATCCGGGGAAGGTGGGGACGGCGAGCGACTCGGCATCGCCCGGGCCGCGCGCGCAGCCGCTCACACCCGCGAGGGTGAGGACCGCGACCAGGGCGACGCCGGCGGTGACCAACCGCTGACGCCACGAGTACCGCACGGGTACGACGTTAGGGGGCGAACAAGATCAACGGCGCCGACGCGCCCTACCGATCGGCGATAGCCGCCCAATCGTGACCGTCTCTTTCGTAACCGAACGGCGAAGACGGATCCGCGGTGCGGCAATCGGTCGACGCCACACAGCCACCTGGAGTCACAGCCGCGGAGGCCGCCCGACCGCACCGCACCGCACGGGCGCGCGAACGACGGCGGCCCCGGTGATCACGAGGATCACCGGGGCCGCCGGTCCTCACCGGACGGTCACCCGCCCGGCGAGGAGACGATCACGCTCCGCCGGAGAGCTTCTCCCGCAGCGCCGCGAGCTGCTCGTCGCTGGCCAGCGAGCCGCCGGACTCGGCCGGCTCCCCACCCTGCGAGGAGTAGTTGGTCGCGCCACCGTCGGCAGCGGCCTCGGCGTCGGCCTCGGCCGTCTTCTTGATCTGCGCGATGTGCTGCTCGTAGCGCACGTGGGCCTCGGCGTACTCCTTCTCCCAGGCCTCACGCTGCGACTCGAAGCCCTCGCGCCACTCGCCGGAGTCGACGTCGAAGCCCTCGGGGTAGATGTAGTTCCCCTGGTCGTCGTACTCGGCGGCCATGCCGTAGCGGGTCGGGTCGAACTCGGTCTCGGCCGTCATGCCCTCGTTGGCCTGCTTGAGCGAGAGCGAGATGCGGCGCCGGTCGAGGTCGATGTCGATGACCTTGACCATGGCGTCGTCGCCGACCTGGACGACCTGCTCCGGGATCTCGACGTGGCGCTCGGCCAGCTCCGAGATGTGGACCAGACCCTCGATGCCCTCCTCGACGCGGACGAACGCGCCGAAGGGAACCAGCTTGGTGACCTTGCCCGGGACGATCTGGCCGATCGCGTGGGTCCGGGCGTACAGGCGCCACGGGTCCTCCTGCGTCGCCTTGAGCGACAGGGAGACGCGCTCGCGGTCGAGGTCGACGTCGAGGACCTCGACCGTGACCTCCTGGCCGACCTCGACGACCTCGGACGGGTGGTCGATGTGCTTCCAGGACAGCTCGGACACGTGCACCAGACCGTCGACACCGCCGAGGTCGACGAAGGCGCCGAAGTTGACGACCGAGGAGACGACACCCTTGCGCACCTGGCCGCGGGCCAGCTGGTTGAGGAACTCGCTGCGGACCTCGGACTGGGTCTGCTCGAGCCACGCCCGGCGGGACAGGACCACGTTGTTGCGGTTCTTGTCCAGCTCGATGATCTTGGCCTCGATCTTGCGGCCGACGTACGGCTGCAGGTCGCGGACGCGGCGCATCTCGACCAGCGACGCCGGGAGGAAGCCCCGGAGCCCGATGTCCAGGATCAGGCCGCCCTTGACGACCTCGATGACGGTGCCCTCGACCGGCTCGTCGGCCTCCTTGAGGGCCTCGATCGTGCCCCAGGCGCGCTCGTACTGGGCGCGCTTCTTGGACAGGATCAGGCGGCCTTCCTTGTCCTCCTTCTGGAGGACGAGGGCCTCGACGAACTCGCCGACCTCGACGACCTCTGCGGGGTCGACGTCGTGCTTGATCGACAGCTCCCGCGAGGGGATGACGCCCTCGGTCTTGTAGCCGATGTCGAGCAGGACCTCGTCACGGTCGACCTTGACGATGGTGCCCTCGACGATGTCGCCATCGTTGAAGTACTTGATCGTCTGGTCGATGGCGGCGAGGAAGTCCTCCTCCGACCCGATGTCGTTGATCGCGACCTGCGGGGTCGAGTTGGTCGGGGCGGCGGTGGTGTCGGTGGACATGTAGTGGGTTGCTCCGGTGCTGGATATCGGCGTGGTCGTGGTGACCTGGGTGGATGTGTGTCGCTGTGACGTTGTAGCTGTCACCCTTTGTATCGGTGGGTCATGCAGATCATGCTGGATGGTGCTGACGCCGCGGTGGGCGGTCCCCGGGCGCAGGCCCTGCGGTGTCCGCCGCGTTGACCACGGTCTGTGGTTCATGCTACGCGGCGGCGTGAGATCAGGGCAACGCGGGTCCCCCTTGGACGGACCGGGTCAGCTGGGACGATGCACCCGTGCCCACCCGAACCCCGGCGACCGCCGGACGCCGCCCTAGCGGTGACGCCCCGTGAGCGCCGGTGAGCAGGGCGTGAGTCCCGGCGCCTCGGCCGAAGCCGTCCTCGGCACGGCCGGGATCGCCCGCCGCGACGTCGGGCCCGCCGAGTCCGAGCGGGCCAGCCGCGCCTGGTGGGACGCCGACGCCGACGACTACCTCGACGAGCACCTCGCCGACATCGGGCAGGTCGACTTCGTGTGGTCCCCGGAGGCGCTGCACGAGGCCGACGCGCGGCTGCTCGGCGAGGTCGAGGGCCGCCGGGTCCTCGAGGTGGGCTGCGGGTCCGCACCCTGCTCGCGCTGGCTCGCCACGCAGGGGGCCCACCCCGTCGCACTCGACCTGTCCGCGTCGATGCTGCGCCACGCCCGCGCGGCCGGCACCGGCACCGGTGTGGTCGTGCCGCTGGTGCAGGCCGGCGCCGAGCACCTGCCCTTCGCGGACGCGTCCTTCGACATCGCGTGCTCGGCCTACGGCGCCGTGCCCTTCGTCGCCGACCCCCGCCAGGTCATGCGGGAGGTCTGCCGGGTGCTCAGGCCGGGCGGCCGCTGGGTGTTCGCGGTCAACCACCCGATGCGCTGGATGTTCCCCGACGACCCGGGACCGGACGGGCTCGTCGTCGGCCAGTCGTACTTCGACCGCACCCCGTACCTGGAGGTCGACGACGACGGCGCCGCCACCTACGTCGAGCACCACCGCACGATGGGCGACCGCATCCGCGACGTCGTCGCCGCCGGGCTCGTCCTCGACGACGTCGTCGAACCGGAGTGGCCCGAGGGTCACGAGCGCGTCTGGGGCCAGTGGTCCCCGTTGCGCGGCAGGCTCTTCCCCGGCACCGCGATCTTCGTGACGCACCGCCCCGCCTGACCTGGACGGCGCCGGACCGTCGGCGGCCAGTGGTGTGATCGCGGGCGTGGCGGACGTACTCGACGTGACGTGGCGGCAGGTGACCCGGTGGCGTGCCCGCCGCCACCTGGCGGGGCGCGCTCACCGCACGGGAGGCCCGTCGGAGGTTCCCGCCCTCCTGGGAGCGCGCGCACGGCGTCACCCCCGCACAGCTGCATGCCATCACCGACGCCGTCGGCGAGGTGCTGGGCGCGGAACCGTTGGGGCGCCTCGAGCTCGCCGACCGCATCCAGGCCCACCTCGGCGACCCGACCGTCACCGAGGCTCTCTCCACGAGCTGGGGCCTGCTCCTCAAACCGGCGGCGGCGCGCGGGCTGCTCTGCTTCGGCCCCACCGACGGCACCCGGTCCACCTTCGTCTCCCCCACCGGATGGCTGGGCCGCACCATCCCCCACGTCGACGCCGTGGAGGCCGACCGGGCGTTGCTGCTGCGGTTCCTGGGCGCCAACGGTCCGGCGACGCTCGCCGACGTCGCGCACTGGTGGGGTGAGCAGCCCCCGCCGGCCCGGGCCCGGTTGCGCGCGAACGCCGACGCCCTCGTCGACGTCCGGGTGGAGGGCGGGAACGGGTTCGTCGTGGCCGCCGACGACGCCGAGGAGCTCGCGGGCACGGACGGCGGCCCCGGCGCGGCCGACCCGCCGCTGCTGCTGCCCGGTTTCGACGTCTGGACGATCGCGCCGCGCAGCCATCGGCGCCGCGCCCTGCCGGAGGGGACGGAGAAGCACGTGTCGCGCACGGCGGGCTGGATCTCGCCGGTCCTCGTCGACGACGGGCGCATCGTCGCGACCTGGGAGCACGAGGTCCGCGGCGACACGCTCACGGTGACGCTGAGCCCGCTGGGCGCCGGTCCGCTGCCCGACGTCGCCGTCGCGGCCCGCGCGTGGGCCGCCATGCTCGGGACGGGTGACGTCGTGATCGGCACCGGCCCGTCTCTCGCATAGGGTCCGGCCGTGCCGATCGATCCCGCCGACCTCGACTCCCTCCCCGGCCCCCGCATCGACCCCGCCGAGCTGCTCTCGACCCGCATGGGCATCGAGATCGTGTCGATGTCGCTGGAGGAGGTGGTCGGCCGCATGCCCGTCGCGGGCAACCTGCAGCCGTTCGGTCTGCTCCACGGCGGCGCCAGTGCCGTCCTGGCCGAGTCCCTGGGCTCGACGTTGTCGGCCCTGCACGCCCTGCCCGAACGGTTCCCCGTCGGCCTCGAGCTCGCCTGCACCCATCACCGCGCGGCGACGTCCGGCTTCGTGACGGGCACGGCCCGGCCGCTGCACGTCGGCCGCAGCACCTCGACGTCGGAGATCGTGGTCGTCGACGAGGAGGGCCGGCGGACGTGCACGGCCAAGCTGACCTGCCTGCACCGGGACACCCGCCCGACGACGGAGTAAGCGTGCGCTCCACCGCCGACCGTCCGGCCGCGCACGAATTCACCCACAGGAGGTAACGGCAGGCGGGCGTGTCCCGATCACGACTTGGACACAACAGCTCACGGCATTCTGTCCACCTCAGCGACGCGGGACTACTTTTCGCGGCTATGCCTCGCCCCGATCGGTGGCGGGGCCTCGGCCAGCCTGTCGCCCGGGGGGTGCAGGTGCGAGGAGGTCAACGTGGCTAGAGCAAGGCGCATCGCAACGATCGCGAGCGCTGCGGCGCTCGCCGTCGTACTCGCCGGTTGCGCGGCGAACAGCGGGTCGAGCGGCGACACCGGGTCGGGGGGCCCGTCCAAGGTCGACGTGCCCGAGGTGACCACGCTGCCGGTGCCGCCGAACGCGGTCAAGCCGGCCGGCAACGGCCAGGCGCAGTGTGCACCCACCACCACCATCGCGTTCGCCGGCGCGCAGTCCGGCGCCAACGCCCAGCTCGGCATCAACATCCTCAACGGTGCCCAGCTCGCGGTGAACCAGCACAACGAGGCGAACCCGAACTGCCAGGTGCAGCTCAAGAAGTTCGACACCGAGGGTGACCCGGGCAAGGCGCCCGGCATCGTCACCCAGCTCGTCAGCGAGCCCGCCACCATCGGTGCGCTCGGGCTGCCGTTCTCCGGCGAGTCGAAGGCCACCGGCGGGATCTTCGAGCAGGCCGGCCTGGTCCACCTGACTCCGTCGGCGACCAACCCGAGCCTGACCCAGAACGGGTGGACGACGTTCTTCCGCGCCCTGGGCAACGACTCCGTGCAGGGCCCGGCCGCCGCGAAGTTCATCACCGGCACGCTCGGCGCCAAGAAGGTCTGCGTCATCCAGGACGACTCGGACTACGGCATCGGCCTGGCCACGACCACGAACGAGGCGCTCGGCGCCGTCTCCGCGGACTGCCAGGACAAGGTGACGACCGGTCAGAAGGACTTCTCGACCGTCGCCAACAAGGTGATCGCGGCCAAGCCCGACGCCGTGTTCTTCGCCGGCTACTACGCCGAGGGCGCGCCGCTCGACCAGCAGCTCGTCACCAAGGGCTTCACCGGTGCCTTCGTCGGCCCCGACGGTGTCAAGGACGACAAGTTCATCCAGCAGGCGGGCGACGCGTCCAACAACGCGTTCTTCACCTGCCCCTGTGTCCCGGGTGAGCTGCTGCCCGAGTTCGCCGACGCCTACAAGGGCGTGAGCGGTGGCGGGGCCCCCGGCACCTACTCCCTCGAGGGCTACGACTCGGCGACGATCCTGCTCGCGGGCATCGACTCCGGCATCACCGACCGCGCGGGCCTGCTGAACTGGGTCAAGAACTACGACGCGGACGGCTTCAGCAAGCACTTCAAGTGGGACGGCACCGGCGAGCTCGCGGCCACCACCGTCTACGGGTACAAGGTCCAGGCCGGCAAGATCGTCTACGTCGGGACGATCGGCTGATCCTCGTCATCCATCCGCACGACTGCTCACGGGCATGCCCGTCGATGACCTTCACGGTCGTCGGCGGGCATGCCCGTCGCACATGAGGGACGTGTGCCCGTGATCTCGACAATCCTGCTCGCGCAGGGGCATGACCTGCTCGCGCAAGGCCCCGACTGGATCAAGTTCGACGTCGCCGCATTCCTGGGCCAGTTCTGGAGCGACACCATCGACGGGCTCACCTACGGTGCGATCTACGCGCTCGTGGCGATGGGCTACACGATGGTCTACGGCGTGCTGCAGCTGATCAACTTCGCGCACTCCGAGGTCTTCATCGTCGGCGCCTACGCGGTGTTCTTCACCCTCTCCGCGCTCGGCTTCGGAACCTCGGCGCCCAACCTGAGCACCGCCGCGCTCGTCGGTGACCTGGTGCTCGCGATGCTCGTCGCGATGCTCGTCTCCGGGCTGGTGGCCGTACTCCTGGAACGGGTCGCGTACAGACCTCTGCGCAGACGCAACGCTCCCCGCCTCGCCTTCCTCATCACGGCGATCGGCGCCTCGTTCGCGATCCAGTACGCGATCTTCGCCTGGCGTGGGCCGAACCCCGAGCCCGCGATCATCATGTTCCGCCCCGAGCCCGTGTTCGACATCGGCGGCGTGATCATCACGAGCCAGCAGCTCGTCATCTTCGTCGCCGCCATCGTCCTGATGATCGTCACGGACCAGTTCGTCAACCGGACGCGGCTCGGCCGCGGACTGCGCGCCGTGGCCCAGGACCCCGACACCGCGACGCTGATGGGCGTCAACAAGGAACGGGTCATCGTGCTGACGTTCCTGATCGGCGGCATCCTCGCCGGCGCGGCCGCGCTGTTCTACATGATGCGGGTGCCGGCCGGTGCCCAGTTCAACGGCGGCTTCATCCTCGGCATCAAGGCGTTCGCCGCGGCGGTGCTCGGCGGCATCGGCAACATCCGCGGCGCCCTGCTCGGCGGTCTGCTCCTCGGCGTCATCGGCAACTACGGCGCCACGCTGTTCGGCAACGGGCAGTGGATCGACGTCGTCGCGTTCGTCGTGCTCGTCGCCATCCTGATGATCCGGCCGACCGGCATCCTCGGCGAGTCCCTGGGGAGGGCGCGGGTATGACGACCACCTCCGACCGGCCGAAGGCCTCGACGCCCGCGACCTCCGGGAAGATGTCGGTGCGCGACAGGTGGAACAGCCTGCCGCGCCCGCAGCAGTGGCTCTTGCTGATCCCGGTCGTCGTGCTGATCTACGCGCTGCCGGTGCTCAACCCGCCGCTGCTGACGACGGAGCCCGGCACCAACTTCCCGCTCGCGCTCTTCGACGCCGCCCGCTTCGCGCTCATCGCGATCGGCCTCAACGTCGTCGTCGGGCAGGCGGGTCTGCTCGACCTCGGCTACGTCGGCTTCTTCGCGATCGGTTCCTACGTCGCGGCGCTGCTGACCAGCCCCGACTCCGTGCTGTGGCACATCCCGTACCTGTGGACGCTGCCGCTGGCGATGGTCGTGACCATGTTCTTCGGACTGGTGCTGGGAGGGCCGACACTGCGACTACGCGGGGACTACCTGGCGATCGTCACGTTGGGGTTCGGTGAGATCGTCAGGCTCCTGGCGACGATCGTCGGACCCCTGAAGGGCCAGGTCGGCTTCCAGGGCGTGGGCAGCCCGCCCGGCACCAACTCCGAGGGCGACCCGATCTTCACGACGTCCAACGGCACCGCCTGGTACTGGCTCGTCGTGACGATCACGATCGCCATCCTGTTCCTGGTCGGCAACCTCGAGCGCAGCCGCGTCGGCCGCGCGTGGGTCGCGATCCGCGAGGACGAGGACGCCGCCGAGATCATGGGTGTCGCCACGATCCGCTTCAAGCTGTGGGCCTTCGTGATCGGCGCCGCGATCGGCGGCCTGTCGGGTGCGCTGTTCGCCGGGCAGGTCGGGTTCGTCAACAACCAGAAGTTCGACGTCCCCACCTCGGTGCTGTTCCTCGCCGCGGTCGTCCTCGGCGGCTCGGGCAACAAGGTCGGCGTGGTGCTGGGCGCGTTCGTCGTGTCCTACATCCCCAACCGTTTCGTCGAGCTCGCCGCCTACAAGTACCTGATCTTCGGCGTCGCGCTGATCATCCTGATGATGTTCCGCCCACAGGGCCTGCTCGGGGCCCGGCAGCGGCTGCTCGCCTACGGCAGGCAGGCGTACATGCGGCTGGTCGGCAGACCCGAACAGGTCAGCGCGGACAGCTCGCTACGCGGTGAAGGGGAGAAAGCCGGATGACCGACGAGACACGCTCCGCCGGCACGGAACCCGGCCGTCCCGGCAAGCACGCCGCGGACGCGGCGCCCGACACGAGCTCGGCGTCGACGGATGCGCCGGCTCCCCGGGCGGGCGAGGACACGACCGGGCCGTCGGACGCCGCGCACCCGGCCGACGACGTCGCGACGGTGGCCCTCGACGAGGCGACCCGCGAGCAGGCGGCCGAACGCGCCGACGAGCACATCGACAACCTCGCCGCCGAGGGCCCCGGCCTGATGCCCGACGGCGAGGGCAGCATCGTCGAGCAGCTCGCCCACATGAGCCCCGAGGAGCTCGCCGAACGCGAGGCCGAGGTCGCCGAGGTCGTCGCGCCCGACCGGGAGATCGCGGTCGAGGTCGGCGACACCCTGCTCGCCATGGACGAGGTCACCATGCGCTTCGGCGGTCTCGTCGCGCTCGACTCGGTGTCGTTCGGGATCCGCCGCGGCGAGATCCTCGGCCTCATCGGCCCCAACGGCGCCGGCAAGACGACGTGTTTCAACGCGCTCACCGGCGTCTACCGGCCGACGTCGGGGCGGGTGCTGCTCGAGGGCCAGCCCCTCGGCAGGCGGTCGCGCCACCAGATCACCCGGCTCGGCATCGCCCGCACCTTCCAGAACATCCGCCTCTTCGGTGAGATGACCGCGCTGGAGAACGTCGTCGTCGGTGCCGACGCCCGGCACAAGACGAGCGTCGTCGGCGCGTTGTTGCGGCTCCCGCGCCACCACCGCGAGGAGCGGGCGGCGATCGACCGGGCCATGGCCCTGCTGGAGTTCGTCGGCATCGCGGGCCGGGCCGCCGAGAAGGCCCGCAACCTGCCCTACGGCGACCAGCGCCGGCTGGAGATCGCCCGGGCGCTCGCGACGGAGCCCAAGCTGCTCTGTCTCGACGAGCCCGCCGCGGGCTTCAACCCCGCGGAGAAGGACAACCTCATGGGGTTGATCCACAAGATTCGCGAGGACGGCTACACGGTCCTGCTCATCGAGCACGACATGCGACTGGTCATGGGTGTCACCGACCGGATCGTGGTGCTCGAGTTCGGCCGCAAGATCGCCGAGGGTCTCCCCCACGAGATCCGCGAGAACCCGGCCGTCATCGCCGCCTACCTGGGGGTCCCCGACGATGCCACTGCTTGAGCTCGACGCGCTCAGCGCGCACTACGGGCGCATCCAGGCGCTCCACGACATCACCCTGCACGTCGACGAGGGCGAGATCGTCACCCTCATCGGGGCCAACGGTGCCGGCAAGACCACGACGATGCGCGTCATCTCCGGGATCCGGCCGGTGTCGTCGGGGGTGCTGCGTTTCGACGGGCAGGACGTCAGCTCGTTGCGGGCCGACCTGCGCGTGGTCCGCGGCATCTCCCAGTCCCCCGAGGGCCGTGGCGTGTTCCCCGGCATGACGGTGCTGGAGAACCTCGACATGGGCGCCTACACCCGCAAGGACCGCAAGTCCCTGGGTGAGGACCTGGACCGGGTGTTCGAACTGTTCCCGCGGCTCGCCGAACGCCGGACCCAGGCGGGCGGCACCCTGTCCGGCGGGGAGCAGCAGATGCTCGCCATCGGGCGGGCACTCATGGCCAAGCCCCGGCTGCTGCTGCTCGACGAACCGTCGATGGGCCTCGCACCGCAGTTCATCCAGCAGATCTTCCGGATCATCACGGAGATCAACTCACAAGGTGTGACGGTGCTGCTGGTCGAGCAGAACGCCCAGCAGGCGCTGCAGCGCGCGCACCGCGCCTACGTCATCGAGACGGGGCGGATCACGAAGTCGGGCACCGGGGAGGAGCTCCTGGCCGACCCGGCGATCAAGGAGGCGTACCTGGGCGTGGCCTGACCGCCCTGTTCCGGACTCACGCGCGAGCAGTGAGTGGACAGCGACGCCGCCGGGGTCATGGACCCCGGCGGCGTCGTCGCGTCAGGCGTGCGCGGTCACGTGGACTCGGCGAGCCCCCCGACGACCGCGTCGGCGACCGCTCTCATCGTGGTACGACGGTCCATCGCAGTCCGCTGGATCCAGCGGAACGCCTCCGGCTCGGTCATCTTCTGCTTGGTCATCAACAGGCCCTTGGCCCGGTCGACGACCTTGCGGGTCTCCAGACGCTCCGACAGCGTGGCGACCTCGTCCTCGAGGGCGCGCTTCTCGGCGAACCGGGACACGGCCAGCTCGATGGCCGGGACCAGCTCGTGACGGGCGAACGGCTTCACTAGGTACGCCATCGCACCGGCGTCACGGGCCCGCTCGATGAGGTCGCGCTGGCTGAACGCCGTGAGCATGACGACCGGTGCGATCCGCTCCTCGACGATCGCGCCCGCCGCCTCGATGCCGTCCATCTTGGGCATCTTGATGTCCATGATCACGAGGTCGGGCTTGAGGGTGCGGGCCATGTCGATCGCGGCCGCGCCGTCGCCGGCCTCGCCCGCGATCTGGTAGCCCTCCTCGGAGAGCATCTCGGTCAGGTCGAGCCGGATCAACGCCTCGTCCTCGGCCACGAGCACCCGCCAGCCCGGGGCGGGTCCCGCCGCCTGTGCGGCGTCGTGGCCGTCCTCGGAAACCTGCTGAGCCACCGGGTCACTCCTTCAGCGTGGGGCGATTGCGAAGGGGCAAGGTTATCGGGCTAGGCTTCGGGCCCGGCGAACGATCTCGCTTTCGTGTTCGGAGACACGTCGCCGCGGGCGCCCCCGTAGCCCAATCGGCAGAGGCAGCGGACTCAAAATCCGCCCAGTGTGCGTTCGAGTCGCACCGGGGGCACCACTCTTCTCGTCAACACCCTTTCCCGGGCCGGCCCGCGAGCGCGTCGCGGCGTGGTTCGAGTGGGTTTCCGAGTGCCCCGACGCGCCCACCGTCGCGCCCGTCGTGACGGCGTGGTGGGCCGCCCGGGTGCGGCGTGTGGGACGCTCGGTGACGCGGCCGTCACGGTGAATGTGGGCTCGGCAGACGGGTGACCTGCGCGGATCGCGTCCACCTCGGCGAATTCGGTTCGACTTCACCCGTTCAGTGGCCAACCTCAGGGCTTCTCGCTGCCCGATTCACCCACACGCACCTCATCCGCCTCGTCCGTGGACCGACGCTGTGTAACGCCCCGGTCACGGCCGTCGAAGTCACGTGCGCAGTCCCGCTCCCCACGTGACTGAAATGCGGATTGAGAGAGACATGACTTCACATCGAGCAGCCTCCCCTGCGCGCCCGGCACGCCGACGATGGACGCGTACCCGCCGGCGTCAGACGTTCGTCGCCGCCGCGGCGGTCGCCATCGGCGCCGGTTTCGCCATCCACGGCGTCGCGGCCGCGGCCCCGCAGACGCTCAGCGTCGGCGCCGCCGGCTCGTACAAGACGATCCAGTCGGCGCTCGACGCGGCGAAGGCCGGCGACACCGTCGAGGTGTCGGCCGGGACCTACGCGGAGGCGTTGCGGTTCCCGACCAGCGGCAGCGCCGCGGCCGGCTGGATCACGTTGCGCAGCAAGGCCGGCGCGAAGGTCGTCGTCGACGGCAAGAACACCCTCAAGAGCGGCAACGGGCTCGTGAGCCTCGACAACCGCTCCTACATCAGGATCAGCGGGCTGACGATCACGAACTCCCCGACGCACGGCATCTACGGCAACCAGGCGTCGAACATCCGGATCTCCGACACCGAGGTGTCGCACACCCGCAACGGCGGGCTGGTGCTGCTCAACGGCGCCGACGCCGTCATCGACGGCAACGACGTCCACCACACCAACCAGGCGGGCACGTCGGCGTCCAACGAGGCGATGAGCCTGGTCAACTACGACACCGTCGACATCAGGAACAACGAGGTGCACGACAGCGGCGAGGAGGGCATCGACGTCAAGTACGAGACCCGCAACGCTCTCGTGCACGGCAACCGCGTCTACAACAACCGCGGCCCGAACATCTACGCCGACTCCGTCCACGACGTGAAGATCTTCGACAACGTCGTGACCGGCGCGACGAACACCTCGAAGCCGGGGATTCTCGTGGCGGTCGAGTCGTACTCGCCCACGAAGCGCCTGTCGAACGTCGACATCTACAACAACGTGCTGACCGGCAACGCCGGCGGCGGCATCGGGCTGTGGAAGGAGGGCAGCGGCACGATGTCGAACATCCGCATCCTGAACAACGTCGCGTACGGCAACAAGCGCGCCGGGATCGTGTTCAGCACCAGCGGGTTCAGCGGCACGAACGTCATCCGCAACAACATCCTGACGGGCAACCCGTCGGCGATCAGCGGTGGCACCGGCGGCTTCACCCTCGACCACAACCTGACCACGGGTAACGCGAAGTTCGTCGATGCCGCGGGCGGGGACTTCCACCTCCTGACCGGCTCCCCCGCGATCGACGCGGGCGTGGCGACGCTGGCCCCGACGGTCGACATCGCGGGCACGGCGCGGGCCAAGGGCGCGGCCGTCGACCTGGGCGTCTACGAGCGCTGACCGCCGCGGTCGCCGCGGTCGCCGTGGTCGGCCAGGGCCGCGGCGACCGCGCCGGCACCGTCGTCGTCCACGATGGCGGCGGCGAGGCGGGCGGCGGTGCGGCGGAACTCGGGCCGGGTCGTCGCGTCGGTGATGCGTTCGGCGAGTGCCGCGGCGGTGAGCCGGGCCTGCGGCAGCGGTTCGGGTCCGACGCCGAGCGCGCGGGCGCGGGCCGCCCACAGCGGCTGGTCGGCGTAGACGGGCACGGTCACGACGGGCACGCCCGCGGTGAACGCGGCGCCGGCCGTGCCCGCTCCCCCGTGGTGCACGACGGCGGCCATCCGCGGGAAGAGCCAGGCGTGCGGCACGTGGTCGACGAGGCAGACCCGGTCGGAGCTCACCTCCAAGCCGGCCCAGCCGCGGTGGACGACGGCCCGGATCCCGGTGCGGCCCACGACGTCGGCGACGATCGCGGACAGTTCGGCGCCGCGACCGTGGCCCATGGAGCCGAAACCGAGGTAGACCGGGGCCGGGCCGTCGTCGAGGAACGTGGCGAGCTCGGGCGCCGGGGTCCAGTCGTCGGGGACGACGGGGTGCCAGTAGCCGACGACGTCGAGGCCGGGCCGCCAGTCGGCCGGCCGGGGCAGCACGTGCGGGCTCCAGCCGTGCCAGACGCGCCAGCGCTGCCGCTCGAGGGCGCGCGCGGTGGCGGCCGCGGACCGGCGGGGCAGCCCGAGCCGGGACCGGACCCGGGCGGAGGCCCGGTGGAACGGCACGGCCGAGCGGAGCGCGACGCGACCGGCGAGGAGGTTGCCGACGCCGCCGAGGGACCGGGCGGTGTGCAGCAGCATCGGCGGGAACTCGCGGGTGGGTTCGATCGGCTGGCTGAACAGCCCCGCGCTCGGGATGCCGAGCCCCTCGGCCACGTCGACCCCGAACATCGCGGTCACGTTGCACAGCAACAGGTCTGCGTGCTGGGCGGCGTCGACGAGGTCGTCGGCGGTGGACTCGAGGTAGGACGTCAGCGCGTCGGCCTGGGCGGCGAGGGCCCTCGGCGACGTCCGCCACCCGCTGGGGAGGTCGGAGATGGTGCGGGCGTCGCCCGCGAGTGGGGCGAACCCGATGCCACCGGCGTGGACGTCGTCGGCGAACTCCGGGTTGGCGGCGACGGTGACGTCGAGACCGTCGGCGGCGAGCCTGCGCCCGAGCCCGACGAACCCCACGACGTCCCCGCGCGACCCCAGCGCAGCGATCAGCACCCGCACGCCCTGCCCCCGTCCGTCGGCCCTGCCACCGATCATGCCCGGTGACCGGTCCGGACCGGCGCGCCGCCCCGACACGCCGCACGTCGAGGACCTCGCGGTCCCGTACGGTCTCGGAGGGTCCCGTTCCGGAGGGATCCTCGGTACTTTCACGTCCGTCGACGAGGAGGTCGTGGTGGGCAGCATCTCCGTGTTCCTGGTCGACGACCACGAGATCGTCCGCCGCGGTGTGGCGCACCTGCTCGACCGTGAGGACGACGTGACCGTCGTCGGCGAGGCCGCGTCGGCGGCCGAGGCGCTGGCGCGGATACCGGCGGTGCGCCCCGACGTCGCGGTGCTCGACGTGCGGCTGCCCGACGGCGAGGGCATCGGCGTGTGCCGCGACATCCGCTCGCTGCTCGACCCTCCCCCGGCCTGCCTGATACTCACCTCGTTCAGCGACGACCAGGCGTTGTTCGGGGCGGTCGTCGCCGGTGCGGCGGGGTACCTGCTCAAGGACGTCGCGGGGGCCGGGCTCGTGGCGGCGGTGCGGACCGCCGCCGCGGGCGGCAGCCTGATCGACCCGGAGACGGCGGCCCGCGCGGTGGAGCGGCTGCGCACCCCGTCCGATCCGCGGTACGACTCGTTGTCGCCGCAGGAGCGGCGCATCCTCGACCTCATCGCGCTGGGGCTGACCAACCGCCAGATCGGCGACGAGCTGTTCCTCGCGGAGAAGACCGTCAAGAACTACGTGTCGTCGCTGCTGCACAAGCTGGGGTTCGCGCGGCGCACGGAGGCGGCGGTGTACGCGGCGGGGCGGCGACGGCCCGGGCAGCTCCCCCCGACCGACGGGCGTCACTGACGGCCACGGCGTGAGATCGTCGTCGGCCATGGAGGCCACGCACCCGGCCACGAGCTCCGCTGCCGACGGGGGGCACGTCGAACTGCGGGTGCACGGGGTGGCGGGCACCCCGCCCGCGGTGATGCTGCAGCTCGTCCCGCCGGTGCGGGTCGACCGGCCCGACGACACGGGCCCCGACGCCGACGGGGCGATCTCGGAGTGGCGGCGCCCGCCGGAGCGGCCGGGGCTGCGGGCGTGGTCGTGGGGCTCGTTGACGTCGGGCCGCTGGTACCAGGCGTTCTACGTGGTGCTGCTGCCGTTCATGCTGGCCAACGTCGCGGGCTGGGCGTTGCTCGCGGGTCCCGACTCCCCCGCCGCGGCGGGGGTGCCGGCGCGCCGAGGTGCCCGGGTGCGGGCCGGGGTACTGCTGGTGCGGCTCGCCGGCGTACTGGTGACGGTCGTGTTCGTGCTGTGGGCGCAGCTGATCGTCGCGGACCTGGCGGCCTACCAGTGGCTGGTGCGCCGGCTCGGGACCCCGGTGTGGACGGTGGGTGCCGGTCTGCTGGGGGCGACGGGTGTGCTGCTGGTCGTGGTGTGGCTGAGCCGGATCCGGCAGCGGCCCACGACGCGGCACGTCGATCCGTGGTCGGTGTGGACGGACCCGGCGGGCCGGGTGTCGCTGCACCACGACCAGCGCCCGATGTGGGACAGCCCCGGCATCAACGTGGCGCTGCGCCGGCTGCACCTGGGGGCGGCGCTGGGCGTCGTCGGACTGATCGGGTCGTGGCCGGGCGCGGGACGCTCCGGGGTGTGGGACGTGCTGAGCCGCACCGGGTTCTGGGCGGCGACCGCCGGACTGGTGGTGGTCGCGGTGCTGCTGTGCGCGGTCAGCCTGGCCGACGGGGCGCCGGGTCACGTGGGCGGTGGCCGCGGGCGGGGGCTGCCGCCGGCCGTGCTGGTCCGGCACGGCTCGTGGCCGTTGCCGACGGTCGCGGTCGCGCTGGCGGCGGTGTCGTCGGCAGGGATCACGCCGGAGTGGGTGGCGGCGACACCGTTCCTGCCCGCGATCCGGGGGTCGGCGCTGTGGCTGACGGCGGGGCTGCTGCTGGTCGTGGCGGCGGTCGCCGTGGCGGGCGGGCCCGGGCGGCGTCGCGACGGCCGCGCCCGGCACGCGGACCTGCGGCGGGCGAACGCGCCCGCGATCCTGCTCGGCGCGGCGGCGACGGGGGCCGCGCTGGGTGCCGGGCTCGCCGAGCAGGTCGCGCGGCTGGCCGGCGGCGGCCGGGCCGGCGGGCTGGTCGTCGGTGAGGCCGTCGGCTGGATGGCGGTGGCGTTCACGACGATCCTCGCCGCGACCGGGCTCGTCGTCGCGTTCGCGTGGCTGGCGCTGCGGTTCGTCGCGGTGGGCGGGCGCCGGACGCTGCCCGCGCCGGTGGCGTTGCGCGCGTTGACGATCCGCGCGTCGTGGTTGACGGCGTTGCTCACGGTGCTGGGTGTGGCGGTCGCGGGCACCGGGGTCGGGGCGGCGCTGGCGCGCGGTGAGCTGCCGCCGGTCACGTCGATACCGCCGGTGGTGTCGACGGGTGTCGTCGTGGCCCTCGCGGTGCCGGCACTGGCGGGGGTCGTCGCGGCGGCCCGGCACCGCCGGTTCGGCCCCGCCGGGTGGGCGGGCCTCGCGCTGGTGGTCGCCGGGGTGAGCGCGCTGGTGGTCGTGGCGCTGCGGGAGGGCTGGTCGGCGCAGCTGCTGGGGGTGCCGGTGCCGCCGCGCAGCTTCGCCGACCTGTCGCTGGCGCTGGCCGTCGTGTTGCCGACGCTGGTCCTGCTGTGGCGCATGTACGCGGCGGCCCGCAGCGTCGCGGTGCGCCGGGGAATCGGGGTGCTGTGGGACGTCGGCACGTTCTGGCCGCGCTGGTTCCATCCGCTGGCCCCGCCGACGTACTCCGACCGCGCCGTCACGGGCCTCGCGCAGCGGGTCGCCGCCGCTGCCGGCCCTGGTGAGCCGCTGGTCGTCGCCGCCCACAGCCAGGGCTCGGTCATCGCGGGCACGGCGCTGCTGCTGGCGCCCGCGCCGCTGGGCCCGGTCGCGCTGTTCACGTTCGGCTCGCCCTGGCACCACCTCTACGGCGAGTTCTTCCCCGCGTACTTCGACGCGGCGGCGACGACGGCGCTGGACCGCAGGCTCGGGGGTCGCTGGCGCAACCTGTGGCGCGACACCGACCCGGTCGGCGGCCCCGTCGACGACCTGATCGACGAGCCGGGGGCGCAGTCGGGTGCGGACCCGGGCGTCGACCCCGGTGTCGACCTGGCGCCGCTGGCCGACCCGCACGACCGCGTGCACGGGGACTACTGGCTGGAACCGCAGTACGACGCCGCCGTCGCCCGGCTGGTCCGTTCGGTGCGCCGCGACGAACGGGCCCGCGTCACCCTGCAGGACGACCCGCGGGAACAGAACGTCCGGTCTACCCGTTGACCCAGCCATGGCGACAGTTGAACTGACCACCGACAACTTCGACGAGGTCGTCGGCGGACCCGGGACCGTGTTCGTCGACTTCTGGGCGAGCTGGTGCGGGCCGTGCCGTCAGTTCGGGCCGGTGTTCGAACAGGCCTCGGAGAAGCACGGCGACATCACGTTCGCGAAGGTCGACACCGAGGCGCAGGTCGAGCTCGCGCAGGCCTTCGGCATCTCGTCGATCCCGACGGTGATGGCGGTGCGCGACGGCCTGGTGATCTACGCCGAGCCCGGTGCGCTGCCCGCGCCCGCGTTCGAGGACCTCATCGGGAAGGTGCGCGAGGTCGACATGGACAAGGTCCGTGCGGCCGTCGCGGAGCAGCAGGCGCAGGCAGGCGACGGCGAGCCCACCGCCTGACCCGCACCCACCACGACGACAGGCCCCGGGACCATGGTCCCGGGGCTGTCGCACGTCGGGGGTCAGCCGACGCGGGCGGAACCGGGGCCGGGCTCGTCGAGCTCGCCGGCGACGCCCTCGGCCGCGCGGCGCAGCAGCGGCACGGCGCGGTGGATGAGGGCGTCGGTCATCCGGGGCGAGGGGCCGGAGATCGAGAACGCGGCCCGGGGCGCGCGCCCGGGCACCGCGACGGCGACACAGCGGACGCCGATCTCCTGCTCCTCGTTGTCGACCGAGTAGCCGGTCTCGCGGATCCGGGCGAGCTCGGCGTGGAAGGCGTCGAGCGTGACGATGGTGTGGCTGGTCTGCGGTGTCATCGCCGAGCCGCGGACGATCACGTCGGCCTGCTCGCGCGGCATGAGCGCGAGCATCGCCTTGCCGACCGCGGTGCAGTGCACCTGGGCCCGCCGGCCGACCTCGGTGAACATCCGCATGGAGTGCGTCCCGGGGACCTGCGCGGTGTAGACGACGTGGTCGCCGTCGAGCATCGCGAGGTTGGCGCTCTCGCCGATCTCGTCGACGAGGTCGCGCAGGTAGGGCATCGCCCAGGTGCCGAGCAGCCGGGAGGCGTGCTCACCGAGGCGCATCAGGCGCGGGCCCAGCGCGTACTCCCGCGACGGCTGCTGCCGGACGTAGCCGAGGTCGACGAGCGTGCGGACGAGCCGGTGGATGGTCGGGAGCGGCAGGCCGAGGCGCGCGGCGAGCTGTGAGAGCCCCGCCGTGCCGCCGAGGTCGCTCATCGCCTCGAGCAGCTCGAAGGTCCGCTCGACCGACTGCACGCGCCCGCTGCCGCGCTCCGGCGCCGGTTCGGTCTGTCTGGGCATCTCGGATCCCGCCTGTCGCCGCACCGTCGCCGTGACCGGCCGCAGGTGCGGGCCGTCTTCCGCCATCCGGAACGATACCGACCCGCTCAGGGGGTCGACCGTCCTACTCCCTCTCGCATTTCGAAACCGTACCTCCGCATCGCGGATTTTTGTCGCCACTGCTGCGCGTCTGACAACGCCGGGCGCTCGGTCCTGCGCGACGTGGCGCTCAGGCGAGGCGACACAGGTCACACGGATGCCTTGGGCGGCAACGCCTTCGGCCTCGCGGGACCCGTTCTGCCTGGTCGCAGGTTTGACACGGTTCGAGACCCAGCCCTACAGTTCTCGCTACACAGAAGTTTTCTTCCGTAATACGGAAGTCTGGAGGAACCAGCGGATCATGGCCGTCCCCCCGATGCGCTACCTGCCCAACTGCTCGCTGCTGTTCGCCGAGCTCCCGCTCCTCGACCGGCCCGCCGCTGCCAAGGCAGCCGGGTTCGACGCGGTCGAGTTCTGGTGGCCCTTCGCCGAACCCGCCCCCGCCGACGCCGAGGTCGACGCGTTCGTCAGCGCGATCACCGACGCAGGCGTCGCCCTCGTCGGCCTGAACTTCTTCGCCGGCGACCTGGCCGGACCGGACGCCGGCGTGCTGTCCGTCCCGTCGCGCTCGGGCGAGTGGCGCGACAACGTCGCCGTCGCCGCGTCGATCGCCGAGCGTCTGGACGTGCGCGGCCTCAACGCGCTCTACGGCGTCCGCGTCGACGACGCAACCCCCGCCGAGCAGGACGACCTCGCCATCGAGAACCTGGTGTTCGCCGCGGAGGCCGTCGAGGCCGCCGGTGCCACCGTGCTGATCGAGCCGCTCAGCGGCCCGAAGCCCTACCCGCTGCGCACGGCCGCCGACGCCGTCGGCGTCGTCGAGAAGGTGCGGGCCGCGGGGGCCGCCAACGTCGGCTTCCTGTTCGACCTGTTCCACCTGGCCGGCAACGGCGACGACCTCGACGCCGCGATCACCGCGCACTTCGGCGACATCGCGCACGTCCAGATCGCCGACGTACCCGGCCGCGGCGAGCCGGGCTCCGGCGACCTGGACCTGGTGAGCCGGCTGCAGGCCCTGCAGGACAAGGGCTACGACGGCTGGGTGTCGCTGGAGTACACGCCGTCGGCCGGTGACACCGCCGCGAGCCTCGACTGGCTGCCGCGCTCGCAGCGCGGCGCCGCCTGACCACCCGACCCCCGGACACAGGAAGACACGAACATGGGCACGCAGACCACCGTCGCATTCATCGGCCTCGGCATCATGGGCAAGCCGATGTCGATCAACCTCGTGAAGGCGGGCTTCGACGTCGTCGGCTACAACCTCTCCCCGGGCCCCATCGAGGCGCTCGTCGCCGCCGGCGGCCGGGGCGCGGGCAGCATCGCCGAGGCCGTCAAGGGCGCCGACGCCGTCGCCGTCATGGTTCCCGACTCCCCCGACGTCGAGGAGGTCCTGACCGGCGCGGACGGCGTGTTCGACAACGCCGCCGAGGGCGCCCTGGTCATCGACTTCTCGACGATCCTGCCCGACGTCTCGCGCCGCATGGCCGCGGTCGGCGCCGAGCGTGGCCTGCGCGTCCTGGACGCCCCGGTCTCCGGTGGCGAGGCCGGCGCCGTCGAAGGCGTCCTGTCGATCATGGTCGGCGGCGAGAAGGACGTGTTCGAGGCCGCCCGGCCGGTCCTCGACGCCGTCGGCAGCACGGTCGTGCTGGTCGGCCCCGCGGGCTCGGGCCAGACCGTCAAGGCCGCCAACCAGCTGATCGTCGCGGGCAACATCGAGCTGCTCGCCGAGGCGATCGTCTTCCTCGAGGCGCACGGCGTCGACACCGAGGCGGGCGTCACCGTCCTCGGCGGCGGGCTGGCCGGCAGCACCGTGCTGGAGCGCAAGGCGGGCAACATGCTCCGGCGCGAGTTCGCGCCCGGCTTCCGCATCGCCCTGCACCACAAGGACATGAAGATCGTGACCGACGCCGCGCGCGCCGCCGGAGTGGTGATCCCGCTCGGGTCGCACGTCGCGCAGCTCATCGCCTCGCTCGACGCGCAGGGCCACGGCGGTCTCGACCACTCGGCGCTGTTCACGACCGTCGAAGCGCTCTCCGGCCGCGCCGGCTCCTGATTCCCTGGGAAGGACACGTCATGGCTCGCACGAGAACCGTCGACGCGGCGGTCGCGATCCTGCGCCGCGAAGGCATCACCAACCTGTTCGGGCTGCCCGGTGCGGCGATCAACCCGTTCTACTCGGCGGTCCGCGCCGACGGGGCGCTGCGCCACACGCTGGCCCGCCACGTCGAGGGTGCGGCCCACATGGCCGAGGGCTACACCCGCGCCGCGCCGGGGAACATCGGCGTCTGCGTCGGCACCTCCGGCCCCGCCGGCACCGACATGATCACGGGCCTGTACTCCGCGGCGGCGGACTCGATCCCGATCCTGTGCATCACCGGCCAGGCGCCGGTGGCGAAGCTGCACAAGGAGGACTTCCAGGCCGTCGACATCGCGTCGATCGCCGCGCCGCTCACCAAGATGGCGGTCACGGTCCTCGAACCGGCGCAGGTTCCCGGGGTGTTCGCGCAGGCGTTCCACCTGATGCGCTCGGGTCGTCCCGGACCGGTCCTGATCGACCTGCCCATCGACGTCCAGCTCGCCGAGATCGAGTTCGACATCGACTCCTACGAGCCGCTGCCGGTCTACAAGCCGGCCGCGAGCCGCGCCCAGATCGACAGGGCCCTCGACATGCTGGCCGCCGCCGAGCGCCCGGTCGTCGTCGCCGGCGGTGGCATCATCAACGCCGACGCCGCCGACCTGCTCGTCGAGTTCGCCGAGCTCACCGGCACCCCGGTCGTCCCGACGCTCATGGGCTGGGGCTCGATCCCCGACGACCACCCGCTGATGGCGGGCATGGCGGGCATCCAGACCTCGCACCGCTACGGCAACGCGACCATGCTCGCGTCGGACTTCGTGCTCGGGATCGGCAACCGATGGGCCAACCGCCACACCGGCGACCTCGACAGCTACACGGCGGGCCGCACGTTCGTCCACGTCGACATCGAGCCGACCCAGATCGGGCGCGTCTTCGCCCCCGACCTCGGCATCACCTCCGACGCCAAGGCCGCCCTCGAACTGTTCGTCGAGGCCGCCCGCGAGCGCGCCGCCGGTGCGGGACTGCCCGACCGCTCCGCGTGGGCCGGTGAGTGCAGCGACCGCAAGGCCACCATGCTGCGCAAGACCCACTACGACCAGGTGCCGATCAAGCCGCACCGGGTCTACGAGGAGATGAACCGGACGCTCGGGCCCGACACCCGCTACGTCACGACCATCGGCCTGTCCCAGATCGCGGCCGCGCAGCTGCTGCACGTCTACAAGCCGCGCAACTGGATCAACGCTGGGCAGGCGGGCCCGCTGGGCTGGACCGTCCCGGCCGCGCTCGGTGTCGTCGCCGCCGACCCGACGCAGGACGTCGTCGCCATCTCGGGCGACTACGACTTCCAGTTCATGATCGAGGAGCTGGCCGTCGGCGCGCAGTTCGGCCTGCCCTACGTCCACGTCCTGGTGAACAACGCCTACCTGGGCCTGATCCGGCAGGCGCAGCGCAACTTCGACATGGACTTCTGCGTCCAGCTCTCGTTCGACAACATCAACGCCGACGACGACGCGCTGCCCGGCCTCAAGGGCTACGGCGTCGACCACGTCAAGGTCGCCGAGGGCCTGGGCTGCAAGGCGATCCGCGTGTTCTCACCCGACGGCATCGGGCCCGCGCTGGTCGAGGCGCGCCGACTGGCCGACGAGCACAAGGTCCCGGTGATCGTCGAGATCGTGCTCGAGCGCGTCACCGACATCGCCATGGGCACCGCGCTCGACGCCATGAACGAGTTCGACGGCGTCACCTCCGACACCGCCGAGGCGCCGACGAGCGTCGTCGGCCGGGCGTCCTGATGCGTGTCGTCGTCGCCCCGGACAAGTTCAAGGGCTCCCTGACCGCCGTCGAGGTGGCCGGGCACGTCCGGGCGGGTCTGCGCGCGGTCGCCCCGGCGGCCGACGTCGTCGCCCTGCCCGTGGCCGACGGCGGCGACGGCACCGTGGACGTGGCACTCGCCGCGGGGTTCGACGGCGTGCAGGTGACGGCGGCGGGCCCCACCGGCGAGCCCGTGACCACCCGCTGGGCCCGGCGCGGCGATCTCGCGATCGTCGAGATGGCCACCGTCTGCGGCCTGATGCGGCTTCCCGACGGCGGCCCGGACCCGTTGCGCGCCACCAGCGTCGGCCTCGGTGAGGCCGTCGGCGCGGCGCTGGCGGCGGGCTGCACGCGGATCGTGCTCGGCATCGGCGGCAGCGCCGGCACCGACGGCGGCGCCGGGATGCTGACGGCTCTGGGCGCTGTCGTCCTCGACGCCGACGCCCGGCCGCTGCGCCCGGGCGGGGCGGCACTGGCCGCAGCCGCGTCGCTGGACCTGTCGGGGCTCGACCCGCGGCTGGCCGACGTCGAGATCGTCGTGGCCTGCGACGTCGACAACCCGCTGTGCGGCCCGAGCGGGGCCGCCGCGGTGTACGGGCCGCAGAAGGGGGCGACCGGTGCCGACGTCGCGACCCTCGACGCCGCACTCGGTCACTGGGCCGACCTGGTGGCCGAAGCCACCGGATCCGACCACCGCGACGACGCCGGCGCCGGAGCCGCGGGCGGCGTCTCGTTCGCGGCGTGCGCCGTGCTCGGGGCGACCCTGCGGCCGGGCATCGACATCGTCCTCGACCTGCTGCGCTTCGCCGAGCAGCTCGCCGGTGCCGACCTCGTCGTCACCGGCGAGGGCGCGCTCGACGAGCAGACCCTCGCCGGCAAGGCCCCCGCCGGGGTCGCGGCCGCCGCCCGCGCGGCCGGCGTCCCCGTCGTCGCCGTCACCGGGCACACCACGCTCTCGCCCGACCGGCTCGCCGCGGCCGGGATCGAACGGGCCTACGCCCTGACCGACATCGAGCCCGACGTCTCACGGTGCATCGCCGAGGCCGGGCCGCTGCTGGAGGAACTGTCGCGGGGCCTGGCCGCCGACCGGCTCCCCCAGGTCGCCCCCGGCTGAGCCCCGGACGTTCCCGGCGGGCGGGCGCTCAGCGCGCGTCGTCGACGGGGCCGAACCGGTACCCGCTGCGCGCGGAGAACTGCGCCGTCACCGCGAACCGGTCGCCACGGACCAGCGTGTGCCGCCACTCCACCGCCCGCAGGCCCACCTTGCCGAGCCGTTCGATCGAGAACCCGGCGACGCCCGTCGGGATGCCGAGCAGCTCCCGCTCCGACGCCACCGGCACGACCGCACGGATGTGCTCCTCGCCGCCCGAGAGCCGGACGCCGCAGCGCTCGGCGTACTCGTCGTAGAGGGCGGTGTGGGTGAAGTCGACGTCGAGCAGCGGTGCGGCGAGCGACTCCGGCAGCCACACCCGGTCGACCGCCAGCGGTGACGCCCCGGCGAGGCGCAGCCGCTCCAGGTAGACCAGCGGCGTCGACTCCTCCAGGCCCATCCGGGCCGCGACCACTCCGTCCGCGCGCACGTCGAGGGTGCGCACGACGCTGCGCTGGCGCAGGCCCGTCGACTCCACCGACGCGAACAGGCTGTAGAGCGCGCCGAGGGGCTGCTCGATCTCGACGGGATCGGCCAGCCTGGGCGCGCGCCCGCGGGCGGCGACGACCGTGCCCTCGTCGCGCAGCCGGCGCAGCGCCTCACGGACGGTGTGGCGGCTGACACCGTACTCGGCCACGAGGGCGAGCTCGCCGGGGAACGCGGACGCGAACGCGCCGTCGCGCAGCCGTCGCCGCAGGTCGGCCAGCAGCTGCGACCACAGCGGCTCGGCGAGGGTGCGGTCGAGCGGGGCCGCCGCCAGCTCGCCGGTCGCGTTCATGCCGTGCCCCTCCCGCGGCCCGGTCTCTCCGCGCCCCTGCGGCTGCACGCTACCTGCGCGGTCTCGGCGACGTGGCCTTCGGTGACCGTGTCGGCGAGCACGGTCACCAACGGTGCGGGCGAGTCCCACCGTGCGACGCCGCGCACGGCACGGACCCACTCCACGCGCACCGCGTTGCACAGCAGCATGCCGTCGGCGGCGGCGAGATCGTCGAGACCGATCGGGACCACGTCGTAGGGCACCCGCATCGAGTCCAGCGCGTCGAGGACGGCCTGGCGGGCGGTTCCGGGCAGCAGCCTGCCGTCGAGGGGCGGCGTCGCGAGCCGCCCGTCGCGCACGACGGCGAGGCACGCCCGCGTCGCCTCCAGGACCGTGCCGTCGGCGCCGACGAGCAGCGGCACCGTGCCGGCCGGGACCGACCGCTCCAGCCCGTCGAGCCAGGCCCGGTCGGCGAACTTGTGCGGCAGACCCCCCGCCACGCGAACCGGGGTGAGGACGACGCCGGGCTGGTCGGCGGGCGGCACCGGCGCCTCGCACGGGGTCACGACGACCTGCACCTCGCCGGGACGCTCGGGCCGGGCGTCGACCCGGACCCGCGCGTACCCGGGGGTTCCGGCGGCCGCGACGCGGACGGCGGCGGCGACGTCGGCGCGCAGCGGGACGCCGTAGAGCTCCCAGAAGGAGCGGTGCAACCGGCGCAGGTGGTCGGCCAGGCGTCGCGGCTCACCGTCGACGGCGAGCAACGTCTCGAAGATCCCCTGCGCGGGGTCGGCGACGCCGGCACCGGGCGTCGCGGTGTCCGTCGGGACGGTGGTGCCGAGGGCCTGCAGCAGGGGCGCGGCCTTGGTGAGGCACTCGCGCCACTCCTCCGCGGGCGAGGAGTCGACGGTGACCCCTCCCCCGACGCCCAGGTGGGTGCGCCCGCCGGGCAGCACCTCCAGCGTCCGGATCGTCACGGCCAGCTCCAGACCCGCGAGCGGTGACGCGTAGCCCATCGCCCCGGTGAACAGCCCGCGCGCCACCGGCTCACGCTCCTCGATGATCTCGACGGCCCGGATCTTCGGCGCGCCCGTCACCGAGCCGGGCGGGAACGCGGCGGCGAGCAGCTCACCGTCGCCGACGCCCGGTGCCAGCTCGCCGCGGACCTCCGACACGAGGTGCCACACCCCCGGGTGCGGCTCGACGGCGAGCAGCCGCGGCACGGTGACGGTGCCGGTCGCGCAGACCCGCGACAGGTCGTTGCGCATCAGGTCGACGATCATGACGTTCTCGGCGGCGTCCTTGGCCGACGCGGCGAGGGCGGCGCGTTCGCGCTCGTCGGAGGCCGAGCCGGTGCGGGGGCGGGTGCCCTTGATCGGCTCGGTGCGCACCGTGCGCCCCGTCCGCCCTGCCCCGTCACGGTGCAGGAACACCTCGGGTGACGCGCCGACGGCGGTGCAGCGCGGGTCGGCGACGAACCCGGCCCGCGCGGGTCCGAGGGTCTCCCCCAGCCGCGCCCAGGCGTCGGCGGGTGAGCCGTGCAGCTGCAGGTCGAGCCGGGTCGCGATGTTGGCCTGGTAGATCTCGCCGCGCCGGATGGCCTGGACACAGTGTTCGACGACGGCGACGTGCTCCGCCCGGTCGGGGACGCGGATGACCTCCAGCCGCGCGGGGTCGAGGGCGGCGGGCCGGAGCAGGTCGGCGACGAGCTCGTCGCGGCGCAGGTCGGCGGCGGCCGCGTCGAACGAGGCGTCCACCAGTGCCTCGTACCACCAGCGCGTCCCGTCGTGGCGGAGTACATCGCGGTACCAGGCGAGCGACCAGGCGGGGACCTCGGCGTCGCCGTCCGTACCGGCACGGAAGGCGAGGTATCCGAACCAGCCGCCGCCGACGGCACCGGGCGCGTGGGCGTCCACACCGGACACCGCGGGCACGTCGCCCATCAGCGCGAACGGGTCGGCGCCGGGCGCGGGCCCGGGGCCGGGCGGGTCGCACGTCACCAGCGCGCCGCGCGACCAGCCGCCCGACCACGCCGTCACCCGGCTGCGATGCGCCAGCCTGCGGACGGCGTCGAACACGGAGAGGTCGTCGAGGGAACCGGGGAGCGGGCGTGCGTGCAGCCGCAGGACCGTCTCGCCCACTGGACCCTCCGCTCGTCGGCCGGACGGCCCCGGACGGGCGCCCTGGCGCGGCCCGGCGACCCGGGACGAGTCCGCCGACGGCCGCGCGTGTCCATTCTCCACCGCCGGTCCGGTGACACGACACGGCAGGGGGCCGCGGTCGACGTCCCCGAACGGAGCACCGACCACCCGGTCGGGTGGACCACGGATCCGGCGGTAACGCCGCTTCGGGGACAGACCGATACGACCATCGGAGTGATCTCCGGAAGGCTACCGAAACGCAACCTGGACAGGGCGTCTCCGGGGCGTCGGCCTGCGATCATCTTCCGGTGGACCGTCCGGTCCGACGGTCGCGGCGACGACGTGTGCCACGACACGACCGGGCGAGGGGGAACGACGAGGGGGATCGGCCGTGGCCGAGCGTGCACGAATGACCGGGGGACGACCCGCGGCCGGCAACGGCCGGCGGCTCGCGGCGCTGATCGCTGCGCTGGTGGCGATGGCGCTCGTCAGCGGCTGCGCGACCGCCGCCGCACGGGCCACCCACGAGCAGCGCCAGGCGCAGCGGACCGCACCCGTCGTGCCCGCCTCGCTCTCCCCCGCCGACGGCACCGCCGACGTCTCACCCCGTGCCGACGTGACGGCCGACGGCGGCTCCGGCACGCTGCGCGACGTCTCGCTGACCAACGCGAAGGGCGTCGCCGTCACCGGTGAGCTCTCCGCCGACGGCAAGCAGTGGGCGTCCACCGAGCTGCTGGGCTACGGCGGCACCTACACGTGGTCGGGCACCGCGGTCGCCGACGACGGCACCACCACCCCGCTCACGGGCTCCTTCACCACGGTCACACCCAGGCGCACCGTCAAGGCCACCACCAACATCGGCGACGGCGCGACCGTCGGCGTCGCCGCCCCCATCGAGGTCCGGTTCAACCGCGACCTCGACCAGGACGCCAAGGCCGCCGCCGAGAAGTCGCTGACGGTGACGACGTCGGTGCCGGTCGAGGGGGCCTGGGCCTGGCTGCCCGACGACCAGCAGGGCTCGCGGGTGCACTGGCGTCCCAAGGAGTACTGGCCCGCGGGCACGCAGGTGAGGATGTCGGCGGCGGTCTACGGCGTCGACATGGGCTCCGCCGGCTACGGCGCCGCCGACCTGAGCAGCGAGTTCACCATCGGCCGCAGCCAGATCGTCAAGGCCGACGTCACCAGCCACCGGATCGTCGTGATCCGCGACGGTGCGCAGGTGCTCGACCTGCCGGCGTCCTACGGGCTGGAGACCGACCCGAACCGCGTCACCCGCAGCGGCACGCACATCGTCATGGGCAAGGCCGAGACGGTGCTGATGACCAACCTCGCCTACGGCTACGAGAACCTGCCGGAGAAGTGGGCGGTCCGGATCTCCAACAACGGCGAGTTCATCCACGCCAACCCGGCCTCGGTCGGCGCGCAGGGCAACCGCAACGTCACCCACGGCTGCATCAACCTGTCGCTGAAGAACGCCAAGGCCTACTACGACACGGCGATGTTCGGCGACCCCGTCGAGGTCACGGGCAGCAGCGTGAAGCTCTCTGCCGCCGACGGCGACGTCTACGACTGGGCGCTCGACTGGAGCACCTGGACGTCGATGTCGGCCCTGTCGAGCTGAGTTGGTTCCACCGCCTGTGAGCGGCAATAGTCGCTATGGCGACTATTGCCGCTCACAGGTCCCGGTCACGACCGCCAGCATCTGGACGACGCCCGCCCGCAGGTCCTCGGGTGCGGACGGGTCGCCCGAGAGCTGCCGCAGCAGCGCCTGCTGGAAGATGCCGTCGAACATCGCGTAGGCCATCGGGGCGCCGCACACCGACGGCGTCCCGGCCAGCTCGGCGTAGCGGCGCACGACCCGCTCGATCATGCGCTCCAGGCTCGCGTCGATCTCGGCGACATCCGCGCGGAACGACTCCTCGAACAGCGACTGCGAGCGCAGGTCGTACCAGAGCCGGTGCAGCACGGCGTCCTCGACGAGCGTCGCCACCATCGCGGCGGCGAACTCCGCCGCCAGCCCCGACGCCGTCGACGCCGTGGTGACGACGTCGTCGTAGCGCTGCACGCAGACCGCCTTGTAGCGGCGCACGCAGTAGGTGATCAGGTCGAACTTGTCGTGGAAGTAGTAGTGCAGGACGCCGTGGGAGAACCCGGAGTTCTGGGCGATGTCGCGCAGGCTCGTGCGGGCGTAGCCGAGCTCGGACAGCGTCTGCAGGGCCGCGTCGCCCAGCTCGCGGCGCCGTTCCTCGAACTTGTCGACACGGCGTCGCGCGATGCGGCCGGTGTGCTCGCCGGTGCTGGTCGCCGAACGTGTCACGGGTGCTCTCACCGCCTGTTCCGGGTCCCGTCGCAGAATACGGTGCCCCACTTCCTGGGCGTTCGTCCAAGGAAATCTTGACACTCGTCCAAATTCGTTCCTAGGTTGTGCTCCGCATCACCTACGCCGCGGGGCCGGTCCGGTGCCGCCGAACAAGGAGGTTCGATGGGTGGGATCGACCTGACCGGTCGCCGGGCTCTGGTCACCGGAGGGGCACGAGGACTCGGCGAGGGCATGGCCCGGGCGCTGGCCGCGGCCGGTGCCACGGTGATGCTGGCCGACGTGCTGTCCGACGTCGGGGAGAAGACCGCCGCCGACATCGAGGGCGCGCACTTCGTCGAGCTCGACGTCACCGACGACGCCGGCTGGGAGTCCGCGATCGCGCACACCGTCTCCGAGTTGGGCGGGCTCGACGTCCTGATCAACAACGCGGGCGTCGAGGTCACGCAGCTGATCGTCGACACCGAGCCCGACGACGTCCGCACGATGCTCGACGTCAACATCCTCGGCACGATGCTCGGCCTCAAGCACGGCATGCGCGCCATGCGCCCCGGCGGGGCCGCGGGCAACGGCGGCGCCATCGTCAACATCGCGTCGGTGGCCGCGACGATCGCGTTCCCCGGCATCGCGGGCTACTCCGCCACCAAGTCGGCGGTCGACCGGCTCACCCGCGTCGCCGCGATGGAATCGGGCAAGCTCGGCTACGGCGTGCGCGTCAACTGCGTCTACCCCGGCCTCGTCGCGACCGACATGGGCATGAAGCTCGCCGTCGAGACCTCCGGGCTGGGCCTGTTCCCCGACCCGAACGCGGCCGTCGCCGCCGTCGTCGAGCTGACCCCGTCGGGCCGCCTCGGCGAGGTCGCCGACATGGCCGACGCCGTCGTCTTCCTGGCGTCCGACCAGTCCCGGTTCGTCAACGGCGCCGGCCTGCCCGTCGACGGCGGGATGGGGATGTGACCCGCTGATGTCGCTCACCGCCTACCTGGACAAGGGTGCCTCGCTCGGCCGGGACGCACCCTGCCTGCAGATGGGCGGCCGGGTGCTGTCCTACGGCGACGTGCAGGACCTGAGCCACTCCGTCGCCCGGGCGCTGCGGCGCTCGGGCGTCGGGCCCGGCGACAAGGTCGGCATCCTGTCGGGCAACGACCCCGTCGCGTTCGCCTGCGTCTTCGGCATCGCGCGCGCCGGGGCGGTGTGGTGCCCGATCAACCCGCGCAACGAGGCCGCGGAGAACCGGGAGCTGCTCGACCTGTTCGAGTGCAAGGCCCTGCTGTTCACCCGGGCCTACGCCGGGGTCGTCGACGCCGTCGCCGGGTCGCTGCCCGCGCTCGACGTGCTCGTCTGTCTCGACGCGGAGCTGCCCGGCGTCCCGGCGCTGCAGGACTGGCTCGACCGGGCCGGGACCGTCACCGGGCCCGTCGAGGTGGCCCCACCCGGTGACGTCGTGATGATCGTCGGCACCGGCGGGACGACCGGCCGCCCCAAGGGGGTCGTGCTCACCAGCCGGTCGCTGGAGACGATGACGGCGATCACGCTGATGAGCTACCCATTCGAGGACCGGCCCACCTACCTGGCGCTCGCCCCGCTCACCCACGCCGCCGGGGTGCTGTGCTTCCCGGTCATGGCGCTCGGCGGGCGGATCGTCGTCATGGGAAAACCCGACCTCGGCGAGTTCCTCGGCCTGGTCGAACGCGAGCACGTCACGCACACGTTCCTGCCGCCGACCCTGATCTACATGCTGCTCGACCACCCGGACCTCGACGGCACCGACCTGTCGTCGCTGCAGTGCCTGTTCTACGGCGCGGCCCCGATGTCGACGGCCCGCCTCGCCGAGGCGATCACCCGGATCGGGCCCGTCCTCGGGCAGCTGTTCGGCCAGACCGAGGCCCCGATGATGGTCTCGACGATGGCGCCCGCCGACCACCTCCACCCCGACGGGACCCTGGCCACCGAGCGGTTCTCCTCGGCGGGGCGCCCGACGCCGCTGGTCACCGTCGCGATCATGGCCGAGGACGGCACCCTGCTGCCCCGCGGCGAGCGCGGCGAGATCGTCGTGCGCAGCTCACTGGTCATGGCGGGCTACCACCGCAACCCCGACGCCACCGCCGAGGCGTCGCGGCACGGCTGGCACCACACCGGCGACATCGGGTTCCTCGACGCCGACGGCTGGCTCTACATCGTCGACCGCGCCAAGGACATGATCATCACGGGCGGGTTCAACGTCTACAGCGCGGAGGTCGAGCAGGCGCTCGCCGCGCACCCGTCGGTGCGGGAGTGCGCGGTGGTCGGGCTGCCCGACGAGAAGTGGGGCGAGCGCGTCGTCGCCGTCGTGGAGCTGCACCCGGGCGCCGCGGCGACCGAGGACGAACTCGTGGCGTTCGCGAAGCAGCGCGTGGGCAGCGTCAAGGCACCCAAGCAGGTGCTGACGTGGACGGACCTGCCGCGCTCGACCGTCGGCAAGGTCGTGAAGACGGAGATCCGCGCACGCCTCACCTCCTGATCAGCGGGCCTGCCCCACGACCTCGCCGTCGACGATCCCGTCGAAGGTCTCGGTACGCGTGCCGTCGGTGCGCTCCCAGTGCAGGAAGCGGTCGGTCTCGGTGAGCACCGCGCCGCCCAGCCAGAGCGCGACGACGGCGTCGTCGACCAGGCCGAAGACGTTGAACACGATCTCGGGCACGATGTCGACCGGCGAGACCAGGTAGACGGCGGCGAGCACGAACAGGAAGAGCCTGCTCGTCGTCAGCCCCGGGTAGCGTCCGGTGACCGCGGCGCTCGCCATCCGCGGGAACGCGCGCAGCATGTCGCCGACGCCGGGCGCACCGGGCCGGCGCGCCTGGCGCAGCAGCGTCCAGAGGGCGCGGAACGCGGCGAGCCTGCGCGGTCCGAACCGCCCCGCCACGCCCGCGGTACGGGCCTTCGATCCGCTGGTTCCGGCCATCGCCATCGCCTCCTCGCGGCGCCCCGGACGGAGCGCAACACCGTTGGACGAACGGGACGGGCGGTTGTGTTCCCGGCGTGACGGAAGAGGTGACGCACGTCTCTCCGTTCGAGTTCGTGGTTGCATCGCGATGCACTAGCGATATATCGTGATGGCACGCGAGCTGATCCGATGGCTCGCATCCGATCGGCTCCCGGCCCTCACGGCCGGAGCTGCCCACGTTCCGAGGAGAACACCCATGAACGCCATGAACCCCCAGTGGGAACACCCTTTCGCCGGCTTCGCCGGCTTCGCCGGTGGTCGCGGCGGACGCGGCGGCCGTGCCGCCTTCCGCGCGGCGATGGCCGCCGAGCGCGGCGGCCCGCACGAACGTCCCGACGACGGTGACGATCCGCGCCAAGGCCCCGGCAGGCGCGGCGGCCGCCGCCACGGCGGCCCGCGCTTCGGCCCCGGCGGACCGGGCTTCGGCCCGGGCGGCTTCGGTCCCGGCGGCCCCGGCTTCGGCCCGGGCGGACCGCGCGGATTCGGCCCCGGTGGCTTCGGCCGGCGCGGCCGGCGCACCAACCGCGGCGACGTCCGCGCCGCCGTCCTCGCACTGGTCGCGGAGCAGCCGCGGCACGGCTACGAGATCATCCAGGAGATCGCGTCGCGTACCGACGGTGCGTGGAAGCCGAGCCCCGGCTCCGTCTACCCGACGCTGTCGCAGCTGGAGGACGAGGGCCTGGTCCGCGTCGAGCAGACCGACGGCCGCCGCGTCGTCCACCTCACCGAGGCCGGTACGACCTACGTCACCGACCACCGCGAGGAGCTCGACAAGGTCTGGGAGTCCGCGACGCGCGACCCCGACGAGGACACCGCCGAGCTCTGGACCCAGCTGGGCCAGCTGCACGCGGCGGCCCAGCAGGTGATGGCCACCGGCACGCCCGAGCAGGTGCAGACGGCGACCGAGTCGATCACCGAGGCGCGCAAGGCGATCTACCGCCTGCTCGCCGAGTGACGACTGCATGACGAGAGGGCCCCGGCAGGTTTTCCGCCGGGGCCCTCTCGCGTTGCACCGCTCAGCAGTCGCGCAGCTCCGGGCTCTGGTTGAGCACCTGGCCACGGATCGAGACGAACTCCCGGTAGATGTCGGAGTCGACGGCGGCCGGGGCGAACGCGGCGACGCGGTGACAGTTCTGGAACGCCAGTGTCACGCCGAAATGCCGCTCCATGGCGCCGCGGATCGCGTTGCTCGCCAACGCCCGCAGCAACTGGCCGCGCTCGGCCTCCGACGGCGGCGGCACCTCGTGCTCACCGAACGGGGCCTCGGGGCGGGCCTGCCCGTCGGCGACCGCGGTGGACACGACCTCCCAGGCGTAGGGCAGCGAGTTGCGGACGACCTCGATGAACGCGGCGTCGTCGAGCTCACCGCGCTCGGCGCGCTCCAGGACGGCGGTGGGGACGTCGAGTGACATGTCTTCTCCTCGTTTCGGGGGCGGTTTCCGGCACGAACGGCACAGTCGCGCAACTCAGTTGCGGCACTGTGCCGTTCGTTCACAGATCGGGGCGCCGTTCGTTCACAGATCGGGGCGCCGTTCGTT
>NZ_BJVJ01000040.1 GCF_007989085.1 Pseudonocardia sulfidoxydans NBRC 16205
CATCCGATGACCGCAGCCATCGCCACGACGCGCAGCACCCACCGGCGCCCGCCCCCGACCTGATCGTTGTCTCGCATCGCTTCCACCCTTCCGACGCCCCAGAGCAGGACGTATCGGGCGGACCTTGACAGGACCGGACACCCACGCGGGGCGAGACCAGAGATGCCGTCACGTCTGCAAGCAGGTGGCAGGGACGGGGTGCGCTCAAGGCCGCGGCCGAGAACAGATGGTGGACCGCCTGCGGCGGGGCCTGTCGGCCCTTGGCTTAGACGGTATGAGCAGTGGGTTTCCTCCGCGGCGTGATCGTGGTCGTCGCTCGTCGCGGGTCAAGGTCGTTCGTCCTCGCTGCGCTGCGGGCGCTCCACCTTGACCTGCTCCTCGTCGACGACCTCTTGGCCTGGTGCGGAGGAAGGGCCAGAACCGAGGCGGGCGGGCGGGGTGGCCGGGGGGAGTAGGCCTGCGCTGGTAGCCGTCGGTGTGGACCTGGGGAGGTTGGCCGTGGTGATCGACGTGCGGACGAGCGTGGGCCTGGACGTGCATGCCCGGTCGGTGGTGGCGTGCGGGCTCGACGGGCAGACCGGGCAGCTGTTCGAGCAGCGCCTGGTCCCGGACCCGGCGACGGTGATCGACTGGGTCCGGGCCCTACCGGGGCCGGCGGCGGTGACCTATGAGGCCGGCCCGACCGGGTTCGGCCTCGCGCGGGCGCTCACCGAGGTCGGGATCCGCTGTCTGGTCGCGGCGCCGTCGAAGCTGCAGCGCCCGACGGGGGATCGGGTCAAGACCGATGTGCGCGACGCGAGGCATCTGGCCCGGCTGCTGCACCTGTCGGAGATCGTCGAGGTCGCGGTGCCGAGCCGGGAGTTGGAGGCGTGCCGGGACCTGACCCGCTCCCGGGAGGCGGCGCGGCGGGAGTTGATGGCTGCGCGGAACCGGATGATGAAGTTGTTGCTGCGCCACGGGATCGTCTGCTCCGGCGGCACTGCCTGGACCGCCCGTCACGAGGAGTGGCTGCGCCGGCAGCGGTTGCCGATGCTGCACTCGCAGATGGCGTTCGAGTCCGCCTACGGCGCCGTGGTTTCCGCGCGGGGACGTCGGGATCGTCTCGACGAGGCCATCGAGGCGATGGTCGCGGACTGCGACCTCACGCCGGTGGTGCGCCGGCTGGGCTGTCTGCGGGGGATCTCGACGTTGACCGGGTTCGCGCTGGCTGTGGAGATCGGGGACTGGCACCGGCTGTCGGGCCGCACGATCGGCTCGTTCCTCGGGTTGGTGCCCTCGGAGTTCTCCAGCGGCGCAACGAAGTCGCGGGGCGCGATCACCAAGACCGGCAACGGTCACGCCCGACGGCTGTTGATCGAGGCCGCGTGGCATCACCGTCGTCCTTATCGGACCTCGGCGGCGCTGGCCCGGCGGTGGGAGCTCGCGTCGCCGGCGGCGCGGGGACGGGCCGAGCAGGGCAACCGGCGCCTGCACGCCCGCTGGGCGGGGTTCGACGCCCGTCGCAAGCGGGCGGTCGTCGCTAATACCGCGATCGCCCGCGAGTTGGCCGGCTGGTGCTGGTCGCTGGCCGTGCTCGAGTAGTCCGGTCCGCCTGTGAGCGTCCGGGGTTCACTGGTTTGGGGTGGTGGCAGCGCCTGGGAGCGGATGCACGACCGCGTTATGAGCAGCCGCTGCGGATCCGGTCCGTGACGGTGACGCTCGTGCTTAGAGCAGTGACATCGCTCCAGCCGAACCAGCCGTCCTGCGGTGCCCAACCCGCGAATATCAGACTGATGATGCGCGTCGAAGTGACACGCTCACCGCTCTGACCAGTGCGAACTCTGGACTCCCTGCGGAGCAGCGCCCGTTGTCAGTCGACGGTGACGGGCGCTGCTCCGCCCTGCCTCTTGACAGGAGCGGTCTCCATATCAGCACGGCCGCACTCACCGTCAAGGGCGCTGCGCGTCGCTACGCGACGGACTTCGTCCGCCCTCGACAACCCCATGTCAACCTCGGGGTGGGTCGTTCCCGTCGCTGGAGTGTCCTACCGTCCTCGGCGGTGTCCAGGCCGGTGCCCTTCGGGTGGCCTTCGGCCAGCCTGGACACCGCCTGCGGGCGGCTGGAGCGGGCTGCGATCAGGAAGCGACGCCGGTGCTGGTCTCGTGCCGGTTCGGGTGCGCGTCAACGGGTTCGCCGGTATCGGGCGGACTGAGTCGTGCTGTTCTGGTGGCGACGACGGCGGCGTGGTGTGCGGGGTCGTATGGGGTGTGGTCGGTCCAGCAGCGCCAGATGATCCGTAGCCAGGCGCGGGCGAGGATGCGGACGGCGTGGGCGTGGTTGTGCCCGCGGCCCCGTGCTCGGGCGTAGACGTCCTGGGCCCAGGGGTGCGCGGCGCGGCTGGCGTCGGCGAAGTCGACGATGGCATGGCGTAGCCGGTGGTTGCAGCCGCGGCGGAACGCGACGTAGTGCGCGCGCCCGGACGCCCGGGTGGAGGGGGAGATGCCGGCTGCGGCGGCGAGGGCGTTGTCGGTGGGGTAGCGGCCGCGGGCGTCGCCGATCTCGGCGAGCATGGTCGCGGCGCGCACCGTTCCGGAGCGGGGCAGGCTGGTGAACACCGCGGCGTCGGCGTGCGCGGCCAGGGCCTGCTCGATGTGGGACTCGATCACGGTGATCCGTTCACGCAGGTTGGTGAGCAGCGCGACGAGCTCCAGCGTGATGGCCTGGGCCGCGTCGGTGGTGGGGCCGTCGGGATGCCCGGCCGGGGCCTGGGTGAGGTGGTCGAACAGCTGTCCGGCGGTGCGGGTGGTCGGGCGGGTGTAGTGCGCTGCTTCAGCCACGCGGTGAGGCGTTTCTCGGAGAGCCAGCGGGCGTGGCGTGGGGTGGGGAAGCGGGTCAGGAATGCCAGGGAGATCTTGCCGTCGAGCTGGTGGAACAGCCCGACCGCGCCGGGGTGAGCGAGCTGCAGGTGCGCGCGGAGCTGGTTGTGCGCGGCGACGCGGGCCTTGACCAGGTCGGCGCGGGCGCGCACCAGCATCCGCAGCCCGACGGTCGCGTCGGTGTCGACGGTGAGCGGGGTGAGGCGGCGGCGGTCGGTGCGCAGGACGTCGGCGAGGAGGTAGGCGTCGAAGCGGTCGTCCTTGTTGCGAGCCGCGCTGTAGCGGCTTCGTAGGGCGGTGACCTGTTGCGGGACGATCAGGAACACGGTGAGGCCGGCCTCGAGTAGCGAGGCGACGACCGGGCCGTCGCCGCGTTCGATCGCGACACCTGCGACGTGGTGTTGATGTAGCAGTGTGACCAGTTTGCGCAGGCCGGCGGCGGTGTGGCGGACGGTGATGCGTTCGAGTGCGGTGCCGGTGTCGTCGATGATGCAGATGGGCCGGGGGTGCGACGCCGGCGGTGCTGCGGATCGTGACCGGCCCGGTCACATGGGAGATCACCGACGCGACCGCCTATACCGCGATGCTGCGGGCGTGGCGTCAGGCAGCCCGGCTGCTGGGGGACAACCCGACCGAGGACGACGAGTAGCGGGCCGGTTGTGGACAACCCGGCGCGGTCGACGATGCGACCGCGCCGGGTTCGTCATCATGCCCGGATGAACACTGCCACCAGGTGGACGTTGGGTGTGCTGCACCGGGGAGCCGAGAACACGGTTGCGCTGGATGACGGGATCGAGCCGAGCCGCGGGGAGGCGATCGATGCGGCGTCCGGCGCTCTCGTCGTGGCCGCGTCCGAGCGCGGCCGTCACGAGTATCGGCTCACCGTGGCCGACACACAGATCATCGTGGTTCCCGGACTGACCGAGCAGGGCGAGGTCGACCGCCTCGATCTGCACGACGCCACACGACCGGTCTGCAGCCATGACCTCACCGCCGGCGGCTAGCGACGGCCCACACAACGCGACGCGGCGGGGTAGTTCTCCCGGCCCGCGATCTCTCGGTCTGGCCACGGTCGGTCACCGGAGCACGCTGACGCCCTACGTGGCCGTCCGCCAACGACACACCCGCGCCCGAGGGTTGGTCGTGGGGTCGATCGTGGCGGGCTTGGCGGTCGCCGGCACGCTCACCTGTCATGCCGAGAAGATCCTCCTCGCAGGCTGGGCCAGACCTGTTCGGGGGCGCCAGCGAGGGTTCCGCCACGTCAGGTTCGAGGTCGATCGAGTCGTTCCACCGGTCGCCCGCGCAGCTCCGACGGATGCGTAATAAATTCGTCGACTTCCCCGCTCCGACCGAGCACATGTCCAGCCATCGGCAGCTTCCATCGCTCGGAGACCGCGACGAGGCGTCCGAGGCGGTGCGGTTCCTGGCCGCGTGGTTCGAACGGCAGCCGGATGCGAAGGAACGTTTCCAGTGGGCGCTACGAGACTCACTCGACGAGTTGATGGACGGGCAGCGGACCGGTCGCTGGTGTTATCAGCAGCTGACCAAGACTGAGAAGACTCATCTCGGGACCGTGGTCGAGGTCAATCTCACCAAGGAGTTCGAACTCGCAGACGGCGTCGATCTCGACTGGAATATCAGCGGGATCGATCTCGACTGCAAGTTCTCCAAGTCGTTGGGTGGCTGGGAGATCCCGATGGAGATGTACCTCTGTCCCGCGCATGATGAACGTTCCGGGAAAGCGGACCATCCGGCTCTTCTCGTCTGGCTTTGTGACGACCACAATCTCTGGGGCGCCGGAATCATCCAAATCACCGACGACCGTCTCGGCTGGACGAAGGACAAGAACACCGGGTTGCTGCGCCGTCGCTACAACCGAGACAATAAGCGGACGCTGTCGGTCGAAGCCAGGGATCAGATCTGTTGGCTGTGGGATCGCCCTGACCATGCACTACCGGAGAACACGCTGCGCCACCTCGACGACGGGGTGCGTGCGAATATCTTCGCCGATAGGCGATCAGGGCAGAAACGCACCAATGAACTCTTCTCGCGGGTGCGGAATGTAATCATTCGCCGCGCGACGGTACTGACCGTGGCGAAGCAGGACGACGCCCCCAAACGGGCCCGCGACGCCCGTCTCCAGCTCCGAGGCCAGGGGATCATCGTCCTCGGCCACCAGGGCGTCCACCCCAAGGTCGCGGCGCTGCTGGGACTCGAAATTCCGACCAAAGGCGAGTGGATCTCAGTTCGGCTGGCGCCGGTCGAGGTCGAGGACCAGCGCCCGAAGTTCTGGCACAGTGGTAGATGGTGGGCGAAGGCTGATCCCGCTGAGCCGGAGACGCCGGCCCCCGACATCGCCGACATCGCCCGACCCGGCAGACACTTCGAGGTTCCACTCGGCCCTGATGAAATGGCCGAACTCTGAGCAGATCGGATAGAGCTGAGCCTCTGGGTCGGAAGCAGTAGCCCGAAACCCTCCTCAGCGGTCGTCGAACGAGGTCGGGTTCCGACTGTGATTCCTGGGTGAAGAGCCCGACGTTCAGCGCCCATCGAAGCCATCGAACTCGGCGGCCGCGCGGGGTGAGGTCCGCGTGGCTCCACCGCAGCCCCGGCGTCAGGTGGGAGTGTCCGAACTGGCTGGTCACCAGCCCGTTCGAGCCAGGGCGAAATGAGCTGTCAGGTGGTTGGGGTGCGGACGAAGATCGGCACGCACCTGCAGCGGGAGACCGTCGAGCCCCGCGACGTCGGTGAAGGCGAGTAGGGCGGGCGAGACTCGAATGCACCACTGGCCGGGGTCCACCGCGATCAGCCACCGGTCGAACAGGCTGTGCAGGTCGCGTCGCAGTAGTAGGCCGGCGCTTGTGTCATGCTCGGGTGTTTCCGAGTAGCGGTAGAGGTGTGCGGCGTCGAGCGCTGCCGGGTGTTGTGGCCCGGTGAAAGCGCACACCGCTCCGAACTTCCGCAGGAGCTGCTCGCGGAAGCTCTGCTGGCCGATTCGGTACCGGCCCACCCGCTCTGCGAAGCCGCCGGGCATGCACGGACGAACCCGGCCGTCGGGTGCCCAGAATGCGCTGCCCCGAATCGTGGTCTCGGCGAGGAGCGGGCGGAGGCGGTCCATATCGAGTTCACGGATCGCGTGTTGCACCGCGCGCCCGAGATACGCCGGATCGATGTCCGCGACAGTGACGACGCCGTCGACCGGTGTGAAGGTTCGTGCGTAGTTGGCGCGGAACTGCTGGACGTCGATGAGCTCGGCCACAGGCTCGTCGAACTCGGCGCCGCAGGGGCTGCACTTGAACACCGGCCTGAGGTTCCGTCTCTGCTTGAAGCCCGTCCGTCCGCACTCAGGGCACCGGCGGCGGGTCTTCTGCGTCGCCGAGACGTCGACCGCGTCGATCCACCCCACGCCGAGCACGAGCTTGCCGTCGCGCAGCACAGCCAGATCGCCTCTGGCGACTCTCCCGTGGTTCGCGACCGTGCTGTCGAAGACGTAATGACTGTCGAGCCGGTCGGCGTAGCCCTCGTTGCCGACGTACTGGCGAGCCGATTCCTCGAGCGTGAGGAAGCTCCAGGCGGCGCCCATGCGATCTCCCTCGTCAGTGCAGTGATTGGGTCATGGAGGTTGTGGGTATTTGCCCGGCCGCGTCCAACGCGACGCATCAGCCGCCGGCGACAGTCGCGGCACGCGGCGACCGCCCCGCCATGTCGAGCTCGGCCGTCGCCGCGGACAAGTCCTCGGGATGCGACAGCCGCACATGCCGGGGTCTATGCCTTGCTGACCGTGGCTTCGTCTGCGTGATCCTTGCTCTCGACGGTCCACTGGATGACGTCGCGTCTCCGTGGGGTGGCCGAGGACGGGGTGGCGAACGAGAGCAGCGGGACCAGGCTCTCCGCGGTGAGCGGGCCGACCTTGTGACCTAGGTTGTCCTCGGCGCGGTCGTCGGCGAGGTAGACGAGCAATACGCCACGTCCTGGTGCACCGTCGAGCTCGGCTACGTCCCTTCCGTGCGCGATGGGTAGCAGCGCGGTCGCGTGCTTGCGGTCGGAGCCGACGAAGTCGAGCCGGTCCGCGCGCCGCCGGCGAGTCACGACGGGCGAGGCACCCAGCCCGGGCACCTCGAGGGTGTCGCCTGCCTTGGCTGGCTGGTGCCAGGCGATGACCCATTCGGTGATGCGTGCGTCTGCGGTCGCGGTGGCCAGGAAGTTCTTGAGCGGTGTGACGACGTCTCGGTAGTCGGGATGCCAGGCGTAGCTGGAGATGAGGCGGAGGAACTCCGCACCGGGCACGAGGCCGACTTTGAACTGCTCGGTGCCGGATCGGCCGTCGTCGAGTGTGTACCCGAGCTTGAGGTGGCGGGTGGCGTGCTGGAGCAGCGGGACGGCGACGTCGGTCAGGTTGCGGACGTTCGCCGAGGCGCCGCGGTCGGGCACGCCGTACCGGTCCTGGAACCGCCCACCCGTCGCCTTCGAGGTGATCTTCGCGTTCCACATCTTGTTGCGGGCGGTGGGGCGAAGCCACGGAAGGTGCTGCGACACGAGCAGCGGGAGTTGGCGTGGTTCGAGCAGTGGCATCCCGGCCTCGTCGAAGCCGTGGTACTGCCGGACCTCGTCTCGGAACGCCTCCTCGTCGAGTAGCAGCGCCTCGAACGCGTCGTGGAGGTCTACGACCTCGTCACGCCGAATGTAGAGCCGGACGAGGTCCTGGTAGCCGGGGCGGAAGCCGAACCAGCGTCCGGCCTGCATCAACGTGTCGGCCTGGCCGGGTTTGCGGCGGAAGTAGGAGGTCGTGAGTCCCTCGACGGTGAATCCTCGGCTGAGCTGGGTGCCGCCGATGAGGATGCGCCAGACCTGGTCGGTCTCGAAGTCGAGCTTCTTCTGCTGGGCCTTGACCTGGGCGTCGGAGTTGACGATCAGGATCGGGTCGCCGTCGACGGTGATCTGCGCCAGCGCCGTCCCGATGAACGGGGCGAGCTCGGCGAAGCTCTTCGGGATCGCCGAAAGCCCGGCCCGGGCCCGCATGACCGGGAGCAAGTCCGCGTCGAAGAGGCGCTCGAGGCGACGCATTCCTCCCTCGGTCGAGGTGAACCGCGAGCGGTTCCAGATGGCCCGGACATCCTCTGCGGTGTCTCCGTGATCGGCCCGCCTGACGGACTCGTGGACCAACATCGTGTGGTGATGGAACGGTTTCGCGCCGCGGGCCTCCCGGAACTTCTTGACCGCGCCAGCGAGTACCCAAGCGTCGAGGGCCTCCTGGAGCTCGTCGTCTCGTCGGGCCGGGTCGGTGTCGCGGTCGCCGGCGAGGGCTCGCACATGTGCGAGTTCGTTGGAGGTGCTGACGTCCCGGGGTTCGCCGGCCGCGAACTTGTCGAGATCGTGGAACTCTCGGACGCCCATGTAGCCGGGAGGGCGGTGAAGGGCCAGGACGAAGTCGCCCGGGAACAGGTCACGCTCGTCGTCGGGGTCGATGAGGACGTTCGCGAACGGGGTGGCGGTGTAGCCGACGTACTGCGCACGAGGACAGACCTGCAACAGCTCGGTGATGAGCCTGTTGATCGTCTTCCGCTCACGATCCTTGGCCGAGTCCCCCTTCCACCGTGCCGGGTTGGTCGTGTCGACTGACGCCAGATCCGACTCGTCGTCGATGATCAACACCGGAAGTTGTGCGAGGTCGCCCTTGTGCGGCTTCAGGTCCGCGAGCAGCTTCTCCAGGGGAGCACGGTTTTTCTTGATGACCGCGACGTAGGCGTCGGAGTTGAACAGGTTGACCGGGTCGTTCAGCGCTGCCCGTTTGTCGGTCTTGAAGAAGCGCAGCTTGGTCAGGCCCTGGGGCAGACGCTTGTAATCGCTTCGATGTGTGGTGACGCGGTCGATGTGGACGACGCCGGGTTGGTCAAGGGCTGCTCCGTGGCGGACGAACTCGTCCGCCAGCCACTTGTCGTCCTGCTGGTAGTCGAGTTCCTTGGCGACCTTCGGGTCGTCGGGGTCCTGTCCGCGCAGGATGTTTTCGCGGCCGATCAGCTCCATGTCCATCCGGCGCTGGGTCTGGGCACGCAGGATCTCGATGGTCCCGGTCAGAACGACGACGAGTCGGAAGCCGGCGTCGACCGCCTTGGCGGCGACGCCGGTGAAGTTCGCGGTCTTGCCGCTCTGGACGTAGCCGACGACGAGGCCCTTGGTCTGCTTGACATCGGCACGGGTGGGGTCGCTGAGACGCTCGACGACCTCTGTCGTCGTCTGGTCGAGCGAGGCGATGGACGAGGCCGACCACCGCTTCACATCGCGCAGGTACGACTCGTAGTCGACCCAGTACACGTTCGACCGAGTCGAACGCGCGGTCGCGTACCAGGGCTGGAAGACCCTCGAGATGACCGTGGCCGGCGAGTCGAAGACGGGGAAATGCTTACCGAACATCGCAGCCAGCTCAGGTGACAGCGCGAGGGCCTCGTAGACCTGCGAGCGGCGGTCCTCGGACTGCGGGGCGCTCGCCCAGTCCGGGCTGCCGTCCGCGTCCCATTTGGCGAGCGTGAGCCGAGTCTGCGTATGCGCGGGGTCGTCGTCGGCGGCGCGCTCGATGAACTCGCCCAATGCCGCCGCGTCTACGACGGTTCCCGACAGCATGCCGAGCAGCGGCAGGAGCGGTGTCGGACGTTGCTGGGCCAGTGCGAGGAACGCGTTCCGCAACGCGTCACCCCAGAGCGGCCGCTCGTATCCGGTCACTCATCGCTCCTTGCTCTTGGCGATCGTTCGCTACTGGTCGGCGGGCCGCTCACGGGCCCGATGGGCTATCCGCCTCGGTTGATCGTCTCGGTCAGGACCGCGGCTCCGAGCACGCTCTTCCACAGGGCCAGGTCGTCCTTCTTGCTGGAACCGAGCGCCTGGCCTTCGAACAGCTCGTGGGTGAGCAGGTACATGAGCGCCTTCAAGAACGGGGCATCATTGAGGCTGCCCCCGCCTGGGGCGAACAGGTGGCGATACCGGGTGTTCAACAGCAGCGTCTTCGTACGCAGGTTCACATCGAAGAACTCCCCGACCGGCAATCGTCGCCAGAGCACGTTGACCGGATCACCGCTGATGAACGTGAGTTCGCTGCCGATGCGGCGCCGCAGTTCCGGTGCGAATCCTCGCTCGGGGCGAATCGCCGGCTTCCGGCGTCGTTTCCGCTTGTTGGCGGTGGTGAAGATGGACTCGGCGTCCTCGAGGTACTGAGCGAACGTCGTGCCGTCGTCCGCGGTCGCGGCGCCGAGCGCGTCGTGGAACGTCGGCTCGAACTTCAGGCCACTCTTCTCGGGGTTCATCGTGAGCAACTTCCCGATCGAGTCGTCGTCGACGACGACTCGAGCGAGCTGGCGCGCCGGTGCGGGGTTGGCGGTGTCCGCCCAGCCGCCGACCTGCAGTAGCCGGTCGTTGCGGTAGATGTAGAAGCCCTGGAGCTGCCCGCCGGGCTTGTCCCCGATCCGGAACCCGGTCTTGTCGGTCTTGGCTGGCCAGATGTGGCAGGTCAGCTTGATCTTCGTGTGTGCGCTCTGCGTGAAGAGTGCCTTCGGGTAGTCGGGGTGACCGGACCGTGCGTAGCTGAACGGGTCGATGGGGAGAACGGGCACCCCGGGACTCGTCGAGCCTGCGGCAACGTCGTCGACGACTATGTCGATCTGCAGGCGGCCCGCCGCGAGGAGCCGGTGGAACGTCACGCCGAGGTGCGCCCGGAGCGCGGACTCCCGAAGGGCCAACCACTCGCGCGCCTCCTCCGCATTCCGACCGCGGTAGGCGTTCCTGATCTCTGACCACACGACGGTGGTTCCCTGGACGCCGCCCACGACCTTGCGTCTCGCGGTCGCTTGGCGTGCGGCGACGGTCTTCGCCAGCACCTCGCAGGTGAAGTCCTTCGAGAAGTCCGCTCGGCGGATCCGGCGACCGACCGGCTCTGCCGCCTGCTGCCTCGACCAGACGGTGAGGACGTCGCAGTGCCCGAAAGACGCCGCCTTGAGGCCCATCCCGAAGTGCCCGAGGTCCGCCTCGTCGTACTCGCGCTGGTGGCCGATGGTCATCGCGGCGTTGACCGTCTCGGAGTTCATCCCACCGCCGTCGTCGACAACCTCGACCTGCACCAGCCGGTCGAGGTCGGTCAGCAGGCGGATGGACACGCGCGTCGCGTCGGCGTCGACGCTGTTGTCGACGAGGTCGGCGATCGCGGACTCGAGGGTGTGGTTCGCGCCAAGGCTCCGCACCAGACCTGCGTCCGGGGCGAGGACGATGCGATCGACGACGTCACTCGCGGCCATATCTCGCGCCTCCGTTCCAGCGGCTACGCAGGGCGAGTGCGGGGGCCAGCTTGAGCATCGTGGGCATAAAGGATATCGGACGATGAGGCTCGGACTGTGCGGTAGGAAACGAATCACGCTGAGTCGTCGTGAGGCCGGAGGGCTCATCAGAACCCACCGCATCTGGAGGCGCGGGCTCCCGGGACCGCCGCGTTGCTCAGCCCAGGTGCTTGCGGATGTGTCCCGCGATGGCTGCTGCCAGTCCGACGGGGACTGCGTTGCCGATCTGCTTGGCTATCTGGATCTTGGAGCCGCACCAGGCGAAGGTGTCGGGGAACTCCTGCAGCAGGGCGGCCTCGAGGTGGGTGATGACCCGGTTCACCCGCCGCCGAGGATTGTCAGTCTCCCATTGGGGGTGGAGGTACTGGCCCTTCTCGGGCTTGAAGAACTCAGTGCGGATGGTCAAGGAGGGATGGTCCCATCGCATGCGGCCCATGACGTCGGTGGTGCCGGTCTTCTTCTCCCGCCAGCACCGCGGCAACAGCTCGTCGGGCAGGTCGAACCGGCCACCACCGGGTGGGATGCAGTCGTAGCGCAGCAGCGAGGTCTCACGGGGATTGCGCCCGAAGTGCAGGTCCAACCACTTAAACTCGCCAGGCACGACTCGGCCGAAGTACTCGGTCTTGGTGTCGGGGAGCTCGGTGGTGTCGGGGCGCTCGGGCAGCGCGCTGATCGCATCGCGGACGGTGCGCCACGGCTTCTTCTTGTCGAGGGTCGGAAGCTTGGAGTGCGTGGCCTCGGGGTGCGGGATCTTCCCGATGCGCGACCCGATCACGATGGTCCGGGTTCGACGCTGGGGGACGCCGTAGTCGGCCGCGAGCAGCAGCCCGTGGGTGAGCTCGTAATCCTTGATCATGCCGTGGTCGGCTTCGTCGCGCAGGAGCTGGAACTCGGCGCTTTTGTGGAACCGATCGACGTTCTCGATCACGAAGACCTGCGGGCGGGCGACCTGGACGAAGCGCAGGTACTGCTTCCACAGCTGGTTGCGGGGGTCGTCGACGTCCTTGCTGCCGAGGTTGGAGAAGCCCTGGCAGGGTGGGCCGCCGATGACGACGTCGGCTTCGGGGATCGCGTCGTCGGAGACCTCGGCGATGTCGCCCCAGTAGGTGTGGTCCTCGCCGTAGTTCGCGGCGTAGGTGGCGGCGGCGTGCAGGTCGTGCTCGACGGCGAGGACGGGTTCGAAGCCGTGGCGGGTGAACCCCGTCGTCATCCCGCCGCACCCGGCGAACAAGTCGACGAGGGTCGGGTTCTGGGCCACGTAGGTGATGTTATGCGCGAGCTCTGACGATTCCGCGGCGGCACGCCAGGCAGCGCGCCCGTTGCGCCGGCCGGCCCTAGACTCGCCGTTCGTGGACGCGGAGCGGTCGTGGGCGTCCTCGCCGGGTGTGCGGGCGAGCATGCGCTCGAACAAGGGGCGGGATACCCGTCCGGAGTTGGCGCTGCGGTCGGCGGTGCACGCGTTGGGGCTGCGCTACCGCGTCGGGGCTCGCCCGCTGCCGCGGCTGCGCCGCACCGCGGATCTGGTGTTCACCCGGGCCCGGGTGGCGGTCTTCCTCGACGGCTGCTTCTGGCACGGCTGCCCCGAACACCACACCGTTGCGGTGACGAACTCGGGGTTCTGGGCGGAGAAGGTCGCGACGAACCGTCGGCGTGACCGTGACACCGACGAACGGCTCCGCGAGGCGGGTTGGGTGGTGCTGCGGGTGTGGGAGCACGAGGACCCGGTCGAGGCCGCCCGTCGGGTCGAAGCGGTTTTCCGTGAACGCCGCGCCGGAGAGCGGGGTGCGCACCTCGACGACGCCAACCCCATGCGGGTGCGCGCGACCTGAACGCTCGCAACTCGAGGACGACGAGGTCCTCCGGGACCTGTTGTCGACGCGGTGCGACGGCCTGCGAGCCGTCATGTTGACGGCCAAGCTCGGAATTGCGAACGCGCTAGCAGAAGTCCCTGAGGTGCGCGGGTGCCCCCACCCAAAGACCTAAGGCGTCTCGGGCGGATCCGGATCGAGACGATGGTGGGTCCGAGTCCCGCCGACGTCTTCGATGAACTCCCCGACGTACTGCTCGGCCGATTCGATTGCCCACCGCGCGCAGCCTGCCGACAGTGCGACGTGGGGGAACCACGATGCTGGAACACCCTCGAAGATCCGGTTGTCGGAGTACCGCGTTCGCAGCGTCTCCAGGGACTTCTTCGGCGCGGGGGCGCCGCCGACCAGAGTCTTCGGCTTGAAGTGGACGAGCCAGTTCCTAAGCTCGATCAGCAGCTTTACGTCCTCATTCGGCCGGCGGCCGTCGTCGCCAGCGGCCCCCGTGGCGAAGATTCGGGCCATCCGGTACTTGGTCAAGACCGACGCGGTTTCGTGGTGCGCCTTCCAGTAGCCCGTCATGGACGCCACGGTCCGCTCGGACAGCCCGTTATGCGCTCCGTCTGCAATCTCGGGATCGGCAGCGTCGGCGTAGATCTCATTGATGTAGGCCTCGAGGAAGCCGTGGGCTGCGGCGATCGCCGCGTCGACGTATGCCCACTGCTGCCAGTACGGGCGCGCCTCGCCGATATGGTCGGCCTCGAAGTCGGCAGCGAGCCGAGCGAAGTGGTGCGCAGCCCAACGGTGCTGCGTCGAGTTGTACGACCTGACGCCGGCTATCCCCCCGGCCACGACTGTGCCGAGCGCAGCTCCCGCCTTAGCGTGCACGTGGGTCACGCGGCATAACCTTTCCACAAGTCCGAGCAACGGGCCTGACCTTGCCGCGGCGTGGCCCGCGCCGGACGCAATCGAACCGAGTGACCGGTCAGCCACGCGCCCGCCGCGGCACTCCCGTGCTGCGCGGCAAATGTCGAGCAGCTCCCCGATCCGGGTTCCTCCGCACGACCGCGATCCAGAAGGGCTCCGCCGGGCACGCGAAGATGGAGGCGGCGTTTCGCGTTGCAAGCATCCCGCGACACGTTGGCCGGCATTTCGATCAGCTACCGCCCGGCGTCTGCTCGGCGATCGTCGGGGGGTGTCGGCGGATGCTGGTTTGGTCGGTTCCGTTCAAGCCCCGGCGAGGTCCCTGGGGTCACGCGCGCTCCGCTCGTTGGACGAGTCGTGAGCGACCACCCCGATCCGGCGCCGCCGGTCCCGGCGGTAACCACCCGATCACGCTGGATGCTCGCCCGCCGGCCTGAGCGAGGAACGGGTCGCCTGCTACATCGCGGCCCAACGACTTCATCTCGACGGCGAGCCGGTCACCCGCCTCGACTCGCCCGCCCCGCCGGGAAGCCGGATCGTCGTCATCGGCTCCTGAACCGGCCCTAGCGAACCGGCGTTGACACGATGCCGTCAACGGATCCCGACGCTGGCGCCCCGCAGCCGAGATGCCGGGCCGCGAGCGGAGCGGTCCGGGACGTGCTCGTCGACGCCCGGCCCGGCTCGTCGGCTCGGCTCGCGTTGGCTGCCCGCGTCAGAAGTCACGTCGTTGGTGAGACCGAACGGCGGTGCTGGGATGGCGTCATTGCTGTGGCATCATCGCCAGCGGCCGCGTAGGTGGTCAGCGCACCAAACTGCGGGCGGCCTCATCGCCGAGCAGGGGTTTGCCGGTAGATGATCGTGTGACGTCGCGAGTTAGCTCACCATGTCTTGGACGCGTCGTCTGATCTCTTTGAGTCGGCCCGCCCGGAGAGCGTCAATCGGAGTTCCTGGTATCGAATCGTTGTTGGTGAATAGCCATCGCAAGATTTCGTCGTCGCTGTAGCCTCCGTCTCGAAGCAGTACGACAACTCCAGCGAGGCCCAGTACGACTCCATTGCCTTGGATGAAGGCTGCTGGAACTTGGAGTAATCCGTCTCGTCGAACGCCAAGCAGCCAGCCATCTCTGACTAGCTGGAGCACTCCACTGCGTGAAATGGCTAAGGCTGCTGCCACCTGGTCCAACGACAGAGTTGCTGTTCTGGCGAAGTCAACATCAGTCTCAGTAGGTCGTCGCGATATGTCGCCGCTGCCTGCCGGAACGAGGCTGCCGCCGCGCTGACGATCGCTGAGCTGCCTAGGGGTCCCTGGACTCTCGAGTTGGGTGTTCTCGCCTATTAGGCGCCACCATTCGTGCGCCAGGAGTGGGTCTTCGCGTATGAATGACTTTCGGATCCAGTGTGGGTCTTTCTGGGAGCGCCGGATGGCGTCTTCGGAAAGTGTGAGATCGAATCGGAGGCGACCAACATTCAAGTGCCGAAGAAGCAACTGACCTGAAGGAGGGTCGCCTATGAGGTACTTCAGCGCGCCGAACATCGCGGACACGCCTGCAGGTCCGTCCAGGAGGATGACAACTAAAACGGTCCGGGCTTCCGTGTCAGGCACATAGTTTGTCCCAATTTCCTTAGCGCCGGAGATGGATAGGAGATCGTGGATAATGGACCGAGCAAATTCCTCAAGAAGACTAGTTGGTTGGCGGCGTGTTGTTCGCTTCGGAAGGGCATGCTTAGGTTCTTGCGACCCGGCCCGTGAGTAGGTCTCGACGTCGGGATCCTTTGGCGTTAGGTCAAGTTGGGCTGGCGGCGTCTCATTCCACTGGCCGTGGATATCGTCAGACCAAAAAGCGGGGTCAGTGCGTCCAATGATGTCTGAGAATTGCTGAGGCCTTGTTCGTGAGGCATCAGGAAAAGTCTCAGATCTGAAGACTGGGTCGGTGCGCGCCATTACACCTGCAAGCGCGCTGACCTTCGATGGCTGGGCGCCCGCCTCCGTACACGCGAATGCGGAGTCAGCGCGTCCAACGATGGCAAGAAGACGGTGCCACCAGCTCGTGGCCATCTCTATTCACCGCCCCTCGTTGGTCTCGCTCTCGGTCGGGCCCGGCGATGGCTCTGCCTCACCCTTCGCTGGCCCGTCCTCGGTCGCGTCGCCCGCTCCATTATCCACCGGCGGGGGAGACAGGGCACCAGTTCGAGCAGCTCGCTCTACGATGGCCATCGCGCCAAGTCCGAGTCCAGCTGCGACGTATGGGTGCTCACCTGTCCGGATGCACCGAAGACGGCGCCGACGCCAGCCGCTAGGCCCAACCGGGCGAGGGTGGCGGTCACGTACAACGCAGGGGTGCCCTGGTTGGGGTCACGCTTCTTGGTCCGTGCCTTATTCCAGGGCCAGGCCTTGCGAGAGTGGATCGACTTGTAGAAGTCGTAGATCTCGGTGAGGCCGCCGCCTGCGAGCGCCCAGAGCAGCGACTGCCACCACGACACACGCGGACTCTACCGGTGAGGCCGGTCACTGGAGTGACTGGTTGAAGCGATGGGTCTGGGGTGGCGCGTGGCTCGGGTGGCTGAGCTGCGGGATGGTGCGCAGGGGTCTCGGCGCGGGCGGCTCGGGTTGTCGAGGTGATCTGTAGGTCGTTGGTGAGGTCGCGCAAGATGGCCAACCATGCCCATGCCGGGTCGTGGGCGGGGTCGGCTCCTTCGGCTTTGAGGTTCTCCCAGACTCGGTCGACCGCCGCGTACACGGTGTGCCGGGTGCGGACCTGGGTGGCGAGGGCGTCGCTGTCGAGGAGGGCGAGCCAGTTGGCGTCCACAGCCGCGAGTAGCTCGGCGAGCGAGCTCGCGGCGCGGTGGGACCTCACCAGCCGGGCCTGCTGCGCATTCACTCCGATAGTGTCCGCGATCACGCCCGAGTCTGGAGGCTATTCAGGCCGATCCGGGTCCGATCGTTGCGCGTGTGAACACGGCCAACACGTGGTCGTACGAGCGGGACGAGCGGAAGGCGACGAAAAGGGGTCCATGACAGCCTGGACACTTGGCCGGTGGGGGCGATTCGCCGGCAGTCGACCTGGTGGGCTGGGGCGTGGGTCAGCCGATGCCGACGAATCGGCATCCCGGGTTGGGCGGGGGTGGCGGCCTTCGGCGCCGCACTCGGCGCCGCGGGGCGCAGTGGATGCGGCATTTCCACGAGCGGTGCCCGGAGTGGCCGGTCGCGCCGCGCGGTATCCAGGTACCGAGCCAGCTTGGCGGGCCCGGCGGAGGGGTGTCCGCGCAGGCATCGGCCGGGGTGACGGTGCGCCGCCGCCCGTGCGGGGTCGCCACCAGCTGGCCGCCACGTTCGGCCGGTCTCGCTGCGGGGAGCGTCGCCGATGCGGGCGCAGGTCAGGACATGGACAAAGCCGCCGGACGGTGGCCTCGGCACCGGCGGTGTCCCCGATCATCTGCCGGATGGACTCGCAGCGGGTCGTGGGTGCAGCGTGAACTCGACTTCGGGTTCCGGGCGGGCACGACACCAGCCAGCGGCGCGCAATGCTCTGTCGTACCGCTTCGGCCTCGGCGCGGGCAGGGCGGCGGTCAGCTGACGCCGCCGACCACCGCTAGGGCGCTGCGTAGGGCGTTCTGCTTCTGGATCAGCCACTCGATCATTTGCGGCCATGTGTTCTTATCGGTGAGGTCGGTGAACTCGGAGGGGATGACGATCCGGGCTGCCTTCCGGCCGTCCATCTCGTCCCAGACTGGCGTCTCGCCGAGGGCGGCCTCGAAGATCTCGCGTTGGGCGTACAGCACGTCGAATCGCGTCGAGTTCAGGTCGGCGTCTGCAGACTCGAAGTAGATCTGGATGACGAGCCCGGCGCGCGTCCAGGCCATGGAGATGACTGCACCGCTGGTCCCGGTGGCGGTGTTGACCCATGACGTACCGCTCGTGCGGGCCCGGGTCCAGTCGGGATGCTCGGCGCGAACGCGATCAAGGACCAACTCCCAGAACTCTCGGTACTGCGCCTCGCGTGCCGACGTCGGGCCGCTGGCGGTGGACGTGGCCTTCTTGACTTGTTTCTCCCAATCGTTCGGCTGCGCCACCAGCTCGAAGTTCGGGGCGGGTTCGGATGTCCCGATCCGGACGACTCGGATGACCACGCCAAACACGCGGGTGTTGTCGTCGGTGCGCTGGTTGAGCCAGTCGATCGCGGCCCGGTGTTCGAGGCGGAAGCCGGTGGTGATCCACACGATGGTGGTCGGGTTCGTGCCGGCCGCGTAAGTGATGATCTGGCCGAGGTGGTTGTGGTCGGACTGCGCCAACTGGTTCTCGACGATGACCGTCTCGCCGGTGAGCTCGTCGTAGCCCTTCAGATCAAGGCTGAAATCTCCGACCGGGTGCTCGGCGACCTCCAGTACGAGGTCCATGCCCAGCAGGTCGCTGAGGACATCGACGTTCTGCAGGAGCCATGGAGTGAAGTCGAACGCCTCGTGCGGCCACACCTCACGGGCGGGCACGACGGCGAGGCGACCGAGCGCGGTGAGCCCGCGACCTTGATGAGACACCGCGCAAACGTATCGGCTGGGTCTGGCGCCCGAGCACCGGTTCGGCTCGCCCATGTGAATCGCCCGCAACGCGAGGTGGGGTTCGTAATGCTGGACGATGGCGCGCTTGCTCCGACGGGGGGCTATGCCCGACGCCGTCGAGGTAGCGTCAGGTAGTCAATACAGCCATGATCGTCGCGCTCCGACCCCGATCTGACGGCCCGGTTCGAGCCTGGGCTGACCGCCGCAGCTGGACGCTGCGGCGCGAATGTCAACGAACGGCCTAAACGTCCACATTGGACTCAATGACTGCGAGAATGACTGCGAGTTTCGATCGGCTGGGTGCAGACAAGGCAGCATGGACACGGCTGAGGTCACTCTGACCTGCGAAATGCTCGCAGCAAGGTGCGACGCCGCCATCTTTTAATCCGCGGGTTCGGGGTTCGATCCCCCGGGGGCCCACCACATTCGCAGGTCAGCGACTCGGCCCGGTCTCGTCTTCAAGATCACGGGACACTTTTGGGACGGTTTTCGTCTCCGCACCGTTCTCGACGAGCAGATTTTCCAGCGCGTCGGCGGTCTGCCGATCGGTGAGCCGGCGGCCGAGGTAGCGGTCCTGGGTCATGCTCACCTTGGAGTGCCCGAGCTGGTCGCTGAGGCGCCGCGTCGAGGCAAGGTCGAGAACGGAACCTGGACGGAGTGGCTGCCGTCGAGCAAGGAGCTGGCTCGCGCCCTACGTCGCCGCCTGCCGCGGCGACCTGGACCGGGCCGTCGACCTGTACCGCTGGAACGCCGCTGTCGCTCCACGAAAGCCGCCTCGCGATGCTCCTCTCGGACCGGCAGTGGGCGGGCCCGCGAAAATTCGCGCAATCCGCAGAACCCTGAGATCAGTCGCCGCCGGCCCAGGGTGTGGTGAGTTGGGTGTGCAGGCCCGCCTCGTCGAGCCGGCCCCAGCGCTCGACGATCCGGTCGCCTGCGATGCGGAAGATCTGGACGCCGCGCAGGGTGAGGGTCCGGCCGGTGCCGGGCTGTCCGAAGAGTTCGCCGACGTGGGTTCCCCGGGCGTGGAAGTGCTCGACGACCAGGTCGTCCTCGGCGACGAGGTGTTCGACCTCGGTGCGCCAGTCGGGGAGGGCGGTCCGGAACCTCTCGGCGGCTCCGCGCATGCCGGCCGCGCCGTCGGGGGAGCCCGGGAACGGCGGGTCGTGGTTGACGAAGTCCGCGGCGAGGTAGCGGTCGACGGCGGTCAGGTCACCCTTGCCGAACAGGTCCTGGATGAAGTCGGCGACGAGGTTCTTGTTGCGGGTCAGTTGGTCGTTGGTCATGGCCTCAGCCTGGTCTGCTGCTGGTCCGGACCACCATCCCAACAAGGTGGGGTTCCCGACGTGGCCGCCGGCGGCGACACTGTCGTCTCATGACGACGGTGTCCGATGCGGAACGTGTGGTGCTGCGCGCCTGTCGTGTCGGGCCCGACGTCGGGGAGCTCCAGCGGAGCGTGCTCGCGGCGCTGCGCCGGGTGGTGACGGTCGACGCGGCGTTCGTCACCGCGGCCGATCCGGAGACGTTGCTGTTCACCGGGGTGCACGTCGAGGAGCCGTTGGCCGCGGTGACCGCGCAGTTCTTGGCCAACGAGTTCGGCGGCGGGGGCGTCAACACGTTCGCGGGGCTGGTCGGCTCGGCCGGTCACGTGTGCTCGCTGGACGAGGCGACTGGCGGTGATCGGATGGCCAGCCCGCGCTATCGCGAGATTCTGCGCCCGATCGGGCTGGGTGACGAGTTGCGTGCCGCGCTTGTCTCGGCCGGGCAGTGCTGGGGTTATCTGTGCCTGCACCGGGCCGACGGTGGTCTGGGTTTCGGCCCGGGCGAGATCGAGGTCGTCCAGCGCGTCGTCCCGCATCTCGCGCACGCCCTGCGCCAGGCCGTCGTGCTGCACGCACCTGCCCCTGAAGTGGTGGGCCGGCCGGGTGTCGTGCTGCTCGACGAACGTCACGAGCTCGTTGCGTGCACCGCCGAGGCCGAGGAGTTGCTCGCCTTGCTGCCCGACCGGTCCTCGCGGCTGCCGCTGCCGGTGAGTGTGTACGCCGTCGCGGCAGCCGTCGACGTACCGGGGCGATCGGCCGGTGTGCGGGTCCGGGCCGGCGACGGCGGCTGGCTGTATCTGCACGCGTCCCGCACAGCCGCGGCCGCGGCACCGATCGCTGTTGTCGTCGAGCGTGCCGAGCCGCGCTCCACTCTCGGGCTGCTGTTGGCCGCCCACGATCTGACGTCGCGCGAGCTCGACGTCGCGCGGCTCGTCCTGCGCGGCGAGTCGACCCGGTCCATCGCGGCCGCGCTCCACATCTCTGCGTACACCGTGCAGGACCACCTGAAGTCGGTGTTCGACAAGGTCGGGGTGCGCAGTCGTCGGGACCTGGTCGGACGCCTTCTGGCGGGACCGCCGGGGTGAAGGCCGCCGGGTGGCTGTCGACGCCGACGTCGACCGCGCCTGGTTGCGCTCACGCCGGCGACGGGCCCGCGGCCGTGCACCGCCTGCCGGCGTCGCGCGCAACCCGTCCGGCCACGACCGACGGCCGACCGTGGGCTGATGGGCCGCGCCCGGGGTCGAGGCGTGGTGCCTCGACCGTTCGGGGAGACCGGATCCGGCTATCGACATCACCCTCGTGGAGGGCTTGGGTCGGTGTCCCGGCGCGGCCGCGCCGGGTGGGCCCGAGTACGGAGGTGGGGTACGTGGCCAGGGTGACTCTCGATTGCCGATCGGTTCCGAGCGAGTCGAACTGCTCGCTGACCATCAGCGGCGAGCCCGATGAGGTGCTGCGGGCGGCGGCCGCCCACGCCGTGGACGTGCACGGTCACGTCGACGACGACGAGTTGCGCGAAGGGCTGCGCACGGCGCTGAGCGAGGCGGCCGCCCTGGATCTGGAGCCGGGGGCGTTCGTCCAGCTCATCGAGTTCAGCACCGACCGGATGGAGGGGTTCCGCGATCTCGAACAGCAGTGGTTGGACGAGATCGGGTCCGACCGGACGGCTGTCTGGGGCGTCGTGGGGGTGGACCGGTCCGAGCCGAGACGCTTCGTCCAGGTCGTGGCGTTCCCGGATGCCGAGCAGGCTGCGGCCAACTCGAAGCATCCGGCGACCGGCCGGATCGCCGAGCAGCTGCGCGCGATGTGCGACGGCGAGCCGGTGTTCCGCGACCTCGACGTGCGCGAGGTGCGGGTGTTCTGACCGGGTGGCAGGGGCCCGCCGCGTCGACGTGCGTGCTCGCGCGGCGGGCCGCCGCGACCGTCGGACGGTGGAGGGAGGTCCGCGGGTGGTCGCGGGGACCGGTACGTCGACTCGACGGGGAGTTGTTCGCGCCGCACCCGAGGTGGTGGTCGGTGCCGCAGCGTGTCACAGCGCGGACGGGTGCGGGCACAGCGCCGTCACCGTGACCGTCATGAAGGGGAACAACGGCAGGTTCCAGAGGACGTCGTGCAGCTCGTCGGTGGAGCCCACGTCGAAGACGCTGACGTTGGAGTACTTGCCGACGACCCGCCAGATGTGGACCCACCGGCCCTGCCGCTGGAGGTCCTGGCAGTACGCCTTCTCGCGCGCGACCAGCTCGGCCCTGGCCCCGGTGTCGAGGTCGCGGGGGATGTCGACGTCCATGGTGACGTGGAAGAGCATGCGGTGGGTCCTCTCGGGTAGTACGTGGCCCACTCCGGCGGCGTCGCGTACCGGACGGGTGCGGCCGCGCGTGCCGATGGGTCCGGCTCCGGACCGCGGAGCCGGACCCGCGGGATCAGGCGCGCTCGAGCACGAAGTCGTACTCGACGGCCCAGCCGTCGGCGGTGGGTGCGGGGTCGAGGATCAGCTCGTCCTTGGTCGCGGTCGCGACGTCGTTGTCGAGCCACTCGCCGCCGGTGAAGTACAGCTGCGTCGTGACCTGGCGGTGCCCGTCCGCGCGCACCATCAGGTGCAGGTGGGCGGGGCGCCATGGGTGCCAGCCGGCGGCCGCGATCAGCGCGCCGGTCGGTCCGTCCGTCGGGATCTGGTACGGGGCGGGCTTGATCGAGGTGATCTCGAACCGGCCCTGATCATCGGTGACGACGACGGCCCGTAGGTTGCCGTCGGGCAGGTGGGGCGCGAAGCCGGAGTAGTAGCCGTCGGCGTCGGCCTGCCAGAAGTCGACCTCCGCACCGGCGAGGGGCGTGCCGTCGAGGTCGCGGACCTGGCCGGTGAACAGGAGCTTCTCGCCCTTCTCGTCCTCGCGCATCGGCAGGGTCGCGGCCGCGGGCAGCCGGGTCTGGGCGGGCAGGTAGTACGGGCCCTCGATGGTGCCGGCGGTGCCCTCCTGGGTCCGGGCGGCGACCTTCTCGATCTCGTGCTCGACGAAGACGTCGAGGAACAGCGGCCATTCGCCGCCCTCGCCCACGTCCATCAGCCAGCGCTTCGCGGCCTGGAACTCGGGATAGGTCACCTCCTCCTCGCGCACGACCTGGTAGATGGCCTCGAGGACGCGGCGGACGACGCGGTCGGTCCGCTCCTGGCTCGCCGCGGCGGCACCACGACGCTCGGAGCTCGCGCGGAACGCCTCGGAGGCGTTGGCGCCCGATCCGGCGGCGGTGGGTGACGGAGTGGTGGTGGTCATGTTGGTCCCTTCGTCGAGACGTCGTTGTTCGTCCGGGTCAGCGGGCGTCGGTCCGGTAGTGGCGGAGCTTGTCGTCGTCGATGTCGATGCCGAGTCCGGGCGCCTGCCGCACCCGGACGGTGCCGTCGCGGATCTCCAGGGGCTCGGTGAGCAGGTCGTCGCTCATGTCGAGGAAGTTCGACAGCTCGCCGGCCCGGCGCGAGGTGCCCTCGAAGGCTGCGCCGAAGGCCAGTGAGCAGAGCGACCCGATCTGGCCGTCGATCTGGTTGCCGAGCACGACCTCGACGCCGAGCCCCTCGCACTGGGCGAGGATGCGGTGCGAGCCGGTGAACCCGGTGCGCGCCGTCTTGATGCTGATGCCGGTGGCGGACCCACCGAGCAGCTCGCGGGTGACGTCGCCGGCGGTCGGGGCGCTCTCGTCGGCGAAGATGGGGACGGGGCTCTGCGTGACGAGCCAGCGACGTCCCAGGACGTCGTCGGCGGGGCACAGCTCCTCGGCGAACTGCAGGTCGAGGTCGGCCAGGGCCCGCAGCGCGCGTGCGGACTCGGTCGGTGTCCAGCCGCGGTTCCCGTCGATGTAGAGCTCGGCGTCCGGCATCGCCTCGCGCAGTGCGCGGCAGGCCGCCACGTCGAGGCCGATGGGGCGGCGCCCGACCTTGACCTTGAACGTGGTGATGCCGTAGCGCTCCTGCATCCGGCCCGCCTCGGCGACCATCTCCGCCGGCTCGGCGAACCCGACCATGTGGGCGACACGCATCCGGTCTCCGTAGCCGCCCAGCAGGTCCGTCACGGGAACGCCGAGTGCCTGGCCGACGACGTCCCACAGCGCCATGTCGATGGCGGCCTTGGCGGTGGGGTTGCCGACGGTCCGGTCCAGCCGGACGCGGACCTGTTCCCGGTCGAGGGGGGACAGGCCGACGATCTGGGGTGCGAAGACGGTCATCACGATCGCGACGATCGACTCCTGTGTCTCGCCGTAGGTGAACGGCCGTGGCGGCGCCTCCGCGGTCCCGACGAGACCGTCGTCGGTGTGGACCCGGACCAGGACGTGCTCGGCGTCCGAGACCGACCCCGACGCGAACCGCAGCGGCTTGCGGTAGGGGATCGCAAAGGGGATCGCCTCGATCTTGCTGATCTTCATGAGGTGCCTTCCTGACCCGGCGGATCAGCGTCGGATGAGTGGGCTCCGGACGACGTTCGAGCCCGCTGCGCGGTCGGCGGAGTCGAAGAAGTCCTCGCGGTAGATGTTGCGGGGGAAGAGCCTCGCCTTCATGAGGGCCTTCATCGTGTCGCCCACGAACGCCGGGCTGCCGCAGATGTAGGCGACGTTGCCCGACGCTCGCGGGTAGTCCTGCGCGAGCATCGCCGGCACCCGCCCCGTCCGGCCCTCGTGCTCCTCCTGGGACAGCGCCGGCCGGTAGGTGAACCAGTCGTGGGTCTCGGCGAACTCCTGCAGCCAGTCGTGCTCGTAGAGATCGGCTGCACCGGGCACCCCGTGGTAGAGGACGACCTCGTGCCCGCTGCCGAGGGTCTCGATGTGCCGGAGCATCGCCTTCATCGGCGCCAGGCCGGTGCCGCCCGCCAGCATGAGGATCGGCTCGTCGCGGGCGGGCCGCAGGAAGAACTGGCCGTAGGGCCCGGATACCGGCACGGTGTCACCGACCGCGAGGTCCTTGAAGATCCAGCCCTCCGTCGCCGCGCCCTCGGGTGAGCGTTTGACGTGCAGCTCGATCGTCGTCGCGTCGGCGGGGGCGACGGCGAGCGAGTACGGCCGGGTCTCGCCGGCCGGGGTGGTGAGCTGCACGTACTGGCCGGGGTTGAACGGGATCGGCCGGTCCAGCTCGAGTCGCAGCCGCCGCACCGTGGGGGCGATGTCCGCGAGCTCGACGACCGTGCCCGTGTAGTCGCGCACCGGGTGGACGTCGACCCCCTCCTCGACGTCGACCTCGCCCTCGATCGTCACGTCGCTGCGTGGCGTGGCGACGCACAGCAACGCCACGCCCTCGTCCCGCTCGCTGTCGAGCAGGGCGTAGGGGGAGGCGTCGCCGAGATCGAGTTCGCCGTCGAGGACCTGCGCCTTGCAGGTGCCGCAGGTGCCGTGCGTGCAGGCGTGCGGCAGCCAAACCCCCTCACGCAGGCAGGCGTCGAGGACGGTCTGGTCCCCGCGGCACTCGATCTCGGCGCCGATGGGCTCGACGGTGACGGTGTAGGTCTCCATGGTGGTTTCCTCAGACGGAGAAGTGCAGCAGCGCCTTGTGCCCGACGCCGAGGTCGGCGAGCGACGCGTCGTCGGCGGGCTGCAGCGGCTGGTCGAACAGCCGCCACCGGGTGATGGCGGAGGCGTCGAAGTCGGGGTCGGACGCGGCCCACGGTGCGACGACGCCGGCGACGAACTCGCCGAACGGCATCGCCGTCGGCACGCGGAAGCACGCGGCGGAGCAGAACAGCGGGTTGCCGTCCCAGTGCACGTAGACGAGCTGGTCGTCGCCGAAGTTCTCGGCACGGTCGGCCGACGGGAACTCGTAGTCGTAGAGCGCTTTGACGGCCATGATCAGCTCTCCTGCTTCGGTGCGCCGGAGTGCCACTCTGCCCACGACCTCTGGTCGGGCGAGCCCTTGTACTCGCCGTTGTCGCCGTCCTGGATGCCGTACCAGTCGAGCACCTCCGGCACGCTCGGTCCGCCGCAGTTGCCCTGGTAGATCTGGTGGACGGGCAGCCACGCCTGCACGAACTTCTCCGGCTCCCGGTCGAAGATCCACTTGCAGCCGTTCGAGCAGGTGTGGAAGGTCTCGCCCGTGAACTCGCTGGTGCGGAACGAGATCGCGGTCGGGTCGTCCGGCTCGGTAAAGGCCATCGGGACCTGGCAGACCTGGCACAGCTGCGGTAGGCCCTGGAAGAAGATGCGGCCACCCGCGGCCTCGGTGCGGGCGTGCTTGTCCCACACCGGCTTGTAGAGCTCGTCGTAGCTGCCCGGGTACTGCTCGGACAGCCAGGCCGAGTGCTCCTCGCTCGGGGTCTGGGTGGTGAACGCCGCCGCGAAGCTGAAGTTGTGCAGGATCTTGTACACCTGGTGGGACAGGTGGTCCTTCTCCGCGATGGCGTCCTCGACGTGCCGCGGCGGGGTGATGCCGTAGTACTCCAGGTCGGGGAACAGCCCGCCCAGCATCTGGTCCTCGAAGTAGAGCTCGAACGCTTCCTTCCAGCTCATGACCGGCTTCGGGAGCATGTAGTCCATCATCCCGGCGACCAGCGCCGACATCCGGTACGCGCGCCAGAACCACTTGTCGATCCAGGCCTGGATGATCGGGACGTTGCCCTCGTCCTGCTCGAGCAGGAACTTGATCGCTTCGAGGCCGAGCGTCATGTGCCGGCTCTCGTCCGACTGCGCCGAGAACCCGAACGACATCGTCGGCATGTCGCCGTTGAAGCTGGCACCGCTCATGAAGGGCACGAAGAGCAGGTTCGTCAGCAGGTACTCGAAGCTGAACGAGATCGAGATCAGGAACTCGAACGGGCCGGCGGTCATCGCGTCGTCGAACAGGGACTTCGGCACGGACAGGTACCAGACCCGGTCGTGCATCTTCGACCAGCTGTGGAAGCCGCCGTAGTACTTGTTGTAGTTGCTGATCGTGTGGATCTGGGTCTGGCAGTGGCGCAGCTCGTCGACGCTCTGGCACAGCGCGGCGAAGCGCGGCGCCGGGCCTTCCAGGTAGCGGGCGAGATAGGCGAAGTGGCGGTGCGCCGCGTACTCCAGCGGCGTGACGCCCTGGATGAACAGCTTGATCGCGTTGAGGTACGAGGCGTCGGCGAGGCCGAGGTGGCCCTGGCTCTGGGCGAAGCTGTCCAGGACCGCGTAGAGGCGCTTGTCCTTCTCCGCCTGGTACTTGTAGTACGCGTCGACGGTCAGCCGGAACGGGTCCTGCCAGCCGTCCCAGTCGTGGATCTTGATCCCCTCGTAGGAGGTGTAGGGGAACAGCTTCTCGCGCTCGACGTAGCTGGGCTCCCAGTCGAGGTCGCGGGTCAGCAGGGCGTAGCGCTCCTTGAGCGGCAACTTCTTCGCGCGGGGCTTCGCCTGGGTCATGTCAGTGCTCCCAACTCACGATGATCTGGTCGTCGTCCCACTCGGAGAAGTTGCCGGCGTAGGACACGATCGCCAGCTGGAACTCGCCGGTGTCCCACTCGCGGCCGAGCTGCGACTCGACCGTCTCGCGGTTGATGACGATGCGGCCGGCCGCCTGCAGCTTGAGCAGCCCGGGCAGGTGGCGGATGGTCAGTTCGGGGTTGTCAGCCTTGATCGCGTTGACGAGCGGCCGGTTCTCCTCGGCGTCCTGGATGTCGATGCCGACCTGGCGCAGCGTGGAGGTCATGCCGCCACCCCGTCCAGACGCCCGGCGACGACGGCGGTCAGTGCGCCGACGGCCTCCTCGGCGCGCGGCCCCCAGGTGGCGGCGATGCGGTCGAGGTGCGCGGTGTTCGACGGTCCGTGCTCGGGGTCGCCGCGCCACGCGGAGACCAGTGCGTCGATCCAGCGGCGCTGGTCGGCGAACCACGTCGTGAGGTACTGGGCGACGAGGCTGTACGCGCCGGCCCCGCCGAGGAGCGCCTTCTCGTCGAGGCCCGCGTACATGGCGGGGAAGAGCAGGGAGTCGACGTGGTCGATCGCGAGCAGGCCCTCCGCCCAGTCGTCGACGACCATGATCTCCTCGACGAGCCGCCGCAGCGGCTGCAGGTGCGCACCGTCGAGCCACTCCTGCTTCGCGGTGGTGAGCGTGTCACCGACACCGCCCGCGACGGCGATGCCGACCCGGGAGAGCATCTGCGCGTTGCCGATGCGGTCGAACGCGGCGAAGGTGCAGCACTGCGCGAGCGAGGTGCCGTGGGCGAAGCGGGCGCCGGTCACGGAGACGAGCTGGCAGCCGGACTCGTAGTGGCGCAACGGGATCACCACCGATCCCAGGACGCTGCGCCACGCCTCCGGCAGCGTCACCAGTAGCTCGCGGTCCTCGAGGTAGGTCAGCGTCTTGCCGAACTCGTCGTGCAGGGCGGCCCGGTTGGTGACGTACGGGGTGTAGTAGAAGCCACGCGGATCGGCGTAGGAGTACGGGTCGGTCAGCCGAAGCGCCGAGTACCGCGGGTCGTACAGCTCGCGGTCCTGCGCCCAGGTCGGGCGGTAGTGGAAGTTCTCGCGAGGCTCGACGTCGAGCGTCGCCTCCTGGTAGCGGGTCGCCGGCTGGTCGCCGAAGCGGTCGATGACGTTCTGGTAGCTCTGGCGCTTGGCTTCGATGACCTGGTAGCGCAACTCGTACTGCACGGGTGGCTCCTGTCGGTTCGGATGGGTTACGGCCTGTTCCGCCGCGATCGGGTGTCAGGCCGGTGCGATCAGGTTGAGCAGGAGCGACTGGAGCTCGTCCTCACCGGTCAGCCGCCGCGGGTGCTCCTCCTGCCGGCCCGTCACCACGAGGCTGACCAGGGCCGAGCGGCCGGACATGACCGTCTGCACGCGGGCGGCACGATCCCGGTATCCCAGCGTGAACGCGAGCTCGCCGGGGCCCACCACGTCGTCGAGGCTGATGACGTCGCCGCGGGCCCGCAGCACCGCATTCGCCTCCGACACGAGCTGCTCGGCGAGGGAGCGGACGATGACCTGGGTGTCGGTCGCGACCGGCATCGGGGTGGGCAGGCTCTGCTCGGTGCCGGTGGCCGGAGCCGGTTCGCCGTCGAGAAGCGCCTGGACGTTGTGCATGAACGGCGTCATGTCGACTCGTCCTCGAGCAGAGCGGGGGGATGGGAGACAGGCATGTCGGTGATCCTCCGAGACGGTGTCGGTCCTCGACGACCGGACCGTCGCCCGAGTCTCGTGGACGGACTGGGTCGTGGGAAATACAGAAATCGTCCTCACTGAGACCTGAACCATCTCAATGACGCGGGGTCTTCACCCTCCGGCCACCGCCGATGAAGGCCTCCGCACGGGCTCGGACGCGCGCCACGAGCGGGGACGGCTCGTGCACGCGCGTCGCGAGGGCCAGCTCCACCTCCCGGGTGGTGCCGGCGAGCGGCAGGTAGCACGCCCCGGTGATCTGCAGGTGCCGCACCGAGGCCGGGACGAGTGCGACGCCGAGCCCGGCCGCGACGAACGAGACCAGCGTCGAGGTCTCGGCGACCTCGTGCATCGCGGCCGGGACGAACCCGGCGTGCTGGCAGGCGTCGATCACCGCCTCGTACACGACGGAACGGTTGTGCGACGGGTAGGTGATGAACGTGTCGTCGACCAGGTCCGCGAGGCGGACGGACCCCTTGTCCGCCAACGGGTGCTGGGCGGGCAGGACGGCGATCAGCGGCTCGCGGCGCAGGATGCGCACGTCGATCGCGGTGCTGCGGACGGGAGGACGCAGCAGTGCGAGGTCCAACGTGCCGTCCTCCAGCGCGAGCACCTGACGCGGCGTGAGCATCTCCCCGTAGACGTCCAGCTCGATGCCCGGCAGGTCCGCTCGCAGGACCCTGACCAACGACGGGAGCAGGTCGTAGGTCGCCGACCCGGTGAACCCGATGGCGATCCGGCCGAGCAGGCCGCGGGCGACCTGCTCGGCCTCGGTCACCGCATCGTCGACCGCGGCGAGGATCTCCCGGGCCCGGTGGAGGAACCGCTGCCCGGCCGGCGTGATCTCCACCTTGCGGGTGGTGCGGCGGAACAGCGTCACGCCCATCTCGGCCTCGAGAGCCTTGATCTGCTGGGACAGCGGGGGCTGCGCCATCTGCAGCCGCTCCGCGGCGCGCCCGAAGTGCGCCTCCTCCGCAACGGCGACGAAGTACTGGATTCGTCGCAGCTCCACGGCGGCAGAATAACCTGGTCATCCGGGTGCCGGGCGGCTCGTGCAGCCGCTGCGGCACCCGACCCGTCGGACCAGTGCGCCGGTCAGCCGGCGACCCGGTAGCAGGGCCTGGGCACGGCGGCGGCCCGGTCTGCGCGGCGGCTCCTCGTGATTTCCAACTGGCTCGTGCCGAGGTGGAACCCGATGCGATCCGTGGACAGGTGCTGCGTAAAGCGGATCAGGTGGCCGACGTCACGGTCCTAAGTGTCGAGGCCTCGCATCAGCCAGTCCGGCCGAGCGCGCAGTGGTGCTGAGGTGATCTCCAGACATGACGACGACGCCGAGGCGGTCAGGGACTGCCGTAGCGCAGGGTCGCGGACGGCGGCTCTCCGAAGCGCCGCGCGTAGGCGCCGGCGAAGCGGCCGAGGTGCGTGAAACCCCACCGGTAGGCGACCTCGCTCACCGTCGTCCCCGGTGGGGCGGCGAACAGTTCCTTGCGAGCCTGCTCCAGACGGATCCCACGCAGGTGGGTCGTCGGGGACTCGCCGACGTACCGGCGGAACCCGTCCTCCAGGGCACGGACGCCGACCCCGGCGGCGTCGGCGAGCTCGCCGACCGTCCAGGGATGCTCGGGCTGCTGCTCCATCAGCTCCATGGCGATCTTCACGGTGCGGGGCCGGAGCGCGGTGGCCTCCTCTCGAATCGCCTCGGAGTACGAGTGGCGTTGTCCCCAGATCAGCCCGCCGACGATGAGCCGCTGAACCTCTTGGGCGAACAGTGGCTGGGCCGCCAACCCGCCGGGAGCGTCGAGTTCGCTGGCGAGCAGCCGCACGGCGTACAGCCAGGCGCGGCTGCTCGGAGACTCGAGGTCCATCGCCAGCTCGAAGGAGGCGGGGGCGCGGAGCGGGCGCTCCAACCGGTCGGCCAGTTCCTGGTCGACCACCCCACGGTCGATCTTCAGGCACAGCTGCGTCGTGCCGCCCGCCCAGCGGTCGAGCAGGGTGCGGCCGGTCGGGTTGAACACGGCCGCGGTACGCGGTGTGGCGACGACGTGCTGCTCACCGCAGTGGGTGCGGACCTCACCGCAGGTCGGGACGTTGACGTGGTAGGCGGTGCTGGGCTCTCCGCAGTCCTTGGTCACGTCCGAGTCGTAGGTCAGCTCGCCGAGGACGAGCGGGCCGAGCACCACGGTGCGCATGCGGAGACCGAACCGGGCGCTGTCGGCCCCGGGGCGCAGTGTCAGCGGGTAGTAGGCCGAGCTGACATGCGCGCGCGCCCGGTCGACGTCCCGGGTGCTGAACTCGCGCACCTCGCCCGCGGCGCCGCGGGCCTCGCCTGACGGCACCGCAGGATCGTCCCCCATTTCCGGAGCTGGGGCAAACCATCGTCCTCGCCTCCGTCCAGAAAGGACCCCCTCGATGGAACTGCGCCAGCTGAGGTACTTCGTCGCCGTGGCCGAGGAATTGCACTTCGGGCGAGCCGCCAAGCGCCTGCACATGGCGCAGTCGCCGCTGAGCCGGCAGATCCAGGGCCTCGAACGCGAGCTGCGGACGCGGCTGCTCCATCGGACGACCCGTAGCGTCAGCCTCACCCCGGCGGGCGCGGAGCTCCTCGAGCGCGGACGGAGCCTCCTCGCGCGTGCGGACGAGACGGTTCAGGTCGTGCGTGGGCTGGACGGCGCTGCCCGGCCGCTCCTGCGGTTGGGCTTCACGGCGTGCGCCGCCAACGCCGCGCTGGGTCCGGTGCTGCGGATCGTCCGGAGCGTGACCGGCGAACTGGCCGCCGACCTGCGCACCGACATGCTGACGCCTCGCCAGGTCGAGGCCGTCGTGCGCGGCGACATCGACCTCGGCTTCGTCGTCCGCCCACTCACCCCGTTGCCGGCCGATCTGCACGCGTACACCCTGCTGGCAGAGCCGCTCGCCCTCGTCGCGCCCGACGGGCACCGGCTGACCGACGTACCGGAGGTCCCGCTGACCGACCTGGCAGACATCGGGCTGGTCGGTTTCCCCACCTCGTCGGGGTCCGCGACCCGCGGTCTGCTGAACCTGATGTGCGCGGAGCAGGGCTTCGAGCCCCGCATCGTGCACGCGGCGCGGGACACGAGCTCCGTGCTCGGGCTCGTCGCGGCCGGCGTCGGCTGCGCGGTGCTGCCGTTGTCGGTCCGGGACGGCGCTGCCGCCGGGGTGTCGGTCCGTCCGCTCGCGAACGCCGTCACCGCCGAGATCGCAATGATCTGGCGGCGCAGCGAGACGCGCCGACCCGTCCTGGCCGTCGTCGACGCCGTGTCCCGCGACTTCGAGCCGCAGCGCGCCGGCGGCCCGCCTGTCTCGCCGGTGGCCGAGCCCGTGGCCCGGCGGGCTCCCGTCGCCCCTGTCGCCGAACCCGTGTGGGGTCACCGCGCACAGCTCATCCCGCCGGCCGTGTCGATGCGCCGTACCCGGGGCGACCTCGCTCCTGCCAACGCCGCGCCCACGACTCGAAGGTGATCGGCTCCGAGCCGTCGGCCGGGTCGTCGTCGATCCCGAACCCGTAGCCGCAACACGGGCAGCGCTGCCCCGACGGATCCCCGAAGTGGACCGCGTACGGGGGAGCCGGTGGAGTGGTGCCCTCCTGCGGCACCGGAACGCCCTCGAAGGCGAGGTAGGGCGGGGCCTCGAGACCGTCGAAGGCGCACGCCGGGCAGGTGGTCGCGACCCGCTCGGCGACCTGCAACTCGCGCAGCCGCCGCGCCGCGGGGCCCAGCCGCGCGAGCAGCGGGTGCACCTCGCTGTCCGGGGTGCCTGCGGACCAGTGCGCGGCCAGCGTGTCGACGGCATGTCCGGGCATTCGGTGGACGACCGCGAGCGGCGGCAGGGAGTCGATTGCACCGGCGATATCCGGGGGCAGCGAGGAAAGTGCGACAGCCAGCGGGTCGCGCTCGGCAGGAAATGGGGCGGCGACATGTTCGGACATGGTCTCCATCGTGGGACCGGGCCCCAGCGGGGGCAAGGCGCTGATGCGTCGCCACCCTGCCGGCGCGGTCGTTCACGCAGGTCAGAGGGATAGTGACCAGACGGGTCCGAGTGGGACCGTTCCGGTCTTTCCCTTCCGGACGTCGACGGCGCGATGCTGTCCCCGCCGGTCACGAAATCTGGTCTCGGAAAGGACCCGATAATGCCTCAACTGAAACGCGAGGAATGGTTCGACCTCGGTCGCAAGTTGGACTGGACGCCCGAATACGTGAGTAGGGAGGACCTCTTCCCCGAGTTCGCGACCGACGCCTCCGCCCTGCCCGCCGAGGTCTGGGAGGAGTGGGACGAGCCGTACAAGGTGTCCTACCGCGAGTACGTCGACATCCAACGGCAGAAGGACGAGGGGCTCTACGGCGTCAAGACCGCGGTCGGCCGCTCGCGCTACATCGAGGGTGCCGACCCCCGGTGGCGTGCGATCGTCAAGGAGCACTACGGCGTCGTGGCCCTGGCGGAGTACTTCGCCGGATTGTCGGAGGCCAAGCTCGCCCGATTCGCGCCGTCCGCGGCGTGGCGCACCGTGGCGACTCTCGGGATGCTCGACGAGATCCGCCACGGACAGCTCCAGCTGTTCTTCCCGCACTCGTACGTCAGGCAGGACGAGCAGTTCGACTGGGCGCACAAGATGTTCCACACCAACGAGTGGGGCGCGATCGCCGCCCGCTCGCTGTTCAGTGACCTCTTCCTTGCCGGCACGGCGGTCGACGCGGCCATCGCGGAGACCTTCGTCTTCGAGACCGCGTTCACCAACCTGCAGTTCCTCGGCATGGCGTCGGACGCGCTCAAGGCCGGCGACGTCGAGTTCTCCTCGCTGCTGCAGTCGATCCAGACCGACGAGGCCCGCCACTCGCAGCAGGGCGCGGCGGTCATCGAGGTGCTGCGCAAACACGACCCGGACCACGCGCAGTACATCGTCGACAAGTCGGTGTGGCGCACCTGGAAGGTGTTCGCGCTGCTCACCGGCATGGGCATGGACTACTACATGCCGATCGAGCACCGCCGGCACTCCTTCAAGGAGTTCATGGAGGACATGATCCTCGACCAGTTCAGCAAGTACATGCTGGACGCGGGCATGCAGCTGCCGTGGTACTGGGACCAGCTGATCGACGAGGTCGACAACTTCCACCACTCGATGCACCTCGGCTCCTGGACCTACCGCCCGACGCTCTGGTGGGACCCGGCCGCCGGCGTGTCCCCCGAGGAGCGCGAGTGGCTCGCGTCGAAGTACCCGACGTGGGAGCGCAACTGGGGCCGCAAGTGGGACGTGATCACTGCCAACGCGCGGGCCGGCCGCGAGGACCTCACCCTGCCGTCGACGCTGCCGGTGACCTGCAACCTGTGTCACCTGCCGATGACCGTGTGGAGCGACGAGGCGGCCCCGCTGCGCCTGGTCCGACGCGGTGGGCGCACCTATCGCTTCTGCTCGGACCCGTGTCAGTGGATCTTCGAGCAGGAGCCGGAGAAGTACCTCGGTCACGAAGCGCTGGCAGACAGGTTCGTCACGGGCCAGATCCAGCCACCAGACCTCAACGGGGCGCTGGGTTACATGGGCATCACACCCGAGATCGCCGGCAAGGACGCACTGGACTACGCCTGGGCGCGCGGGGCCTGAGGGGGAGACGAGACATGGGCAACCCGATGCCGGTCGTCGCGCACTTCCGCGGCGACTTCCTCTACAACCTGGTCCTCGTCGAGGACACCGACACCGTCTTCGAGGTGGCGCGCAAGTGCGCCGAGCACTCGGTCGGCCGGCGCGTACCGGTGCAGGACGCCGGACTGCGCGTCGAGTACGCGGGTGCCGTGCTGGACGACTCGCTCACCGCCTCCGAAGCCGGCATCGTGCCGATGGAGGAAGTGATCGTCTCCTACGCGCCGCGATGACCGCCGAGACCGACGGGACCTGGCAGAGCGCCGGCCGCGCCGACGACGTCTGGGAGGGGGAGGCGTCCTTCCTGCGCCTCGGCGACGGGACCGCGGTGCTGCTCGTGAACACCGGCGGCACCGTCAAGGCCTTCCGCGGGCTGTGCCCGCACCAGGGCAACACCCTCGACGACGCCGACTTCGACGGCGAGATCATCACCTGCCTCGCTCACATGTGGGAGTTCGACGCCGGCACGGGCGCGGGCGTCAATCCCACCACCACCTGCCTGCCGGAGTACCCCTCAGAGATCCGCGACGGGGAGCTCTACGTCCGGACCCCCGTCTCAGCCAGCCAGAAGGCGAGCGTCGAATGACCACACACCCACCGGAGACCGACCACGCCGACGCGGCACTCGTCGGACCGATCATGCAGTCCGGCGAGATGGCAGAGCTCGTCGCGGCCGCCATCGCCGAGGACAACCCCGGGTCGGAGGTCCACCTCCGTGACGAGGGGTCCTACATCCACATCCACACCCGCGGCCGCTGCCGGCTGACCCGCAGCACCCTCGCCGAGCTGGCCGGGCGGCCGGTCCGCATCGGCGACGTGGAACCGCAGATGGCGTTCTTCGCGGGCCACATCATCACCACGACCGACGAGATCGTCTGGCACACGAAGCAGGGTGCGGCGCGTCCCACCCCGAAGGAGGGCTGAGACCGGTGAGCGAGCTTGCCCAGAAGCGACGCAGCTGGAGCCGCTACAGCGAGCGGCGCATCCCCACCGAGTACGAGTTCGTGTCGCACGACCTGCACTGGCACTACAAGCCGGGCCAGACGCCGTGGGAGATGTCCCCGGACCACGTCTGGAACCGGTGGTACGTCGAGCACCGCAACGATTCACCTTCCGGTGCTCGGACTGGAACGCGTTCCGCGACCCGGACATGCTCGTCTACCGCACCTACGTGCGGACGCAGGACGCGGCGGAGACCTACGTCGACGGCGTGATCGACGACCACGAGGCGCGCGGCTCCTACGGTCGGCTGTCCGCGGACTGGCTCACCGCGCTCGGAAAGGGCTACACCCCGTTCCGGTTCGTGGGGCATGGACTGCTGATGGCCGCGACGTATGTGATGTCGATGGCGCCGTCGAGCTACATCAGCAACGCGATCGGGTTCCAGGCCGGTGACGAGCTGAGGCGAATCCAGCGGATCGCCTACCAGACGCGTCAGCTGCAGCTGCACCACCCGGACCGCGAGTTCGGTGTGCACGACCGGCGCACCTGGGAGCAGGAGCCCGCGCTGCAGCCGCTGCGCAAGGCCGTGGAGTCGCACCTGGTCGAGCGGGACTGGGGCCGATCGTTCGTGGGCCTCTGCTTCCTGCTCAAGCCGGCGGTCGACGCGGTGTTCAACCTCCGGCTCGCGGAGGCGGCTGCCGCCAACGGCGACGAGCTCACCTCGGCGATGCACCGCAACCTGCACCGCGACACCGTCCGCAGCAGGCGCTGGTCGGTCGCGCTCGCCCGCACCGCGATCGCGGACGAGCCGGCCAACCGGGCGTTGATCCAGGACTGGGTCGACGGGGCACGCGAGTCGGTCCTCGCGGCCGTCGTCGACGCGTCGGCGCTGCTGTCGACGCCCGCGTTCGACCTCGACCCGGGTGAGACCCGGGGTGCGGCCGAGGAGGCCGTCGAGGCCGGGCTGCGCGGCATCGATGACGGCATGGACGAGCCGGAGGGCTGACGGTCCGCTTCGCCGTTCGCCGGGCCCCGGCCGTGCCGGCGGGGCCCGGTCCCATGCTGCTCGTCCCCGAGGAGGACCAATGCTCCCGTCCACCGGAGCCGGTGTGGTCGTGGTCGGCGCCTCCGTCGCCGGCCTGCACGCCGCCGAGGCGCTGCGCGACGCCGACTATGCCGGGCCCGTCACCGTGCTCGACGCCGACCAGGAGCCCTCGTGCGACCGGCCGCCGTTGTCCAAGCAGTTGCTCGCCGGGGTCTGGACCCGCGAGCAGACACAGCTGCGCGACGCCGATGCCCTCGCCGGGCGCGGGATCGACGTCCGACACGGCGTCCGGGCCGTCGGGCTCGACATCCAGTCATCCACATTGGATACCAGCGCCGGGCCGCTGCGCTACGACGGGCTCGTGGTGGCCACCGGGGCCACCGCACGCGACCTCCCCGGTGCCGGCACCCGGCCGGGCCTGTACACGCTGCGGACGCAGGCCGACTGCCTGGCGTTGCGCCGCGACCTCGAGGACGGCGCCGCACTGGTGGTCGTCGGCGCGGGGTTCATCGGCATGGAGGTCGCGGCGACCGCGCGCAGCCTCGGGGCCGAGGTGACCGTCGTCGACCCGCTCGAGGCGCCGATGCAGGGGGTGCTGGGACGCGACGCCGGGCGCGCCCTGCAACGACTGCACGCTGAGCACGGCGTCGGGTTCCGGCTAGGGCGCGGCGTGCGGGTCGTGCACGGTGCGTCCCGGGTCGGGGCGGTCGAGCTCGACGACGAGTCCGTCGTCCGCGCCGATGCCGTCCTCGTGGGCATCGGTGCCCGGCCCGCGGCGGGCTGGCTGGCCGGTGCCGGTCTCGACGTGTCGGCCGGCCTCGCGTGCGACCGGTACCTCGCCGCAGCGCCGCACGTCGTCGGCGCCGGCGACGTCGTCGACTGGTTCAACCCCCGCTACGGCCGGCGGATGCGCGTCGAGCACTGGACGAACGCCGCGCAGCAGGGTGCCATCGCGGCACGGAACCTGCTCGTCGCGCGCGTCGACCGGAACCCGGCCGATCTCGTGCCGTACTTCTGGTCCGATCAGTACGACGTCCGGATCCAGTTCAGCGGCGTCGCCGGCAGCGACGTCCGGGTACTGCCCCTCGGCTCCGCAACCCGACCAGAGCGTCGGGTCGTGCTCTCCGGACAGGACGGTGTGCTGACATCTGTCCTGGCGGTGGGGGTCGATCAAGCGTTCGTCCGCGCGCGCCGGATGCTGCGCCGCCGCACACCCATGGACGAGGCCGAGGCGACCGTCCGAACGCTGCTGGACGGAATCGAACCGCGAACAGCGGAATCCACAGACCCTGTCCCCGCGCACCCTTCGGCACCTCGTCGCGCCGGCTCGTCGACAGGACCGTGACGTCGGCGCGCCGTAGCGTCCGACCCGGCAGGTCGGGGCGGCACATCAGCTGTGGTGGTCGCGAAGGAGTGTCGTGACTTCTTCCGAGGCCTCGGCCGGTGCGACATGCGCGACGCCGTCGAGAACCTCCAGACGACCGTGCACGACGCCGTCCGCGATCTCCCGCAGCGTCGCGACAGGAGTCGGCTGATCGTGACTACCGGCGACAGCGAGGACAGGAGCGGTGACCTTCCCCAGGCGGTCACGGACGTCGTAGGACGCCAGGGCTCGGCAGGCTCGTCCGTAGTCGACCGGGTCGGCCGCACGCAGCGAATCGAGCAGGGCGTCGGCCCGGTCGGGGTGACGTTCGCCGAAACCGGGCCCGAACCATCGCTGTCGGGACCCGTCGACCACTGCATCGACACCCGACCGCTCCACCAGGTCCGCCCGGTCGAGCCAGTTGCGGGGCTCGCCGATCCTCGCCCCCGTGCATATGAGCGACGCGGCGGCGACCCGGCCGGGGTGGTCGAGCAGCAGGTGGAGTCCGACCGCACCGCCGATCGAGTCGCCTGCGTAGTGGATCTCCTGATTCCTGCCGCCGCCGCGGGCGGCGTCGACGGCGTCGAGAACTCCGTCGGCGAGGTCGGAAATCGTGAAGTCCGCCGCCGCTGCCGGACTGCGCCCATGACCGGGCAGGTCCCACGCGAGGACGTCGAACGCCTCGAGCAGCCCAGGCATGCACAGGCCCCACAACGCCGTCGCGGAGGTACCGAGGGACGGCCCGAGCACCAGAGCCGGTCGATCCGGCGCCGGTGCGGGACGAGTCAACGCGATCGTCGGGACGCGTGTCGTCGCACTCATCGGCCGGTACCGGAGCCGACGACCCGGTCGAGGTGGAGCTCGAGCGGGGCCATCCGTTCGACCAGGCCGTCGACGTCGATGCCGTGGACCTCCAGGACGCGGACGCCGTCCGGGCCGACCGCGAAGGTCGCGAGGTCGGTGTAGACGCGTTCGATGCAGCCGACGCCGGTCAGCGGGTAGGTGCACGTCGGCACCAGCTTGGGCGTGCCCTGCTTGTCGAACAGCGTCATCATCACCCAGACGCGCTTGGCGCCGATCGCGAGATCCATGGCGCCGCCGACGGCGGGGATCGCGTCGGGGGCGCCGGTGTGCCAGTTGGCGAGGTCGCCGCCGGCGGACACCTGGAACGCGCCGAGGACGCAGACGTCGAGGTGGCCGCCGCGCATCATCGCGAAGGAGTCGGCCTGATGGAAGTAGGCGGCCCCGGGCAACTCGGTGACGGGGATCTTGCCGGCGTTGATGAGGTCGGGGTCGATGTCGTCGCCGTGGGCTGCGGGGCCCATGGCGAGCATGCCGTTCTCGGTGTGCAGGACCACGCCGGAGCCGTCGGGGAGGTGGTCGGCGACGAGCGTGGGCTGCCCGATGCCGAGGTTGACGTAGGCGCCGTCGGGGTGTTCGCCCGCGATGTCGCGGGCGATCGCGGCCGCGATGTCGTCCTTGGTGCGGGTGTTCACGCGGCGGCCTCCTGGGCGGCGGGGACGATGCGGTCGACGTAGACGCCGGGGGTGATCACGGCCTCGGGGTCGAGGGCGCCGGCGTCGACGACGCGGTCGACCTGCACCGCGACGGTACTGGCGGCCGTGGCCATGACGGGGCCGAAGTTGCGGGCGGTCCGGCGGTAGACGAGGTTGCCCATCCGGTCGGCGACGTGGGCCTTGACCAGCGCGAGGTCACCGTGGATTGGGTATTCGAGCAGGTAGGTGCGGCCGTCGATCTCCCGGACCTCCTTGCCCTCGGCCAGCGGGGTGCCGACGGCGGTGGGGCTGTAGAAGGCGCCGATGCCGGCGCCGGCGGCGCGCAACCGTTCGGCGAGGTTGCCCTGGGGGACCACCTCGAGCTCGATGCGGCCGGAGCGGTAGAGGTCGTCGAAGACCCAGGAGTCGGTCTGGCGCGGGAAGGAACAGACGATCTTGCGGACGCGGCCGGTCGCGAGCAGCGCGGCCAGCCCGGTGTCGCCGTTGCCGGCGTTGTTGGAGACGATCGTGAGGTCGGCGGCGCCCTGCCGGACGAGGGCGTCGACGAGTTCGACGGGCATGCCCGCCATGCCGAAGCCGCCGACGAGGACGGTCGACCCGTCGGCGGTGCCGGCGACGGCCTCGTCGTAGCCGGTGCAGATGCGGGCGGTCACGACCGGGCCCCGGCGACGTTCTCGAGGACGACGGCGAGCGCCTGGCCGACGCCGATGCAGATCGCGGCGACGCCCCACCGGTCGCCTGACTCGTGCAGGCGTGCGGCGAGGGTCGCGAGGACGCGGGCGCCGGACGCGCCGAGGGGGTGGCCGAGGGCGATCGCGCCGCCCTTGGCGTTGACGATGCCGGGGTCGATCTTCCAGGCGTCGACGCAGGCCAGGGACTGGGCGGCGAACGCTTCGTTGAGCTCGACGGCGCTCACGTCGGCCCAGCCGATGCCGGCCCTGGCGAGGGCACGTTCGGCGGCCTCGACGGGTGCGAAGCCGAACTCGCGGGGGTCGAGGGCGTGGACGCCGCGCCCGGCGACGCGGGCGAGTGGGTCGGCGCCGATGTGGGTGCTCGCGTCGGCGGAGCCGAGCAGGAGGGCGGCGGCGCCGTCGTTGAGCGGGCTGGCGTTGCCGGCGGTGATCGTCCCGTCGGGGCGGAACGCGGGCTTGAGCCCGGCGAGGGTGTCGGGGGTGGAGCCGTCGCGGATGCTCTCGTCGCGCTCCAGCGTGACGCCGGGGACGTCGACGACGAGGTCGTCGTAGAACCCGTCGGCCCAGGCCTGGGCGGCGAGCTGGTGTGAGCGGGCGGCGAACTCGTCCTGGCGACGCCGCGAGATCGCGAAGCGGTCCGCGAGCTGCTCGTTGCACTCGCCGAGCGAGATCGTCCACTCGGCGGGCATGCGGTCGTTGACGAGCCGCCAGCCCAGCGTCGTCGACACGGCGGTGACGTTCCCCGCGGGGAACGCGCGCGACGGCTTGGGCAGCACCCACGGCGCCCTGGTCATCGACTCGACGCCGCCCGCGACGACGATGTCGGCCTCGCCGACCTCGACCGCGCGCGAGGCCTGGATCGCGGCGTCGAGGGAGGAGCCGCACAGCCGGTTCACGGTGGTGGCCGGCACCGACACGGGCAGCCCGGCCAGCAGGACGGCCATGCGGCCGACGTTGCGGTTGTCCTCGCCCGCCTGGTTGGCGCAGCCCCAGACGACGTCGCCGATCAGCGCCGGGTCGAGGCTGGGGGTCTTGGACAGCACGCCGGCGAGCGCGGTCGCGGCGAGGTCGTCGGGCCGGACATCGGCGAGGGCGCCGCCGAACCGCCCGAACGCCGTGCGGGCGGCCGCGTAGAGGTAGCAGGACGTCATGTCTCGACGGTAGGAACATCGGTCCATCACGTCCAATACTCATCGGACGTCCATTGATAAGCAACACGCATAGAATCTGCGGGGTGGAGCTCCGTCATCTCCGGTCGTTCGTCGTCCTGGCCGAGGAACGGCACTTCGGCCGTGCGGCGGCGCGGCTGCACATCGCCCAGCCGGCGCTGTCCCAGCAGCTCAGGCAGCTGGAACGGGAGACGGGCACCCGGCTGATGGATCGGTCGACGCGCCGGGTCGAGCTCACCGAGGCGGGCCGGTTGCTGCAGGGCCGCGCCGCCGAGATCCTCGCCGCTGTCGACCGCACGTCCGCCGATCTGGGGTCGCTCGCGGCGGGGCGCGCCGGACGGGCCCGGCTCGGGTTCGTCGGCACCGCGACCTACGACGTGCTGCCGCGGGTCGCGCTGCGGGTACGCGAGGAGCTGCCCGAGGTGGAGCTCGACCTGTACGGCGAGCTGCTCGGGCCGGTGCTGCTCGACCGGCTGCGCCAGGGTGAGCTCGACATCGCCGTGCTGCGGCCCGGCCCCGCACCGCTCGACGACCTCGACGTCGTCCACCTGCGCGACGAGTCCCTGGTCGCGGTCCTGCCCGCGCACCACCCGAAGGCCGGCGCGGAGAGCGTGGCGCTGCGCGAGCTCGACGGGATGCAGCTGGTGACGCACCCGTCGGGGCACCGGTCGACGATGCAGCCGCTCGTGCTCGACGTCTGCCGCCGGGCCGGCCTGGATCCCCGGGTGGTCGAGGTCGGCGAGACCGGGACGCTCGTCGCGTTCGTCGCGGCGGGTCTCGGGTTCGGTCTGGTCCCGGCCTCGGTGCACGCCCTGCGCCTCGACGGTGTCGCCTACGTCCCGCTCGCCGGCCGCCGGATCACGGCTGCGCTGGTCCTCGCGCGACGACGTGACCCCGCGCCCACGGTCGCCCGGGTCTCGGCGCTGGTCGCCGCGGTGTGCGCCCCGACGACGGACCACCGACGACGGACCACCGACGACCGCCGACCGAGGACCGGCGCTGACCCGGGATGCTCGAGCGGGACGGGCGCGGCCGGCACCACCCCCGGTGACAGGCCTGGTGGCGGGCGCGGATCCGCGGATCGACCGGGCGTCAGTCCTTGATCGAGTCGCGTCCGCGTTGCACGAGCTGCGGGTCGGGCGGGTAGACGAGCGACGGGTCCTTGCCGACGTAGTCGAACTGGTCGAGGAAGAACCGCATCGCGGCGAGCCGGCCGCGCTTCTTGTCGTTGCTCTTGATCGACGTCCACGGCGCGAAGTCGGTGTCGGTGTGCTCGATCATCGCCTCCTTGGCCGCCGTGTAGTCGTCCCAGCGGTCGAGCGACTCGAGGTCCATCGCGGACAGCTTCCAGCGGCGGACGGGGTCGATCTGGCGGATGGCGAACCGGGTGCGCTGCTCGGAGCGGGTCACCGAGAACCACAGCTTGGTGAGGGTGAACCCGCTCTCGATCAGCATCTCCTCGAACTGCGGGGCCTGGCGCAGGAAGATCTCGTACTCGCGGTCGGTGCAGAAGCCCATGACGCGTTCGACGCCGGCGCGGTTGTACCAGGAGCGGTCGAACAGCACGATCTCCCCGGCCGTGGGGAGCTGGGTGACGTAGCGGTGGAAGTACCACTGCCCGCGCTCGGTCTCCGTCGGCTTGTTCAGGGCGACGACCCGGGCGGCGCGCGGGTTGAGGTGTTCGAGGAAGCGCTTGATCGTGCCGCCCTTACCGGCGGCGTCGCGCCCCTCGAAGAGGATGACGTGCTTGGCGCCGACGTCCTGGGTCCAGTACTGGAACTTCAACAGCTCGACCTGCAGCTGGTACTTCTCCGCCTCGTAGAGGTCGCGGTCGAGGCGCTCGTTGTAGGGGTAGTCCTCGTGCCAGGTCAGGACAGGGTTGCCACCCGGGTCGATCAGGTCGGGGTCGGAGCCGTGCGCGTCGTGGCGCACGCTGTAGCCCTCGCGCAGCAGCTCGTCCAGGTACTCGCGGAAGTTGCCGTGGATCATCGTGGAATCCCCAAGCGTGTTCGGTGGCCTCACGCGCCAGCCTGGTCGGGGAGGCGTCGTCCCGCAATGTGCTCGGGGGAGCCGCAGGGACGGGGTCAGTCGCCGAGCGCCTCGTCCAACGTGATGGCCGCGTCGATCAGCGCGAGGTGGGTGAAGGCCTGCGGGAAGTTGCCGATCTGCTCGCCGGTCAGCGCGATCTCCTCGGAGAACAACCCCACGTGGTTGGCGTAGGTCAGCATCTTCTCGAACGCCAGCCGCGCGTCCTCGAGACGCCCGGCGCGGGCCAGCGCGTCGACGTACATGAAGGTGCACAACGAGAACGTGCCCTCCGAGCCGCGCAGCCCGTCGGGGGAGGCGGCCGGGTCGTAGCGGTAGACGAGGCTGTCGGTGACGAGCTCGTCCTCCATCGCGGCGAGGGTGGAGCGCCACATCGGGTCGGAGGGGACGACGAACCCGACCGTCGACATCCGCAGCAGCGACGAGTCGAGGACCTTGTCGTCGTAGTGCTGGACGAACGCCTGCCGTCCCTCGTCGAACCCGCGGGTCATGATCTGGTCGTAGATCGCGTCCCGGGCGGCGGTCCAGCCGGCGACGTCGCCCGGACGGCCCCGCTCGGCGGCCATCCGGATGCCGCGGTCGAACGCCACCCAGCTCATCAGCCGGCCGTAGGTGAAGTCCTTGCGCCCGCCCCGGGTCTCCCAGATTCCCTCCTCGGGCTGGTCCCAGTTGCGGGCCAGCCAGTCGAGGACCAGACCGATCTGCGTCCAGCCGCGGTGGCCGTAGGCGATGCCGTGCCGGTCGGCGAAAGAGATGCTGTCCAGCGCCTCGCCGTAGATGTCGAGCTGCAGCTGGTCGGCGGCGCCGTTGCCGATCCGGACGGGCCGCGACCCGCGGTGGCCCGACCAGTGCGGCAGCTCCTCCTCGACGAGGTCGGACGTGCCGTCGACGCGGTACATGATCTTGAGCGGTGACCCGGTACCGCCGGCCTCGGCGACCCGGTCGCGCAACCACCCGGCGAACTGCGCCGCCTCGCCGGTGAAACCCATCTTGAGCAGCGCGTACACACTGAACGACGCGTCCCGCACCCACGTGTACCGGTAGTCCCAGTTGCGTTCCCCGCCGATCTGCTCGGGCAACGCGGCGGTCGGTGCGGCGACGAGCGCACCCGTCGGCCGGTACGTCATCAGCTTGAGGGTGATCGCGGACCGGCCCAGCATCTCCCGCCAGCGGCCCTTGTACGTCGAGCGGCCCAGCCACACCCGCCAGAACCCGACTGTCTCGTCGAACAGGCCCCGCAGATCGGCGACGCGCAAGTCGCGCGGCGGCCCGTCCGCACCCGCCTCGAGCACGAACCCGCGCAGGTCACCGGCTCGCAGGTCGACGCGGACGCGCAGGTCCCCGTCGTCGACCGCCATGTGGGCCAGTGGTGCATCGCCGGGCTCGCGGACGGCGTGCAGCGTGAGCGTCAGGTCGTCGCCGGCGAACACCGCACCGTGGTCGCCGATGTGGAGCGCGTGCCGGGCCCGGCCGTAGTCGAACCGCGGCGCGATGTCGACGTCGAACGACATCTGGCCACGCACGCAGCGCATCATCCGGACGATCCGGTGCCGGCCGGTGACGTCCGGCCCGGCGGGCGGCATGAAGTCCAGGACCTCCCCGACGCCGGCCTCGGTGATGAAGCGTGTGATGAGCACGGCCGTGTCCGGGTGGTACATCTGCTTGGCGTCGTAACTGCCGAGGGCGGGCCGGATGCGGAAGTGGCCGCCCTTCTCGTCGTCGAGCAGCGCGCCGAAGACGGTGGGGGAGTCGAACCGTGGGCAGCAGAACCAGTCGACGGAGCCGTCGGTGCTCACCAGCGCGGCCGTGTGCAGGTCCCCGATGAGCCCGTGTTCTGCGATCGCCGCCTCGACCATTCGCTCCCCCTCGCTCGCCGGGAGATCAGACTTGCAGCGACCGGGCGCGGGCGCCAGGGCCGACCGGCGGCGGTGTCCTCACCGGACGGGGCGCCCAACGTCTGGCTGTGCCACACGATCGGGGGAACCGCGGCCGGAGACCGCCTTGCGGTGCCTGGTCTGCTGATCCCCGGGCGCGCCTCGTCGCCGACGACCTGCCGTTCGGGGCCGGCGGAAAGCTCGCGATGACGACATCGGACGTCGGCGCCCGACCCGACGACGCACGGCCCGGGGCCATGGCCCGGCATCCGCTCGTGTCGGTCTCCGCGCTTGCCGCGGCGGCGTTTCGTCATGGTCCGGGCCGCGGAGGGTCAGGGCGGCCCGGGGAGCTGCTGCGTCGGTACGTGCAGGGGTGCGTGAAGGTCCGGTGGTGCCTGTCGTCCTTGGTGGTGATCTCGGCGAGTGTGCTCCTCGGGGAGGTCGTCCTGTCGTCCGCGCAGGGGACTTCCGCTTCGTTCAACACGTTCGCGGGCAAGCCGTCGCGACGCTGTTCCCTGCGCCGCAAGACAATGCCGGTTATCACGTCATCGGTACCAACGAGCCATCATCTTGTTCATCTACCGATGAGAGGTCATCCTGCTCGGGTGCCGACGACGTGTCAGCCAGGAGACCGGGGACAACCATGACCGCACTCGTGCGCTGGTGACGGCGACCAGCGCGACGACCGTGCTGGCCCGCAACCGGGTATCAGGTGCGCCTGGTGGCGCCCGGACTGCTCTCCCCGCGACCGGCCGCCACGGCCGCACCCGGCTCATCGATCCCTCCGCGCGGGCCGAGCTCGCCGCGCGCCGGGTGCTGCCCGACGCCGGCAGAGACGCCGCCGGAGCGGCGCCCTACGCGCTGGCCCTGCTGCCGCTGCTGCCCGCGATCAGCGGGTTCGTCGTCGACGTCCGGATCATCGACGGCTGGGCCCCGCACCCGGTCTATCCCGGCCAAGTCCGGTTCCGCCTCGCCGCCCCCCGCCGGACATTCGGGCCCGGTTCGAGCACGCGGCGTTTCAGCCTTCCGCCGGGTCGCCCTGGCAGCGGCTCTGGCAGCGCCATCTCAGGGGCGAGCGACTCGGGATCGGCCCCGGGCGGACCGGCACGACAGGAGAGGCCAAGGCGACGACCGCTTGCCAGATGCGGTTCTGGTCCAGCTCGTACAGCGGCAGGTTCGTCAGCCCGGTGTCCTTCGCAGCGCGGATGCGGTCCTCGGCGCGGGCGCGTCGGCGGTGGCGTAGCTCGAGGTCGGCAAGTTGGCGGCCGGGTCCGCCGGGGCGGGTGTGGTGGCGAATCGAGCCGGCCGGCGGTGGGCTGACAACTACGGCCGAGGCTGTGCCCGCGACTCGCCGGCGTCGATGTCAGCCGGGTAGGCCGCGACGGCGTAGGTGGCGTGACGATCGAGGTTGTGCCGGGCTCGCTTTGGTGACATCGGTTATCGGAACTGCCCGAATGCCGGCCCGCGAGGCCCTCCGGCTGCGTCGGAGTGGCCGTCGCGGACCGACTGTCGCGGGCGCCGCAGGGGTGTGGGGTCACCCTCGCTCGTTTGCCACGCACTGTGATCCGTGGGCTGGTCGGCGCTCAGGTGCGACGGTCCAACTGCGCGGTGAGGGTCGAGATCTCGTCGCGCGCCTCGTCGAGGCGGCGCCGCGTCACGCGCAGCTGGTCCTCGCGGTCCTCGAGGTCGGCGCGGGCCTCGTCGCGGTCGCGGACGGCCTGCCGGTGTTCCTCGTCGGCACGCCGGCGAGCGGCTTCGGCCTGGTCGCGGTCCCGGCGGGCCTCGTCGCGGGCGTCGTCGGCGCGCCGGCGCGCGTCGTCCTCGGCCTCGACCCGCTTCTCCAGGTCGGCGATCGTCCGGGCCGAACCGAGGCTGTGCCCGGCGTCGAGGAGCGCGCGCAGCCTGACGACCTCGGTGAGCTGGCGGCGGGAGTAGCGGCGGTGCCCACCGGCCGTGCGGTGCGGGTGCAGCACACCCGCGGTGTCGAGGCTGCGCAGGAATGCAGGCTGCACGTCGAGCAGCTCGGCCGCCTGACCCATCGACACCGACGGGTAGTCCTCGTCGTCGAGCTGCTCGAGCCCCGTCATCGCCCACCTCCGCACACTCCAGGGTACTCCACTCTACAGCCGAGCAAACCGAGAACCTCCAGCCGTCGCTAAAAATTTCTTCGAATCTCCGCTTGCTTCTCGGAAAATCTCCTGTCTAGACTTCAGGTATTCAGCCGCACGGCTGGTGCATCGCACACCGACACGAGAGGAGAATCAGCGATGCTGATGCGTACCGACCCGTTCCGCGAGCTCGATCGCATCGCCCAGCAGGCGTTCGGCGCCACACCCGGGACCTGGTCGCGTCCCGCGGGCATGCCGATGGACGCCTACCGGCAGGGCGACGAGTACGTCGTCGAGTTCGACCTGCCGGGTGTCGACCCGTCCGCGATCGACATCTCCCTGGAACGCGACGTCCTCACCGTCCGGGCCGAACGCCGGCCGACCCAGGACGGCTCCGTCGAGATGCAGGTGTCCGAGCGCCCGCTCGGCGCCTTCTCCCGCCAGCTGTTCCTCGGCGACGCGCTCGACGGTGACCACATCCACGCCTCCTATGACGCCGGCGTCCTGACGCTCCGGATTCCTGTCGCCGAGAGGGCGAAGCCCCGCTCCATCGCAGTGACGGCCGGCGCAGGCCCACGGGCGCTGAGCACCGGATCGCCCTGACCGTCGGCCCGGTACGGCCCGGCCCGTCGCGCCGGCCCGGGCCGTACCGGGCCCATGACCAACCCCCCCCCGAACCGGACACCGACCAGGAGTTCCCGTGAGCCTCCAGCACGTATGGCTGCAGATGTGCGACGGCGGCCTCGTCCGCGCCGACCGGATCAGCGAGATCGTCGTCCGGCCTGCACCGGCGGCGTCCGGTGGCCGACCACGATGGTTGATCGACGTCGTCGTGCCCACCCCGTCGGGAGCCGGCGACCGTCACGGATGGCACACCGGGTCGCTGCACCGCACCCTCGCGCAGTCGCAGGACGAGCCGCCCGACGCCCCGGTGGCCCTGGCGCGACTCCTCGCGCAGCTCGACGAGCTCGACGTCGCCGGGGTGGTGTCCACCCGCGCCGACGACGGCCCCGCGTCGACGAGGTTCGTCGTCACCTCGTTCCGCACCGGAGCCTGCCCGCCCGCCGAGCACCCCGACACCGCGGCCGTGCAGGCCGGCGACGTCCGACCGGACGGCCTGCCCCGTCCCGCAGTCGTGCACTGACCTCGCAGACCACGCCCCGAGACCGACCGGACGGCACGCCGCGACGGCGCCGCACGGCCGAGCCCACCGATCCGCTGCCGACGAGAGGGGGTGAGCGTCACCGAACGCACGCGCGCGGCCGAACGCCCCCTGGCCGCGCCCACAACGAACCGATGACGACCAGCAGGTGGTGGCCGGGCCCCCTCGGCCACCACCTGCAACGACATGCGCAGGTCACGAGGAACAGAACAGCGGGCGCTCGGTTCCCTGGATGAGCGCGCCGAGGCCTCTCTCCACCAGGTTGGGAGGGCCCGGTCACCGCGTTGACCGAGTCTCGCCCGCCGCGACCGCTGAACCGACCGAAGCTGCGTTGCCGCCAGCGGGGCCTGAGGAACGCCGCTGGACCCTGGGCAGTGTCGGAGTTTCGCGGTCGGCGGAGCGGTCAGTGGGCGGTTCAGGCCCAGCCCGTATGGGCTTCTGCATCGTTGTGCGCCAACGATTCTAATGCCGAGACGCACGAGTTGTCCGGCGGTGGCTACTGCCACCGCTGTTCCTCCGCCTCACCGGCAGCAGTCTCGGCCACCAAGTAGGCCGCCACGGCGTAGGTGGCATGGCGATCGAGGTTGTGACGGGCTCGCTCCCGTAGCCGCGGGTGGTGCCGTGAGCCGGCGTTGCCGGCGGCATCCTGGATGTCGCGCAGCGTCAGCCGATCGAATGCGCGGAGCGACACACCTATGTCGGCGGCGCCGAGGCCCCTTGCCGTGCTTGATGGCGCGGAGATCAGACGTCGACCCGCATCGCGAAATGATAGGCACCGATGTCGAGTCGCTCCCGGAGATAGAACCGGTGGGCACGAGTATTCGTGACACCGGAGTCGAGCTCCACCCGCACACAGCCCGCATCACGGCTCCGGGTTCGCAGCTCGGCCAGCAACTGGCTGGCGAATCCCCTCGAGCGGAGCGCCTCAGAGGTCACCAGATCGTCGACGTAGAGAATCCGACCGCGACTCGTCGACAGGACCCGATATCCGGCAGCAGCGATGGGAATGCCGTCGGAGTCATCCGCGACGATGAATCTCAGGCCCTGGTCGTAACCGACGGTCGTGAGTTCCTCGAAGAGGTTACGAGTGAAGCCGGGGCGGAGCTGGGCGAGCAGATCGAATAGCCCCGAGTCGAACGTCGCCCTGTCGACCTCACGGATGAGGACGTCTCCGCCGCCGACGTGCCCCTGCGTGCTCATGGTGCTCCGCTCTCCTACCCCGTGGATCACCCCCGTTTCGGAAGGGGTGATTCACGTCTGCATCGTTCGATCTGCCGTCGACAGCTTCACCTGTGCGTCAGCCAACCGAGCACGCCGCCGGCTGCCCCGCCGTCCGCTCGGGGCCAGACCTCCTGGCTCCGATGTTCACGGAAAACTACGTCCAGATCTCGTAGGTGCACTGCTGTCCCGTCGCCGAAAGCATTGCGAGTGTTGCGGACCGAGGAACTCCGCGTAGCGAAGGTCCGCTGCTTGGTCAGCAGGTCGGCCAGTGCCAGCATGTAGAACCCACGATCGACCGGACCCCGGGTCGCCGTACTTGAATGCGGCCCCGACGTCGGTCATCGGCGCGACCGACGAGGCCGCGGAAGTCGAGGCTCTCACCCACCGAGGCGCGACGCGCTGGGTGCCGGCCACTACCGCCGCCCTGCCCGGTGAGTGTGTCTCGGGCCGTTGACCCGGACGAGCGGGGGATCAGAGCTCCGAGCCGTAGAGCCAGTCGATATAGCGGTAGTCGTGGGTGTCTCGGTCACGGAGCAGCGCGTTGCGGGTGTCACGGAAGAGACCACCGCAGTGCCACAGATCTCCCCACTGACGAGCTCGTCGCTGGACCGTCGCTGTGCGGACGGTCCGGAGTGCTGTGTAGCTCTCGAGAGCCCGGTCCCAGTCGGTCTGCTCACCGTCGTGGTACTTCTCGGCTTGCTCCGCGAGGCATACCGCGTCCTCCAGTGCCTGGCATGCGCCTTGCGCGAGGTACTGGAGCATGGGGTGGGCGGCGTCGCCGGTCAGGACCACGCGTCCGTCCACCCAGGAGTCGATGGGCTCGCGATCGAACATCCGCCACCAACGGTTTCGCCACAGGTACGGCAGGCCGGCGCGGACAGATTCACACGTGCCTGCGAATGCGGCGCCGAGCTCGTCCGGGGTGCCCCAGTCCTCCTCGCCGGCGAGGGCCTTCGGGGACTGGAAGACCGCCACCTGGTTGAACATCTCGCCACGACGGAGGGGGTACTGCACGAAATGACATGCGGGACCGACGAAGACGGTCACGTCCTCGAGGGCGAGCGCATCCTGGTCGGGCATGTCTGACAGCGGGACCGCGCCCCGGTAGGCGACGTATGCCGAGCTGATCGGCTGGTCGTCGCTGAGCCGGCTGCGCAGCTGTGAGTTCAACCCGTCGGCCGCTACCACGATGCTGCCCGTGTCACGGCGCTGGTCGCTGACCGCTGTGGCGTGGTCTGGGCCGGTTTCGACCTGCTCGACCTTCGTCGCGGTGACCAGCTCGATCCCGGCATCTCGGCACGCCTGCACCAGGATGGTGTGCAGGTCGCTGCGGTGGATCACGACGTAGGGCGCGCCGTAACGTCGCCCGGCGTCTTCGAGGTCGAGTTGGGTCAGAACCTGGTTGTCGACGGCGTCTCGCATGATGAGCCGCCTTGGGGTGACACCCTGCTCGATCACATCGTCGAGCAGACCCCACTCCCGGAGCACGCGGGTGGCGTTGGGCGCCATCTGCAGGCCCGCGCCGACCTCACCGAACTCCGCGGCCTGCTCAAGGACCCGGACAGTGCGGCCGGCGCGGTGCAGCGCGAGCGCGGTGCCGAGCCCGCCGATGCCGCCGCCGACGACAATGGCGTCCACAGGGGCTCCCGATCCGCCCGTCCCGGACACGTCGATGGACGCTTCGGTCATTGAAACTCCTCTACAACCAGCGGGGCAGACCCGGCAGCGACGGTTCTGGGTAGCGGCCGACCAGCCAGGCAGCAGCGGACGCGAGCGGAAGGGAGACCGTCGTCGGGTCGCCGTCCCCGGCGATGTGGTGGGTAGTGGTCGGTGTGACGAGCGTGATTGCAGGGCCCGGCCGTGCGGAGCGCCAGACTGCGACGTCGTCGAGCAGTGTTGTGAGGAACGGGCTGGGGAGGTCGGTGAATGTTGTGCCTGCGTCCAGATCGACGACGTGGATGCAGGTCTCACGGGCCCGCATCCACCAGATCTCGCTCGCCGGGACGGTGCGCCCCTGCGCCGTCACGACCTCGACCGGCCATGCCTCGTCCGGGAGGCTCGACGCGGCATAAACCAGCTCGCGGGCCGTGTCCCGGACCCAGGCACGCAGGTCCGGGCGAGCTGCCCCGTTTTCGATGTCGGCTGCCCGCTGCGTCGGCGAGGCGTACATCGGGGTCTCGACCCCGGTGCGCGCCCACGCGAGCAACCGACAGATCGCCTCGGCGTTGGACGCAACGTGGGCGAGGAGGTGGCGGCGTGTCCAGTTGGGCAGCCGGCAGCCTTGGTCGAGGTCGGCCGCGGACAGATCAGCGACGTCGTCGAGCAGCATCCGGGTCCCGGCCTCGGCCCAGGGACGTGCGTCCAGGGCGACCCCGGTCACGCGGGCACCCGCGCAGCTGCACGAGCCACGTTGCGCTGCTCGCCCAGACCGGCGAACGAGGTGGTGAGCACGGAGCCGTCGTAGAGGTAGCGCTTGGGTTCGCGTGCGTGGCCGACCCCGCCGGGAGTGCCGGTGGCGATGACGTCGCCGGGGTGCAGCGTGAGAATCGTCGAGATGTACGACACCAGCTCGACCGGGTCGAACACCAGGTCTCTGGTGTTCGCGGACTGGACGGTTTCCCCCTCGACGGCACAGCTGAGTTCGAGCTCCGGGTGTACTCCGCCCGGCAGCTCGTCCGGGGTCACCAGGTACGGGCCGAACGGCGTCGTGGCCTCGAACGTCTTTCCCTGGAGCCACTCCGCTGACCGGTACTGCCAGTCGCGCATCGTTACATCGTTGAGCACGGCGAACCCGGCGATCGCAGCCGAAGCCTCCGCTGGACTCGCCCGCCGCACCGTCGATCCAACGACGACGGCGAGTTCGGCTTCCCAGTCGACGGCCGACGAGGCTGGGTCGAGGGTGATCTCGTCGTTCGGACCGATGAGGGCCTCGGGGTACTTCGCGAACAGGGTGGGAAACCGCGGGAGCTCACGCCCCATCTCAAGGATGTGGCTGCGATAGTTGAGGCCGACACAGAAGATCTTTCCGGGGCGGGTCACCACGGCGCCGAGGTCGGTGCTGCTGATGTCGTGGCGCAGTCCGTCTGCCTCCTCGGCGCGACGACGCCAGCCCGGGTCCGCGAGCAGCTCGCCGACGTCTGACGGCCCGATCTCGACTGCCGTCGTCTCGCCATCGACGCGCGCAGCGCGTGAGCCCGCCGAGGTTCGCAGGGTCGTCAGTTTCATGAGTGGTCTCCGTCGACGTGAACTCGCGCCGCGTGCAGGCTTTCGAAAATCGGGGTGTCCGCGAACCGGAACAGATCCAGAGATGTCCCAGCCGTAATGGTCATCGGCTGCCATGAAGGCACCGCAACCAGATCACCGCGCTCGACGTCCCAACGCCGGCTGCCGACCTCGACCGCGCCGGCGCCCTCGAACACCTGCCACACTGAGGAGCCGACCTCGCGGCGGGCAGCGGTAGTGACACCTGAGCGCAATCGATGCATCTCTGCGCGGATCGTCGGCATGACGTCGCCACCGGTCGTGGGGTTGGTGAAACGGACCGCGGCGTGGCCGGCCTCGACAACACCGGGATGCCCCTCGGCCTCCAGCTCCAGCTGGTCGTGCAAGGCAGCGTCCGTGTGCTCCCAGCGGTAGGCGGCGATAGGCGAGCTCCCCGAAGAGCCCGGCTGCGACACAGGGCGCAGACCAGGGTGTGCCCACAGTCGTTCGGACCGCGACAGTGCCGGGGTCGAATGGTCCTCGACAGCGTCAGGGCCGTGTTCGGAGAACCCGGAACCGACGTAATGAGAGAACGGGATGTCGAGTCCGTCGAGCCAGGCCATGGGCGTGCCGGACTGGTTGTGGTGACCGTGGAATCGCCAGCCAGGGGTGAGTAGGAAATCCCCGCGGCGCATGGCGACAGGATCACCGTCGACCACGGTCCAGACGCCTTGACCTTCGACCACGAACCGGAACGCGTGCTGGCTGTGGCGGTGCACTGGGGCGTCTTCACGGGGGTTGAGGTACTGGATGGCCGCCCACAGCGTGGGGGTGGCATAGGGGGCTCCACCCAGCCCGGGGTTTGCAAGTGCGATAGCCCGCCGCTCGCCGCCACGCCCAACCGGCACGAGAGTGCCGGAGCGTTCAGCGAGGTGGAGCAGATTCGCCCATCGCCACGTGTGGGCCTGCGCCTGCGGGCGTGGGCTGGGCGGCATCAGATCGCCGATCTCGGTCCAGAGCGGGACGAGGAGTTCGTCCTCAAAGCTGCGATAGAGCTCGTTCAGCTCCGGTGTCGGTTCGGGCTGCCGGGGGCCCTCGGAGGCGCGCAGGTTCACCGGCGACCCAGCGCCTGTCTGTTGGTGTGCGGCCGTGGCTGTCATAGGCAGGAGACTAAAGAGTTTCCGCAAAACGAGCGCTACAGTTCTGATGTGAAGAACAAACCGACGTACGGAATCGACTCGGTCGACCATGCCCTGCGCTTGGCGACGATTTTGCAGCAGGAGGGGCCGCTGCGGGTCACGGAGGCCGCTGCGCGGTTGGGCGTCGCACGTTCCACGGCCCACCGCCTGCTGGCGATGCTCGTGTACCGGGACTTCGCCGAACAAGACCACGACCGCCGGTACGTTGCCGGCCCGATTCTGCGCGCCCAACCGGTAACCGAGCCGGTCACCGAACTGCGTCGCATCGCACTTCCGCACCTGGCGATCCTCACGACACGGACGATGGAGACGAGCAACCTGATGGTGCTCGTCGGCGACCAGATCCGGTTCGTCGCGACAGCCGAATGCGACCAGGTGCTCCGAGTCGGCGATCGCGAGGGGCGCGTACTCCCGGCCCACCTAGCCTCCGGGGGTCGAGCTCTGCTCGCCGCCCTCGAACCTGACGTCCTTCGCGCACTCTTCGACAAGTCCAAGTCCGGCGTGACCGACGCCGATGCACTTCTGCGGTCGTTGCGCCGAATCCGTCGACAGGGCTTCGCACTCAACGAGGAGCTCACCGAGACCGGCCTCACGGCGATTGGGTGCGCCGTGCCCGAGTCTCCGAAGTCGCTGCCCGCAGCGATCTCGATCGCGATGCCGACGGCTCGCTATCAGAAGGACCGCTTGCCCGAGTGGGTCAACCTCCTGGCCGCAACCGCGGAGGCCATCGCGCGGGACCTCGAACTCGCCGCCGCTTCGCGGGAAGAGGAAGGATACGGTGCCGGTTCGACCGCCGCGCGCGCCGGATCAAGATCGGGACAGCTAGGTGGGTGAGTCTGCGTCGCACCGCCCCCACGCCAGGTGTATGTCCGATTTTCCGGCGGAGGAACAGGTCTTCGCCTCAGGGCGAGGGCGCCCAGAGGTTCCTTGGTGAAGAACGCTCACTTGCCTCGTCCAGAGCCACCATCGTCTCTGACACGCGCACCTTCGGAGCCGAATGACGGTCTACCAGCAGTGATGTTTGGCTTCGTGACCACAGGGACTCGTCTGTCCTGCCGAATGTTCTGGTGTGCGGAAATCTCTAGGCCGTTCCTGTGATGAATGCATCTACTGGGAGCCCGCATCGACCGCTCAACGGTCGACGCTGTCCCTCACAGCATGTTCCCGACCCCTCACGGAGTGGCCTCAATGAACGAGTCACCACCACACAGCGCGCAGAGTCGCCCCGGCACGGGCGTCAAGGCCCGACTCGGGGCACAGGTCGGGTTGTTTGTCGACATGTTCGATGTCTATCTCCCAGTCATCGTTCTCGGACCGGCGTTGGCCTACTTCGTGCCACAAGGGATGTCGGAGTCGACGAGCCGGATCGTCGCCGCCGCGATCTTCGTGGCCACCCTCCTGGGCCGCCCCGTCGGAGCACTGATCTTCGGCCATCTGGCCGACCGTCACGGACGACGGCGCGTCACGATCGTCTCCCTGTTCGGCTTCGGGCTGTGCACCCTGGCAATCGCACTGCTGCCCGGCTACGGCACGCTCGGCCTGACCGCGATCGTTCTCCTCGTGGCCCTGCGATTCCTTGATGGCGTCTTCCTCGGTGGGCAGTACACCGCGGCGACGCCGCTTGCGTTGGAGCAGAGTCAGAAGTCGCGCAGAGGATTCGACGGAGCGGTCATCATGACCGGCTTCCCGCTCGCATATTGCACAATTGCCCTGCTCACCTTCGGCCTGCTCCTCGTAGTTCCGGTGGGCGGCCCGGACTCGCCCTATGTGACGTGGGGCTGGCGGATCCCGTTCATCATCGGCGCGGTACTTGCCCTCGCGTGGGCTGTCTGGTATGCGCGGAACGTCCACGAGTCGGAGGCGTGGACCAACGACAAGCAGAAGAACCCGGGGCGCTCGCCCCTCGCAGAGCTGATGCGTGGCGGTAACCTCCGGGGCTTCCTGCAGGTCTTCGTGCTGATGTCGGGCGTGTGGCTCGCCTTCAACATGATCGGCGCGGTGCTACCAGGCGTGCTCAAGACCAGTGGTCGGCTCACCAGCGTCGAGTCCACCCTGGTGCTCGTCATCGCCTACGCGCTGCTGGCCGCGAGCTATCTGGGCGCCGGTGCGCTGTCGCAGCGGATAGGGCGGAAGACGTTCCTTCTCGGCAACGGTGTTCTGATCACGGTGGTCGCTCCAGTGCTGTTCTGGCTGGTGGCGAGCGGCAGGGTGCACGGCGCTGTCCCCGTCGGGGTCGTTGTGGTGCTGCTGGTGCTGGTGGTGGTGTCGATCTACTCCGTCGTGAGCACCTACATCGTTGAGCGCTTCCATGTCGGCGTCCGATCGAGCGCATACGGACTCGGCTACACCGCAGCCGTCATCATCCCCTCGTTCTACGCGTTCTACCAGGAAGGCCTGTCTCAGCTCATGCCTTACGACATGACGCCACTGGTCTTCCTCGCGCTCGGCGGCTGTCTCGTCATTCTGGGTGCGGTGCTGGGACCCGAGACCAAGCACGTCGACCTCGGATCGGCGTCCGCGGGCGTTGAAGAGGCTCCACCGGAGGGTGAACGCGACACAGCCTCAAGCAGCGTGACCCCGTAGCCGTGTCCCGCAGCCCGACATACGTTGTGCGGGACGGATATCTGAAAGAGAGAGGCTTCATGGCACTCATCGATCAAGACATGCGCAGCATCGTGGAGAGGGCTTGGCTCGCGTTCGCAGCAACCGTCTGCGAAGACGGCTCGCCGAATCTTTCCCCGAAGGGCTCGCTTCGGGTCTACGACGACGAGCACCTCATCTTCATGGATATCGCCTCTCCGACCACGATGGCGAACCTGAAGCGGGACTCGCGCATCGAGATCAACGTCATCGACGTCTTCAGTCGCCGCGGCTACCGTTTCAAGGGCAAGGCGGCGTTCGCCCAGCCTGCTGAGGCCGAGTACGAGTGGTTGAACTCCTGGTTGCTCGAGCTCAACGGCCCCGGGTACCCGGCCAACGAGGTCGCGATCGTGCACGTCGAACAGGCGCGCCCGATCTTGTCCCCGGCCTACACCTGGGGAAACTGCGAGCAGGAGCCCCTCACCGCTGCGTGGGAGGAGCGCTATCACAAAACTGTGGCGGAGGTTCATCTTGGCGCGCCCCCCGCTGGGGGGCCCGAGCAGTGACTGTTCCAAACTCCATGCGGGCGGCGTACATCCGCGAGACGGGTGGTGTGGAACGAATCGAGGTCGGGGACTTGCCGACCCCGACGCCGGGTCCGACCGATGTGCTGATTCGAATGGAAGCCACCGCCGTCAACCACGTCGATCTCTTTGTGCGCTCCGGCGCGTACCAGACACATACACCGTTCCCGTTCGTCATCGGGCGTGACATCGTCGGTACTGTGGCCGCTGTTGGATCGGGCGTCGCTCAGTTCGAACCGGGTGACCGGGTGTGGTGCAACAGTCTGGGCCACGCCGGCCGGCAAGGCACGTTCGCTGAGTATGCTGTCGCGCCCGTCGAACGCGTCTACTCACTTCCGGAGCAGGTAGCGGCCGAAGATGCCGCCCCGGTCTTGCACGCGGGTGGGACGGCCTTCCTCGGACTGTTCCGCAAGGCCAACCTGACCGTCGGCGAGACGGTGTTTGTCGCCGGTGCCGGCGGAGCCGTGGGGAGCGCGGTCGTGCAGCTCGCGTCGACGGCAGGCACACACGTCGTGGCAACCGCGTCACGGCAGGATGCGACGTGGTGTATCGAGTGTGGTGCCGAGACAGTCGTGCCCTACGACGCCGAGGACCTCGATGAGCGGCTCAAGGCAGCGGCCCCGAACGGCTTCGACGTATGGTGGGACAACAGCGGCCGGAATGACTTCAGCCGAGCGCTTCCGCTGATGCGCCAGGGCGGCCGTGTCGTGGTGGTGGCCGGTCTCGGGGCAACGCCGGCTCTTCCGGTCGGTCAGCTGTATGTGCGTGACGTGAGCTTGCGCGGTTTCGCCATCAGCAATGCATCCGTGTCAGATCTCGCGGACGCAGCCGAGGCAATGAACGACGCGCTCTCGCGCGGACTGCTACGCGGTCGGGTCGGTGCGACCTACACGCTGATGGACGCCGCCAAGGCCCATGCGGCTATGGAGTCCGGATCAGTGAACGGGCGGATCGTCGTCCGGCCGTAACGTCCACTCCGTCGGGCGACTGTCACCGGTCGACTCTGCCCCGTCCCGCCTGGGAAGCACCTGAGCTTCCGCAGCTTCACGCGGTCGCCAGCGGCCTTCGCGCGCCGCCGCCTGCTACAACCGCTGTGAAGAAGCGGCCGTTTCGTCCCGTTCGAGGCGGCGGCCCAGAACCCGGACCATGGCGTCTCACAATGCAGACGTACGAAGAGGAATCTCGACCGCTATGGCCTTCTCAGTCCAGATGCCCGCCCTCGGTGAGAGCGTCACCGAGGGCACGGTCACCCGATA
>NZ_BJVJ01000041.1 GCF_007989085.1 Pseudonocardia sulfidoxydans NBRC 16205
CGCGATCGGCGGGATGAGCAGGGTGCCGATGCGTCCGGCCCAGGTCGTCGCGTTGAGCGAGACGTGGAAGAAGTAGGCGATCCAGTCGTTGACGCCCGAGAGCACGAGCCATCCTTAGAACGCCAGGCCCATGACCCCGAGCGAGGTCCGGACCGGCACGTCGCGGGGGCGCTGCAGAAGGTTGTGCAGTGAACGGTCCTGGGTGAACCGTCGCTCGATCGCCGGATACAGAGCGGCGAGGACGTAGAGGACGGGCAGGAACGCCGGGCTGGCCCAGAACGCCGGTGGTATGTCGTAGTTGCCGAGGTGCATGTCCCACGGCGGGAAGATCCGCAACACCCCCTCGGTCAACAGGACATACCAGTCCGGCTGGGAGCCCGCGGAGATTTGGGCGGGGTCGTAGGGTCCGAAGTTCCAGATCGGGTTGATCTGGAACAGCCCCGCCATCAGGGCGATGACACCGACGGTGACGGCGAAGAACGCGCCGCCCCCTTGGCCGCGAACGCCGTCAGAGTGCCGTTGGTTGGCCGGTCACAGCGATACGCTTGTCTCATGAGCAGGCTGGACCGCATCACCTCGAGTCCCGAGATCTGCCATGGGCAACCGACCGTGCGCGGGCTGCGGTACACCGTCGAGAGTCTGCTGGAGCTGCTGTCCGCAGGGATGTCGGTCGACGACCTGCTCGAGGACTATCCCGACCTCGAACGCGACGATGTGCTCGCGGCTCTGGAGTTCGCGGCCGTCAGCGTGGGTCGGCAACGCGTGGTTCCGCTCGGCGCCTAGGTGAGATTTCTCGTCGACGCGCAGCTGCCGTGGCGGCTCGCTGTGTCCTGGCAGACGCAGGGCATGACGTGGTCCACATGCGGGAACTGGCCGACGGAAACCGGGCGACGGACGGCACGATCGCCGAGATCGCCGACCGGGACGGCCGCGTCGTCGTCACGAAGGACAGGGACTTCCGCGACGGGCATCTACTGGGAGGGACACCGCGTCGGCTGCTGGTTGTCGCGACGGGCAACATCACGAACAGTGCGCTGCTCGACCTCGTCGGTCGACACCTCGCGGAGATCGTCGCTGCGTTCGACGAGGTCGACTTCGTCGAGCTGCGTCCGACGGCACTGGTCCTGCACGGCGGCCCCGGCCCGAGCTGATTCCGGCTGCGGTGTCTCCGCCGACGCCCGGTCAGCTCGCGTTGCCGGCCTTGGCGTCGGCGATGCACTCGGCGCGGGTCATGCCGGTCTGGCTCATGCAAGCCTGTAGTGCAGCCTCGGACGCGGCGTTGCGTTGACGCTCGATCTCCTGCTTCGGGGTGCGGTATTTGCCGACGGACGCCGGGACCTTGCCCTCGCAGACGGGGACGCCGTCGGAGGCCAGGTCGCAGGAGAAGCTCTGCTGCGAGTTGTCCAACGGCTCGCGCGGCTCCGTGGTCGTCCGCACCGGCGTCCGGGGCGCGGAGGTCGGAGGAGTTTGTCGGGACGATCGTCGACGCGGGCGGTGCCGTGGTCGGAAAATGCGAAGTGGTGGGTGGCGCCGTCGCCGGCGCCGGATCCCTGCTGCAGCCGGACGCGAGCACCGCCGCCAGCAGGACCGCCGCGAGCGAGCCGCCGACCGTCCGAAGGCTCGTCCCCACAAGACCCATCCCAACCGCGGTCGGGCCGGCGTGCACGCGGGAGGGGGTGAGGTGCACCCCGACGGGCGAGACCACCGCCGGTTTGTGTCCCGCTCGTCCCACGTCGTGACCGATCGCCCACCCGCGGGGTCAGGCGACGCCGAGGAGCCGGTGCGCGGTGGCGCGGTCGGCGCGGAACTCCGCGGTGGTGACCTCGTGGACGATCCGGCCCTTCTCCATGACCGCGATCCGGTCGCAGACGGCGAAGGCGAGGTGGAGGTCCTGTTCCACGAGCAGCAGGGTCACGCCTTCGCCGCGCAGGGTCGTCAGCAGCTGCGAGATCTGGTCGACGATCGCGGGGGCGAGGCCGTCGGAGGGTTCGTCGAGGAGGAGCAGCGCGGGGTCGGTGAGCAGTGCGCGGGCGATGGCGAGCATCTGCTGTTCGCCGCCGGAGAGCTGCCCGGCTTGTTGGCCGAGGCGTTCCCGGAGCCGGGGCAGGAGGTCGAGGACGGTGTCGACGGTCCAGCGGCGGCCGTGGCCGCGGGTGGCGAGGGCGAGGGTCTCGGCGACGCTGAGGCTGGCCCAGATCCGTCTGCCCTGGGGGACGATCGCGACGCCGGCGCGGGCGATGAGGTCGGGGCGCAGGCCGGCGACGTCGCGGCCGTCGAGCAGGACCCGTCCGGACGTGGGTGACACGAGGCCCATGAGCGTCATCACGAGCGTGGACTTGCCGACGCCGTTGCGCCCCAACAGCCCCAGCGCGCCGCCGGTGGGGACGGACAGGTCGATCCCGGACAGGACGGTGCTGCGGTCGTAGCCGGCGGTGAGGGCTTCGACGGCGAGGGCGGTCATGAGGTGAACAGCTCCTCGCGGCGGGCGGTGCCGAGGTAGGCCTCGCGGACGGCGTCGCTGGCGCGGACCTCGTCGGGGGTTCCGGAGTGCAGGACCCGGCCCAGGTGCAGGACGGTGACGCGGTCGGCGAGGTCGAAGACGAGGTCGAGGTCGTGCTCGACGAACAGGACGGTCACGTCGCGGGGCAGGTCGTCGAGCAGGGCGAGCAGCCGGGCGCTCTCGGCGGGGGACATGCCGGCGGCGGGTTCGTCGAGCATCAGGACGGTGGGGGCGCAGGCCAGGGCGAGCGCCACCTCGAGCTGTTTGCGTTCGCCGTGGGAGAGGGCGGGGACGGGCCGGGCGGCGACGTCGGCGAGTCCGACGTCGGCGAGGAGTTCGGCGATACGGGCGTCGACATCGGGTTGGCGGCGCGGCCACGGCGCGATGCGCGCGCCCCCACCGGCGGGGCCGTGCCGGCGGACCGCGAGTGCGACGGTCTCGGCCGCGGTGAGCGAGGCGAAGAGGCTGGCGTGCTGCAGGGTCTGGCTCATCCCGAGCCGGCAGCGGGCGACCTCCGAGAGTCGTGTGACGTCGCGGTCGGCGAGCCGCACGGTCCCGGCGTCGGGACGCATCCGCCCCGAGAGCAGCCGGAACACCGTCGACTTGCCGGCGCCGTTGGGACCGATCAGGGCGTGCCGGCTGCCGGGTTCGACGGTCAGGTCGACGTCGTCGACGGCTCGCAGCGCGCCGAACGAGCGGCGCAGGCCGTGGCAGGACAGTGCCGGCGTCATGGTCGTCTCCTCCGGAACGGGCGCAGCCCTGCGAGTCCCGCTGCGCCGCGGGGCAGCAGGTACACGACGAGCACGAACACGATGCCGAGCAGCAGTTCGCCGTGGCCGCCGAGGCCAGGGCCGAGTGCGTCGCGGACGAGGATGACGACGGCGGCGCCGACGACGGGTCCCCACAGGGTGCCCGCGCCGCCGATGACGACGGCCAGCAGGACGAGCGCGGCCGTCGTGAACCCGAGGTCGGACGGGGTGACGAGGCGCTGTTGGGCGGCGAGCAGCGATCCGGCGGCGCCGGCGACCGTGCCGGCGGCGACGAACGCCGCGTACTTGTAGACGACGGTCGGGTAGCCGATGGCCCGCATCCGCGGTTCGTTGTCACGGATGCCGCGCAGCGCCGCGCCGAACGGGGAGCGGGCCAGCAGCCACACCAGTGCGAACGCGACCAGGCCGACGACGAGGACGTACCAGTAGAGGTAGCCGGCGTTGAGGAGCGGTTCGCCGCCGAGGCGTGCGGCGGGGATTCCGGAGAGGCCGTTGGCGCCGCCGGTGACGGAGTCCCAGCTCTGGGCGAGCTGGGCGAGGATCTCACCGATGGCCAGGGTCAGCATGAGGAAGTAGACGCCGGCGGAGCGCACCGCGACCCAGCCCGTGGCGGCGGCCGCGACGGCGCCCATGGCCGCCCCCGCCAGCAGCGGGACGGGGATCGCCGCGGTGACGTGGACCGACACCCAGCCGGCGGCGTAGGCGCCTGCGCCGAAGTAGGCGGCGTGCCCGAGCGACGGCAGTCCGGTCACACCGACGAGCAGGTCGAGGCTGACGGCGAGCAGGCCGAACAGGAGCAGCCGGGTGAGGGTCGTCGTCGCGAAGGGTGCGAGGAACAGGGGGGCGGCGGCGAGTACGAGGACGACGACCGTCACGACGGCGATGGTCAGGGGCGAGCGGCGACGTCCGGGTTCCGCGACGGGGGCGGTGCCGCCGACGACGTTGTCGGTGACCCCGGCCGGCCGTGACACGTCGGTCATGCGGTCGCCCCCGACCGGCCGCCGAAGAGCCCGCGCGGACGCACGACGAGAACCAGGGCCAGGGCTCCGAACAGCACGAACGACGCCAGGTCGGGTAGCAGGGCCCGGCCCAGCGACTCGATCTGCCCGATCACCAGGGCCCCGACGAGCGCGCCGCGCACCGACCCCAGCCCCCCGATGACGACGACCACCAGTGCGAGGATCAGCACCGTCGAGTCGAGCCCGACGCTCGCCCCGTACACGGGCCCGCCGAGTACCCCCGCGACGGTCGCCAGCAGGGAGCCGAGCGCGAACACGGTGATCTTGACGCGCCGGTTGTCGACGCCGATCGCCGCGACCATGTCGCGGTCGGCCACGGTGGCGCGGACGAGCGCGCCCAGCGTCGTCCGTTCGACGAGCAGCCACACGCCGACGGCGAGGACCGCTCCGACGCCGATCAGCACCAGCCGGTAGGTCGGGTAGGCGGCGCCGAAGATCGACGTCGAGCCGTCGAGTCCCGGCGGGGCGGGCACGGCCAGGGGGTCGTCGCCGAACAGGATCTGCAGCAGTTCGGCGACGATCAGCGCGACGCCGAGGGTGAGCAGTGCCTGGTCGAGGTGGGAGCGGCGGCGCAGCGGCTCGGTCATGACCGACAGCAGTCCGCCGGCGAGCAGCCCGATCACCGCGGCCAGCCCGAGCGCGCCGAGGAACGCGCCCCACGAGGCGCTGCCGCCGGTGAGGGCCGCCGCCACGTACGCCCCGACGACGAACAGCGCGCCGTGGGCGAGGTTGAGCACGTCCATCATCCCGAAGACGAGCGAGAGCCCGACCGCGAGGACGAACAGCAATGCGCCGATGGCGAGGCCGTTGAGGACGCTGATCAGGTTGGCGGCGACCCAGCCCGTCATACCTGCGCCTTCTGCCCTAGGTCGGCGGTGACGGCGTTGTAGAGCGCTCCGGGGGTGCCCTCGACGGTGCGCAGGTACATGGTCTGCCGCGGGTTCTGGCCGTCGAAGGTCCAGGAGCCGCGGGGGCTGTCGTCGATCGCGCCGACCCCGTCGAGGGCGGCGCTCAGGGAGTCGCCGTCGAGGCCGGTGGCCTTGCCGAGCGCGCGGTCGAGCACTGCGGCGGCGTCCCACGTCGATACCGAGTAGCAGGTGGGGACGGCCTGGTAGGCGCCGCGGTAGGCGTCGACGAACGCGCGGTTGGCGGGGTTGTCGAGCCGGTCGGTGTAGAACAGCGACGTCTTGACGCCGACGGCCGCGGCGCCCTGCGCGGTGAGCACGCCGCCCTCGGTGAGGAAACCGGACCCGTAGAGCGGCACGGTGTCCTTGAGCCCGAACTGGGCGTACTGCTGCACGAAGCGGACCGCCTCGGCGCCCGCGAAGAAGCAGAACACCGCCCCGGCGCCGGACTGGCGGATCTGGGACAGGAACGGCTGGTAGTCCTGGGTGGTGCCGAACGGCGGCGCGGCCTCGCCCGCGATCTTCCCGCCGGCGGCTTCGTAGGCGGCCTTGAACCCGGCGCGTACCTCGGTCCCGGCGGCGTAGTCGGGGGCGATGAGGAAGACCCCGCCCTGCACGTTCTGCTGCGCCAGGTAGGGGCCGGCGGCTGCGGCGACCTGTGCGTTCTGGAACGACGTCCGCCAGACGTAGGGGGTGCGCGCCTTGCCGGTGATGTCGGCGGCGCCGGCGTTGGTGACGACGAGCAGCTTCTTGGCCTCGCTCACCACCGGTGCGGCGCCGAGGGCGGTTGCGGAGTTGACGAGCCCGACGACGACGTCGACCTGGTCGGCCTGCAGCACCCGCTGCACCGCGGGCACTCCGGACTGGGGGTTCTCGCCCTCGTCGGCGACGATCGTGGTGACGTCGCGGCCACCGATCTTCTTGTCGTGCTGGGACAGCCACAGGTCCCAGCCGCGCTGCATGTCGGTGCCGAGTGCGGCGTAGACCCCGGACTGGGGGATCACGAGGCCGACCTTGACCGGTCCGGTCGCGTCGTCTCCGGTGGATCCGGTCGACCCGCCGCCGACGCTGCTGCCGCAGGCGGCGAGTACGGGCGTGGCCGCTGCGGCGCCGAAGAGCGTGAGCAGGGTGCGCCGGGACAGGGTGAACTCCGCCATCGGAATCGCTCCTCGTCGAACGATGTGGTGGGCCGACGTACTACTACGGGGTGTCGGAGGACGCTGATCCTGTCGAACCACACGAAAGGGCGTCAACTCTCGGAGAGGCCCCGGACGGCGATTCGTGGCACGATTCGGACGATGTCGTCAGGGCTGACCGGCGACCTTTCGGAAGTGCGCCGCCGGGGTGTGCCCGAAATGCCGGCGGAAGGCGTCGACGTACCCGTTGAGCGACGCGTAGCCGACCCGCCGCGCCACTCCTGCCACGGGAAGGCCGTCGGCCAGCAGGGGGAGCGACGCGCGCAGTCGTACCTGGGTGCGCCAGTCGGTGAACGTCATCCCGGTGCCCACGGCGAATGCGCGTCGCAGCGTGCTCACGCTCGTGCCGACCTCGACCGCCCAGTCGTCCAACGACCGCTGGTCCGCGGGTGCCGCGGTCAGCCGCGTGGCGACGACCCGCGCCCGCGGGTCGGCGGGCAGCGCCACCGCGACCCCGGGGTCCGCGACGGGCCCGACGAGTCCGAACAGAAGGGTGCGGGCCGAGTCCTCGACGGTCCGCAGCTCCGGCCCGGCCAACGCGAGGAGCAGCTCCCGCAGCAGGGAGCCCACCGCGATCACGGTCGGCTCGGTCCAGTCGAGCGGGCACGCGTGTGGCCACACGTACAGGCAGTGCAGGGTCGACGGCGGCCGGTTGACGAGGTCGTGTGGCACGTGTGCCGGGAGGAACAGCGCCCGGGTCGGCGGCAGTACCCAGGTCCGTGAGCCGACGACCGCCGTCGTCAGACCGTCGCCGACCCACGCGATCTGGTGCTGGTGGTGGCGGTGCAGCCCCCAGCCGGCGGGCTCGTCGGGCGGGAAGCGGCAGATCCACATGTCGCGCTCCGCGTCACCCTCGTGGCCGGTGTAGGGCGGCGACTCGACCGCGAGTGTCATGGTGGCTCCGTGGGGTGGGTTGAACGCTGAGCTGGTGTCGACGGGACTTTACTGAGGTTAGCCTCACCGACGCAGATCGACGACCTCGTGGAGACCGCGTGCGCCCCCGTTCCCTCCTGCTCGCCGCCGTGCTCGTGCTGGCCGCGGGCTGTTCGTCCACCGCCCCGACGACGCCCGAGCCGGAGGTGGTTCCGCAGGCAGCCTTCCCGGTGTCCGTCGAGCACGAGTTCGGCACGACGACCGTGCCCGCGGCACCGCAGCGGGTGGTCAGCGCCGGGTACACCGAGCACGACACCCTGCTCGCGCTCGGCGTCACACCCGTCGCCGTGACCGACTGGTACGGCGACCATCCGTACGCGACGTGGCCGTGGGCGAAGGAGAAGCTGGGTTCGGCGACCCCGACCGTGCTCACTGCGAGTGACGGCCCGGACTACGAGAAGATCGCCGCGCAACGGCCCGACCTGATCCTCGCGACGAACGCGGGCCTGGACCGCGCGCAGTACGACCGGCTCTCCGCCATCGCCCCGACCGTCGCGCAGCCGAAGGGCAGCATCGCCTGGTTCGGGCCGTGGGACGCGCAGGCCCGCCTCATCGGGGCGGCCGTCGGCAAGGCGGATGAGGCGAACGCGCTGGTCGACGGCCTGAAGAAGCGGTTCGCCGACACTGCCGCCGCGCATCCCGCTTTCGCCGGGACCCCGGCGATCTTCCTGCAGGCGCCCTTCTACGACGGCCACGCCATCGCCTACCAGGCCGGGTTGTCGACGGCGTTCCTCACCGACCTGGGGTTCACCGTGCCCGCCGACATCGACCGCTTCGGGCGGACGGGTGACGTGAGCCAGGCCCACATCCCGCTCGAGAACCTCGGCGTGCTCAATGCCGGCAAGGTACTGGTCTGGGGGACCGAGGACGCGGCGGCCCGCGCCGAGCTGGAGGCGCAGCCGGTCTACCGCACGCTCACTCCCGTGCAGAACGGCAACCTGGTCTTCACCGACGCCACCCTCGCCGGGGCGATCTACTTCTCCAGCCCGCTGTCGCTGCCCTACGTGCTCGACCACCTCGTCCCGCAGCTCGACGCCGCACTGGCAGGCAACCCCGAGACGAAGCCCGCCGCCTGACCGTGTGGACCCGGTCGACCCGCCGCCGACTGCCCGCTCACCCGGTGCGGTCGGCGGCGGTGTGCTCGGCGACGGCGGGATCGGCGACGGCGGGATCGGCGACGGCGGGACCGGGCGGGGTGTGGTCGCGCAGGCGCGCGGTCAGCGCGTCGAGTGCGGCGCGGAGCTCGTCGGCGGAGTCGGCCGTCATCCCGGTGGCCTCGACGACGGAGGCCTGGGCGGCGACCGCGTCCTGGTAGAGGTCGCGGCCGGCGGGGGTGCAGGCCACGAGCAGCACGCGTTCGTCGGCGAGTGACCGCTGCCGGGTGACGAGCCCGAGCTGGGCGAGCCGCTTGACGAGCGGGGACAGGGTGCCGTTGTCCAGCGACAGTCGTTCACCCAGGTCCCTGAGGCTCAGGCCGGGGGCCTGGTCGCCGGCTGCGGTCCGGTCGTGCTCCCACAGGACGAGCATCACGATGTACTGGCTGTAGGTGAGGCCGGTGGCGCTCAGCGCGGCGCGGTAGCAGCCGGTGATGGCGCGGGACGCGGAGTAGAGCGCGAAGCACAGCTGGTCGTCCAGCAGGAGCCCTGACTCGGTCATGGGGCCAGTTTACGTGACGGGCAACTCTGTCGTGTGCAACTCTGTTGTGCACAACGCAGATGGGAGTAGGTTGGCGGCCGAGAAGGTCCGCACATCGATCAGAGGAGCAGCCATGCCCGCACGTACGTCGACCGCTGTCTGGAACGGCGACCTGAACAACGGCACGGGCCAGATGGTCGTCGGGAACAACGCCTACGCCGGGGATTTCTCGTTCAAGTCCCGCTTCGAGGAGGGCGCCGGCACCAACCCGGAGGAGCTCATCGCCGCCGCGCACGCGGGCTGCTACTCGATGCAGCTCTCCGCGATGCTCGCCGCCCAGGGCAAGAACCCGACGAGCGTGTCGACCACGGCCCACGTGACCCTGCAGATCGTCGACGAGAAGCCGACGATCACCAAGATCGCACTCGACACCGTCGGCGTCGTGCCCGGCCTCTCGAGCGACGAGTTCACGAAGTTCGCCGAGGACGCGAAGGCGGCGTGCCTGGTCACCCGGGCGCTGGCCGGGGTCGAGAACGTCACTCTGAAGGCCGAGCTCGGGAACTGACACACCTCACGCCTCCCGGCGACGCACCATCTCCGTGATCCAGGCGGGCGCGTAGGGGGACGTGCAGTTCGGGGGCGTCGGGTAGTCCTTCAGGACGCCCAGACGCTCCCCGATGTCGAGCGCGCGGGCGCGGTGCGCGGGGTGCTCGATCCCGATCTGGGCGAGGCAGTGGTTCATCGCCCACTGCAGCCGGTCGGGGGCGTCCTTCAGGTGCGCCTCGATGGTGCCGAGCAGGCCTGCGAGGTCGAGGCCGTCGGGCTTCTTCGCCACGCGCTCGACGGTCAGCGCCCAGCCCGCGCTCGCGACGACGGGGTCGGGGTCGTCGGTCCACCGCACCCGCAGCGCCTCGGCGTTCGGGTTCTTCTTCACGACGTAGTTGACCAGCCAGTCGTGCACCTTCGGCGTGCGCGACTCCCGCAGCATCGTGTCGAGCTGCTCGAGCTCGAACGCCTTGGGTCGGCAGATGAGCAGGGCGAGGAGCCGGGCGGCGCTCTCGTCGGTGGCCCAGAGCTCGACGGCGAGGTCCTGCTGGGTCTTCAGCCGCTTGGCGACGGCACGCAGCTTCGTGAGGTTCACGGCGTGGTCGTCGCCGTGCCTCTCGTTGACCTCGCGGATCCGGGGGTCCCCGAGCTCGTCGAGTTCGGTGAGGAGTTCGGGGACCGCCGCGGCAGGAGCGGACACGCCGGTCAGTCCTTCAGGTGCGTCGCGAGGAACGCGAGCGTCTGGGGCCAGGCCTCCGCGGCGGCGCGCTCGTCGTAGAACGAGGGGGCGTCCCAGTTCGAGAAGGCGTGCCCGGCGTCGTGGAGCTGGATGGTGACGTCGTCCTTGCCCGCCATGGCCTGCTCGACCTCGGCGATCGCCTCGGCGGGGATGAACGGGTCGCGGTTGCCGTAGTGGAACAGCGTCGGGCAGGTCAGGTCGTCGGCCTTGCCGAGCATCGAGTTGATGGCGGAGCCGTAGTAGGGGACGGCGGCGTCGATCCCGCGGCCGTCGACGCGGGCGCTGGTGGCGCACAGGAAGGTGAGGGCGCCGCCGAGGCAGAATCCGATCGCGCCGACCTTCCCGGTGCACTCGGGCATGGCCCGCAGGTGGGCGAGGGTCGCGGTGATGTCACCGGCGGCCGCGCCGAAGTCGAGGCGGCCGACCATCGCCATGCACGTCTCCATGTCGGACTCGTCCTTGCGCTCGAAGCGGGGTTCGAGCCGCCAGAACATGTCGGGCGCGAGCGCGACGTAGCCCTCCCCGGCGAGGCGGTCGCAGATGCCGCGGATGTTGTCGTTGATCCCGAAGATCTCCTGGAAGACGAGCAGCCCGGGTCCGCTGCCGGAGTCGGGCAGGGCGCGGTAGGCGTCGAACTGTCCCCCGTCTGGGGCGGTCACCTTCACGTAGTCGGCCACGGTGCTCAGGAATACCACCCGGGACGTGCCGCGTCGCCTGTCCGGGGCGTTCGACGTTGCGGGACAACGTGGTCGCGTGATTGCCTCCGGGGGTGCCGATGACGACCAGGGGCGCGGTGCTGCGCGAGGTGCCGGGGCGGTTCGAGGTCGTCGAGCTGGAGCTCGACGACCCGCGTCCCGGTGAGCTGCGGGTCAGGATGGTGGCGAGCGGGCTGTGCCACTCCGACGACCACCACGCCACGGGCGACCTGAAGGTCGGGCGGCTGCCGTTCGCGGGCGGCCACGAGGGCGCGGGGATCGTCGACGCCGTCGGGCCGGGGACCACGGGCTTCGCCGAGGGCGACCACGTCGTGTTCACGTTCCTGCCGGTGTGCGGGCGCTGCCGCTGGTGCGCCCACGGCATGCAGAACCTCTGCGACCTCGGAGCCTCCCTGGCCACCGGCGCGCGCTGGGAGGACCCGACGTCGTTCCGGCTCTCCCTCGACGGCGAGCCCGTCGCGCAGATGGCCGGCATCTCGACGTTCTGCGAGTACACGACGGTGTCGACGTCGTCGGCGGTGAAGGTGCCGTCGGACGTCCCGCTGGAGGTGGCGTGCCTGACCGGCTGCGGCGTCGGTACCGGATGGGGTGCGGCGGTGAACTCGGCGCAGGTGCGGCCGGGTGACGTCGTGATCGTGATGGGCGTCGGCGGCATCGGGATGAACGCGGTGCAGGGCGCGGCGCACGCGGGTGCGGCCGTCGTCATCGCGGTGGATCCGGTGGAGTTCAAGCGGATGACGGCCCTGACGTTCGGCGCGACCCACGCCGTCGCCGACATCAAGGAGGCCGCGGAGCTGGCCCGGTCCATGACCAACGGGCAGGGCGCCGACTCCTGCGTCGTGTGCCCGGGCGTCATCACGGGAAAGCATGTGGGCCAAGGACTGCGGGCCGTGCGCAAGGCCGGCACGTGTGTCGCCGTCGGGGTGGGCGACGTGCGCACCGGCGACGGCGACATCCCGCTCGCCGAGCTCGTGCTGTTCCAAAAGCGCCTGCAGGGCAGCCTGTTCGGGGCCAGCGCCCCGACCGCCGACATCCCGGCCCAGCTGGAGCTCTACCGCCGCGGCATCCTCAAGCTCGACGAGCTCGTGACCCGCCGCTACACCCTCGACGAGGTCGCCCAGGGCTTCGACGACATGCACGCCGGCCGCAACATCCGCGGCGTCGTCGTCTACTGAGCGCTGTCAGTCGGTGACGGTCCCGGCGAGCAGCGGCTCGAACGGGACGTCGGGGAACTTGCGCAGGATCACTTCCATGCGCCACTTGTTGCTGAACACCGCCAGCCGCACCCCGTCGCTGCGCAGCAGCACCTCGCACTCGGACTGGCTCGACAGCGCGGCCTCGCCGGCCTCGTCGGTGACCCGGGCGATCTGGTAGGGCAGGACGTCGAGCCGGATGGGCGCGGAGAACTCCGACGCCATCCGGGCGGCGACGACGTCGAACTGCAGCGGTCCGACCGCGGCCAGCACCGGCGCCTGGTCGCCGCGCAGGTCCGAGCGCAGCACCTGGATGACGCCCTCGCCGTCGAGCTGCTCGATACCGCGGCGGAACTGCTTGGTCTTGCCGGCGTCGGCGGTGCGGGCGACGGCGAAGTGCTCCGGCGCGAAGCTGGGGATCGCCGGGAAGGTCACGGCGTCGTCGGAGTAGAGCGTGTCGCCGGGGCGCAGCGCGTTGGCGTTGACGAGGCCGACGATGTCGCCCGGGAACGCCTCCTCGACGGTGGTGCGCTGGTTGCCGAACACCGACTGCGCGTACTTGGTGGCGAACGGCTTGCCCGTGGCGCCGTGGGTGAGCACCATGCCGCGCTCGAACCGCCCGGAGTTGATGCGCAGGAACGCCATCCGGTCGCGGTGGGCCTTGTCCATGCCCGCCTGCACCTTGAAGACGAGCCCGGACAGCGGCGCGTCGAGCGCGCGGGGGCGGCCCTCGGCGTCCTCGCGTTCCGACGGCGCCGGGGCCAGCTCGACGAGCGCGTCGAGCAGCCGGGCGACCCCGATGTTGGACAGCGCCGCCCCGAACAGCACCGGGGTCGCCTTGCCCGACAGGAAGTCCTTCTCGTCGAACGTCGCGCCGATCTCGGCCAGCAGGGCGATCTCGTCCTGCGCCGTGGACCAGAAGTCGGGTTCCTCGGCGGCGATGACGTCGGCCTCGACCTTCTCCGCCGACGCGCGGGTGGCTCCACCGGCGGCGCGGGTGAAGCGGGTGAACTCGCCCGTCGACACCTCGATCAGCCCGCGCAGCTCGCCCGCCACACCCAGCGGCCAGGTGACGGGCATGGGGCGCAGGCCGATCGTCTGCTCCACCTCGTCGAGCAGCTCCAACGCCTCACGGCCCGGCCGGTCCCACTTGTTGACGAACGTGATCACCGGGATGTGGCGGGAGCGGCACACGTCGAACAGCTTGAGCGTCTGCGGTTCGAGGCCCTTCGCGGCGTCGAGCAGCATCACCGCGGCGTCGACCGCGGCCAGCACGCGGTAGGTGTCCTCGGAGAAGTCGCCGTGGCCCGGGGTGTCGAGCAGGTTGATGACGGCGCCGGAGTACTCGAACTGCAGCACCGCGCTCGACACCGAGATGCCGCGCTGGCGCTCCATCTCCATCCAGTCGGACGTGACGCCCTTGCGGCCGGACTTGCCGTGCACCGCACCCGCCGAGTCGATCACCTGCGCGTGCAGCGCCAGCGCCTCGGTGAGCGTCGACTTGCCCGCGTCGGGGTGGCTGATCACCGCGAACGACCGGCGGCGGCGCGCCTCGTCGACGATGCGGTCGGGTGTGGTGGGGGTGTCGCTCATCTGGCGTCCTGCTCACGCGTCTCACGGCCCGTCGCGCGGTGTGCGACGGTCACCTCGTCCTGCCTGCGGGCTCGGGGGCCGACAGTGCCTTCAGGTCCCGGGCCAGTGACTGCAGCCCGTGCAGCTGCGCGCCCAGCGCCTCGATCCTGGCCTCGGCCGCCGCACGGTACAGCGCGAGGCGGCTGCGGACCTCGGCCGCCCGGTCGTCGTCGGGGCCGTGCACGCCGGCGCGGGCGGTGTCCATGAGCTGGACCAGGTCACGGATCTGGTCCAGCGTCAGGTTCAGGGGCTTGAGCGACTTGACCAGCTGCAGTCGCTCCACGTCGGCGTCGGTGTAGAGGCGGAAGCCGCCCACGCTGCGCGCCGACGGCACCACGAGGCCGACCTCGTCCCAGTGCCGGATCGTGCGCAGGGACAGGCCGACGCGGCCCGCGACCTCGCCGATCTGCAGCACCCGGCCCTCCCTCACGACGACCCCTCGACCCTACCCGCGGGGGAGGGTCGGACCGTCATCCGTGGGCGCCGGAGAGGTGCCCGGCGAGGCTGGCGTGGCGGGCGGCGCTGTTCTTGTTCATGCCGACGATCTCCACGGTCGTGCCGTGCGCCTCGTAGCGGGTGGTGATGGCGTCGAGCGAGGCGACGGTGGAGGCGTCCCACACGTGGGCGGCGGACAGGTCGACGACGACGTGCGGCGGGTCGTTCGCGTAGTCGAACCGGAAGACCAGGTCGTTCGAGGAGGCGAAGAACAGCTGGCCGGTCACCCGGTAGGTCTTGGTGGTGCCCTCGGCGTCGAGCACCCCGGTGACGTCGACGAGGTGCGCCACCCGTCGCGCGAACAGCACCATCGCGACGAGCACCCCGACGCCCACGCCGTAGGCGAGGTTGTGGGTGGCCACGGTGACGGCGACGGTCGCGACCATCACCGTGGTCTCGCTGCGAGGCATCCGCTTCAGCGTCGCGGGCCGCACGGAGTGCCAGTCGAACGTCCCGACCGCGACCATGACCATGACCCCGACGAGCGCCGCCATCGGGATCTGCGCGACGACCGGGCCGAGCACCACCACGAGCACCAGGAGGAACGTGCCGGCGAGGAACGTCGAGAGCCGGGTACGCGCGCCGGACTTCACGTTGATCATCGTCTGGCCGATCATCGCGCAGCCGCCCATGCCGCCGAACAGGCCGGTGACGATGTTGGCCACACCCTGGCCCCACGACTCGCGGGTCTTGTCCGAGTGCGTCTCGGTGATGTCGTCGACGAGCTTGGCCGTCATCAGTGACTCGATCAGCCCGACCAGCGCCATCGCGACGGCGGACGGCCCGATGATCGCGAGCGTCCCGAACGTCAGGGGGACCGCAGGCAGGCCGAGCACCGGAAGGCTGTCGGGCAGCGCGCCCTGGTCGCCGACCGTCGGCACCGCGACGCCCGCGGCGATCGTGAACGCGGTGAGGACGACGATCGCGACCAGCGGCGCGGGCACCGCCCTGGTCAGCCGCGGCAGGCCGACCATGATGGCGAGACCGGCGGCGAGCAGCGCGTAGACCTGCCACGGCACGCCGACCAGGTACGGCAGCTGCGCGGTGAAGATCAGGATGGCGAGCGCGTTGACGAAGCCGACCATCACCATCCGCGGCAGGAACCGCATCAGCCGGGCCACGCCGACCAGGCCGAGCACGACCTGCAGTGCGCCGCCCAGCAGGACCGCGGCGACCAGGTACTCGACGCCGTGTTCGCGGACCAGCGGGGCCACGACCAGCGCGACCGCCCCCGTGGCCGCGGAAATCATCGCCTTGCGGCCGCCGACGATCGAGATCGTCACCGCCATCGTGAACGACGCGAACAACCCGACGCGGGGGTCGACACCGGCGATGATCGAGAACGAGATGGCCTCGGGGATCAGCGCCAGCGCGACCACGAGCCCGGCGAGGATCTCGGTGCGCAACACCTTCGGGGAGAACCTGGTTCTGGGCAGCACCGAGGAAGCCATCATTACTTTCGCGAGGGAGGTGGGAGGCGGACGCACGCACCGATGGGGGTCCGCTGCGCCGAAAACCCTACCGTCGGGTGAGGGTTGTGCCCGCATCCTCGGAGCGCGCTGTCGGCAGCCTCACACCCGTCCGGCCCCCACCCGTCAGCGCAGGGTGACCTCGTCGCCGACCCGGATCGTCCCGCCCTGCACGACCTCGGCGTAGCAGCCCGCGCACGGCAGCACCCCGAACCCGGGCACGTCGACACGGTTGCGGGTCAGCACCGTCCGTACCGCCTGAGGTGAGCGGGGCAGGTCGCCGTGTTCGAGGGTCGGCACGGAACAGCGCGGCGTCGGCACCGAGATGCGCAGGACCGTCCACTCGCCGACGTGCAGCTCCCGGCCCACCCAGTCGTTCTCGACGAACGGCGGCGTGCCCGGCGGCGTCTCCAGGACCAGGTTGGGGCGGTAGCGGATGTGCTCGACACCGACCTCGTCGAGGGTGGCGCTGGTGATCAGGTGCAACGGCGCGTAGTCGACGAAATTCGTGCCCGGGGTGCCCATCCCGATCTCCAACGTCGCCGCGGGGACGACGGCCTCGACCCCTTCGGCGAGAACGTCCTCCGGGTCGGGACGTTCGACGGTGGCGCCGTCGGGCCGGTCGGTGGCGACGCGCACGACCCGGCCGAGCTCGGCGGACAACCGCTCGTCGACCTCCGGGGACGCCGCGTCGAGCGTCCAGCCCGCCGGGGAGGTGATCACGACGTGCCCGTCGTCGACGGTCGCCGAGTACTTCAGCAGGCCACGCCACAGCCGCGGGTGCTTGGCCGTGGCGACGAGCCCGGACTCGTCGTCGATGATCGCGATCCCGCGGTCGCTGCGCAGACCCGCTGCGTCGACCCGGCCCTCGCTGATCCGCTCGCCCAGCATCGACTTCACCGGGTACCGCCACATCGTCGTCACCTGCATGGGCGCAGCGTAGGCAAGCCTTCGACATGTCGACGCCTTGCGGTCAGGACCTGACCGCAACGTCCGCCAACATGGACCTCGTGCAGAACCGCCTGTCGTCCCGCGCGCTGGGCCGCGCCACGCTCGCCCGGCAACTCCTGCTCGACCGCGCCGACCTGCCCGTCCGCGACGCCGTCGCCCACCTCGGCGGGGTGCAGGCTCAGGAGCCGCAGGAACCGTTCGTCGGGCTGTGGTCGCGGCTGCGCGGGTTCGACCCGGCCGTGCTGTCGGGTCTGCTCGTCGACAGGCAGGTGGTGCGGACGACCCTCATGCGCCGCACGATCCACCTCGTCACCGCCGACGACGCGCTGGCCTGGCGGTCGCGCCACGACGCGATGCTGCGTCAGCGGATGCTCGGCGTGTACCGCCAGGACCTCGCCGGGATCGACCTCGACGAGCTCGCCGCCGCCGGCCGCGAACTGATGGCCGACGGACAGCCCCGCTCGCAGACCGAGGTCGGGCGTGCGCTGAACGAGCGCTGGCCGGGACCGGCACCACGGGTCCTGGGCGAGGCTGTCGTCGCGACGCTCGTGCCGATGGCGCAGCTGCCGCCGCGCGGGGTGTGGCGCGTCAACGCCGGGGCGCGGAACACGACCCTGGCCGCGTGGCTGGGGTGCGACGTCGACCCGCCCGCCCCCGACGGGACCGACCCCGTCGGCGAGCAGCTGGTGCGCCGCTACCTGGCCGCCTACGGGCCCGCGGCGAGCGCTGACCTGCGCGCCTGGTGCGGCCTGGCCGGGCTGCCCGCCGCCGTCGCTGCGGTGCGCCCGGAGCTGGTCTCGTTCCGCGACGAGCGCGGCCGCGAGCTGCTCGATCTCCCCGACGCCCCGCGCCCCGACCCCGACACCCCCGCCCCGGTGCGGTTCCTGCCCGCCTTCGACAACGCGATCCTCGGCTACGACGACCGCAGCCGGATCGTCGACGACGCCTACCGCGGGCTCTCCGTCGCGGGGGAGCGGGCGGTACTGGTCGACGGTCGGGTGGCGGCGACGTGGATCGTCGCCGACGGTGTCGTCGTCGTGACCCCGTTGCGGCGCTTCACCCGCGCCGACCGCGCCACCGTCGCGGAGGAGGGCCGGCTCGTCGCCGCGTTCCTCTCCGACGGCGAGCACGACCGGGTGCGGATCGTCGCGTCCCCGCGGTGACGGCGACCCCCTGTGAGTGGCGATAGTCGCTATAGCGACTATCGCCACTCACGAGGTCTGACCTGCGGGCCAGTCGGGCAGGTCGGCGTCCTTGACGACGCCGGTGGCATTGAGGAACCCGGCGGCCATCCGGTAGAAGCCGACGAGCACGACCAGCTCGACGCGCTGCACGTCGGTCCAGTCGTCGCCGAGCTCGGCCCAGGTGGCGTCGGAGACGTCGACGGAGTCGAGGACCTCGTCGGCGGCGCGGAGCAGGGCGCGATCGCGCGGCGACCACTCCTCGGAGTCGCCGGCGACGCGGGCGATCTCGTCGTCCGTCAGGCCGGAGCGACCGCCGATCAGGACGTGCTGCGCCCACTCGTAGACGCAGCCGCACCGCCACGCCGTGCGGAGCACGACGAGCTCGCGCTCGCGGGCGGGCAGCTCACCGCGGGTGAGGAAGAAGCCGCCGAGGACGTTGAACCGCTTCATCAGCCGCGGGTGCCGGGCCATCGTCCGGAAGATCGCCAGCGGGACGCCGCGGTCGTCGCCCATCGTCTTGGCGAGCATCTCGGCGACGTCGGGGTCGGGGTCGTCGACGGGTGTGACACGGGGGTCGGCGGCGTGCGGGAACGGCATCAGCCGACGACCTTCGACTCGCGCAGCGCGGCGATCTCGGTGTCGTCGAGGCCGAGGCGGGCGCGCAGCACCTCGTCGGTGTGCTCGCCGAGGGCGGGCAGCGCCGTCGGTTCCTGCCCGACCAGCGAGCTGGCCACCTTGATCGGGTTGCCGATCGTGCGGATGGTGCCGAGGTCTCGGTTCGTGGTGTCCTGGCGCATCAGGCGGGCGGCGATCTGCTCGTCGTCGAGCAGGTCCTCGGTGGTGTTGACCGGCGCCGACGGGACGCGCGCGGCCTGCAGCTCCGCGACGGCCTGGCCGCGGGTGCGGACACGCGTCCACTCCTCGATGGCAGGCCGGACGATCGTCTCGTGCGCCTTGGAGCGCATGTGCCCGGTGGCGAGGTCGGGGTGGTCGACGAGGTCGGGCCGGTCGATGCAGCCGCACAGCGCGGCCCATTCGCGCGGGTTGAGGACCGCGATGATCACGTAGCCGTCGCTCGCCTCGAACGGCCCCCACGGCGACTGCAGCGCGTACTGGCCGCGGCCCATCGACTCGCCCAGGTGCTCCTGGTAGGCCATCGGCAGGTCGTTCATGAGCAGGCAGGCGTCGAACATCCCGATGTCGACGCGGGTGCCCTCCCCGGTGCGGTCGCGGTCGCGCAGCGCGACGAGCGTGCCGGCGAAGGCGCAGGTGCCGGAGAAGATGTCCGACATCGCGAAGCCCATCCACGCCGGCGGGCGGTCCTTCTCCCCGGCGAGGTGGGTGAGGCCGGCCATGGCCTCGGCGATGATCGCGTAGGCGGGCTGGTCGCGGTGAGGGCTGGGGAGCACGTCGTCGTGGCCGAAACCGCTGATCGAGGTGTAGACGAGGCGCGGGTTGAGCTCGTGCAGCCGCTCCCACGAGAAGCCGAGACGGGCCAGCACGCCGGGCCGGAAGTTCTCGACGAGCACGTCGGCCTGGGTGACCAGCTCGGCGAGGAGCTCCTTGCCGCGCTCGGACTTCAGGTCCAGCTCGACGCTCTTCTTCCCGCGGGTGAAGCGCAGGATGTTGAGGTTCGTCGACCCGCCCGGGCCGTGCAGCTCGTAGCCGGCCTTGCGGTAGGTCTCGCCGCCGACGGGCTCGACCTTGATCACCTCGGCGCCGAAGTCGGCGAGCATCATGCTCGTCACCGCCCCGCTGACGATCTGGGTCAGGTCGACGACCGTGATGCCGTCCAGTGCGCGTACCGCCACGAATCCCCCGCTCCGGGTTCTCACGCTCACTGTGTGAGAACTATGCTTGCCAGATGGCACCACGGTAGGAATGGGTCGAGGGCCCCGTCAAGGGCCAGTAGGCTCGCCGCGATCAGGAAGGGGAGTGACCGGTGCGCTCCATGCAGCGGGTGGTCGCGATCCTCGAGGCCGTGGCCGCGTCCCCGGGTCCCGCCACGGCCGCCCGGGTCAGCGCCGGGATCGAGCTGTCCATCTCGACCGTCTCGCGGATCATGCGCGACCTCGCCGAGGAGCAGCTGCTCGACCGTCTCGACGACGGCTCCTACCTGCTCGGCTCGCGGATGTTCAAGCTGGTCCGCGACGCGCGCGAGGGCGGCGACGCGATGACGACGATCCACCGCGTGCTCGCGGAGCTGCGCGACCGCACAGGCGAGACCGCCTCGTTGCACGTGCGCCGCGATGACACCCGCGTGTGTATCGCGTCGGTCGACAGCCGCCACGAGCTGCGCCGGGTCGTCCCGGTGGGCGACGCGATCCCCCTGGTCGGCACGGCGACCGGGCACGTCCTCATGGCCGAGCTGCCCGCGGCCGAGCAGACCGCGCTGATCGACAGGGCGCGGGCGACCTCGTCGCGGGTCGAGCTGCTGGGCCGGCTTCGCGAGGCCGCCGAGAACGGTTGGGCGGTGCAGGCCGACGGGCTGATCTCCGGCGTCACCGGGGTCGCGGCGCCGGTGCGCGTGGGCGGGCGGACCGTCGCGGCCGTGACCCTGTCGGGCCCGACGACGCGGATGCCGATCGAGGTCGTCGAGAAGATCCTGCCCGACCTCGAGGACGCGGCGCGCCGGATCGAGCCCTGGGTGCGGGAGCCCTAGCCTTCGCGTGCGGCGCGGCCCCCGGCTGCGGCCCTGGCCGCGGCGCTCTCGAGTGGAAGCGCGTTGTGCTCGCGGGACAGGATCTCCACCGCGACCGGCACGTCGATGCCCAGGCGGTCGAGCTCGATCAGCCAGCTGTGCAGGTCGATCACGCCGTCGCCGGGGGTGAGCCGGAACTCCAGCGCGTCCTCGGCCGGATCGGGCCGGGGCGTGGCGAGCATGTCGTTGAGCTGCACCGAGACCACGAGCCCTGCATGGGGTGCGAGTTCGTCGGAGGAGACACCGGCCCGATGGAAGTGGTAGGCGTCGAGCACGATCCCCGCGTTCGACGCGCCCGCCGCCGTGATCAGCGCTGCGGCCTGCGCGGGCGTCGAGACCGGCGAGTTGGCGCGCGGCTCGAACCCGACGGTCAGTCCGTGCTCGGCGGCCCGCGCGCACATGCCCGCGAAGCGCTCCGCGAGCCGGGGCTCGTCCACACCGACGAGCTGGATCGTCGTCACCTGCCGGCAGCCGAGCGCGTCGGCCAGCGCGAAGACGGCCTCCTCGTCGTCGCGCCCGCCCGAGTCCCAGCCTTTGAGCGGCTCGATCTCGGGCGCGGGGAAGCCGTCGAGGGCGGCGACGACGGCGTCGATCCCTGCAGCCGCTTCCCCCGGGGCGAGCGCGAGCCCTGTGAACCCGGCCGCGGCCGCGGCGCGGGCCCTGTCGCGCAACGGGTGTCGCGGTGGCTTGCTCATGTGTTCGCCGGTCAGCGTGAAGTAGCTGGCGACGAGGTCGGTGCGGTCGAGAAGGCCCACGTCATTCTGCCTTTGCGGGCACGAGCGCCATACCGTGCGTCCCGCCGAAGCCCGGCCCGATGTTGTTGTCCAGCGTCGCCACGACCTCGTAGGACGTCAGGTCGACGACGCTCACCGAGCCCGTCTTCAGGTTCGCCACGAACGCCGTGCCGCCGTCGGCGGAGAAGCGCGTGGTGAACGGCAGCTCGTCGACCTCGACCGCCGCGAGCAGCGTCATCGAGTCCGGATCGACGACGTTGACCCGGCCGCTGACCGGCCCCGGTGGGCTGTCGGGGGAGGGGAACAGGAACTCGGTGACGACGACGCGTCCGTCCGGCGCGACCCGCAGCGCCGACACGTACTCGTCGAAGTCGAGCTGCCCGACGACCTCGTCGGTCGCGACGTCGATCTTCAGCAGCCGCGGCGTCGGGGTGCCGGGCGGCGGCGTGGCTTTGTTGAGCCGGCCCTGCGAGACGTTGATGACCAGGCTCATCATCGGCGTCGCGACGAACGCGAACCGGCCGTCGGGGGAGCAGTCGATCTCCTCCGCGCCGCCGGGCGAGGCGATCTCGCCGAGCTGACGACGTCCGCGCAGGTCGGCCACCGAGATGACCGGCGCCTCCTTGTGCGCCACATAGGCCTTCGATCCGTCGGGGGTGATCGCCATCCAGTGCGCGTTGCGCGCCTGCAGCGGGATGTTGGCGACGATCGTCCGGGTCGCGGCGTCGAGCACGACGATTCCGTTGCCGCCGTCGCCGGTCTCGACGCCGGTGTAGATGACGTCGGCCGCCGGATCGAACTCGACGTCGTGCGGCGCCTCGTAGGGGCTGATGTCGATGACGTCGACGACCTCGCGCGCGTCGACGTCGATCACCGAGATCTCGTGCGCCTTCGGCTTGCCCTCGTTGTAGGCGCCGGCCCGGTAGGTGTGGGCGAGGTAGGCGAGGCGGCGGCCGGCGTCGAACGCCATCTCGTGCGGCTGCGCGACCAGGCCCTCGACCGTGTCGAGTTTCTCCAGCGTCGTGGCGTCGAAGAAGTCGAGCGTGCACCCGAACTGGCTGCACACCATGAGCACGTCGCCCGTCACGCCGGAACCTCCAGGTTGAGCGCCGGGTCGGCCAGGCCCGCGGTGAACTGCACCAGCTCGTAGGTCGCGGTGCCGTCGACGACGAACGGGTCGCCGTCGAACAGGGCGCGGGCGGCGTCGGGATCGGTGCCGCGGGCGACGATCACGCCACCGGCGGCGCCGACCCGTGGGCCGGAGAACAGGAAGCGGTGCGCGTCGACGTTCTCCTGCACGAACGCCTTGTGGGCCGCGAACAGTGGACCGTCCCGGTCGATGTCGCGGTGGTACGTCAGCAGGCACACGAACATGGCGGTCGTCCTCGACTCGTCCGGCAGGTACCCGCCCGATCATTCCCTCGGCGACGCCGCCGCGTCCAGCGCTGACGGCTTCCAATTCTCACGGAATGGTTGTTACGCTCACTGGGCGAGTGGTAGATGTGAGGACCGCGATCGAGGCCGGCACCGACGACGGCCGCAGAAGGAGGAAGCGTGTCCGCAGGCCGGCCCAAGGAGATCCGCTTCAACGCGCTCGAACAGGGCAACCCGAGCTTCCAGTCGTTCGGGCTGTGGGCCCACCCGCGCGACAAGGCGGTCGACTACACGTCGATCCGCTACTGGGCCGACTACGCACAGCTACTGGAGCGCGGCCTCTTCGACAATCTGTTCATCGCCGACGTCTACGGCATGCCCGACGTCTACCGCGGCAACGCCGACGGCGCCCTGCGCAACGGGTCGCAGGCGCCCAGCGTCGACCCCGCCGTCCTGCTCCCCGGCATGGCCGCGGTCACCGAGAACCTCTGCTTCACGATGACCGGCAGCGCCACCTACGAGCGGCCGTACCAGTTCGCGCGCCGCCTCTCCACACTCGACCACCTGCTCGACGGCCGGCTGGGCTGGAACATCGTCACCAGCTACCTCGGCAGCGGCGCCCGCGCGATGGGCCTGGACGGCCTGATCCCCCACGACCGCCGCTACGACATGGCCGACGAGTTCTGCGACGGTGTCTACCGGCTGTGGGAGGAGTCCTGGGGCGAGGGCTCGCTGCCCAAGGACAAGGCCACCCGCGTCTACGCCGACCCGTCGAAGATCACCCGCATCGACTTCGACGGCGAGTTCCACCGCTTCAGCGCGATCCACGCCGTCGAGCCGTCGCCGCAGCGCACCCCGGTCCTGTTCCAGGCCGGTGGCTCCCCGCGCGGCCGGCAGTTCGCCGCCACCCACGCCGAGGGCATCTACCTCAACGGCACGACGATCGAGATCGTCCGCGACAAGATCGCCGTCATGACCAAGGAGCTGGAGGCGGCCGGCCGCCCGCGCGACTCGGTCAAGTTCTTCGCCGGCGTCTCGGTGTTCGTCGACGAGACCGAGGAGCTCGCCCGCGCCCGCTACAACGACTACCTGAAGTACTCGTCGTTCGAGGGCCTGATCTCGACGATGTCGGGCCTGATGGGCATCGACCTGTCGGAGTACCCCGTCGACAAGCCGATCGAGTACGAGGAGAACGACTCCAACCGCTCCGCGCTGGAGATGTTCACCCGCGGCAACTCCTGGACGGTCCGCCAGGTCCTCGAGGAGAAGGCCTTGTGCGGCACCAACATGGCGCTCATCGGCAGTCCCACGCAGATCGCCGACGAGCTCATCCGCTGGATGGACGAGACCGACCTCGACGGCTTCAACATCGCGCGCATCGTGGCGCACGAGACGTACGAGAACTTCATCGACATGGTCGTCCCGGTCCTGCAGGAGCGGGGCCGGTACAAGACCGAGTACGCCCCCGGCACGTTCCGGGAGAAGCTCTTCGGCAGCACCCGCATCCCGGAGTCGCACCGGGCCGGCTCGTTCCGCCGCTGACCCCGAACCCTGTGAGCGGCAATAGTCGCTATAGCGACTATTGCCACTCACAAGGCATTTCGGCGCACCACCTCACCGTGGAGGTTCTGTGTTCAACGACGACCGCATCCTCACGACCCACACCGGCAGCCTGCCGCGCCCGGACGACCTGACGGCGATGGTCTACGACCAGATCGACGGCAAGCCCGTCGACGTCGAGGCCCTGGGTGCCCGGATCGACGAGGCCGTCGCCGGCGCCGTCGCGCAGCAGCGCGAGGCCGGCATCGACATCGTCTCCGACGGGGAGATGGCCAAGCCCGGCTTCATGAACTACGCCGCGAGCCGGCTCACCGGGTTCTCCGGTGTGGCCGACCCGTTCGCCCTGCTCGACATGGACGACGCCCCCGAACTGCTCGTCGCGCAGTACGGCGGTGAGGCCGGCGCGCACATCCGGCTGCCCACGTGCACCGGCGACGTGACCTACGTGGGTCACGACGCCGTCGCCGCCGACATCGCCCGCTTCACCGCGGTACTCGGCGACTCGGGTGCGGCGGCGGGGTTCCTGCCCGCGATCTCGCCCGGCTGCGTCGCCCTGTTCACCCCGGACGAGCACTACGGCGACTACGAGACCTACCTGTTCGCCGTCGCCGACGCGATGCGCGAGGAGTACAAGGCGATCGTCGACGCCGGGCTGATGCTGCAGATCGACTCGCCCGACGTCCCGGGTGGCAAGCATTTCTCGACGTGGAGCACCTACGTCGCCGACAAGGGGTTCGCGGCCCACGTCGACCTGCACCTCGCCGCGCTGGCCCGGGCGCTCGACGGGCTGCCGGCCGACCGCGTGCGGCTGCACATGTGCTGGGGCAACTACGCCGGCCCGCACCTGATGGACGTCGCGCTCGAGGAGGTGCTCGTGCCCGCCCTGGCGCTGCCCGTCGGGTCGATCTCCTTCGAGGGTGCCAACCCGGCCCATGAGCACGAGTGGGAGCTGTTCGAGCGCATCGCGTTGCCGGACGACAAGGTCATCAGCCCTGGCGTCATCGACACGAAGACCAACGTCGTCGAGCGGCCCGAGCTGGTGGCGCAGCGCATCGAGCGGTACGCGGGGCTCGTCGGCAGGGAGCGGGTGCAGCCCAGCACCGACTGCGGTTTCGGGACGTTCGTGGGCTTCGGCCCGGTCCTGCCGAAGGTGTCCTGGCTCAAGCTGCGCTCCCTCGGCGCGGGCGCGGAACTGGCCTCGTCGCGCCTCTGGTGAGACCCCTCCCGAACGAACGGCACAGTCGCGCCCCTGAATTGCGCGACTGTGCCGTTCGTGCAGGTCGGGGCGGCGTGTCCTCACCCGGTGGGGTGAACCTGGGCCGGGGGTGGTCCTCTCACCGAGACACCTTGCGGTAGCAAACACTGGGTCTGACCCGCTGATATTCCGCAGGTACCGCTGAGTAACCAACAATTGTGTGTCGACGCGTCACGTCACCGTCGAATGCCGTCCTCGTTGTCGGGCTCGTACCCGGTCGCTCCCCTCGGCCGGGTCGTCCCCGGAGCAGAGGACACGCATGGCCCACCACAGACTCGCGTCCCCTCCGGCGGAGGACGGCCTGCGCAAGCCGGTCGGACGACGCCGGTTCCTCGGTTATCTCATCGCCGCCCCCACGCTGGTGGTCGCCGCCGAGCTGACACGTAACCAGATCTTCGGCGCGCCGGAGGCCTCTGCCGCGGCGTTGCCGTCGGTGCCCCAGACCCCCGAGGCCTACGACCTGCTCGACGCGCTGCGCGACGCCATGCGTCCGACCGCGAACCTGATCCGGATCGAGGTCGGCCGCGACGGCACGGTCTCGTTCGCGCTGCCCCGCTCCGACAACGGTCAGGGAATCGTCACGTCCACGCAGATGATCATCGCCGAGGAGATGGACCTCGACGTCGACCAGGTTCGCGTCACCCTCGCCGACGCCCGCCCCGAGCTGCTGTTCAACCAGATCACCGGCGGGTCGAGCACCACGTTCACGACGTACACGCCGATCCGGGTGGCCGCAGCGCTGGCCCGCGGCCGGCTCCTCGAGGCGGGCGCGCAACTGCTCGCCCAGGACGTCCGCACCGTCACCTCGCGCAAGGGCCTGGTCCTGGGCGCCGGCGGGAGGTCCATCCCGTTCGGCGAGCTGGCCGAGAAGGCCGCGAGCGACACGACCCGCCAGGTCGAGGTCACGCTCAAGGCGCGCGAGAAGTTCTCCGTCATCGGCAAGCCGCACAACAAGACCGACGCCCGCGACATCGTCACCGGCCGCAAGGTCTTCGCGACCGACCTGCAGATCCCCGACGCCCTGCCGACGGTGATCTGCCGCGCGCCCGACCTCAACGGCACCCCCGACGACGTCGACAACCTCGACGACGTCCGCTCCATGCCGGGCGTGACCGACGTCGAGGTCGTCTCCACGGGCGTCGCCGTCCGGGCACGCACGTTCGGTCAGGCCATCGACGCCGTCAACGCGCTGCAGGTCAGCTGGAACCGCGGCACCGTCGCCGGCGAGGACGACGAGTCGATCCTGCGCAGGGTCCGCGCCGCCGAGCTGCCGATGGCGGTGCCCGCGGGCGTCGGTAGGACGATCGACCGGGCGTTCACGTTCTGGACCGCGAGCAACAGCTCGCTGGAGACGAACTGCGCACTGGCCGACGTCCGCTCCGACCGGGCCGAGATCTGGGGTCCGATGAAGAACCCCATCGCGGCCCAGGGCGACATCGCCAAGATCGTGGATCTGCCGATCAGCAAGGTGACCGTGCACGTCACCCAGGGCGGTGGGTCGTTCGGGCGCAAGCTGTTCTACGACGCGGCGCTGGAGGCCGCGGAGTGCTCCAAGGTGTTCGGCAAGCCGGTGAAGCTGATGTGGACCCGCGCCGACGACTCCCGCCAGGGCCGGGTCCACCCGATGTCGACGAGCCGGGTCCGTGCGCAGGTCGGCGCCGACGCCGTCCTGAGCTACGAGCAGCGCCACACCAGCGTCGCCACCCAGATCAACCCGGGCCTCGGCGAGCCGGTCACGGCCGCCGCGGTCAAGGCCCCGCTCGGGAACCTGACGCTGTCGGAGAGCATCTTCGAGCTCACCCAGGTCACCCCGTACGAGTTCGGCGTTTCGACGCGGCTGCTCAACGAGGTCGACATGCGCTTCAACACGAGCGCGATGCGCAACATCTACTCGCCGAACGTCGCCACCGCCCGCGAGCTGATGGTCGACGAGCTCGCCGCGGCGATGGGCAAGGACCCGTACGAGTTCCGCCGGGAGTTCCTGCGGGGGGCGCGGCTGCGGGGCGTGCTCGACGCCGTCGCCAAGGAGGGCCGTTGGGGCCGCTCGATGAAGAAGGGCACCGCGCAGGGTCTCGGCGTCCACACCGAGTACAAGGCGGCGACGGCTGCTCTCGTCGAGATCGACTGCCGGCCCGAGACCGTCGACCGGCCGATCCGTGAGGGCGTGACCGGGCCGCGCGTCACGCGGGTGACGTTCGCCGTCGACGTCGGGCTCGTGGTCAACCCGCGGGGCCTCGAAGCGCAGATGATGGGCGGGATCAGCGACGCGATCGCGCTGATCCTCACCTCCAGCCTGCACCTCACCGACGGCCATTTCGTCGAGGCCAGCTGGGACAACTACTTCTACACGCGGCAGTGGAACACCCCGCCGGAGCTGAACGTCGTGATCGTCGAGTCGGATGCTCCGGAGCCGGGCGGGGCGGGGGAGCTGGGCCTGTCCGCGGCGTGCGGCGCCATCGCGAACGCCTACGTGCGGGCCACCGGGATCGTCCCCGAGTACTTCCCGATCAACCATAAGGACCCGTTCCCGTTCGAGCCGAAGCCGACGGTGCCGCCGATCCCCGAGTCGCCGACCGACGGCCTCGACTTCACGTACTGAGAGGAGCCAGGTCATGGGTACGCACACCTTCACGCTCAACGGCGAACGCGTCACCGTCGACGTCGAGGACGACGTCCGGCTGCTCTGGGTCATCCGCGACATGCTCGGGGTGACCGGCCCGAAGTACGGCTGCGGCATCAACGTCTGCAAGGCCTGCACCAGCCACATCAACGGTAAGGCGTTCAACCCCTGCTCGGTGCCGGTCGGCGCGATCTCCGACGACGACGAGGTCACGACGATCGAGGGTCTCGCCGATGGCGACAAGCTGCACCCGATGCAGGAGGCGTGGCTCGACCGCGACGTCGCCCAGTGCGGCTACTGCCAGCCCGGCCAGATCATGGCTGCTGTGGCGAAGGTGCGGCAGTGCCAGGAGGAGGGTCGCGACCTCGACGACGACGCGATCGAGGAGATCCGCAACATCTGCCGCTGCGGTACCTACAACCGGATCCGTGAGGCCATCAAGGCCGGCGCGGAGAACATGTGAGGCATCCCGTGAAGAAGGCGATCATCGCAGCGTTCGCGCTCGGCGGCGCGGTCCTGCCCGCCGGTACCGCGTTCGCCGACGAGGCACCTCCGAGCGGCGCCGCCCAGGCCGTCAGCGCGGTCGGGGCGACGGGTGCGGACGCGGCCGCCTCGTTCCTCGACGCCGCGGACGGCAACGGCCCGGTCGGCGCCGACGGCACCGAGTCGGAGGTGCCGGTGCCGTCCTACAACTGGGTCGACGGCCCGGTGAGCGGTCTGCTGGACGGCCCGTTCGACTGACTGACCGGTGTGTCCGGGACGGCCGATCTGCGACATCCTTTGACCGGATGTGATGGTGAGCCTCACCTAATGTCGGCGCGTGCCTGCTCTGACCCGCCGCCGCTTCCTGTCGTTCGGTGCCGCTGCCGCGGCCGGCCTCGCTCTCGCCGGGTGCGGCGACGGTGGATCGGCCCCGGCCGCCGGGACGACCGCCCCTGCCGCGGCCGGGTTCCCCGTCACCATCGACGGCGTCCTCGGCCCTGTCACCGTCGAGCGCGAACCGCAGCGGGTCGTGTCCGTCGGCCAGTACCGCGACGTCGACGCCGCCGTCGCGCTGGGCGTGGTGCCGCTGGCGACGCCGACGCTCGCCCCGTTCATCGCGGGCGGCATCTCGCCCTGGGTGCAGACGGCACTGGCGGGACGACCGGCGCCGCAGCTGCTCGAGACCACGGACGGCTTGCCGTTCGAGCAGATCGCCGGGCTGCGGCCCGACCTGATCCTCGGCGCCGACCGCAACGGCCTCGACACCGACTACGCGACGCTCAGCAGGATCGCGCCGACTCTCTCGGCCGGCGCCGGCTACAACAAGGATCCGTGGCCGGTCGCGACGACCCGCGTGGGGACCGCGCTCGGCCGCGCCGACGAGGCCGCGACGCTCGTCGCGGACGTCGAGGGCCGGATCGCGTCGACGAAGACCGCCAACCCCGGCTTCGCGGGCAGGACGTTCGCGTTCGGCCCGGTGCTGTCGGCCAACTCGATCACCGTCATCAACAACGAGGCCGACGCTTCCGCCTCGTTCTTCGCCCAGCTCGGGATGCAGCTCGCCCCCGGGGTGAGGAGCCTGCAGGCGGGCAGCATCCCCAACCGGGCGTCGGTCTCCCCGGAGCGCCTCGACGTCCTCGATGCCGACGTCCTGCTGCTGGCCTACGCCTCCCCGGCCGCGCGGCAGGCCGTCGAAGGCATGGAGCTGTTCCAGCGGATCCCGGCTGTGCAGCGCCGCAGCTATGTCGCTCTGGACTTCCCCGTCGCGATCGCGCTCGGCTTTCCGTCGGCGCTGTCGATCGGGTACGGGCTCGACCAGGTCGTGCCGCAGCTCCGCTCGGCGCTCGCGAAGTAGGTGGCCGGGGTGCGGCCCGTCGCCCGTCGGAACGCGGCGACGAACCCGCTCTCGGTGTCGTAGCCGACCGACCGCGCCACCGACCGGACCGTCGCCCCGGCCGCGAGTCCGGGCAGCGCCGCGCGCAGCCGTGCCTGCGTGCGCCACTGCGAGAACCCCATGCCCGTCTCGGCGAGGAACAGCCGTGACAAGGTGCGGACGCTCGCGCCCACGTCGGCCGCCCACGCGTCGAGACTGCGGTCGTCGGCGGGGCTGGCGAGCAGTGCGTCGGCCACGGACCGGGCCCGCGGGTCCGACGGCACCGGCAACGACAGGGGTGTCACGTCGACGGGCCGCAGCAGGTCGACGACCATGTGCTCCGCGCGCCGGCGCGTGTCGTCGTCCAGGTCGCGCCCGGTGAGGTGCAGGAACAGCTCCCGGAGCAACGGGGTGACGGAGACCAGCGTCGGCGACGTCCAGCCCGCCGTGAACCGTGGACGCAGGTACACCCCGAACATCGACGCGGGCCGGCTCGCGCTCGTCGCGTGCTCGACGCCGGCGGGAACCCACAACGCCAGATTGGGCGCCAACGTCCAGCGGGTGCCGTCGGCGTCGACGCTCAGCACTCCTGACGACGCCCACACCAGCTGGTGGTGCTCGTGGCGATGGGCGGGGAACGAGTCGCCGACGTGCACCTGCAGCGCGACGACGAGCATCTCGCCGTGTGGCGGCCGCTGCAGCGCGTCCCGCTCCATCGCTCCCGCCTCCATGGAAAGGGAGCCTAACCAATGCTGCGGTGGGCGAACGGTGTGCGGACCGGTGTACCGACGACGACCGTCGCCGATCAGGGTGGCCCTGCGACCACGAGGTTTCACTCTTTCGTGTGAGGGAGGGGGGAGTGGGGTACGTACGTCGGCACACCGACGAGGAGGCGCCCCATGGCCGTGCACCGGGACGAGGCATGGAACACGCGGCACCGCTCGGAAGGGCCGCTCAACCGGGCCGACCGCAACTTCGCCGAACTGCTGCAGGAGCTGCGCGTCGTCTTCACCGGCGTGCCGATCCTGTTCGGCTTCCTGCTGACGCTGTCGTTCAGCGAGCGCTTCCGGACCCTCGACGACTTCCAGCAGAGCCTGTTCGTCGCGACCCTGGGGTGTGCGGCGCTGTCGGCGACACTGGTCATCGCGCCCGTCGCCGCGCACCGCGTGGCGTTCCAGCGCAACCGCAAACGTGAGCTGGTCCGTCTGGGCCACCGCATGGTCATCGCCGGCCTCGCCGCGTTCGCGCTGACGCTGTGCTGTGGGGTGATGCTCGTCCTCGACATCGCGCTGGGCCGGATCCCGGCGATGATCGGGGCGGGCGTCCTGGTGCTGGTGACGGTCGTGCTCTGGGTCGGCATCCCGATGCGGCTGCGGCATCCCTCGCAGGCGGATGCGCGGCTCCCCGATCCTGTCCGGAACCTGTCGGACGCCCGGCCGCGCGGCCTGAGCCGCCGGTCCGGGCGGGAGGTCGCGGGCAGGCTCGGCGCGGAGACCTGAGATTGACCTTCCCCACGGCGGTGGGGGAGTCTCGCCGCGGGCCCCGACCCGGAAGGTGGGATCGACGTGGACGTCGCCGAACTGCTTGCGCGCGAGGAGATCCGGGATGTCCTGCTGCGCTACTGCCGCGGCGTCGACCGCGGCGATCTCGACCTGCTGCGCTCGGCCTACCACCCGGACGGCACCGACGACCACGGCGTCTTCTCCGGCAACGCCCACGAGTTCGCCGAGTGGATCCTGAGCCGGCCCGGCCGTGGTGACCTCGTCACGCAGCACCACCTGACCAACGTCTCGGTCGAGGTCGACGGCGACGAGGCGCGCGCCGAGACCTATTTCGTGGCCGTGCACCGCCGCCCCGGCCCGCCGGTGTCGATCGGCCAGTTCGGCGGGCGCTACGTCGACCGGCTCGCCCGTCGCGGCGGGCAGTGGCGCATCGCCGAGCGCGCCGTCGTGCACGACTGGAGCCTGCAGGAGACCGTCGGCCCCGAGTGGGGTGGTCTCGACGCTTTCGCCCGCGGTGGTCAGGCCCCCGACGACCCCGGCCATCGCCTCCTCGCGTCGTCGCGGACGTCACCACGCCCCGACTTGTTTGCTTAGCAGCAAGCAACTACCGTGGGGGGATGCTGCGCGTCGCTCCCCGAACCCGAACGGCACCCGCCGCGGGATCGGTCCTGTCCGACGAGCCGCTCCCCGGTCGATGGCTCGTCTTCGGCGTCGTCGGCCTCGCGCTGCTGCTCGGCTCCATCGACCAGACGTCCGTCGCCACCGCGCTCCCGACCATGCAGAGCGACCTCGGTGGCTCGCTCGGCTGGATCGGCTGGACGATCACGATCTACTCCGTCGGCCAGATCGTCGCCCTGCCCATCGCGGGCCGGCTCAGCGACCAGTTCGGCCGCCGCACCGTCTTCCTCACCGCCGTCGCCGTGTTCACCGCGACGTCCCTGCTCGCGGGCCTCGCCGGGAACATCGCCTTCCTCATCGCGGTCCGCGCCGTCCAGGGCATCGCGGCCGGAGCGATCATGCCCGCCGCGACCGGGATCGTCGCGGAACGGTTCGGCCGCAACCGTGACCGCGCGATCGGCCTGTTCACCAGCATCTTCCCGATCGGCGCGATCGTCGGACCGGTCGTCGGCGGGGTGCTCGTCACCTACACGTCGTGGCGCGCGATCTTCTTCGTCAACCTCCCGCTCGGCGTGATCATCGTGCTCGGCGGGCTGTTCCTCATCGGCCGCGACGGCGCCCGCCGCGTCCAGGCCTCCGCCATCGACTTCGGCGGCATCGGGCTGCTCACCCTCGTCCTCGTCGCCGGGATGACGACGATCACCGCCCTCGGCGGCAGTGGCGACCCCCTGGTCCGCTGGGGGCTGGTCGGCGGCGCGGCCGCGGTCACCGCCATCGCGGTGTGGCGGTTCCTGCACCACGCGCGCGTCGACGAGAACGCCGTCGTGCCGATGCGGCTGCTGCGCGGCAAGGTGTTCGGCCCGCTCAACATCATCAACGTCATGTTCGGCGCCGCCGCCCTCGGCTTCTCGACGCTCGTCCCCCTCTACGCCGAGCAGCGCTACGGGCTCGGGCCCCTCGTCGCCGGCAGCCTGCTGTCGGTGCGGGCCATCGCGATGATCGCGACGTCGTCGCTGTCGGTGGCGCTGCTGCGCACCGTCGGCACCCGGCGGCTGATGCTGATCGGCTACGCGGGAATGGCCGTCGGCACCGGGCTGCTCGCCGTCCCGCCGCCCGGTGCGATGTCCGCCGAGCTGTGGCTGTCGATCACCGCGGGCATCGCGGGGCTGGGCATGGGCACCGCGGCACCGTCGAGCAACAACGCCTCGATGCACCTGGCCAAGCAGGAGATCTCCGCGATCGCCGGGCTGCGGGCCATGTTCCGGCAGTCCGGTGGCATCGCCGGCATCTCGATGACGACGGCGATCATCTCGCTCGCCGCCAACCCCGGAGTGGCGCAGGGATACGCGTTCCTCGGCTTCGCCGCCCTGCTGCTCATCGCCCTGCCGGTGATCTTCCGCCTCCCCGACCACCGCGGTTCCTGGTAACCGACCGCTCACTACGGACGTAACGTTCGGGCGTTCGGTCCCGAGTGGACCCTCGGCGAGAACCGGTTCGACCGGGCCGGGCACCCGAGCGAGACGAGGACGTCCACATGGGCAGCGGAACCGCGTACTCCACCGACGTGCTGGTCGTCGGAGCCGGGCCGATCGGCCTGACCGCGGCGCTGGAACTGCGCAGACGTGGGGTGGCGTGCCGGGTCGTCGACAAGCTCCTGGAGCCGCCGCAGTACGCCAAGGCGGTCGGGGTGCAGGCCCGCACCCTCGAGCTGTGGGAGAAGTCGGGCGTGCTGCCCGCGATGCTCGACGCGGCCGTCCCGATGCTCGGCCAGCAGGTGTACCGCAACGGCGACCGGGTCGCGACGCTCGAGCTGAGGCTGCCGCCCGACATGTCCTACGCGTTCATGGCCCTGCCGCAGTACGAGACCGAGCGGCTGCTGCGCGAGGCCCTCGCCGGCCTCGGCGTCGTCCCCGAGCGCGGGGTCGAACTGGTGTCGTTCACCCAGGACGACGCCGGCGTCACCGCCGAGCTCGCAGGCCCCGACGGACCCGAGACCGTCCGGGCGCGCTACCTCGTCGGCGGCGACGGCGCGCACAGCACCGTCCGCAAGGCGCTCGGGCTGAGCTTCGAGGGCGGCGCGTTCGCCGAGGAGTACATGCTGGGCGACGTCGAGGTCGACTGGTCGGTCCCGCGCGGCTGGAGCCTGCGCGCGACGACCGAGGACGACGGCAAGGTCGTCGACGCGCTGGTCTGCATCCCGCTGCCCGGGCACAAGCGCTACCGGATGTCGATGCTCGTCCCGCCCGAACTGTCCACCGCCGCGCCCGGCGCGAACGAGATCGCCCACGGGTTCGAGGCCGGACGGGCTCCCGAGCTGCACCACATCCAGGCCGTCCTCGACCGGCTCGCGCCAGAGCCGACGACGGCGCGCAACCTGCGCTGGTCGTCGGTGTTCCGGATCAGCCACCGCATCGCGGGCGCGTACTCCGGCGGTCGCGCGTTCATCGCAGGCGACGCCGCGCACATCCACCCGCCGACGGGCGCCCAGGGCATGAACACCGGCATCCAGGACGCGGTCAACCTGGCCTGGAAGCTGGCCGCGGCGGTCCACGGCACCGCCGCGCCGAGGCTGCTCGACAGCTACGACGCCGAACGCCGGCCCGTCGGCGAGGAGGTCGTCGGGCGCACGGTGAAGGCCGCCAGGACCGGCATCCAGCTCGACTCCGCCGACCCGTTCGCCGCCGTCCGCCGCGAGGCGCAGCTGCTGGTGGGCTACCGCGGCAGCCCGATCGTCGGACCCGTCGACGACGCGCTGCCCGCCGGTGCCCCGCAGCCGGGCGACCGTGCCCCCGACGCGCGTGGGCTGGTCCGCGACATCGTGCAGTTCCCCGTCCGGCTGTTCGAGCTGCTGCGCGCGCCCGGTCACACCGTGCTGGTCTACGCCGACTCCGACGCGACCGCCGCCGGGATCGACGACGTCGTCGCCGCCACCCGGGCCGCCCTGGGCGACGACGTGCACGCCTACGCCGTACTGGCAGACGGCGTCGACGCCCCCGACCTGCAGGCCCCGGCCGTGCGCGACGCCGCCGGGGCGTTCCGGGAGGCCTATTCGACCACCGACGGGACGGTGCTGGTGGTGCGCCCGGACGGCTACGTCGGCCATCGCGGGACCGTCGCGGACGTCGCCGGGATCGTCGGATACGCCGCCCTCGTGGCCACTGCGGCCGGGAGCCGCGTGCCCGTCGCGGGGTGATCCGGATCACGACCCCCTCGGTTGTGCCGGTGGCCCGCTGCAGGAAAGGCTCGTTCGGAAACGATTCCGGCGACCCGTGAGGAACATAGAGTGAGCCTCTCCAGCGGCGACACCATCCCCGACGTCACCCTGACGACGATGACCAAGGACGGGCCCGCCCCCGTCGCCAGCCGCGAAGCCCTCGGCACGGGGACCGTCGTGCTGTTCGCCGTGCCCGGCGCCTTCACGCCGTCGTGCTCCGACCAGCACCTGCCCGAGTACGTACTGCGGGCCGACGAACTGCGCGCCAAGGGCGTCGACACGATCGCGTGCATCGCGGTGAACGACGCGTTCGTCCTCGACGCGTGGGGCCGCTCCCGCGAGACGGGCGACTCGGTCGTCATGCTCGCCGACGGCAACGGCGACTTCGCCAAGGCCGTGGGCCTGGAGCTCGACGCCACCGGCCTCGGCCTGGGCGTGCGGTCGCAACGCTACGCGGCCGTCCTGCAGGACGGCGTGGTCCGCGACATCTGGGTGGAGCAGGTCCCCTCGGACGTCACGGTCAGCTCGGCCGGCGCGGTGCTCAAGACCCTCTGACACGGCGCCGCACACCTTCCGTGCGTGCCGCACAGGCTGCAGCCCGTGCGACGCGTACGAAGGGTGTGCGGCGCCGCCGCCGATACGTCGCCGCTTCCGGTCGTCGTCGAGTCGTGGCAGGGTCGGCGAAATGGACGCGCGCGCGATTCGCCAGGCGTATCTCGATCTGCTGGCCGAACACGAGCACGTGGTGATCGAGCGCGCGCCGCTCGTCCTGCGTGACGACCCGACGACGTTGTTCACGGGCAGCGGGATGCAGCCACTGCTGCCGTACCTGTTGGGTGCCGAGCACCCCGACGGCGCGCGGCTCGCCGACGTCCAGCCGTGCCTGCGGGCGCAGGACATGGACGAGGTCGGCGACAACCGGCACACCACGTTCTTCGAGATGCTCGGCAACTGGAGCCTCGGCGACTACTCGAAAGCCGAGCAGATCCCGATGGTGTGGCACTTCCTCGTCGACATCGTGGGGCTCGATCCGGAACGCATCTACATCACCGCGTTCATCGGCGACGCGTCGCACGGGATCCCGCGCGACGAGGAGAGCGCCGACATCTGGGAGCGCCTGTTCCGCGAGAAGGGGATCAGCTTCGACCGGATCGACCTCGACACCGAGGAGTACGGCAACGAGCACGGCAACCAGGGCGCGCGGATCGCGTTCTACGGGCACAAGAACTGGTGGAGCCGCTTCGGCGGGCCCGACGACATGCCCGTCGGCGACCCGGGCGGCCCCGACTCGGAGATCTTCTACTTCTTCCCGCAGGTCGAGCACGACACCGCGTACGGCCGTTACCCGCACCAGAACTCCGACGGCGGGCAGTTCATGGAGATCGGCAACTCCGTCTTCATGACGTACCGCCGCACCGAGACCGGCGTCGTCGACCTGCCCAAGCACAACGTCGACTTCGGTGGCGGCCTGGAGCGGATCGCGGCGGCGTCGATCGACAACCCCGACGTCTACCACGTGAGCCTGCTGTGGCCGATGGTCGAGCGGCTGCAGAAGGTCAGCGGCAAGAGCTACGAGGAGGCGACGACGGCGATGCGCGTCGTCGTCGACCACCTGCGCGGCGCGGTGTTCCTGGCCGCCGACGGGGTGAAGCCCAGCAACGGGAAGCAGGGCTACGTGATGCGCCGGCTGCTGCGCCGCGCGATGCGGTTCGGGCTCGACCTCGAGCTGACGGCGGGCGTGGCGGCCGAGTTGGTGCCCGTCGTGGCCTCGGTGTACTCCGACGTGTACCCGGAGATCGCGGCCAAGGAGGCCGAGATCGTCGCGGTGATCGCCAAGGAGGAGAAGCTCTTCGCGCGGACGCTGCGCAAGGGGTTGTCGATGGTCCGCCGGCTCGGTTGCACCCAGGCGCTGATCACCGGCGCGAACCTGTTCGAGCTGCACGACACGTTCGGTATGCCCATCGAGCTCTCGGTCGAGGAGGCGGACCGGCAAGGCATCGCGCTGGACGGCACGTGGCAGGCCGATTTCGATGCGCTGATGGACGAGCAGAAGGCCCGCTCCCGTGCCGCGGGCTGACCTCACCGCGCGCCGCAGGCCGACCCGAGCCGGGCCGCAAACCGGGCGCAACCTCACTGTCGTCGTGGCGCGGAATCACGACAGTGAGGTTGCGCGCGGCTGGGGGCTTCGCGCAGGAGGACGACTCCGCTGTAAACGAAGAATGGGCCGTCCGGAATCCCGGGCGGCCCATTCTTCGACGTTTGGTGGAGGACTCAGGAATTGAACCTGACAAGGCGTCCCAAGTACGCATCCCCCTTGTAGGGCGAAACGTACCGCGGTGATCGTCGGCAGGCAACCCCGGATGTCAATGCTGTTCATGCCCCCCTGATCGGGTCGCCGCGATCAACTGCCACGCGGTGGCGTCGGGCAGATACGCACGGGTGAGTGCGACGCCGATGCGCGGCAGGTCGGCCTCGTCGCGGAACGCCAGGTGCACCGGCTCGTAGCGGGGCTGGAACTTCGCCTTGAACGCATGCAGGGACCGGAAGCCGTAGAAGGGTTCCAGGGCCCCGCCGAGGCGGTCGAGCAGCCGGTCGGTGCGGTCGAGCTCGGCGGGCGAGACGTCGCCACGCGCGAGCGGCGCCCCGGACAGCGACACGAACTCCGCGCCCTGCTCCCGGAACCGCAGGCACGCCGACGCGATCATGAACTCCATGACGGACCGGAACCCGTCGCTGCGGCGGCGCATGACGTCGAGGGTCCAGCCGCGGACCTCCCCGCCCTCGGCGTAGACCGGCAGCCACGACGTGACGCCGTGCAGCGAGCCCGTCGCGTCGATCGCGATGCCGACGCGCACCTTCGGGTCGAGCGCCTCGTCGACACCGCCGAGGGTGAAGCCCATCTCGGGCAGGTCCTTGTCGCCCACCCACTCCTGCGAGATGGCGCGGACCTGGGCGAGGATCGCGAACGGCTGCTCGGCGAGCGTCACGATCCGGAACTCGATCGACTCCTTGCGCGCCTTGTTCAGCGCCGACCGGACGTCCTGCCATGCCTTGCCCTTGAACTCGAGTCCGGGCAGGTCGATGAGGGTGTCCTCGGCGATCTGGACGGTCCGCCAGCCGGCGGCACGGGCGGCGTCGGCGGCCGCGTCGGTGACGGAGAACAGGGCCGGGATGAGCCCGCCGCGCTCGGCCATCGTCGCGAACTCGGTGACGGCGGCGGCGATGGTCGGGGGCGGGACGACAGGGTCGGCGAGGGCGAGTGCGACGCCGGCGTGGCGTTCGTAGCCGATGTAGCCGCGGCCGTCGGCGGTGAACAGGTAGCGCATGGCGGGCCACGTCGTCATCCACGACATCGTCGAGCCGCCCACGGTCTCGAGCATCGCCTTCGCGCGGCTCATGCCCTCGCCGCCGGCGTCGAGCGCGCCGACGCCGCCGGGCATGCGCCGCTTGAACCTCCCGCGGAACGCCTGCCGGTTCAGCACGAGCAGCGTCAGCTCGCCGAGCCAGAGCAATCCGCCCGCCAACGAGATCGGTGCGCCCAGGGGCAGCTGTCCGGCGACGATCAGCACCAGCGCCAGCACGGCGACGGCGATGTTCAGCAGCCCGAGCACCAGCGCGGCCCACCACGCCCAGCGCTTCCCGTTGCGCAACGCGTTGGCCACCAACGCGATCAGGGCCAGCTCGATCAGGACGTCGGCGATCGGGCCGGCCTCGCCCGTCGTCGCGCCGAACGGCCCGCGGCCGGGGAAGAGCAGCACGATGAGCTGGGTGAGGCCGATGACGATCAGCCCGCCGAACGCCATCATCCGGGTCTCGCGCGGCGTGCGCGGCCCGAAGCCGGGTTCGACGCCGTAGCGCCACTGGCCGACCAGCAGCCCGACGCCGACGCCGACGGCGTGCGAGACGTCGGACAGCGTGCCCTCGAACAGGAACGCGGTGGTGACGTAGAACCACAGCAGCGCGCGGACCCGCAGCCGCCACGGCGAGCGCAGGGTCGCGGAGGTGACGGCGACGACCGTCAGCATGCCGGTGGTGAACCCGACGTCGCGGGCGCCGGCGAGGTCGCGCGCCCACACCCACGTGGTGGTGGACAGCGCCCAGACCAGCAGCGACGCGACGAGCACACCCCCGACCTGGCCCGCGATCGCGGTGACCATGGTGCGCCGGGTGCCCAGCCGCAGCTCGCACGCCCCGACGAGAACGGCGAACAACACCACGCCGGTGACGTACTGCGCCGGCGTGATCGCGAACAGCCAGCCGGTGAACAGCGTCCAGACCTTGCCCTCCCGCAGCGCGGGGACGCCGTAGGCGACCTGCGGGAACCAGCCGACCCGCCAGATCGGTTCCCAGATCGTCCGCACGGCCACGCCGACGACGAGCGTCGCCACCACGACCGTGATGGTGAACGGGATGCGCCGCAACGCGTTCGGCGTCGCGGCGGCCAGGCGGCCTGCCCAGGCCTCGAACCCGCCGGCCTGCCCCGGCGTGATGGGCGGAACGGCGGCTGTGGTCACGTCGTGAATCCCATCCGTGGTGAGAGGAAGTCGAGCGCGGGTACGAGGGTGGCCGTCGGGACGCCCCAGGAGTGCCCCTGCCCGGGGACGATCTGCGTCGTGACGGTCATGCCGGCGTTCTTGGCGGCCGTCGACACCTCCGTCATCCACTGCTGGGTCGTCGGCTCGTCGCTACCGGCGGCGAAGAAGCCCCACGAGTCCGGGTAGGTCTTCTGCGACAGCAGGGTCAGCGGGGTCAGCGCGTCGAACGCGGCGGTGTCGCCGTGGAAGGCCTGCTGGACCGTCTGGGTGCGGTCGGAGCTGATGGCGGGCTCGCGCTCGCCGGCGAGGTCGATGAACGACGGGAATAGGTCGGGGTGGCGCGTCGCCATCTGGACGGCGCAGGTGCCGCCGAACGACCAGCCGCCGAACGCCCAGTGCGCCTTGTTGGTGTCGACGCCGACGTTGGCGGTGATCCAGTCGACGACGTCGCGGGTCAGGTAGGTGTCGGCCTTCGCGATGTCGGAGTCCATGCACATGGTGTTGGCGTCGTCGGCGCCGTTGGGGTCGACGACGACGGTGACCGGGGCGAGCCCGTTGTGCGTGGCGGCGAACCCGTCGAGGAGCTGCTGCAGCCGCCCGGAGACGATCCAGTCCTGCGGGCCGCCGGGCTGGCCCGACACCAGGATGAGCACGGGCAGCAGCGGCGGGTTCGGGCTGGTGTAGGCGGGCGGCAGGTAGATCCATGCGGGCCGGGCGTTGAACCCGGACACCGTCCCGGGGATCGGCGCCGACTCGACGCGGCTGCGGCCCGGGTTGCCCTTCCACCGGGTCACGACGGGTGTCGCCTCCGACGCCGACCTGACCCCGGACGCCGCGGCGAACGCCGACACGTCGTTCTCGTCGCTGGAGACCAGCGTCCCGAGCGTCGGGTACTCCTCGAAGTAGACGTTGATCTGCGACGCGGCGGTGGCGAGCGCGACGACGGTGCACACGACGGCGGTGACCTTGCGCCCCACCGACGACGCGAACATGCTGCCGACGCCCAGCGCGAACACGCCCACGCCGACGGCGATCCACAGCCGCACGGTGCCCGGCAGCGGCTCGGGCAGCAGGTCGAACACGGTGAGGACGAGCCAGTTCAGCAGGAAGTACGTGAGCACCGCGAGGACGGCCGCGACGGCGATCGTGATCATCGATGCGCGGCCGCCGCGGGCGAACAGCACGAACAGCGCGATACCGCCGAGCACCAGCAGGACGACGGGCAGCCACCCGTTGATCAGCGAGAGTTCAGCCACGGAGCCGCGCCGTGGATCGGTTGTCACCCATGCTCGTTCACGTCCCCTCGGCGGTGGATCGCGGTGCGAGCCCCGACGGCACGGACCGGCCGGACCGTGGCGCCGTGCCGGAGGGTCCGTAGTCGGTTACTCGCCGATGATGACCTTGGCGTTTCTCCCTCCTGGCGCGCGAGTCCTCCGTCGGGTGATCCTGACAGCGACCCGAGCAGGACACCCGTGCCCCGCCCCCGCGCGTTCTGCGGCGGGGTGCTGGGCTTTCCGGAGGGCCGGTCCGCGCCGCGGTGGGTGGACTTCTGCTCGACCCCGCCGGGAACGCGTTGGAGTTCAAGGTCTTCGCCGACCTGGAGCTGCTGTTCACGACGTGACCGGCCGGGATCAGAGGTCGGCGGTCGTCCCGGCGCCACCGTGGGGGACGTGCTCGTGCGCAGCGCGCGGGCCGCCCGCGTCGGACTCTTGCTGTCGCACGATCGATCTCGGGACCGCCCCGGCGGGTGTGGTCTCGATGTGCCTGAGGGTGTGTCGGGTCAGCATGAGCACCATGGGCAGTCCCAGCAGGACGAGCATCGCGGCGTAGGGCGAGGCCGCGGTGAAGTCGAGTGACTCCCCGTTCGTGGTGGCCCACAGCTGCGACGACAAGGTCTGGGCGTTGTACGGGATGAGCATCAGCGTGGTGTTGAGCTCCTTACTGGCGTCGAGCCCGACGAGCAGCGCGCCCGCGAGGAAGCCCGGTATCGCGAGCGGAAGGTTGATCCTGAGGAACGCCCGGAGGGGGCGGGCGCCGAGGGACGCGGCGACGTCGTCGTAGGCGCGGCGGGTGACGGTGAGACCGACACGTTGGTTCGCGACGGCGAGCGGCAGGAACAGGATGACGTAGCTCGCCACGAGGACGCTGGGAGTTTTGTACAGGTCGGGGACGGCGCGGGTGGCGAGGTAGACCAGTGCGAGCCCGAGGATGGCGCTGGGGAGGGCGTGCGCGGCCCAGATGCAGCGTTCGGTGAGGGTGGCGAGCGTGGAGGGCCGGCGCGTGATCCACCAGCTGACCGGCAGCGCGAGGACGGAGGCCACCAACGCTGCGGCGACGGCGTAGCCGAGTGTCGTGGTCAGGGCGCTACCGACCTGCGCCCAGTCGACGTCGATGTGGCGCTCGGGGGTGGTCAGGCCACGGACGGTCATGAAGAGGGTCGGGCCGACCGCGATCCCGGGCACGACGAGCGCGAGCGCCGCGACCGGGATGCGAAGCGGGCCGAGGTCCCAGCGCCGCGGCGGTCGCGCTGTCCCGCGGGCGAGGTCGGTGGCGTGGCCGCGCCCGGTGAGCCACCGGGTCACCAACAGGACGATGATCGACAGCCCCATGAGCAGCAGCGACAGCGACCGGGCCGAGCGGTAGTCACCGTAGTCGAGCATCTCACCCATCACCTTGGTGGTGAGCGTGCTGCGGCCGAGCTGGTCCATGGCACCGAACTCGGCCAGCACGTGCAGGGCGACGATGAGGACTCCGCCCCCGATCGCGGGCCGCAGCGCCGGCAACACGACCCGCCACAGGATCGTCGCTCGCCACGGTCGAAGACTCGCCGCGACCTCTTCGTGGGCGGGATCGACGGCGCGCAGGGCGATCACACTCGGCAGGAACACGTAGGGGTAGAGCGTCAGCGCCATGACCATCGACGCTCCCCAGAAGCTGGTGGCCAGCCCGAGCCGGGGGGCGTAGACGAGCTCGGTGGAGTAGGCGGCGTATGCGCTGACGAACCCGGGGACAGCCAGGGGCAGCGCGAACAGCACCGTGAACAGCTTCGGGTAGGGCAGTGTCGTGCGCACGACCAGCAGCGCGGCACCGACCCCGACGAGCACGCTGACCGTACTGATCACGACGGTCAGTTCGACCGTCTGCCAGATCGCGGCACCGACGCCCGGGTAGCGGAGTTGTCGACGGATGTCGTGCCACGAGACACCCGTGGCCAGCAGGTACAGCAGCGGGAGCAGGGAGAACAGGCCGACGGCGACCGCGGCAGTGGCGGTCACCGTCGGCCCGAGACGTACCCGGGTGTTGCTGAACATCAGCCCTTGGACAAGCCGAGCTGCTTGAGCAGGTCCTCGGCCTGCGAGGAGTCGGCGAGCTCGTCCATGTCGAAGGCAGGCGACTTGACCTCGCTCAGGTCACCCGCGATCGAGCTGGCCACTCCCGGTGCCACCGGGTACTGCGCCTCGGACACCTCCGCCGGGGCGTCGGCGATCAGCTTCTGCCCACCGTCCTTCGACGTCACCCACGCGATGAACTTCTGCGCCTCGGCCTGGTGCGTGCTCGCCTTCAGTACACCCGCACCGGAGGACAGGACGAGGTTGCCCGCGTCCTCGGCGGGGAAGTGGTAGATCTTGGAGACGAGCTTGTCCGGGCCGCCCTTCTGCCCCGCGAGGACCCACCAGTAGTAGTGGTTGGACAGGCCCATCGCGTGCTTGCCCGCCTCCACGGTGTCGCGCACGTTGCCGTTCTTCTGCTCGTTGACGCCGTTGGCCTTGATCCCTTCCAGGAAGGTCGTCGTCTTCGCCTCACCCTGTGTGGCGATCAGGTACTGGGTGGTGGCGACGAACGCGCCGGACGGGGCCCACGCGAACTTGCCCGCGTACTGCGGCTCCACGATCTCGGCCAGCGTCTTGGGCAGCTGGTCCTGCGAGATCACCGTCGGGTTGTAGTACAGCACCCGACTGCGGGCGGCGTACGCGGCCCACAACCCCTTCGGAGAACTCAGACCCGGGCGGACCTGGTCGAGCGTCGTCTGATCGACCGGCGCGAGCAATCCGGCCGCGCCGAGCTGCGCCACCGGGGTCGGGTCCTCGGACAGGAAGACGTCGGCTTTGCCGGCGCCCCCCTCGGCCTCGATCTGTCCGACCGTCGCGTCGTTCTGGATGTTGAACTCGACCCCGGTCTCCGCGGTGTACGCGTCGGTCAGCCCCTTGATCAAGTCGGCATGCTGATCGGTGTACACGGTCAACGTCGCGGTGTCGGTCGCCGAGCCGGCAGCAGGGTCAGAGCCGTCTGCGGTCGATCCGCCGGAGCCGCCACACGCGGCCAACGTCACACCCAGAATGGTCGCCACAGCGGCCGTCATCGTCCGCCGAGGATATTTGGTTTTCATCCTGCCGACCTTCCTGTTCAGTGCGATAACCACGGGCACCCTAACAGTTAGGCAAGCGAAACTTAGTGCATGGATGAACTGTTGGTGGCGGCCGGGAAGGTCGCCACCGAGCGCGTCACCGAGACAACCACCTGGTCACCGGGGTGGAATGCCTTTCGGCCGGCAACGCGCACCACAATCGGCCTCGAAAGACCCGGCACCTCGACGCGAAGCAGCGCATCATGTCCAAAATAGGACAATGAGGCTACAACGCCCATTACTTGCGAATCCCTCGCGACGGCAGAGTCGTCGCGGGAAGGGGCGGTGACAACGATTTGTTCGGGACGGATCAGGACCTGGCAGTTCCCCTCGCCACCGTGGAAATGCCCTACCGGTAGGCGGCCCAGCGCGCAGTCGGCGTGCACGTCCTCGCGCTCCCGGAACACCGCGCCGTCGATGACCATCGCCTCACCCAGGAAACGGGCGAGATCGGCGTCCACCGGGTGCTCGTAGACCTCGCGGGGTTCGCCCGCTGCCACCACACGCCCCCCGCGCATCACCACCAGATGATCGGCCAGGGAGATCGCCTCAGCCTGGTCGTGGGTCACCAGGACTGCCGTGGACCCGAGCGTGCGAAGCAGTTCACGCACCTCCTCGCGCAGCCCCACCCGCAACTGCGCGTCCAGTGCGGAGAACGGCTCATCCAGCAGGACCAGCGCAGGCTCGGGCGCCAACGCCCTGGCCAGGGCGACCCGCTGCTGCTGGCCGCCGGACAGCTGATCCGGCCGCCGGCCGCCCAACCCCGCAAGACCCACGAGCTCCAGCAACTGCCCGACCCGTGCTCGTCGGTCCCGGCGGGGAGCCTCGACCAGGCCGAAGCCGATGTTCTGGGCCACCGTCAGGTGAGGGAACAAAGCTCCCTCCTGCGGCACGATGCCGATCCCCCGCTCGAAGGCCCGCACGAATCGGCCCGGCGACACCAGTTCACGGCCGCGCAACGTGACCGTCCCGGCGTCCGGGCGCTCGAAACCCGCGATGCACCGCAACAACGTCGTCTTGCCCGACCCCGACGGCCCCAACACGCTCACGAACGCGCCGCCCGGGACATCGAGATCGACCCCGTCCAGTGCCACGGTGGGAGACGCGACTCGTGCCGCAGGCGAATACACCTTACGAAGATCACGTACCGTCAGCACAACAGCCAACCCTAGCCTTCGGGGCCAGGGATCGACGCGGTCCAGAGCTGAGCCGCCCAGCTCGGCCCTCGAAGACCGACACAGGAAGAACTCGATGGGCTCGCTACGGTGCGCACCCCGGGCAACCGCCCTGCACGGCGACGGCGTCGACCAGCACGGCCGGGTCGAGCAGAGCGGCGACGCAGAGCGGCGCTGTCGTCCTTGCCCAGGACCAGCATCGGAGCATTGTCGGGCCCGGGACGTCCGCGCGTCAGACCTGCTGGATCTCCACGCAGTCCGCCGCGCAGGCGGCGTCGGCCGGTGCCGGGACCGTCGCGGGCCGGTGCAGGACCGCGCGCGTCACGGTCACGGCCAGCTCCTCGCCCTCGACGACGCCGGTGCCGTCGACGATCAGGGTGTGCCCGGCCGGGTCGGCCGGCGGCCAGACGACGGTGACCTCGGGCCGTGCTCCGGCGTTCGCGCGGGTCCGGCGGCCGAGGTCGCCCACCCGCAGGTGGTGCCCGTCCCAGACCGGGGACACGGCGGTGACGTGCGGGCGCGTGTCGTCACCGATCGTCAGCAGGTAGGCGAAGCGGAAACCGGCGAGGGTGCTGCCCAGCTCGTCGGTGGTCACGGCGATGCTCATCCCTGAGATGCTACGAGCCCGGCGGCGGTTCGACGTCGCGCGCAACCTGACTGCTGTGGAACGAGCTCCGGACAGCGGTGAGGTTGCGCGCGGGTGTCAGCAGAGCCGGGTCGGGTCCGTGACGTCGAGCGACGCCGCGAGCGTCGTCTCCCGGCTCGTCTTGTCCGAGTAGGACGAGATCGACCACACGAAGGGCCGGTTGCGGTAGATGAACACGACGAGGTCGACGGGCCGGTTGTCGGTGTCGGTGTAGCTCGTCAGGTACTCGTCGGCGCAGCCCTGGGTGTCCTGGCCGATCTTGTTCCACGGCGTCGTGAACTTGCGCTTGAGGGCCGCCAGGTACTCGTCGGGTGACGACGCCTTGTTCTTCATCAGCGACTGCGTGTACTGCGGCTGCGAGCAGATGATCGCCTCGACGTCGAGGTCGGTGAGGCCCGAGCCCTGGGTGCACTTCTTGTCGGGGTCGAGGATGATCTCCGACGCCGCGTAGGGGCTGGTGTAGCGCGCGGGCGCGGTCGTCGTGGTGCTGCTGGTCGTACTGGCGGTCGTCGACGTCGAGCTCGCCGTCGTCGTGGTGGTCCCGCCACCCCCGCCGCCGCCGTCACGGACCAGCGCCCACACGCCGACACCCGCACCGGCCAGGACGACGACCGCGGCGAGCGCGACCGCGATCCACTTGGCGCGCCCGGAGCCCTTGGGCTGCTGCGCGGTGTCGGCGAAGCCCTGCGGCCCGCTGCCCCACGGCGGTTGCCCGCCTCCGGCATGCGCGGCCGGCGCGGTCGGGCCCGCGTACACCGGGGCGCCGTGCCCGGCGTTCGCGACGACCGGGGGCACCGTCCCGCCGCCCGCGTACTGCGGCGCACCCGGTACAGGCCGGCCGGCCGTCGGCTGTGCGGCCGCCGCGGCTGACACCGCCCCGAGCGCGACGACGAGCTTCGGGTCGTCGAGCGTCGCGGGGGTGCGGCCCAGGACCGCCGCGAGCCGGCGCTGTACCAGCGGGATCAGCGAGGTGCCGCCCGTCAGGTAGAAGCCGGCGAGGTCGTCGGGGCCCTTCGCGCCGGCGTCGGCGAGGACCTTCGTCGTCAGCGCGACCGCCCGGTCGATGTCGGGCGCGATGATCCGCTCGAACTCCTCGACGGTGATCAGCAGCGACGCCGTGCCCTGCACCGTCCGCACCGCGATGTGCGCGGACGGGTACTCCGACAGCGCGTGCTTGGCCGCCCGGACCTGGTCGCGCAGGGTCAGCCAGCCGGCGACCTCGTCGGGCGACTCCAGGCGCTCCGCGATGTCGGTGCGGCCGCTGCGACGCAGCTCGGCGTCGACCCAGTCGAGCAGCCTGCGGTCGATGTGTTCGCCGCCCAGCTGGTCCTCGCCCGCCGACGCCGCGACCACGAACCCGCTCTGCTCGCCCGGCTCGGTGCGCAGCACGGCGACGTCGACGGTGCCGCCGCCGAAGTCGAACACCGCGACCCGGCGGCCCGCGGGCAGCCGCGTGGCCCGCAGGTACCAGCTGGCGGCGGCGACGGGTTCGGACAGCAGGCTCAACTGTGTCGGCATGACGAGCTGCGCAGCCTGCGCGAGCTGCTCACGCCGTCGCGACCCCCACGCCTCCGGGTGGGTGAGCACGACCTGGTCGGGCGGCGTGCCACCGGCCGTCGCCACGGCACGCGTCGCGACCTGCCGAAGCACGGCCGCGACCAGGTTGACGACGGGGACCTGCCGGTTGTCGAGGCGGACGGTGTCGTCGCCGATGCGGCGCTTGGGCGTGGCCTCGAACCGGGTCGGCGCCGACATCGCCCGCGACGCCGCCGGCTGTCCGACGACGATCTCGCGGCCCTCGACGAACACGCACGACGGCATCTGGTCGGCGTCGCTGGACAGGCGCACGGAGCGGATCTCGCCACCCGGCATGCGTACCGCGGCAACGGTGTTGGTCGTCCCGAAGTCGATCGACAGGATCCAGCCGGCGCTCATGAGAACTGCTCCACACGTGCGGTTGTCGGGGTGGTGGCCGGGACGCTCACTCCGCTGCCTCCACGTACACGATGACCTGTGCCGGCCGGATGATCGAGCCGCCGTCGGCCCAGCCGTACCGGACGACGTCGGCGACCGTCCCCACCTCGTCGGGCGATGCGGCCGGTGCGGTCCCGACCACCTCGCCGTGCTCGAGCAGGCTGCCCGGCGCCGGCACGACCGGGACGATCCCGGTGCGGCGCAGGACCTGTTCGAGGTGCCGTTGCTGTGCCTCGTCGGCAGCCAGGTCGTGTGCGCCGATGATGCCGTCGACGAGCGCGGCCTCCCGCGGCCCGGGCCGCGGCGGCGCGGCGACCGGCGCGGTCAGCGGGATCGGGCCCGTCCCGGGCTCCGGTCCGCGGGGTGCGCGGGCGGGTGGTGCCATGGGCGGCGGGCCGGCGGGCGCGTGCGCGCCGCGGGCGGGAGCGGAGAGGCGCCCGCCCAGGAACGCCAGCGCCGCGACGACCACGGCCCCCAGCGCGATCCACAGCCAGCCCGGACCGCCACCGGACTCGGCCGCCGTCGGCTCCGGCTCGCCACCGATCGTCGCGACCGGCGACCGCACGCCCGTGGGCTCCGCGGGCTGCTGGGGCAGCACTCCCCGCGACACCCCGGTCCCGGTCACCACCGGCGCCTGCGGGTCGCCCGCGAGCGGGCCCTCGGGCGGGAGCGTCTGCACGGTGAGCTGCGGGCGCTCCGGGGCGCCCGCGAGACGGCTGCCCTCCGGCGCGCCCTGCAACGGCACACCCTGCTGCGTCCGGGTGCTCGCCGTGGCCGGGGTGATCGGGTCCCCACCACCGCCGCACGCGGCGACGAGCCCGAGGGCCGCGGCGGCGACCAGCACCGCCACGGCCCCGCGGACCGGGTGAAGCGACTTCTGCACGCCGTCCTCCTACGCCCCGCCCGGTCCTGAGATCGACACCGTCACCGGAAGCATCGCCCACGGACGGGTGAACACCGCATCGAGCCCCTCTCCGGACGCGGCGGCCCCACCGGCCGCGACCGCACCGTCGGCGCCCCCCGGGCCGTCGGTGAGTGCGGCGGCCGGCTCGTCGCACGTGATCATCTCGTATCGGCTGTCGGCCCAGGCGTCCATGAACACCTCGATCGGGACCTCCTCGAGGTTGCCGTTCGGGTTGCCCGGGTCGGACAGCAGCACCACGCCGCGGTCGTAGTCGATGCCCGCCACGACGACGGCGTGGTCGAGCCTGTGGTCCTCGGCCTGCTCGCCGTACCAGACCTCGCCGCTGTCGATCGTGATGATGACGCCACGGCCGTCGGCCAGCGCCTGGTCCAGCGCCGCCAGGGCGTGGTCGCCGATCAGCTCGTGGGTCAGCTCCACCGGGATGCCGTATGCCTCCAGGAGCGTCACCGCGTTCTCCGACGTCATGCCGGGCACCCCGTCGCCGCCGACGGACCACAGCTGCAGCTGGTTCGCGGCCTGCACGACCTGCATCTCGTCGGTCATCGTCTCGCCCGTGTAGACCGAGATGATCTGCGCGACGCTCGACGGCATGCAGAAGCCGTTGACGGCCTGCTTGAACCAGACCTGCGAGAACTCCTCGGGGTCACCGACGACGCGGCCGTCCTCCACCGGCGGCGGCGTGTCCGCGGGCGACCCGTGGGCGCCGGCCGGGTCGAGCGCCGCCGCCACCCCGGGCAGCACCGCGTCGAGCTGCGCCTTCGTCACCGTCTCGTAGCGGTCGGCCAGGCCGTCACCGTCGTCGTCCCAGCCGATGGTGAACGTGCCGGCCGGGTCGCGGGTGATCGTCGCGTCCAGGTCGCCGTCCCCGTCGACGTCGACGGCGACCGCGTCGGGTGTGCCGTCGGCGTTCGTGTCGATCACCCGGCCGTCGACGCCGGGCGCGATCTGCACGAGCGGCTCGGTCGTGTCGGGGTGGCCGTCGACGATCCCTGAGCCGTCGGTCGGGAGGCCGGTGGTCTCGTAGGTGTCGGGGACGCCGGCGTCGTGGAACGTGGCGGGGTCGAACAGGTCGGTGCCGCCGCCGTCGTGCGTGGTGTCGATCGGGTCGTCGGACATCGCAGGTCTCGCTCTCGTGTCGGGTGGCCCGCGAACCGAGGCCGGGAGAAGAGGACTACGGGGATCAGACGTTGCGCCCGCCGCCGCCCGAGCCGCCGCGCGGGTCGAGGGCGTCGGCCAGCCCGGGGACGGCCCGGTCGAGCTGGGCGCGGGTCGCGGTCTCCTGGCGGTCGACCTGGCCGTCGCCGTCGTCGTCGTAGCCGATCACGAAGCCGCCGCTGCCGTCGGGGGCGACCATCGTGTCGAGCGTGCCGTCGCCGCTCATGTCGATCAGCACGGCGTCGAACCGGCCGTCCTCGTCGGGGTCGACGGCGACGGCCTGGATGCCGGGCGCGATCTGGAACGCCACCGCGTCGGTGACGCCGTTCTTGTCCGTGTCGAGCTCGCGCGGGTCGGACGGCGAACCCACGGCCCCGTCGGAGACGGTCGTGTTGTGGCCGCCGGTCGACGGGTCGAGCACGTCGGCCAGGCCGGGGACCGCGGCGTCGAGCTGCTCGCGGGTGATCGGCTCCTGCCGGTCGACCTTGCCGTCCTGGTTGTCGTCGTAGCCGATGACGAAGTCGCCCTTGCCGTCGGCCTTGATCATCGTGTCGATCTTGCCGTTGCCGTCGAGATCGATCATGACGACGTCGGGCGTGCCGTCCTCGTTCACGTCGACGATCAGGCCCTGCACACCGGGCGCGAGCTCCACCGCGACGGTGTCGTCGATGCCGTTGTCGTTCGTGTCGTAGACGACCGGCTGCCCGGACCCGCCGCCGCTGGTGTCGGACACGGTGCCGTTGTGGGCGCCGGTGCCGGACGGGTCGAGCACCTCGGCCAGGCCCGGGAACACGGAGTCGAGCTCGTCGCGGCCGACGGTGCGGGACTCGTCGGGCCGGCCGTCGCCGTCGGTGTCGACCGAGACGACGAACCCGCCCTTGCCGTCGGGCTGGATGGACGCGTCGTAGCTGCCGTTGCCGTCGATGTCGACGAGCACCACGTCGGGCGTGCCGTCCTCGTTCACGTCGACGATCGCGCCCTGCACGCCCGGGGCCAGCTCCACGATGACGGTGTCGTCGATGCCGTTGTCGTTGCGGTCGACGACCTGGTACCCGGAGCCGTAGCCCGAGTCGTAGCTGCTGTCGTCGTGGGTGGTGGTGTCCGCGTAGCCGGGGTCGGCGTAGTCGCTGCCCTGGTCGGACGCCGCAACGGTGGTGGTGTGGTCGTCGGTGAAGGTCGGGTCGCTCATCGCCGGCTCCGTCTCCTCGTGTCTGCGGGGGCCCGCCTTGCGCGGACAGTGATTGGAGACGGGGGCCCGCGAGTTTGTTCCGACGAGTTCCGAAGTTTTTCAGCCCAGCAGCGTGGCGAGCTCCTTCTGCTGGTCGCGCAGGGCCGTGAGCTGCAGTTGCAGTCCCGAGACGGTGATGCCGCGCTCGCGGGCGTCGGCGCGGTCGGCGGCCTGGGCCTCCTTGATGACGCGGTCCAGCGTCGCGATCCGGGCCGACAGCACCGCCCGGTAGGCGACGATGATCTCGGGCTTCACGTCGTTGACGAGGTCGTCGAGCGCCGCGGTCGTGGCCGCCCGCACCCGGACCACCTCCTCCGACGCCCAGTCCGCCAGCCGCCGCTGCGCCGACTGCCCCTGCCGGAACAGCGTCATCAGCGCGAGCGCGGAGATGCCACCGACGATCGCGATCGTCAACGGCAGCACCAGCGCCCCCGCCGCGGCGGCCGCGGCCCCGGCCGGGGCGGCGATGTGGAACGCCGTCGTGCCCGCCGAGTTGGAGATGAACAGCAGCGACGGGTCGAACAGCTTCCGCATCCCCGACGGCGCGGTGCGCCCCGCATCGACGGCGTCGACGACCGACTGCGCGCCGCTCGTCGGCAGCATCATCGCCGCCTCCTCGGGGCCGACCAGCTCCTGGACGACAGCCGTCACCGCGTCCCGGAAGTCGAGCGCCGCGGCACCGGCCATGGCGGCGAGGTCACCGCGCAGCTCGCTCGTCGCCTGCTCGGCGGCCGCCCGGCTGTAGGCCAGCCGCCGCTTCTCCAGCCGGTCACGCCACACGACGCGCAGCCGGTCGCTCTCCCGGCCCAGCGTCTCGACGGCCCGCCCGCGCGCGTGCCGCAGGTCGCGGTCCAGGTACAGCGACCACGTCCCCTGCCGCTCCCGCAGCTCGACGAGCTCCTCGCGTTCCCGGTCGGCCGCGCTCTCGGCGCCGGGCGTCTGCTTGACGGCCTCGATGGTCCGCTCGATCTCGTCGGCGATCTCGCCCAGCGCATGGTCGGCCGTCCGCAGCGCGTTGCGGACCGCGAGGCCCGACGCGTCGGCCAGGCCCTCCTTGATCGCCGCGACCAGGGCGGGGACGCCGGAGTACGCGTCGAGGTCGGCCGCCAGCGGGGGCGGTGACGTCGTCGCCTGCAGCGCCAGCTCCGCCGACACCGGCACCACCGGCGACGACGCGAACCGCGGCGCGTGCCGCTGCAGCAGGTCCCGGATCTCGCCGACCACCTGCTCGTGCGACGGGTACTTGTCGATCTTCGTGACGGCGATGACGACCCGCTCCACCGACCGCGACGCCTCGGTGAGGAACGCCAGCTCCGGCCCCGGCAGCGGTTGCCCGGCGTCGGTGACGAACACCAGCAGCGCCGCGTTGCGGCAGGCCTGCAGGGCGAGCTTGGCGTGCCCGCTGTCGAGCCCACCCGCACCGGGAGTGTCGACGATCGTCGCCCCCGGCAGCCGCCCGTGCCCCGACCGCATGCGCACACCCGCGACGTCGGGACCCTGCCCGCCGTCGGGCCGCGCACCCACGGCCACCCAGTCCCGCACCCGTCCCGACGGGACCGTACGGACCGTGCCGTCGACGAAGACGACGTTCGCCCCGCCCGGCGGCGGCAGCGCGGCCGAGTCCTTCCCCTCGGGCGTCGCGGCGGGGTCGTCGCAGTGCACCTCGACGAAGACCGCCGTCGTGATGTCGGCGCCCGTCGGCACGATCTCGCGCCGGCCGAGCAGGGCGTTGACCAGGGAGCTCTTGCCGCGCTTGGCCTCACCGACGACGGCCACGACCGGCGGGCCCGGCTTCGCGGCGAGCCGAGCCTCGAGGCGTTCGAGGAGGTCGGTGCGCTTGTGCTGGTTGAGCAGCTTGCGGGTCTCGCGCATCGCCCGGCCCTGGGCGGCGTCGAGCGGCAGCCCGGACCGGACGAGGCTCCCCCCGAGCAGCGACTTGCGGACGCGCGGCGTCGCCGCGGCGCCGGCCTTCTTCTCCTCGGCCTTCTCGTCGGCGTCCGGCTCTGCTGCCTGCGCCGGCGCGGCCTGCGGCGGCGCGGCGGGGGGTGCGGCCTGCGGTGGCGCGGCTGGGGGCGCGGCGTGCGGTGGTGCGGCTGGGGGTGCGGCGTGCGGTGGTACGGGCGGGCGGGGCGGCGGCGGGCCGGGTGGCAGTGGGCGGCCCGCGCCCGGTGCGGGTGGCGGTCCCGCAGGGCCGACCGGGACCGGCCGCGGGGCGTTCGGGCCGGGCGGCGGGACCGGACCACCCCGCCGCACGAACGGCTCGCGCGGGCCCCGCCCGTACGGGCCGGACGTCGGCTGCTGCCTGCGCTGCTCGGGGACCGCGTCGTCGGTGCCGGGCCTGTCGGACGACATCACGTCACTCCCGTCCTCGTCGTGCAGCCCCTCGCGCGGTCCGCCGGGTCGCGGTGGCCGCGCATAGGATTCGCCCATGGTGCCTCCTGCCGGGGCCGGCCCGACCGACCGGATGACGCGCACGGTCCTGGCACTGTGCGACGAGGCGCCCGCCCTGCTCGCCCCCGGCGCCCGCGCCGAACTGGCCGCACTGCGCGCGTCGGTCACCGAGCCGCTGCGCGTCGCCGTCGTCGGCCGGGTGTCCGCGGGTAAGTCGACGCTGGTCAACGCCCTGATCGGGCGCCGGGTGGCGCCGACGGCCGCGGGGGAGTGCACGCGCGTCGTCACCTGGTACCGGTTCGGTGCGCCCGACCGCGCCCAGCTCGTGCTGCGCGACGGCACCGTCCATCCGCTGCCGTTCGACGGTGCACTGCCCGAGACGCTGGCCGTCCCGGCGGAACGGATCGAACGCATCGAGGTGTTCCTGCAGTCCGGCGTGCTGCGGCACATGACGCTGATCGACACGCCCGGTCTGGGCTCGCTCGACCGCCCCGGCGACGAGGCCGTGCGCCGTGTCGCGATCGGTGAGGGCGCGACGGGGGAGACGCCGTCGGCACGCGCCGTGGAGCAGGCGAGCGCGCTGCTCTACCTGTTCCGCGACGTCGAGAAGCAGGACGACATCGACTTCATCCGCGCCCACCAGGCCGCGACGGGCCCGATGGGCTCCACCGCGGCGGGCGTCATCGGTGTGCTGTCGCACGCCGACCTGTTCGGGTCGGGGCCGTGGTCGCCGCGCGACCCGATGGTCGAGGCGCGGACCGTCGCCGACCGCATCGCGGGCGACCACCCGGCGCTGCTCACCGCGGTCGCGCCCGTCGCCGCGCTGCTGGCCCAGGCCGCGCGGACGGGGCTCGTCACCGAGACGAAGGCGCGCACGCTGGCCGCGCTGCAGCCCGTCGAGACCGCACGCCTGCAGATGCTGCCGCGCTTCGGCGTCCCCCAGGGTGTCGACGCCGCAGCGGCCGGCCGCGTCCTGCACGAGCTGGGGCCGTACGCGGTCAACTACGCGCGCGGCGTCGCCGGTGCCGGGGCCACCGCGTTGCAGAACTGGCTCCTGCACCGCAGCGGGCTCAGCCCCGTCGAGGAGCTGGTCGGCACCCGCTTCGTCCGCCGCTGCATACCGTTGACGGTGGAGCGGGTGCTGCGTGGGCTGCGCGGCCTCTCGCGCAGCATGCCCGCCTCCTACGAGGCGGGAGCCCGGCTGCGCGACCGGATCGAGCAGGTCGAGCTGCAGCCGGCGATGCACCGCATCGCGGAGCTGCGGGCCCTGCAGCTGCTGGCGGGCCGCTCGGGCGCCCTGGCCCGTGACCTCACCCACGAGCTCGACCTCATGATCGACAACGACGAGCCGTGGCGACGCCTCGGCGCCGCCCGTCCGATGTCCCCGCCGGAGCTGCGGGCGGAGCTCACCCGGCGCTGGGACCGGGCCCAGACCGCGACGACGACCGCCCGTGATCCCCGCGTCGGCGAGGCCGCACGCGTCCTGACCAGGTCGTACGCACTCGTCGGGGCCGATCTCTGACCTCTGCCGAGAATGTGACGTGGATCTCGGGAACATTCGGGACCCTGCGCGGCTCCAAGAACCGTGCACACCGCCGGAGAGGAGGGGCGACCATGAACACCGCTCGGTCATGCGTCCTGCAACAGCGTCTGCACGGCGCGGCGGGCCCGGTTCAGCCTGCTCTTCACGGTCTGGATCCCGACGCCCTGCGCCTCGGCGATCTCCGCGTACGACATGTCCGCGTACTCGCGCAGCACGAGCGCGGCGCGGAAGTCCGGCGGGATCAGCGCCAGCGCGGCGTCGAGGGCGTCGCGTTCGACGATCCCCAGCGCGAAGTCCGACCCGGCGTCGACGACCTCGGGGGCCTCCTCCACCGGCGCCTCCCGGCGGCGGGTCACCAGCTTGAGCGCGGCGTTGGCCGCGATCCGGTGCAGCCACGTCCCGAAACGGGCGTCGCCGCGGAACGTCGGCAGGTGACGCCACGCCGCGGTGAGCGCGTCCTGCAGCGCGTCCTCGGCGTCGTACTGGTGGCCGGTGATGCGCAGGCACACGGCCCAGGCGCGGTCACGGTGCGCGTCGACGAGCGTCGCGAACGCGCGGGTATCGCCCGCGCCGGCGCGGCGTACCAGCTCCAGCTCGGCGGCGCGTCCCGCGTCGCCCGGCCCGGTGTCCTCCGAGTGGAGGGGTGATCCCATGACCGAACTCCCGCTGGGTGCCGACGGATACCTGGACATGGACAGCGTGCCCGATGACGATCTCGACGAGGCGGAGACCGCCGACCTGTTCGTCGAGCCCGACCCGGTGCCCGACGCGGTGTGGAGCCGGATGTTGTCGACGGCCGTGACCGACACCGACGCCGACGTCGACGACCTCGTCCCGCCGCCCGCTGCGGGGGCCGGCTCGTTCGAGCCCGACAGCGACGACTCTGCGTACGACCCCGGGTACGACCCTGCGTACGACGACCCCGGGTACGGCTCCGGGGTGGCCGACGCCGGCGGCGCCGAGTCCCACGACTGGCACGACGATCACGTCGACACCGGTGACGACGGGGTCCACGACGACGCGCACGACACCGGCTGGCACGACGGCAGCTACTGACGCGGGGCGGGCCGGCGCAGCACGGCACAGCACCCGGCTCACGGTCCTGCGCCTCCCCCCGGCCCCGGCGACTGGGCCCCTTCCCCGTAGTCGCGCACCGGCCTGCCGGGGTTACACGGTTCGCGTCGTTCGTTCCCTGTGAGTGGCAATAGTCGCTGGAGCGACTATTGCCACTCACGACGTCGGGCCACTCACGACGTCGGGCCACTCACGACGTCGGGTCGCTCATGACGTCGGGTCGCTCATGACGTCGGGTCGCTCATGACGTCGGGTCGCTCATGAC
>NZ_BJVJ01000042.1 GCF_007989085.1 Pseudonocardia sulfidoxydans NBRC 16205
TCTGTCCACGGGCTCTCTGTTCACGGGCTCCGCGTTCACGCCGGCGACGGTCCGACAGCGGCGACACGACCACCATGACCCAGCCGGGAGCATCCGTGACCCCACAACTGTTCAGCCCCTTCGAGATCCGCGGTGTGACCCTGCGGAACCGGGTGGTCGTGTCGCCGATGTGGCAGTACGCCGGGATCGACGGAGCGCCGACCGCCACCCACACGGTGCACCTCGGCCGCCTCGCCGAGGGCGGCCCGGGACTGACGATCGTGGAGGGGACCACCGTCGACCGGCGCGGCCGCGGCACGGTCGGCGACCTGGGCCTCTGGCAGGACGACCTGGTCCCCGCACACGCGCGACTCGTCGACGTCATCCGGGCCGGCGGCTCCGTCCCCGGGATCCAGCTCATCCACGCGGGCCGCAAGGGCCGGCGAAACCCGCCCTGGACCCCCGCGGACCAACCCGCCCCCGACCCGGCGGACTGGCCGGTACTGGCCCCCAGCGCCATCCCCGTCCCGATCCCGGGCGCGGCGATGCCCGAGGTGATGTCGGTGCGCGACATCGACGAGACGGTGCGCAGCTGGGCGCAGGCCGCGCGACGGGCCCGGGACGCCGGCTACGACGTCATCGACGTGCAGGCCGCCCACGGCTACCTCCTCCACACCTTCCTGTCCCCGCTCACCAACCGGCGCACCGACGCCTACGGCGGTTCCGCCCACAACCGCGCCCGCCTGCTGATCGAGGTCGTCGACGCGATCCGGGCCGAGTGGCCGAGCGACAAGGCCCTGTTCGTCCGGCTCTCCTGCGTGGACGTCGGGTGGGGAATGGACCGGACCGTCGAGCTCGTGCACGAGCTACGCCGCCACGCCGTCGACGTCATCGACTGCACCAGCGGCGGACTCACCGGGCGACCCGCTCCCGAGGCCCCCGCCGTCGGCTACGGCTACCAGGTGCCCTACGCCCAGCAGGTTCGCGCGCGGACCGGATCGCCCACGATGGCCGTCGGGATGATCGTGCACGCGCGGCAGGCGGAGGAGGTGGTCGCCCGCGGCCACGCCGACCTCGTCGCGCTCGGGCGGGAGCTGCTGCACAACCCGAACTGGCCGCTCGACGCGGCCCGCAAGCTCGGCGTCACCGACCCCTACGCGGCCGCTCCCCCGCGCACGGCCCACTGGCTGCGCAAACGCGACGAGAGCTTCCCGCAGCTCGCACCATCGACGATGGGCGACCTCGATGTCGCGGCGGTCGACTGATGCGCGCGGCGTGGTACGACCGTCCCGGCCCCGCGCGCGACGTGCTGGTGGTCGGCGAGCTGCCGGACCCGGCGCCCGGTGCGGGTGAGGCCCTGGTCCGGGTCGCGGCGTCGGGGGTGAACCCGTCGGACCACAAGCGGCGCAGCTCGGTGGCGCCCACGCGCCGATGCGTGCCGCACAGCGACGGCGCCGGCACCGTGGTGGCGACGGGCGACGGCGTCGAGCGAGACTGGATCGGTCGGCGTGTCTGGCTCTGGAACGCGGTGAACCGCCACGGGTACGGGGTTTCCGAACCCGGCGAGAGCGGCACCGCCGCCGAGCTCGTGGCCATACCCGTCGACCACCTCGCCGCGCTCCCCGACACCGTCGGCTTCGACGTCGGGGCCTGCCTCGGCGTGCCCGCCTTCACCGCCTACGCCGCGGTCCTCGGCGACGGCCCCGTCGACGGCGCCACCATCCTGGTCCAGGGCGGGGCCGGGTCGGTCGGCGAAGTGGCGGTCCAACTGGCGGTGCAGGCGGGTGCGACGGTGCTGGCCACCGTCAGTTCGCCGTCGAAGGCAGAGCGCGCCCGCGCGGCCGGAGCGCACCACGTCATCGACTACCGGACGACCGACGTCCGCACCGCGGTACGGGACCACGCACCCGGCGGGGTGGACCGCGTCGTCGAGGTCGACTTCGCCGCCAACGTCCACACTGACACCGAAGTCCTCGCTCCCTACGGAACGATTGCGAGCTACTCCTCGACCTCGAACCCCGAACCTGTCGTCCCCTACTTCGCGCTCCAGCTCAAGGGCGCCACACTCCGCACGATCCAGGTCTTCACCATGCCGGCGGACCAGCGCGCTCGCGCCGTCGGGCACATCGGCACCGCACTCGCGGCCGGCACCCTCGTCCCGTCGATCGCCGCGGTCTTCGGGCTCGACGACATCGCGGCCGCCCACGAAGCCGCGGAGAACCGGCCGGAGGGCAACGTGATCGTCGAGCCGGGGATGCGAGGGTGATCCTGGACCTGCTCCTGTGCTGTACGGTCCCGCGCGCCGCGGTCGGTCGGGTGCCGGCGTCCAGTCCGTCCGGGCGCCCGCCAGCGGTTCAAGTACCAGGTCCCGCCGACATCGGTCCCCGTCTCGATCAGCCGCGCGTTCATTCCCCGCCCGCGCGCTTCGATCAGCGCGCGGACACCGGCGAAGCCGGCTCCGATGATGACGCAGTCGTGACGGGTCCACTCATCGTCGAGGGCGAACGGCGGATGTCCGACCCTCAGAGCGTCAACTGAGCAGACAGACCGTACCTCCGGACAGCCTGTCGGCCGACTGGGGCAGACATCAGCAGCCTTGTCTGCAAGACTGGCACGAACGTACTCTTCAAAGGTACGGAGGTGACAGTGATGGCTCGCGTCGCTCCCCGAGTGCCGCCCGAGAAACTACGGCAAGGTCGCGTTCTCCGGCCCGTCGACGCTGAGGATGTCTACAAACACCCTCGCGCACAGTTCGCACGCCTCGAGCACGCCGGGGCACTTCACCGGCTCGCTCCCGGCCTCTTCGCAGCGGTGCCCGACGACCGCGTGGGGCGCGATTGGCTTCCCATGCTGGAAGACGTCGCGCTCGGCGTCGCAGGAGCCGGGGGCCACGCCGCTGACAGTGCTCTGATGGGCATCAGCGCTGCCCGCGTACACGGAGCCGTTCCCCGCGCGCTCAATGTCGCGGTCGTTGCTGTGCAGCGCCACCGCCGCACCCTTCAGCTCACCGATCGCAACGCGACGATCCTCTTCGTCCGCCGTGACGTCACTCGACTCGACGTTCAGCGTCATCGAACCGAACTCGGACAAGGCTGGGTCACAAGCCTCGAGCAGACCCTCCTCGATCTCATCGCCAGACCCGAGCTCGGCGACGTCCCCGACGCCACGCACGAAGCCATCGGTGCTCTGTTGCCCCGAGCGGACATGATCCTCCTCCGCGATCTCGCAACTCAACAGCGCCGGCGCAGCGCACTCGATCACGAGCTGTCTGGTCACGGACAGGTCTGACGATGCTCGACCCAGCCGAGCTGCAAGATGTCGCCTCTACATTCGGGGTCGCCGAGAGCCAGGTAGCGCGCGACCACCTCATCTCGCACATGCTCGCCGCCATCAGCGAACAGCTGCCCGACGACGTGGTCTTCTTCGGGGGACCGCACTTGCTCGCAGCCTTGTTCCAGATGGCCGCCTGTCCGAGGACATCGATCTACTGGCTACACGCAACCGCTCCGAGGCCGCCGCACGCCTGACCGATCTCGTCCCACGCGCGCTACGGAAGGAATTCCCGGGTTTGACATGGAATCCGGCGCCGACGGCCGTTCGCGAACAGGAGCCCGCGACCGCGCACAGCCCCGACGGTGCCATCGTCCGCATCCAGCTCCTGAGCGCCACCGGCTACCCGCGATGGCCGACCGAGCGGGTCGATCTCGTTCAGCGCTACTCCGACGCGCCGCCGGCCCGACTCTCCGTCCCGACCGCTGCTGGGTTCGCCGCAGCGAAGGCGAGCGCCTGGCGTGACCGACGCGCCTCCCGCGATCTCTGGGACCTGTGGGCGCTCGCAGCGCGTGGCCACCTCGACGTCGAGGCGGCTCGTCTCTACGCTCGCCTCGGTCCGACCAACCGAGCGCCAGACCCAGACGATTACGAAACGGCACCCGAACAGCGCCACTGGGAACGCGATCTCGGTGGCCAAGTCAGGCTGACGATCAGCGCCGGAGAGGCAGCAGACGCAGTTGCCACCGCCTGGCGCCGCGTGACCGTCTGAGGGCGCTGTGGAACCAGTCCTGGTGTGAGCGGTGTCGATCAGAGCGCCTGACAATCCTGCTGGGGGCGGTCACCGACCAGGACCGACGATGCTGAGGCGCGTCGTGCTCAGGCGCGTCGTAACGCGGCGTCGGCGGCGCAGTAGAGGCCGAAGGCGCCGAACCCCAGCGCCACGACGACCAGGAGGACCGGCCCCAACGGCGTCTCCGCCAGGGTTCGCAGGGCGGCGTCGAGCCCGCCGGCCCGGTCCGCGTCGGACAGGACTGCCGCGGTCCCGACGAGGACGCCCACGACCGCGAGCGCCAGGGCCCGCGCGAGGTGCCCGACCGCGCCGACCACTTCGAGCGGCAGGCGCAGCGCGCGTGGGACGCGCCGCAGGTCCAGGTCTCCCATGAACGTCCGACGGACCCCGGTGTACGTCATGGTGATCGCCACGACGACGATCGCGACGCCGCCGAGCAGCACGAGGAGCCGCCCTGCGGGCAGCCGCAGCAGGTCGGCGACGACGTCGCGCATGCCGCGGTCCCCGGACCGCCTGCCCGAGACCAGGAACGCCGTCGTGACGCCCGCGAGCCCCAGCATCGCGATCGCTTTCGCGACCGCCCCCACCCGCTTCCGCCGCCGCTCGCCGCCGGACACCCAGCGGAATCCCAGCGACGCCGCTGCCAGCTGCCAGACGGCGAACGCCACCAGTCCGACAGCGATGACGACGAGTCCGACCGCTCCGGCCCCGCTGCCGGCGATCTCGGCGACCGCTCCTTGCGCGTCGGCCTGCGCTCCGGGAGATCCCAGCGCGATCTTCACGGCGAGCCAGGCGACGACGACGTGGACGATCCCGTACGAGACGAGGCCGATCCGCCCCAGCGCGTCGATCGCCGGTCCCGGTGCGTCGGACCGGCCACCGCGCACGGACCGCCGCAGGCGCCGCAGGGGCGTGAACACCCTCGCACGTTGTCACACGACGCGATCCGAGGAGAGGTCGGCGGTGCATGGTTCGGCGGTCCCGCCGGTCGACCACTACGCCGACCGGACCTGGCCGGACGCCGCGGGGCACCTTCCCGCGCGCAACCTCACCGTCGTCCCGCGGCCCGTTCGCGACCGTGTGGTTGCGCCCCAGCACGGCACCCGGTCTTGGCCGCTGATGGTTCCCGACCGCTGGTGGCCGCGCCAACCAGGGCCGCCGAACGTGTCGTGAGGGCGTCCCGACAACGCTCACGACACGTTCGCCGGTGGCTGCCCCGCGCGACGTGTCACCAGAGCCGCTCCCGCGCGCCGACGACACGTTCGGCGCCCGGCGTCCCCGACCCGGTGCGGGTGGTGGTTTGCGTCCCGTTCCGGGCGGGTAGCACCGAGCCGCCCCAGGAGATGACTGCCGATGAGAGCACTGCGGGCCGTGAGCGCCGTCCTGCTGATGGTGCTGGGCACGTTGCTACTGGTCGTCGCGCTGGTGTTGTGCGTGACGCTCGTCCTGCTCCCGCTCGGCGTCCCGCTGGGGTTCCTCGCCGTGAAACTGTGGAAGTACGCGGTGACGCTGCTGCTCCCCCGGAAGGCCGACGTGCGGCGCGGACTGCGCAAGGGGTTCAGGGTGAAGGAGATCGGCGACGCCGCCTCCGACGTCACCCGCCGGAGCAGGAGACTGCGCAAGAAGGTGCGTCACCTGGCGACGGTGTAGTGCGGACCCTGGGCGACCTGGCCGGGGTCGTCGAGCAGCAGGACGGTCCCGGCATGTGAGCCGAAGTGCCGCACCCCTCCCCCGTGACGACGAGTGCGACGTCCATCGCGACCTCGTCGACGAGTCGGCAGCGGAGCGCCGGCATCGGCGCCGCGTCGAGGTACGAGGAGCCTCGCGACCACCATCCCATGTTGTCAGAGCCGCCACGTCGACCCACAATGTGAGCGACCACCTCACGATACGACGGCTGCGGTCGCTGATGGGACAGCTGCCGAAGGGCACACTGAGGACGTGCCCGATCGGCACTGATCATCGGTTGCCGCTCGTCGTCCGAGGCGAGCGACGCCCGCACCACCGAAGGAGATCCATGTCCGTCGCCGAAGGCCGTGCCCTGCCGCTCGCGGGGGTTCGGGTGCTGGAACTGGGGAACTACATCGCCGCACCCACGGCCGGGCGACTGCTCGCGGACTTCGGCGCGGAAGTGATCAAGGTCGAGCGCCCACGGACCGGCGACGAGGTGCGCAACTGGCGCCTCTACGCGGGCGACACCTCGATGCTCTACCGGACGATCAACCGCGGCAAGAAGTCCGTCGTGCTGGACCTGCGCAGCCCTGAGGGTCGCGACGCGGTGCTGCGGCTCGTCGCGACCTGCGACGCGGTGCTGGAGAACTTCCGGCCGGGCACGTTGGAGAAGTGGGGCCTCGGCCCGGCCGAGCTCGACGCCGTCAACCCCGACCTGATCCTGTCGCGCGTCTCGGCGTTCGGGCAGACCGGACCGCTCTCGGAGCGGCCGGGCTTCGCGGCCGTGGCCGAAGCGATGGGCGGGCTGCGCGACCTCGTCGGTGAGCCCGACCGGCCGCCGTCACGCACCGGCGTCTCGATCGGCGACTCCATCGCCGGGCTCTACGCCGGGTTCGGCATCGTCATGGCGCTGTTCCAGCGCGAGAAGGCCCGCGGTGGCGACCGGCCGACGCTGGTGCAGCGCACGATCGACGTCGCACTCAACGAGGCCGTCCTGTCGGTGATGGAGTCGCTCGTCCCCGACCACCTGGCCTACGGCGTCGACCGGCAGCGGGTGGGCGGGCGGATGGAGGGCATCGCCCCCTCCAACGCCTACCCGTGTGCCGACGGGTCGTCGGTGGTCATCGCGGGCAACGGCGACGGGATCTACCGACGACTGATGGCCGCGGCCGGACGCGCCGACCTCGGGGAGGACCCGTCGTTGCAGACCAACGCCGAGCGCTGGGCCCGTCGCGACGAGCTCGACGACGCGATCGGCGCGTGGACGGCCACCCTCCCCCGCGCCGACGTGCTCGTCGCCCTGGAGGAGGCCGGCGTCCCCGCGGGCCCGATCTACACGGCCGGCGACATTGTCGACGACCCGCAGTTCAAGGCGCGCAACATGATCCAGTACTTCGACGTCGACACCGGCGAGGGCACCCCGCGCCGCGTCGGTTTCCCGGGCATCGTGCCGGTCATCGGCGACCGGTCGCTGCCGGTGCGCCACCCCGGGCCCGACCTCGGCGAACACACCGCCGAGGTGCTCGCCGAGATCGGCTTGACCCCCGTCGACCAGCCGGAAGGTGCCCGATGACCAGCGACGTGATCCTGCGCGACGTGACCCTGCGCGACGGTCTGCAGCTCACCGGCAAGACGCTGCCGACCGAACGCAAGGTCGAGATCGTGCGCGAGCTGCTCGCCCTCGGCGTGCCCAGCCTGGAGATCGGGTCGCTCGCCCGGCCCGACCTGGTGCCGCCGCTGGCCAACACCCTCGAGGTCGTCGCCGCGCTGACGCCCGAGGAGCTGGAGCGCTGCTGGATCTGGGTGGCCACGCCGCGCCACGTCGCCCGCGCCGTCGACGCCGGGGCCCTCAACGTGCAGTACTGCCTGTCGGTGTCCGACGCCCACAACCGCGCCAACATCGGCCGCGACACCGACGCCAGCCTCGCCGCGATGCCCGAGGCCGTCGAGACGGCTCTCGCCGCGGGCGGGCGCATCCAGCTCTGCCTCGCGACGGCGTTCACCTGCCCGTTCGACGGCCCCGTCGACCCCGACCGCGTGCTGGCGATCGTCGGGGACCCGCGCACCGACGGCGCCGCCGACGTCGTCCTGTGCGACACCCTCGGCCAGGCCGCGCCCGCCGAGGTGTCGTCGCTGGTCGGCCGCGTCGCCCGGGAGGCCCCCGGCCGGCGGATCGTGTTCCACGGCCACGACACGTGGGGGCAGGGCGTCGCCAACACCCTCGCCGCGGTCGCGGCCGGGGCCCAGGTCGTCGACGGCGCACTCGGCGGCCTCGGTGGCTGTCCCTTCGCCCCGGGGGCGAGCGGCAACACCTCGACCGAGGACCTGCTGTTCGCGCTACGCCCGTCGTGGCTCGACCCCGCCGGGCTGGTGGCACTGGCGGCGCTGTCGACCGACCTGCTCGCCGAGCTCGACGAGCCCAACCGCTCCCGGACGGTGCAGGGCATCCGCTCGAAGGCCGACGCGTTCCCGTGGACGGCGGCCCACCGTGCCGCCGGCGGCGACCCGAGGGCCGTCGCACTGGCGGGCGCGGGAGCCTGCTGACGACCGCCCCTGACCGAGCAGGTCCGGCGGCCGGGCGGCCGGTTCCTCCCTGCGCCGCCACGGCCCCGCAGGGTCGTGAGCGGCAATAGTCGCTACAGCGGACTATTGCCGCTCACAGGTGCGTGACGCGTGACATCGGGGGCGGTCGGTGCCACGCTGCCGGTGATCATCCGGGGCAGGCGCCGCCGGCCCGGTACGGCCCACCGAGGGGACACGATGGCGGACACCGGATCACCCGACGCCCCTCCTCGGGTCGCCGCACTGACTGTTCTGCCCCGGGGGCTCGTCGTCGTCCTGGGGACGACCGGCCTGCTCGTCTCGGTGCTGGCGCTCAAGGAGCTGTCGGGCGTCGTCGCGCCGGTGCTCCTCGCCCTGGTGCTCGTGATCGGGGTGCACCCCATCACCGGTGCGCTCCGCAGACGTGGTGTGCCGCAATGGCTCGCGGTCCTGATCACGATGATCGTGGCATTCGCGATCATCGTCGGCCTGGCGTTGTCGTTGGCCCTCGCGGTGGCCCAGCTCGCCACCGTCCTGCCGACCTACCAGGGCCAGTTCGCCGCCTTGCTGACCGACACACGCCGCTGGCTCGGCACGCTCGGCGTCGGCCAGGAGCAGCTCCAGTCGGTGTTGTCGCAGTTCGACTTCGGCCGGCTCGCCGGGCTGGTCACGGAGCTGCTGACGGGTCTCGTCGGCGTCCTCACCGACCTGGTGTTCATCGTGTTCGTCGTCGTGTTCATGGGGATCGACGCGGCGACGTTCTCCCGGCGCATGGAGGAGGCCGGGGAGTCGCGGTCGGACATGGCGCTGGCCATCGGCGGGTTCGTGCGCGGGACCCGCTCCTACCTCGTGGTGTCGACGGTGTTCGGCGTGATCATCGCCGTCCTCGACGGGATCCTGCTCGTGATCCTGGACGTCCCGCTGCCCGTGCTGTGGGCGCTGCTCGCGTTCGTCACCAACTACATCCCGAACATCGGCTTCATCATCGGGCTCGTCCCGCCGGCGCTGCTCGGGCTGCTGACCGGCGGACCCAAGCTGATGATCTTCGTGATCATCGGCTACTGCGTCCTCAACTTCATCTTCGCCTCGGTGATCCAGCCGAAGTACATCAGCAACTCGGTGAACCTGTCGCTGACGTTGACGTTCCTGTCCGTGGTGTTCTGGTCGTTCGTCATCGGACCCATCGGCGCGGTCCTCGCGGTCCCGTTGACGTTGCTGGCCAAGGCGTTGCTGGTCGACGCGGACCCGGGGACGCGGTGGATGTCGGGGCTGCTCGCCGGCGGCAGCGCCCCGAGGACGCCGACGCCCGCTGCCGTCGGCACCGCGCCCGACGCCGCGCCGGCCACTGCGCTCGACACAGCGCCGCCGGCCACCGCGCTCGACACAGCGCCGCCGGCCACCGCGCTCGACACAGCGCCGCCGACCGCCGAGGGACCCCGGGATGACGTCGCACCCGGTTGACCGGATCGTCGAGCGGATCAGCGCGCTCGTGGGCGACCGGCTGGTGGCGCGGGTGTGGCGCCGCATGATCGCCGTCGACGGCTACGACCGGGCGCTCGCGCTCGCGTCGCAGGCGTTCGTGGCGCTCGTCCCTGCGGTGCTGGTGCTGTCCGAGGGGCTCGGCGGGTCGGGCGGACTGACGGAGCTGGCGAACAGCCTGGGCTTCTCCCGCTCGGCCGCCGGCACCGTCGGCGACCTCGTCGACCGCAACTCCGTCGACCACTCCCTGACGGTGCTGGGCTGCGCGCTGCTCGTGATCTCGGTGCTCGGGTTCGTGCGCTCCTTGCAACGGGCCTACACCGCCGCGTGGGACCTGCCCCCGACCGGCATCCGCGGCTACGGGCGCAGCCTGACCGCGTCGGCCGCGCTCGTGTTCGAGCTCGCGGTACTGGTGCTGCTCGCGCCACTGCTGGGCTGGCTGGTCGGTAGCCCCCTCGTGTCGCTGGTGGTCTACGCCACGACCGCGCTGATCCTGTGGTGGCCCATCCAGTTCCTGCTGCTGCGGGGCCGGGTGGCCTGGCGGGCCCTGCTGCCGGGCGCGATCGTCACCGGGATCGGCCAGGCGCTGCTGGTGACGGCGTCCGGGTTCATCGTGCCGGTCGCCGCGTCCCGGGCGGCCGAGCGGCTCGGGCTGCTCGGCGTCGCCACCGTGCTGCTGTCCTGGCTGGTCGTCCTCGGGGTGCTGCTCGTCGCGTCGGCGGTGCTGGGCGCGGAGCTGGCGCACACGTCCCGCACCGCCGACGAACCCGAGGACCAGCCATGACGTGGCGGATCAGGCGAGCTCTGCGGCCACCGCTGCGCCCAGCGCCGAGGTCGTCCCGGTGCCGCCCATGTCGGGGGTGAGGATGGCGCCGCCGCGGCCCAGGACCGTCTCGATCGCGCGCATCACCGCGGCCGCGGCCTCGGTCTCACCGAGGTGCTCGAGCATCATCGACACGCACCAGATCTGACCGACGGGGTTGGCGATGCCCTTGCCCGCGATGTCGGGCGCCGAGCCGTGCACGGGCTCGAACAGGCTCGGGTAGGTGCGCTCCGGGTTGATGTTGCCGCTGGGCGCGATGCCGATCGTGCCGGTACAGGCCGGGCCGAGGTCGGACAGGATGTCGCCGAACAGGTTGCTGGCCACGACGACGTCGAAACGGTCGGGGTTCATCACGAACTGCGCCGTCAGGATGTCGATGTGGTACTTGTCCACGCGCACGTCCGGGTAGCGGGCAGCGGCCTCGACGACGCGCTCGTCCCAGTACGGCATGGTGATCGAGATGCCGTTGCTCTTCGTCGCCGACGTGAGGTGCCGGGCCGGGCGGGCCTGCGCCAGATCGAAGGCGTACTTCAGGATCCGGTCGACGCCGACGCGCGTCATGACGGTCTCCTGCAGCACCGTCTCGCGGTCGGTGCCCTCGAACATCTTGCCGCCGACGCTGGAGTACTCGCCCTCGGTGTTCTCGCGGACGACGAGGAAGTCGACGTCGCCGGGCTCGCGGTCGGCCAGCGGGCTGCGCACGCCGTCGAGCAGCTTGACCGGACGCAGGTTGACGTACTGGTCGAACCGGCGCCGGAACTGCAACAGGCTGCCCCACAACGAGATGTGGTCCGGCACGACCTCCGGCCAGCCGACGGCGCCGAAGAAGATCGCGTCGAAACCGCGCAGAGTCTCGAACCAGTCGTCGGGCAGCATCGCGCCGTGCTGGGAGTAGTAGTCGGCGGACGCGAAGTCGAAGTCGGCGAGCTCGACGTCGAAGCCGAACTTCGCGGCCGCGGCCCGCAGGACCCGCACGCCCTCGGGCACGACCTCCTTGCCGATGCCGTCACCCGGGATCACAGCGATGCGGTGATTCGTCACGAACGTTCCCTTCCTGGATCGCCGACCCTGCCGCCTGTAGCGTAGGCGGCACAAAACCCCGGTTCCAGACGCGATTCGCGCCAAGACCTTTGCGTCGCCCGAAAGAAAGGCCTGCCGAGGTGGACCTCTCCGACCTCGACGATCTCGAGTTCTTCGACGGCATCGCCACCGCCGACACCCTCACCGAGGCCGCCCGCCGCTGGGGAGTGTCCACATCGGCCGTCAGCAAACGCCTCGCGTCACTGGAACGCCGCCTCGGCGCCCAGCTCGTCCGGCGCAGCACCCGCCGGCTCAGCCTCACCGACGAGGGCGAGCGCTACGCAGTTGGCGCCAGGCGACTGCTCCCCCTGATCAGCGACCTCGAAGAGGACGTCGGCCGCCGCCGCGGAGCCCTCCGCGGACGCGTCGCCGTCCACGCCACCATGGGCCTCGGCCGCTCCCACGTCGCACCCGCCCTCGGCGCCTTCGCCGCCGCCAACCCGGGCGTCTCCGTCGAGCTCGAACTCTCCCACCTGCCGCTGCACGTCGCGGGCAGCCCGTTCGACTTCGCCGTCCGCGTCGGCCGCCGCGACGACACGTCCCTGCTCTCCCGGACGTTGCTGCCCAACCGCCGCGTCGTCTGCGCCTCGCCGGGCTACCTCGCCTCGCGGGCCGCCCCGCACGGACTCGGCGACATCGCCGACCACCAGTGCATCGTCATCCGCGAGATCGACACCGACCACACCGTGTGGCGCTTCGGCGACGACGACGCCGAGACCACCGTCCGCGTCCCCGGGACCATGATCACCAACGACGGCGACGTCGCCACCCGCTGGTGCGTCGACGGCCACGGGCTGCTCATGCGCTCGCTCTGGCACGTCGGCCCCCTGCTGCGCGACGGCGTCCTCGTCCGCGTCCTGCGCGAGGTCCCCACCCCGCGCGCCGACGTCGTCGCCATGTATCCCGCCGGCCGGCACCTCTCCCGCCGCGCGTCCGCTGCGCTCGACCACCTCGCCGACGAGCTCGACCGACGCCTCGGCGCCGCGACCGCCGACTGACGAACTGCCGACCGACGAGCTCGCCGAGTTCGACAGGAGCCTGGTCCGGGCCATGATCGAACCAGTCTGGCGTCGAGCTCGGCGGGTCTCAGCGCACCCGGACGTTGCCCATCCATGTGCCGCCGCGCACGATCACGTGCGGCATGCCCCGCCCCGCCGACGGCCCGATCTTGTCGACGACGTTGCCCACCGTCACGCTCGCCTCGTCGAGATCCACGGTGGCGCCCTTGGGAAGCCGGATCTCCACGTTGCCGACGAGGAGGTCCGCTTCCACCGTGACGACCGGCGTCGTGAAGCGGGCCGACCGGAAGTCCAGGTTCGCGTTGCCGAAGCGGCTGCGCACCACGATCTTCGGCGGGACCGTCCACTCCCCGCCCCGCTTCAGGTCGCCCGCGGTGTTGGACAGCTCCAGCACCTCACGGGCCCGCGCGCCCTCGGCGCCGGGAAGATCGAGCAGGAGCCGGTTCAGGTCGGCCCGGGTCACCGCGTTCGCGGCGGCGCCGGTCCGCTCGCCGTACTCGTCGACGGTCAGCCGACCCTCCGAGAAGTGGGCCGCCAGCAGCGTCGTCACGTGCTCGCGCTCCTCGTGGGAGACGCGCAGGTCCTGGGGAGCGATCTCGTCCGTCATGCGGAGAACACTACGAACGACGGTCGTCCCGGACATCCGGGAACGACCCTGAACCGGCCTCGGGGATGCCCTCGGCCAGGACTCGTGAGCGGCAATAGTCGCTGTAGCGACTATTGCCGCTCACAGGCTGTCCGGTCCGCGAGGCTCGGGCACCGTCGGTCGATCGGAGGACACCCGCGGGGTCCCCCGCACCCACCGGCCGACCGAGGGTGCGCAGGCGTGTTCGGGACGAACCTTCAGGCATCGGGGAAACAGCCCCGGGCCACAGGATCGGAGACCGGACCATGGACACGCCCTCCACCCCCACCAACCCCTTCGCCCCCATCGACCGCAACGGCTCCGCCCCCACCCGCACCGCCGGGCAGAACGCCGCCCGCGGTGTCGCGCTCCTCGTCGGCGCCGGACTCGCCGTCGCCCTGGGGACGAGCGCCCACACCGCCGCCGCCGTGTCGTTCCTGATGCTCGCCGCGCTGCTCCTCGTCGTCGGCGCCGTCGTGCAGGGGCACCGCTCCGGGCGTCGCCCGCTGCGGCTGGAGCAGTTCCGCCCCTCGGCCCCGATGGCCGGGAACCTTCCACTCGTCCGCTGACACTCGCACCGCCTCTCCGGGCCCGGCCACGTGCCGGGCCCGAGGCATGTCAGGGCTGTCCTCCGATCGACGGACACCGGCGTCGTCCCCTGCACCCACCGGCGGGCCGACGGTGCCGAGGCGGGATCGGGACGAACCTGGAGCCATCGGGAAGGACCCCCGGACCCAGCGAGGAGATCGCGTCATGAACGCCACCGTCACGCCCCCCGTCACCACCGGAACCCAGGGCGAGCCGCCGGAGCCGGCTCGTCGCCACCCCGGCGTCCGGCTGGCGGCGGTGCTGATCGGCGCGGGCATCGCGATCGTCTGTGCCGCAACGGTTCACATGGCGGTGGTGGTCGGTCTGCTGATGCTGGCAGCGGTGCTGTTCCTGCTCGACAGCCGGATGCACGACCACCGGACGGGCCGCCGCCCGCTGGACGACGCCGGGTTCGCGCCGGCACCGTCGTTCACCGGCACGTTCCCCGCCGACCGCTGATCAGCTCCGGATCTTCACGTCCCCGACGTAGAGCTTCCCGAGGACGACGACATGAGGATCACCCCGGTGCGGCACCGGAGTGATCTTGTTCGTCACGTTCCCGACGTGGACGCGGACCTCGTCGACGTCGACGCTGCCGCCCGGAGGGAGCCGCAGGTCGACGTCGCCGACCCACATGTCCACGTCGAGGGTGACGACCGGCGTCATGAAGCGGGCCTCGCGCAGGTCGAGCTTGACGTCGCCGAAGTGGGAACGCACCACGATCTTCGCCGGGACGAGCCAGTCGCCGTTGCGTGCCAGGTCGCCGTGGTTGCTGGTCCACTCGAGGATCTCGCGCGACCGGACCGCCTCGGCACCGGGCAGGTCGAGCAGGAGCCGGTTGAGATCGGCCCGCGTGACGGCGACGGCCGCGGCGCCGCTGCGGGTCTCGTACTCGTCGGGGCTCAGCCGGCCGGCCTCGAAGTGCGCCGCCAGCAGGCGCGCGACGTGTTCGCGTTCGGCGTGCGACACCCGCAGGTCCCGCGCAGCAACCTCGTCCCCCACCTGCCCACCGTAGCTCAGCAGAACGTGATGACGTTGCGGTCCAACGGCATCTGCCCGCGACGCTGGCTGGTGTCGGTCGAGGCCGTGTAGGGCAGCACCGGGTCGGGCTGGAGGGCGAGGACGTCGTCCCAGATGCGTTCGGTGACCTGGCCGTTGACGGTGAAGCACTCGAAGGCGAACGGGGTGCTGTCGGTCGGGAAGAAGGTCCCCTCGGTCATGACCTGGAAGTGCAGGTGCGGCGCGGTCGAGTTGCCGGAGCTGCCGATGTGGCCGAGGACGTCGCCACGCTTGACGGTCTGCCCGGTCTTGACCGCGACGCTGCCCGTCTTGAAGTGCGCGTACAGCAGATACACCCCGGGCGCGATCATGACGGTGACGTGGTTGCCGACGGTCTCCTTGATCGGCGGGATCGGCGGCGGGTCGGGCAGCGACGTGGTCTCGGCGAAGCCGTCGGTCGCGTCGACGACGACCCCGTCGGCGGCGGCGAGGGCGGGCTTGTCGTAGGCGTAGAAGCTGGTCGGCTTACTCGGGTCGCCGGTCCAGGCGCGGTGCTGGTCGTCGAGCAGGTACCAGTCGATGGCGTAGCGCTGCGGGACGAGGAGCCTGCCGTCGATGGGGGCGAGGCCGCGGCGGTGATGGGAGTCGTCGACGCAGCAGCCGTCGCTGGCGTACCAGGGGCCGCCGGCCATGACCGGGCCGAGGACGGGCGCCTTCGCGGTGCTGACCTCGACGCGCCCGACGGTCGACTCCAGTGGCCGGTCGCCCGCGGGGGTGGTCATGGTGGCGTTGACGCGGTGGGTGAGCGCGGCCGGCGGGGCACCGTCGACGGTGACGTCCAGCCACACGATGACGGTCGCCGCCCCGGGGACGGGCGGGGCGGCCGTCGGTGGGGGCGCCCCCTCCTCCGCGGCTGCACCGACGAGGTTGCTCGATGCGCCCAACGTCGCGCCGCTCATCGAGAGCAGGACGTTCTGGTTGCCGGCGTCGAGGACGTCGACCTTGTCGAGACGCAGCGGCGCCGACGTGGCGTTGGTGAGCAGCAGCTCGTAGGCCAGGTGGGTCTTGCCGTCGGTGCCGGTGACGGGTGCCGGGGTGGTGAGCGTCGTCGCGGAGACGGGGGTGAACGCCGTCGACGGATCGATGCCTCCCGTCGGGACCGGCGGGGCGGACGGCGGCGCCGACGATTCCGCCGCGGGCGACGATTCCGCTGCGGGCGACGGTGTGGGCGCGCCGGAGCACGCGACGAGGACGAGGGGCACGGCGAGGAGTGCCGCGAGCGAGCGGGCCAGACGACGACGTGCCGGCATCGATGCCTCCAGAGCGGACCCCCCGACCCGGTGCGAGCGTATGGCCGGTTCAACCTCGCGGGAAGATCTCGGGAACGGATCCGGCGCGAACAACCCGGCTGGTCGAGGACCGACGGCAGGTCAGGTGCGGAGCGTGTGTGCCGCAGCCCACGACGCACACCGACGGTCGACGGCGCAGGATCGACGGGTGACGTCGACGTGCGCCGCCGCGTGAGCGGCATCCCGGTCCGTGCCGACGCCCCGGCGGTGATGTCGCGCGGCCTCACGTTCCTGTTCGCGGTCGCGGGCGGCGCGGCCGTCGGCAACCTGTACTGGGCGCAGCCGCTGCTGGACTTCATCGCCGACGACCTGCACGCCCCCACGGCGCTCGCAGGCTGGCTCGTGACGGCGACGCAGGTCGGCTACGCGGCGGGCATCCTGCTGATCGTCCCGCTGGGCGACGTCCTCGACCGGCGACGGCTGGTCCCGCTGATGATGCTGTGCGCGACGGCGGCGCTCGTGGCGTGCGCGCTCGCGCCGTCGATGGGGTTCCTGCTGGCGGCCATCGCGCTGCTCGGGGTCACGACGGTCGCGGGGCAGATCCTGGCGCCGCTGGCGGGTGACCTGTCGGGTCCGGCGGTGCGCGGACGCGTCGTCGGTACCGTGATCTCCGGGATGCTGACCGGGATCCTGGTGTCGCGCACCATCAGCGGGCTCGTCGCGGGGGTCGCGGGCTGGCGGGCGATCTTCGCCGCGGCAGCGGTGCTGACCGCCGTGCTGGCGGTGCTGCTGTACCGGGCGATCCCGCGGCTGGAACCGAAGGCGCGGATGAGCTACCCGGCGCTGATCGCGTCGGTGGGCCGGGCTGTCGTGCACGAGCGGGTGCTGCGCTGGACACTGGTGATCGCGGCGACGGGCTTCGGGGTGTTCTCGATGTTCTGGACGGCGCTGACGTTCCTGCTCAGCGGCCCGCCGTTCCACCTGCCGGTGACGGTGATCGGGTTGGTCGGCCTCGCCGGGTTGGCGGGGGCGTTCGCGGCGCAGCGGGCGGGGCGGCTCCACGATCGCGGCTGGTCGCTGCAGGCCGGTGCGGTCGCGTGGGCGCTCGCGGTGGTGACGTTCGTGGTGTCGGCGTTCGCGGGACACTCGATCGTGCTGGTGCTGGTCGTCGTCGTGCTGCTCGACGTCGCGATCCAGGCGCAGAACATCCTCAACCAGGCGCGGGTGTTCGCGATCTCCCACGAGGCGCGCAGCAGGCTCAACACGGCGCTGGTGACGGGCACCTTCGTCGGTGGCGCCGTCGGGTCGGCGGCGGCGACACTGCTGTGGTCGGCGGGCGGCTGGACGGCGATCTCGGTCGCGGGCGCGGTGGCGAGCACGTTCGCGCTGGTGGTGTGGGCGATCGGGCGGCGCGGCCCGCTCGTGGCGGCGGGCGTCTAGGCGCGTACCCGCCCGTCATCGACGACCACGATCCGGTCCGCGACGCGCTCGACCAGCGGCAGGTCGTGGCAGATCAACAGGACGGTGGTGTCGTGGTCGTGGCGCAGGGCGTCGATCGCGGCGAGGAGGTGGTCGCGGTGCGCGGCGTCGAGGGCCGAGGTGACCTCGTCGCACACAAGGACGGACGGGTGGGCGAGCAGGGCGCGGGCGACGGCGGCCCGTTGCAGCTGCCCGCCGGACAGGGTGCCGGGCCGGCGGGCGGCGACCTCGGGTGCGACGCCGAGCCGGGTCAGCAGCTCGTGGGCCTCGTCGCGGGCCGCGGCGGTGGGGACGTTGCGTAGCAGCACGGCGGGCCGGGCGACCTGGTCGACGACGTTGCGGTGGGCGAGGAACGTCGCGCGCGGGTCCTGGTGGACGTACTGCACGGCGCGGCGCTGGGCGCGGCTTCGGCGCCCGATCCGGGCCGAGAGCAGCGCGCCGTCGACGCGGACGGTGCCGCGCGCCGGGGCGAGTCCGGCGACGCATCGCCCGAGTGTCGTCTTGCCTGCGCCGGAGAGTCCGACGACGCCGAGCAGCTCCCCGGCGCGGGCGTCGAGGTCGACGCCGTGCAGGACGGGGCGTCCGGTGCGGTCGGCGATCGCGAGGCCACGCACCTGCAGGCGGACGTCCCCGATGAGCCGTCCCGTCGGGACCTCGTGCGGCGCAGCGGGTCCGAGGAGCTCGGCGACGGTCCCGCGGGCGACGACACGGCCGTGGTCGAGCCGCATGGCGCGGCCGCCGAGGGCGCGGGCGACGTCGAGGTCGTGGGTGAGCAGGACGAGCGCGGTCCCCCTGGCGCGCAGGACGTCGAGGCGTTCGACGAGCTCGGCGGACGTCGCCGGGTCGAGTCCCGTGGTGGGTTCGTCGAGGACGACGACGTCGGGTCCGGTCACGAGGGTCTGCGCGAGCGCGGCGCGCTGCTGCTGGCCGCCGGAGAGCTGGTGGGGGAAGCGGCGCAACAGGGTCGGGTCGAACCGGGCGGCCTCGCACGCGTCGGCGATCGCGGTGGCGCGGCCCGCGCGGTCGCGGTGGCGCAGCGCGGCGAGTTCCCGCAGCACCGGCCCGACCCGCCGGACGGGGTCGAGCACGGCGCCCGGGTGCTGGGGCAGCAGCGCGACGCTTCCGCTCGGTCGTGAGCGGCGATAGTCGCGACAGCGACTATCGCCGCTCACAGAGAGCTCTACGCCCGGGGCGGACTCGCCCAGCAGCGCCAGGCCGAGGGTGCTCTTCCCGGCGCCCGACTCACCCAGGACAGCGAGGACCTCGCCGCGGTCGAGGACGAGGTCGACGTCGTGCAGGAGCCGGTGCTCCCCCGCATCGGCGCACAGCCCGGTGATCTCCAGGACGGTCACGATCGACGCTCCAGCAGGTCGTCGACCAGCAGGTTCGTGCCCGCGCACAGGGCGACCAGCAGCCCGGCGGGCAGCAGCACGACCGACGGGCGCAGGAACAGCGCGGTCATGTTCTGGTCGACGACGACCGCCCAGTCGACGACCAACGGGTCGAGCCCGACCCCCAGGAAGTTCGCCGACGACAGCAGCCCGACGACGCCGCAGACGCGGGTCGTGGCGTCGACGATCGTCGGCGGCAGCACGCGGCGCCCGGTCTCGACGATCCGCACCCGCCACCACGGCTCTCCGGTCATCGTCATGGTCTCGAGCGCGGCGAGGCACGCGGGTGCCGCCGCGGCGCCACGGACCAGCCGCACGACGTAGGGCAGCTGCACGAACGCCACCGCGAGGACGAGCCAGACGACGCTGCGCCGGCCCGTCGCGGCCAGGACCATGAGCACGAGCAGTGACGGCAGCGCGAGCAGCACGTCGAGCAGCCCGATCGTGACGGTCTCGACGATGCGGCCCCGCGCGGCCACGACCAGCCCGATCGGCATCGCGACCAGGTAGGCCAGCAGCAGCGCGGCCGCGGTGAGGGTGACGACGGTCGTCCCGCCCTGCAGCAGCAGCCCGAGCAGGTCACGGCCCAGGACGTCGGTCCCCAGCAGGTGTTCGGGGCTCGCAGCCTGCAGCGGGACGCCGCCCGCAGCCGTCGACGGGGCGAAGAACGGTCCGACGAGGGCTGCGAGCAGCGGGACCGCGAGCAGCACGACCCCGAGCACCCGCAGCGCGCGGCGGGTGACCGTGCCGCGCCGCCGCGCCCGCCGGGGTACGACGGGAGGGGGCTCGATACCGAGCACGGTCACAGGCGCACCGCCTGCGGGACGAGCTTCGCCGAGACGAGGTCGGCGGCCAGGTTCACCACGACCGTCGTCAGCGCGAACAGCACCGCGTAGCCCTGAACGACGGGCAGGTCGCGGGTCTGCACGGCCTGCACGAACCCGGACCCGACGCCGGGCAGCGCGAACAGCGCCTCGACGACGATCACCCCGCCGAGCAGCCCGTCGACGGTCCGGGCGAACTGCTGCACCGACGGCACGACCCCGCCCGGGAGGACGTGGCGCAGCACGACGGTGCGTTCGTCGAGCCCGAGCCGGCGCAGGTGCACGACGTGCTCGGCCGCGTCGGCCTCGACGACGCCGATCCGGACCTGCCGGGCGAGGCGGCTCAGCTGGTTGGACACGAGGACCGCGACGGGCAGCACCAGCATGGCGACGGTGAGTCCGGACAGCCCGACGGTGCCCGCGGCGGTCGCGGGGAGCCAGCCGAGCTGCAGCGCGAACAGCGCGACGAGCAGCAGCCCGAGCGCGAAGTCCGGGACGGCCTGGGCGACGGTCGTCGTCGCGGTGATGATCCGGTCGGCCGGGGAGCCGGGGCGGCGGCCGCCGTAGCAGCCGAGCGCCACCGCGAGCGGGACCAGCACGACGACGGCGAGGACGGCCAGCAGCACCGTCACCGAGAGCCGGTCCCCCATGTCGTCGACGACGGGCCGACCCGTCGCCAGCGAGGTGCCGAGGTCGCCGTGCAGCAGCCCGCCCGCCCAGTCCAGGAAGCGTTCCCCGACGGGTCGGTCGAGGCCGAGCTGCCCGCGCAGGGTGTCGATCTGGTCGACGGTGGCCAGCGGGCCGAGGACGACCTCGGCCGTGTCGCCGGGCAGGAACGTCGTCAGGACGAAGACACCCACGCAGACGACGACGAGCTGCAGCAGCGCGACGCCGATCCGCACCCCGGCCCGGGTGGTCACCCGAGCGACGCCTTGCTGAAGTTCGCCCAGTCGTAGGTGTTGGGCCGCGATCCCGACAGCCCCTTCACGTTGGCGCTCACGCCGACGTTCCAGTCGCTGATGCCCCACACGGGCGCGGCGACGGAGTCGTGGATGCGGGTGAGCGCGGTGCCGATCGCGGCGCTGCGCGTGGCCTCGTCGGAGCTGCTCAACGCCTCGTTGTAGAGGCGGTCGATCTCGGGGTCGTTCACCTTGCCGAAACTGTTGTCGATCATCGTCGACAGCTGGGTGGTGGCGATCCAGTTCTGGATCGGCAAGGTCCCGGTGCGCCCGAAGTGCATCGTCGCGTTCTTGCGGACGTCGGCGAAGTAGGTCTCCGGCGGCACGGTCTTGACCTGCACGGTCAACCCGATCTCGGCGAGCTGCGCGACGACGAGCTGCGTCGCCGACGCCCACGACGGGTCGGTGACGCCGGTGGACAGCTCGACCGTGGTGACACCGGACTCGCGGACGAGCGTCTTCGCCCGCTCGACGTCGCGGGTGCGCTGCGGCACCGCGTCCGGGTAGTACTGCAGGCCCGTGCCGAACATGTCGTTGCCCGGCCGGCCGCGGCCCAGCAGCGCGACCCGGGCGAGCGCCTCCCGGTCGAGGCCGAGGACGAGCGCCTCGCGCAGCCGCGGGTCGTTGAACGGCGGCCGGTCGTGCTTGACGTAGAGGAACTGGAACGCGGCGAGCGGCGCCACGAGGACGTTCGTCCGGGAGTCGGACTCGAGCTGCTGCGCGCTGGTGGCGCGGATGTCGTGGGCGTACTGGACCTGCCCGGACAGCAGGGCGCCGACGCGGGCACTCTCGTCGGCGACCGGGACGAACTCGAGCTCGTCGAGCAGCGGGGCGCCGTCCCAGTAGGCGTCGTTGCGCTTGTACAGCGCCGGGCCGCCGGGGGTGAACGAGACGAACCTGAAAGGACCGGATCCGACGGGTGCGGCGAAGTTCGTGGTGCCCTCGGGCACGATCTCGCTGCCCAGCGCGCCGAGCGCGACCGGGAACAGGAAGTTGGGTGCGCCGAGGACGATCTCCAGTTCGCGGTCGCCGATCGCGCGGCTGGCCGTGAAGTCGACCGTGCTGAACAGCGCGGCGGCGCTCGCGGTCGTGGCCGGGTCGGCGACGCGGCGATAGGTGTAGAGCACGTCGGCCGACCGCACCGGACGGCCGTCGTGGAACGTCGCGTCCTTGAGCGTGATCCGCCAGCGGGTGCCGGTGGCGTCGGCCTCCCACGACTCGGCGAGCCGCGGCGTGCACGACATGTCCTGCTCCCAGCGGCCCAGCGTGTCGAAGCACGCCTTGGCCCGGGCCTGGTCGACGAACTGCGGCAGCGTGGCCGGGTCGAGCGTCTCCGTGGACCCGCCGGCGACGAACGCGGCACGCAGGCGGCCGCCGCGCTCCCCCGACCCGCTCCCCTCGCCGCCACCGGTGCCGCAGGCCACCAGCGTGGCGGCGGCTGCACCCGCACCGGCGAGCCCGGCGAGGAACGAACGGCGGGAAACAGGCACGGGAACCTCCGGACGACTCCGTCGACAACGGAGGAATCGTAGAATGATCCAACTGAGCACCTGGTCAGATGTCGCCCGGGTCACCCGGGCCGAGGGGAGTCGTGAGGATGCTGAGCCGCGAGCGGGCCCTGTACTGGCTGGACCGTTGGGACCGCCAGCAGGAGCACTACATGCCCGACCGCGAGGAGCGGTTCGCGGTGATCGCCGACGTCGTCGACGTCCTCGTCGACCGGCCCGACCCGCTCGTCGTCGACCTCGGCATCGGGCCCGGTTCGCTGGCCGTCCGGCTGCTCGAACGCATCCCCGGAGCACGCGTCGTCGGCATCGACGCCGACCCACTGCTGCGCGGCCTCGCCGACCTCGCGCACGGATCCGACCGGCTGCGCACCGTCGCGGGCGATCTCCGGGAGGACAGCTGGTTCGAGACCCTGGACCTCGACCGGGCACCGGACGCGTTCGTCAGCACCACCGCGCTGCACTGGATGAACCGCGAACCGCTGCGCGCCCTGATCTCACGCTGCGGCGCCGAGGTCGCACCGGGCGGGGTGTTCGTCGACGGCGACCACCTCTACGAGGGCGAGACCGCACCCCGCCTCGACGCGCTGTCCAAGGTCCTCACCACCCGCCAGGCCGCCCGGACCGGGATCGACCGGCCCGAGGACTGGCAGGCGTGGTGGCGAGCCGTCGACGAGGCGCCCGAGCTGGCCGCGCTCGTCGAAGCCCGCGCCGGCGGTTTCGACCACGCCGTCGACGACAAGCCGACCGTCCACGACTACCTGCAGTTCCTGCGCGACGCAGGGTTCACCGAGACCGGCACCGTGTGGCAGCAGGGCGACGACCGGGTGATCGTCGGCCTGCGCTGAGCACAGACCCTCGCCGAGTTCGACGTCGGACTGGCCCCGATGGCTCGGGAACCAGGCTGGTGTCGAACGCGGCGGATGGGTCAGGCCGCGGCGGGGGTGATCGCCGCCATCGCGCTCATCAGCGACGTCGCCGGGTCGCCGATCGTCGCGGCGTCGGCCGTCGCGACGCGGGCGGCGATGCGCTCCCCCACCTCGGCCGTCGACGCCCCCATCGCCGCGCCGGAGAGCGCCGGCAGCTCCGCAACGACGTTCGCAGCTGCCGCCTCGCACGCCAGCGCGGCCTCGCGTTCCCCGAGCGAGGCCAGGCACAGCGCCGCCGACAACACCGCGGCGACCGGATTGGCCCAGCCCTTGCCCGCGATGTCGGGCGCCGAGCCGTGGACGGGCTCGAACATGCTCGGCGCCGAGCCCGTCGGGTTGAGGTTCGCGCTGGCCGCGAGCCCGAGGCCGCCCTGCACGGTGGCGCCGAGGTCACTGATGATGTCCCCGAACAAGTTGTCGGTGACGACGACGTCGAAGCGCTCCGGGCTCAACGGCAGGTGCTGGCACATGGCGTCGACGTGGACGTAGTCGCGCTCCACGTCCGGGTACCGCGCACCGACCTCCTCGACGACCTCGCCCCACAGCCGCCCGGCGTAGGTGAGGACGTTCGACTTGTGGCACAACGCGAGCCGTCCCCGCCGTGCCGCCGCGAGCCGGAACGCGACGTCGACGATCGAGCGGGTCGCGCCCGTCGTCGTCACCGACTGCTGCAGCGCAACGGCGTTGTCGCTGCCCTGGTGCACGAGGGCGCCGCCCCCGGCGTAGAGGCCCTCGGTGTTCTCCCGCAGGATCACCATGTCACAGCGCTGTGGCGTGATCCCACGGACCGGGCTCTGCACGCCCGGGTAGAGCCGGACCGGACGGACGTTGACCGACTGCGCCAGCGCCACCCGCAGCGCGAGCACGACGCCGCGTTCCAGGATCCCGGGCGCGACGCTCGGGTCACCGATCGCGCCGAGCAGGATCGCGTCGTGGCCGCGCAGCTGCTCCACCGTGGAGTCGTCGAGCGCGACGCCGGTGCGGTGGTAGCGGGCGGCACCGAGGTCGACGTCGCTGGTGGACAGGGTGAATCCGAACCGATCGGCCGCCGCCCGCATCGCAGCGAGGGCGGCAGCGGTGACGTCGGGGCCGATGCCGTCGCCACCGATGACGGCGACGTTGTGGGTGCGCATGCGGGTGTCCTCCAAGACAGGGACTACGGAAGTGCGGAGAACCGGCGGAAGGCCGCGCGGACCCCGTCCGGCGGCCGTCCTGCGGCCGTGAGCAGGGTGAGCAGGACGCGGGCCTTCGGGGCGTCGAGCGACCCGGCGCTGATGACGCCGCGGCGGGCCAGCTCCGTCTCCGATCCGGCGAACCCGGAGTACGTGGCGCGCAACGGTTCCCCGGAGTTGGCCCGCGACGCGAGCACCACCGGCACGGTCGCGAGCAGCTCCTCGAACGCCGGGTGCTCGGCGACGGCCGCGGGCAGGTGCCCACCCCCGAACCCGGCGACGACGAGCCCCGTGAACCCGTCCGCGACCACAGCGGGGAGCAGGGCCCCGTCGTCGCCCATGAACGTGGTGAGCAGCGCGACCCGCGCCGTCACCGGAACGGCAGGTGGCTCGACGCGCGGCGTCCGCGAGACCCGCATCGGGATCACCGGCACCCCTTCGGCGAGGTAGCCGACCGGCCCGATCGTCGGCGAGACGAACGCGGCCACGTTGCCGGAGTTGCCCTTGCGGGCGTAGCGCGCGGCGTGGATGTGGTCGTTCATCACGAGCAGCGCGCCCAGCCCGCGGGCCGCCGGCGACGCCGCCGTGGCGACGGCGGCGGTCAGGTTCGCCGGGCCGTCGGTACCGGGCTTGCTGGCGTTACGGATCGCGCCGGTCACCACGACGGGGACGTCGGAGTCCCACAGGAGGTCGAGGGTGAACGCGACCTCCTCGAGGGTGTCGGTCCCGCTCGTGACGACGACGCCGTCGAGTCGCTCGTCCCGGACGAACGCAACCAGCTCGGCGTGCAGCCGGACGGCGTCGTCGACCGTGATGTCCGGCGACGCCTTCGTCATGACAGTCCGCGCCTGCGGGTCGGCGATGTCGCGCAGCCACGGCGCGGCGTCGAGCAGGTCGGCCGCGCCGAGCCGGGGCGTGGCGGTGCCGTCCCCGGACGCGGTCGCGGCGATGGTCCCGCCGCACGCGGCGATCCCGATGCGGGGCAGTCCCATCACGCGTACCGGGGACCGGTGGTGATCGCGTCGGCGATCTTCCGGGGGACCACCTGGCCACCCGTCGGGTCGCCGACGAACTGCCCGTCGCGCGCGACGACCTTGCCGCGCAACAGGGTCAGCTGTGGCCACGCGGTGACGGCCCAGCCCTCCCACGGCGTGTAGTCGGACTCGTGCAGGTCGGTGTGGGTGATCGTCCGCTCGACCCCGGTCGACAGGCCGAGGATGTCGGCGTCGGACCCGACGGCCAGGAGGCCCTTGCGCGGGTAGAGGCCGTGGATCTTCGCCGCGTTGGCCGAGGTGGCCTCGACGTACTGCTGCAACGTCATGCCGCGCTTGCTGACCATCTCGGTGTAGAGCAGTGCCATCCGCGGCTCGAGCCCGGTGTTGCCGCCGACGACGTCGTCGACCCGGCGGCCCTGCGTCTTCACCGCGTAGGTGGTGGCCTGGGCGTCGGTGGCGAAGCAGGACAGGACGCCCTGCCCGATGCCCGACCACAGCCGCTCGGTGTCCTCGTGGTCCTTGAGCGACGGGTAGGTGTGGTACTTCATGCCGTCGGGCTCGCGGTAGTCGTGGTAGGTGTGCAGCGCGTACTGGTGCAGGGTCTCGCCGAACACCGGACGGCCCTCCGCCCGGGCCTCGGCCATGGCGTCGACGCCGGTCTTGGCGCTGACGTGGGCGAAGTAGATCGGGGCGTCGCCGACCTTGTGCGCCAACCGGATCGCGCGGCGGAACGACAGGTCCTCCGACAGCGAGTTGTGGACCTCGTGCAGGTTCGTGTACTCCATGCGGTCGTCCGCGAGGAGCTTGCGGTACATGTGCTGGACGATGTCGTCGTCCTCGGAGTGGATCATCGTGATGCCGCCGTTCTCCGCGGCGGTCTCAAGGATCTCCTGCAGCGAGCCGAAGTCGACCATCAGCGGGATGCCGCCGATCGGGGCGCTCGGGAACACGTTGGTGGTGAACACCTTGAAGCTCGGGAACCCGGCCTCGATCGCGCCCGGCATCTGGGCCAGCAGCTCGCGCCCGACCCCACCGCGGAGCACGACGTGAAACGAGAAGTCGATCGGGCTGACCTCCTCCCAGCGCCGCGAGAACCGCTCGATCCCGTCGGGGATGGCCTCACCGGGGTTCAGCCACACGAAGTCGATCAACGTCGTCGTGCCGCCGATGAGCGCAGCGGAGCCGACGACGTCCGGCCCGAACGAGACGGCCGGCTCGTGGCCCTCGTGCTCGATCGCGAGGTCGCAGTGCACGTGCGGGTCGATGCCGCCCGGGACGAGCGTCAGCCCGGAGACGTCGACGCTCTCGCGGGCCTCGGGCAACCCGCCGGGCGAGGTGAGCATCGAGATGCGGCCGTCGGCGATGCCGACGTCGAGCGCGGAGGTCTCGGTCGGGCCGACGACAAGTCCGCCGGTGAGCGCGAGGTCGAGCATGGTCACTCCTTCTCGTACGGGTTCGAGGCTCGTACCGGGTCGAGTCGGTCGTGAGCGGCGATGGTCGCTATGGCGACCATCGCCGCTCACAGGGGTAGTGGGGTCTCGGACAACGTGGCGTCGACGATCGTGTGCTTGTCCACGCGCGCCCCGCGGAGCTCGCCGAACAGCACGCCGTCCTTCACGATCAGCACCCGGTCGCACAGCTCGGCGAGTTCCTCGGGTGACTCACCGGCGGCGACAACGGCCGCACCGCGGTCGGCGGCCTCCCGCAGCCGGCGGTAGATGTCGAAGCGGCCGCCGACGTCGACACCCTGCGTGGGTTCGTGCAGCAGGATCAGGTCCGGGTCACCGGCGAGCCACTTCGCGAGGACCGTCTTCTGCTGGTTGCCGCCGCTGAGGGTGTTCATCTCGCGGTCGACGCCGCCGTGCAGGACGCCGGAGCCATCGACGAGCCGGCGCACCCAGTCGCGTTCCTCGCCCTCGCGCAGCAGGCCGCCGCGGAAGAACCGCCGCATGCGCGGCAGTGCCACGTTCTCCCGGATGCTGACCTCGCCGATCACGCCGAGGCGGGCGCGGTCGGCGGGGATGAGCACGATCCCGGCGGCGATCGCGCCGCGCGGGTCGAGCCCGGCGACGTCGATCCTCCTGTCCCCGATCGCGACGGTCCCGGAGCCGGGCAGGGCGCCGGCGAGGACATACGGCAGTTCGTCGAAGCCCGAGCCCGCGAGCCCGGTGACGCCGAGGATCTCCCCGCGGGCCACCGTGAACGAGATGCCCCGCAGGACGGCGCCGCTGACGTCGTCGAACGTGGCGGCGACCTCGCCGGTGGCCTGGTGGGTGTCGGGGGCGACGGCGGCGAGCTCGCGACCGACGATCAACCCGACGACGCGCCGCTCGTCGAGCGCGTCGGTGGGTTCGGTCGCGACGAGGCGGCCGCCGCGCAGCACCGAGATGGTGTCGGTCAGGGTGAGGACCTCGTCGATGCGGTGGGACACGAAGAGCACCGCGTCGCCGCCCGCGACGAACCCGCGGACCGCGTCGAAGAGGCGTTGCACCTGGTCGCGCGGCAGGTAGACGGTCGGCTCGTCAAGCACCAGCAGCCGCCCGCCCGGCGGCCCCTCGACCGAGGCGAGCGCCCGCACGATCGCGACGATCGCCTGCTCGACGGGCGGCAGGTCGCGCACCAGGGTGTCGAGCCGGATCGAGACACCGAACCGGGCCAGCTCCTCGCGCGCCTTGCGGGCCTCGTGGCCCCACCGGATCTGGCCGGCCCGTCCGGTGTCGAACGCGACGACGGCGATGTTCTCCAGGACGCTGAGGTCCTCGGCGAGCCCGAGCCCCTGGTGGACGAACGCCAGCCCGCTCGCCCGCGCCGCCGTCGGGCTCACCGGCAGCGCGAGCTTTTCGCCGTTGGACGTGATCGCCCCCGACTCCGGGGTGTTCACGCCGGCGAACGTCTTGATCAGTGTGGACTTGCCGGAGCCGTTGTGCCCCAACAGTCCGTGCACCTCGCCGCCGCGCAGCGTAAGGGTGACACCGTCGAGCGCGGTGGTCGAGCCGAACCGCACGGTCAGGTCGGTGACCTGCAGGACGTCGCTCATCCGCCACCCCCGGGTGGGTCGACGAAGAAGGCCCGCAGCCGGGCGGCCTCGTCGTCGGTGAAGAACACCGAGTAGTGCGCCAGGATCGTGTGGTGGTTCATCCGGGTGGCCGCGTGCTGCTCACCCGCCTCGATGTGCCGCACGAGCAGCTCGTGGCTCTCGATCGCCCGCGTCATGTAGTCCGACCTGCGGACCGGCGTGTCCATGTTGGTCGCGAGGTAGTTGCGCGCGGCGTTGCGGACGACGTCGTTCTGCACGGCCAGGAAGTTGCTGCCCGCCACCCGCGACACCCCCTCGTGGAACGCCGAGTCGGCCTTGAGGAAGTGCTGCATCCCGCGGGCCGCCCCGTCCTTCAGGTCCTGCACGAGCGACCACAGCTGCGCGACGCCGTCCGGGTCAACCCCGGACCGCGTCGCGGCCAGCCCGGCGAGGCTGCCCTCCGTCACCATCCGGAAGAAGATCAGCTCGTAGAGGGTCACCTGCCCGACGTTGAGCAGCGCCTCCATCGGCCGGTGCAGCAGCTCGGTGGAGAACGACACGACCTCGGGGCCGCGCCGGTCGCCGGGCCGGGACCGGACCATCCCGTTGCTCTGCAGGACGCGCAATGCCTCGCGCACCGTGGAGCGCCCGACCCCGAACTGCCGCATGAGCTCCCGTTCCGACGGCAGCCGGTCGCCCGGCCGGATCGCGCCAGAGCGGATCGCCTCGTCGAACTGCGCGACGATCGCCTCGTACGCTCTGACCGGCTTGACCTGGCTGAAGGGGCCCGGGTCGCTCATGCGTCGATTTCCTGTCTGTATGGGGGTGACTACTGGCCGACGCCCCACAGCTTCTTGTACCCGCTCTCGTAGTCGACGCCGTACCAGGTCGACTCGGGCGCGGAGAGGTCGATCTGCCCGATGTTCTGCGCCGTGAACATGCGCAGCCCGACCTTCGTGTCGTCGAGCACCTTCGAGCCGGTGACGATACGGATGAACTGGTCGGCGAGCGCCCAGCCCTCCCACGCCTGCGGCGACCCGACGTCGGCGGCGACGGTGTCGTTGTCCTTGAGGTTCTGCATGATCGACTTGGTGGCGTTGAAGCTGACGAGCTTCACGTCCTTCTTGCCGGACGTCTTGATCGCCGGGACCGCGAACGTGGCCATGCCGTCGTAGACCGGGACGACGTACTTGATGTCCGGGTGGCTGTTGAGCGCCGAGTTGACCTGCGTCGTGATCTTGGTCTGCCAGTCGGCGACGGGCACGTCGTCGACGGTCAGCGAGCAGTTCGGGCACGCCGCCTTCAGCGTGTCCTGGAAGCCGTCGACGATCGCCTTCGAGTTGCTGACGTCCGAGGCCGAGATGAACTCGACGCCCACCGCCGCACCCTTGGAGTCGGAGACGATGAAGTTCGCCATCGCCGCGCCCGCGTCGGTGTAGGGGTAGGTGACCTGCGCGGCGACGTTCTTGGGCAGCTGCGCACCCGGGTCGCCGTACTGCACGACGATCACCTTGATGCCGGCGACGGCCGCGGCCTGGATCGGGCCGGCGACGAGATTCGGGTCGATCGCGTAGAGCGCAATGACGTCAGCCTTGTCGGCGATCGCGGCCTGGATGCCGCGGGTGTACTCGGTGACCGAGCCCTTGCCGTCGTACGTCTTGACGGTCGCGCCGACCAGGCCTAGGGCCTGGGTCGTGGCCGCGTCGCTGACCTGGACGAGCGGGATCGACGACGAGATGTCGATGATCCACAGCTTCTTGCCGGAGGCCGCCGCGGGATCGACCTTGTCGGCGTCGGTGAGCCCGAACCTCGGCGGCGCGCTGAGCGCGGTCGTGGAGTCCATAGCCTCTTGCACCGCGGCCGGGTCAGCGGCGCCACCGGAGTCGCCTCCCGATCCGCCTCCCTGGCCGCCGCAGGCGGCGAGCACGGTCAGTGCGGCGGCGGTGGCGAGCGCCCCGAGCGCCCTGGTCGCGCCGCGGCGACGTTGCTGCGGTCCTGTTCTCATTGCTGCTCCTCACCGGGACGGACGGGAACTGCGGGGACGTGCTCCGGGCCCGGCGCCGTGCCGGGGCCGTGGTTCGGATGGCCCACCGGCCGGTTCATCGGCGTCGTCTTGCGAGCAGGCTCAGCGCGACGGCAGCGAGCAGGATGGCGCCGTAGAAGACGTCCTGGACCCACGACGGCGCGCCCAGCAGCTGCATACCGGTGACGCCCGTGATCAGGAAATAGACGGCGATCACGGTGCCCCAGACGTTGAGCCGACCGGGGGTGACGGCGGTGGCGCCGAGGAAGATCGCCGCGAACGCCGGCAGCAGATAGGGCGCGCCGATGGTCGGACCCGAGGCGCCCAGCGACGCGGCGAGCACGACGCCGGCGAACGCGCTGACGACACCCGACACTACGAGCGCCGTAACCCGCACGCGGCCCACACGGATGCCGGAGAGCCGGGCGACATCGCGGTTGGAGCCGACGAAGAACAGGTATCGGCCGCCCGGGGTCCACCGCAGTACGTACCAGGCGATCAACGCCATCGCTATCGCGACGTAGAACGGCGTCGGGATCGCGAGGACGGAGTGCTGCCCGAGGTCGACGAAGCCCTGGTCGAGTCCTGAGATGGTCGAGTTGGAGATGGCGTAGGTAACGCCGCCGAGCAGTGTCGCCATGCCGAGCGTGGCGATCAGCGACGGCACGCCCGCGATGACGATGAAGAACGCGTTGAGCAGGCCGACGACGAGTCCGATGACCAGCGCGACCAGGATCGCGACCCAGATCGGCAGGTCGAGCACCGCGTTGAAGAAGCCAACGACGGTGAGCGAGAGGCCCAACATCGCACCCACCGACAGGTCCCATTCGCCGGCGATGACGGGAAACATCAGACCCAGCGCGAGGATCAACAGGACAGCCTGCGAACCGAAGATGTTGCCGATGTTCTGAGCCACAAGGAACCGGCCGGGGGCGAGGATCGTGAACGAAACGATCATGACGATCCAGACGGCGACCAGGCCGTAGCGCGTCGCGATGTCGCGCACAGCACGCATCCCAGCAGGCCCGGCCTCTGCATCGGTCCGCGGTTCCGGCCGTTCCTTCGTGGTGTTCGTGGTCCCACCGTCGTTCACGGGTCGCTCCCCGGCTCGCTCGACGTCCACCTCGGCTACTGGTCTGACCAGTAGCCTTACTATGTCGAGCCGCTTGAGTACCGTCACCGTCCATTCGAGTGGCAGTGTGCTGTTAGTCACCGATGCTCCGCCGAGTTCGGCGTGAGCCTGCTCCCGCCCGAGGTACCCGGCACCTCCGGATTGATGAGGTCGAGCGGATCCGCGACTGTGTTGTGGTCGGCGCGACGCGGGCGGAGGCCGCAGGAGTTCGACGCCGGATCCTGCGGGTCGGGCCGTCGGGTCGGCGTCAGACGTCGAGGCGCTGGGTGATCGTCGTTGCGCCCGGGCCGGTGAGGTCGTCCAAGTACGCGCGACGGCCCGCCATCACCATGACCAGCGCAAGAGTCGGGCCGCTGACCAGCGGGCCGTCGCCCGCGGTGAAGGGGCCGTCGGTCGCGTCCAGACGCAGGCCCTTCGACACCGTGGCGCTGGCGACGGCGAAGTCGCGGGCCGCGAAGAACGTCGCGACGGCCATCAGCGACTCGACCGGGAACGTGTGCTCGATGCCGAGCGGGCGCCGGATGTCGTGGGCGTGCACGACGACCTCGCCCAGCCACGCCGCGGTGTGTCCCGACGCCGCGGTCTGCCGGTCGACGACCGCGCGGAACCGCTGCAATGTCTCGGCTGGCGTGGCACCGCGGTACTCGGCGAGGCGACGCGCGTTGTGCACGTCGGAGTCGAAGCGGGCCCCCACCATGCTGCGGATCCACGCCCAGCGGCCGATGCTCGCCGCCGACGTCAGGTGCGGGACGACCTCTTTACCGTCCAGGCGCCGCACAGCGACGGGCGTGCCCAGTCCTCCGGGGCCAGGTCGGCGAGATCGTCGGCGAGTACACCCCGCTCGGTCCGGATCGCGTCCCACAGAGCATCACGGCTGCGCACGTCGGTCATGCCCGTCCGACCGCACCGACGCCCGGAACTCATCGGTGGTCGGCGAGGATGAACGGTGTGACCTGGACGTCGCCCTTCCCCACCGAGCCGCCCGCCCTGCCGATCACCGACGGCCCGATCACGGGCGACGAACGCCCGATCCTGGTCGGGATGCTCGCCCGGCAACGGTCCTGCCTGCTCGACGTGTGCGCCGGGCTGACGCCTGCGCAGCTCGCCGAACGCGCGCTGCCGCCGTCGACGCTGTCGCTGCTCGGCCTCGTCCGTCATCTGGCCAAGGTCGAACGGATCTGGCTGCGGCAGCGCGTCGCCGGCGAGGACGTCGCCCCGCTGTACGGCGGGCCGGGAAGCGACAGCGACTTCGACGACGCCGACCCCACCGCCGCCGAGCGCGACGTCGCGGTGTTCGTCGCGGAACTCCCGCTCGCGGACGCCGCCCTGGCCCGCGTCCCCCTCGACCACGAGATCGACTTCCGCGGGCGGGCGATGTCGGTGCGCGCCGTGCTGCTGCACATGCACACCGAGTACGCCCGCCACCTCGGTCACGCCGACATGCTGCGGGAACGCATCGACGGCGTCACCGGGCGCTGACGCCCGCCGCCTCCGTCGCACGCCGGCCGAGCAGCGTCAGGGTGTCCTCCGGGGTGAGCGGATGGAACATCCCGGCCCGGACGTCGCGGTAGGCGCGTTCCAGCGGCGAGGAGCGGAAGAACCCGCGCCCGCCCGCGACCTCCAGTGCGATGTCGACGACCGTCCGCGCCTCCAGCACCACGTGCCGCTTCGCCGTCATGACGGTCGCGAGGGTGTCCTCGTCGACGGTCGGGTCGTCGCCCATCTCGGCGACCGCGGAGTGCAAAGCCCAGCGGGCGACCCGCAGCCGCGCCTGCATCTCGCCGAGCAGCCGGGCCGAGCCGGGCTTCGCGATCCGGCCCGCCTCCTCGGCGGCGCCGCGCGCGATCCCCAGGTAGGCGGCCGCGGCGACCGGCGCGAAGTGCACGGCCGCGGCCAGCAGCGGGCCGGCGAGCACGCCGTAGGGCCGGGTCCCGGTGATCGACGCCGCGGGCACGTGCACCCCGTCGAACACCACGTCGTGGCTGGCGGTGCCGCGCATCCCGAGCGTGTCCCAGGTCTCGACGATCCGGACCCCCGGCGCCGACAGCGGCACCGTCGCGTGCAGCACGACGGCGTCGGGGCCGTCGCCGAGGGTCGCCGACGTCGAGATCGCCCCCGCCACGGGCGCCTGGCTGCAGAACGTCTTGCGGCCGTCGAACCGGTAGCCGCCGTCGACCTCGATGGCGGTCGTGGTGGGGCACACCCAGTCCGACCCGCCGCTGGTGGCGACGACGAGCCCGCCGGCGATGCGGCGCAACGCGGTCTCCGCGTCGGCGGCGCCGCGCCGTCGTCGCCAGCACTGGACGAGGCTCAGGTACAGGTGCATCGCCGCGGCGAGTGCGGTCGCGCCCGAGCGCGACCCCAGCTCCTCCTCGGCGAGCACCACCTGCCGCATGGTGGCGCCGAGCCCGCCGAACTCGGCCGGTACCGCGAGCCGCAGGTAGCCGACGTCGGCGGCCGCGGCGTAGGCCTCGGCGACGAACGTGGCGTCGCGGTCGTGGAGGGCGTCGTGGGCGGCCGCGGCGGCACCGACGTGCGCGGCGAGCGCGAGGACGTCGGCGTCGGTCGGAGAGGTGGTCGGCGTGAGAGTCGATGTCATGGGAGTGAGCGTCCGGCGGATCGGACGACGTCGATAGTTCCCAATCTGAACCGGTCGGAGGACCATGGCCGCGTGTCCCGGTACGGTCAGTACTGCCCGATCACCCGGTCGTTGGAGGTCCTCGGCGATCGGTGGACGCTGCTGGTGATCCGCGACCTCCTCGTCGGCGCCACCCGGTTCAACGAGCTGGCCCGCGGGCTGCCGGGGATGTCCCGCGGCCTGCTGTCCAAGCGGCTCGACCAGCTCCAGCGGCACGGGCTCGTCGTCCACACCGACGGTGCCTACACGCCGACCCCCGCCTGCGAGGACCTGCGTCCCGTCGTGTTCGGGCTGGCCGAGTGGGGCGCCCGCTGGGCGTTCGGGGAGCCGCGGCCCGACGAGCTCGATCCGATGGTGCTGATGTGGTGGATCCGCGCCGGCATCGACCCGGCACCGTTCGACGGCCGGCGCGCGGTGCTGCACGTCGAGATGCCCGACGCGCGCCGTCGCCGTTTCTGGTTCGTCGTCGAACCGCAGGACGTGTCGCTGTGCCTGACCGATCCCGGGCACGACGTCGACGTGACCCTGCGCTCGTCCCTCGGCGTGCTGTACCAGATCTGGGAGGGCCGGATCGACCTGTCGAGCGCCGCGCGGTCCGGGCTCGTCGACCTCGACGGGTCGCGCGACGCGGTCGGGCGGGTCCGCCGGGCGCTGCAGCTGAGCCCGGTCGTCCCCTACGTGAAGGCGGCGGCCCGGGCCGCGGCCCGCTGACCTCGGGGGTCAGCTGCGCCGGTGCGGGCGCGGCGGACCTCCGCGGCGGCGACGCTTCTGCTCGTACATGGCCTCGTCGGCGGCGCGCCACTCCCCCGGGAACCCGGCGACGATGCTGTACGGCGCGTGCCCAAACGAGCCGGACACGCCCGCGTCCGACAGCGCGCGCGACGCCCGTACCACCAGCTCGGCCCCCTGCTCGGGTGTGCAGCCCACCGCGATCACGCCGAACTCGTCGCCACCGAGGCGGGCCAGGACGTCACCGGAGCGGACCGTCGACGCCAGCGCGCGTGCGGCCCGCAGGATGTACTCGTCGCCGGCCTCGTGCCCCCAGGTGTCGTTGACGGCCTTGAGGTTGTCGAGGTCGATGACGACGACGCTCGCGGAGTCGCCGAACCGGCGGAACCGGTGCTCCTCCTGCGTGAGGAAGCGGTTCCAGCCGCGCCGGTTGAGCAGGCCGGTCAGCGGGTCGACGTCGGCCTCGCGGCGGGCGATCTCCGCGGCCCTCGCCGCCGACGTCGCGCCCAGGTCGGCCTCCAGGACCGACGACAGCAGGCTCGACAGCAGGTCGGGCAGCGGTATGTGGGCCCGCAGGCCGTCGGGCTTCGTCGCCGGGTCGAAGCCGCAGACCGTGCCGAACAGCGTCCCGTCGGGCCAGACGATCGGGGTGCCGACGTAGGCGTTGATGTCGAACGGGAGCTCGCCGGCGATGCGCGCGTAGGCCGGGACCCCCGCGACGTCGGGCGCGATCCGCGGGGCGTCGCCCGCCACCATGACGCGGCACATCGAGTCGCTGAACGGCAGCGAGGTCCCGTCGCCGACCTCGTAGGAGTCGCCACGCACAGTGAGGATCAGCTGGCGTCCGTCGACGATCCGCGTGACCGCCCATGTACCCATCGGGATCGCCGTACACAGATAGTCGATCACGCGTGCACACGCCGTGTCGAAGCTCCGGGTCGGCTGCAGAGGCGGCGCCACCTGCAGTGACGCGCCACCGTCCGATCCCGTGGCCATCGGCTCGAACAATAACCCGATCGGGTCGTCGGCGCGCAGAGCCCTTCCCCCGGACGCACGAGAGCGCGCACCGGCGCATCACCGCCAGTACGCGCTCCCGGTCACCACGAGCCGGTCAGCTGTTGCAGTAGTCGTAGCTGTCGTCGCAGCCGTACTTGTCGTCGTCGCACTTCGAGTACTTGTCGTCGCAGTCCCACTTGTCGTAGTCGTCGCAGTCGTTCTTCTTGTCGTAGCACTCCTCGTACTTCTCGCGGGGCTCCCAGCAGTTCTTGTCCTTGTAGCCGCCGCCGTAGCCGCCCCAGTCGCTGTCGTCGCGGTCCCACTTGCTGCTGCTGTGACACTGGCTCTTGAACATTTCAGGCCTCGTTTCCGTCTCGGGTCTTTCCCGTTGTCCGAGCTGTTGCTCCGGTGACAAGAACTTTGCCCGTTTGCCCAGGTCACGACGACCGTGTCGGCCCCCCACCCGGCGGAGCGCACCCCCGTCCTCCGCCGGGGGCCAACCCCACCCGCGGACCGTTCGTCCCTTCTCGGCGCTCTGTCCGACCGCTACCGTCCGACCGGTGCCGGAACGGCGTGCCAGCGCTGGCCGGGCGACGGTCGCCGGACGGGTGGCCGCCGCCCGACGCGGCGCGTTCGTCGGCAGGCACCGGGAGCTGGAGCTGTTCCGGCAGGCCGTCGAGCTGCCCACCGGCGTCGAACCACCGTTCGCGGTACTGCACGTCCACGGGCCCGGCGGGATCGGCAAGAGCGCACTGCTGCGCATGTACGGCGACGTCGCGCGGGCCGCGGGGGCGACCGTCGTCCGCATCGACGGCCGCGACACCCCCGACCCGCGCGCGATCCGCGACGCCGCCCGCGCCCCCGCCGACGGCAGGCTGGTGCTGCTCGTCGACGCCTACGAGCTGCTGGGCCCGCTCGACGGCTGGGTGCGCGAGGAACTGGTTCCCGCCCTGCCCGGCGACGCGCTGACCGTCCTCGCCGGCCGCGAGCCGCCGTCACAGGGGTGGCTGGACGACCCGGCCTGGCGGGCGCTGTCCCGGGTCGTCGGGCTCGGGCCGCTCGACGCCGACGAGGCCGCCGGCCTCCTCACCTCCGCCGACCTGCCCGCCGGGACCCGCGCCGAGGTGCTGGCGCTGGCCCGCGGCCACCCGCTGGCCCTCACCGTCGCCGCCGAACTCGCCGCCGGGCCCGGCCACGGGACGCCGGTCGTCGGGCCCGCTCTGCTGGAGACGCTCGTCCCACGCCTCGTCGACGCCGCGCCCGGCCCGCGGCACCGCGACGCGCTGCGCGTCTGCGCCACCGCCCGCACGACCACCGAGGCCCTGCTGCGCGACGTGGTCCCCGACGGCCACGGCCCCGGCGCCGGCGAGCTCTTCGACTGGCTGCGCGCCAGGTCGTGGGTCGAGGTCGGCGACCGCGGGCTCGTGCCACACGATCTGGTCCGCGACGTCCTCGTCGCCGACCTGCGCTGGCGTGATCCCGACGCCGCCGAGTCCCTCTACCAACGGCTGCGACAGTGGACCGTGGAGCGCGTCCGGACGGCCTCGGCCGGCACCCGGGAACAGGCGATGCTCGACCTGCTGTTCGAGTTCCGGCACACCCGCCGCATGGCGACCTGGTACGACTGGTCGACGTTCGGCCTGGTCAGAGGCCGACCCATCGAGCCCGACGAGCTCCCCGCGCTCCGCGAGATCGTCGTCGGACACGTCGGCCCGGAGGCCGCGGGGGCGGTGCTCGCCTGGGTCGACGAGCAGCCCGGCGGCGTCGTCGTCATCGGCGACCGCGGGCAGGTCGACGGCGCGATGGTGTCGATCACGCTGCACGACGCGAGCCGGCGCATCCTGCGTACCGACCCCCTCGCCGCCCGCGCCCGCGAGTGGGCGTGCAGCCGAGGTCTGCGCCCCGACCACGAGGTCACCGCGGTGCGCTTCCTCGCCCACCGCGAGCACGCCGAACGCCGGTCGCCGATGCAGGACGTCGTGTCCGTACGGACGATCCGCGAGGTCGCCACGCGGTCCTGCCTGGCGTTCGACATGGCCATGACCGCCGACCCCGCCTTCAACGGCCCGCTCCTGGAGACGATCGGGTTCGCCCGCATCCCCGAGCTCGACGCCGTCCAGGGCACCCGAGAGACCGCCACCTACGTCCTCGACGTGCGCACGCGGCCGTCGAACTCCTTCAGCGACATCGTCGGCGGCCCCGCCCCGGGCCCTGCCGGCGTCGACCCCGACGCCGTCCGGGCCGCGCTCCGCGACCTGCACCGGCCGGACCGGCTCGCCGCGTCCGGGCTGGCCACGACCACCGGTACGACGGGCGACGACCTCCGCGCCGCCCTGCTCACCGCGATCGACGCCCTGCGCGCCGATCCCCGCGACGCCCGGCTGCACCGCGTCCTCGACCGGACCTTCGTGCGCCCCGCCGGCACCCAGGAGAAGGCCGCCGAGGTGCTCGGCCTGCCGTTCTCCACCTACCGACGCCACCTCGCCGCCGCCATAGTGCGGGTCGCCTCGCTCGTCGCCGCGGCCCTCGTGGACAGGAACTGAGCAGTTCCTAGTCTGGCAGGTGAGCAGCGGGCGGCGGGACCGTCCGGTCTTCCACGACACAGGAGGTCCCGATGCCCGCACACGCCGTCGTCCTCGGAGCCGGGATGGCCGGGCTGCTCGCCGCCCGCGTCCTGTCGGAGACGTTCGACCGCGTCACCGTCCTCGACCGCGACACCCTCCCCGACGGCGCCGAACCACGGCGCGGGGTTCCGCAGGGCCCCTTCCCCCACGCGCTGCTGCCCCGCGGCCGCCAGATCCTCGACGACCTGTTCCCCGACCTCGTCGACGGTCTGCTGCGCGACGGCGCGACCGAGGGTTCGGTCGAGCGCTTCCGGTTCCTGCTGGCCGGGACCCGGTTCGCCCGCTTCTCCGAGGGCGGGTCGCTGCTGGCCGGCCGGCCCCTGCTGGAGGCGCACGTCCGCGCCGCGGTCGGCGCCCTGCCCGGTGTGACGATCCTCGACCGCCGCACCGTGCTGGGCCTGGTCGCCGATCGGGGACGCATCACCGGCGTGCAGGTCGATCCCGGCGGTACCGTCGCCGCCGACCTGGTCGTCGACGCGAGCGGCCGCACCTCCCGGACCGACGTCTGGCTCGAGGACCTCGGTTTCCCCGTGTCGCCCGGGGAGTCGGTGCGCGTGGAGGTGGCCTACACGTGCGGGCGGTTCCGCCTCCGCGACGACGCTCTCGACGGCGACCACGTCGTCCTCGTCTCCGGCGTCCCGGGCAACAGCCGCAGTGGTGCCGTGTTCCCCGTCGAAGGCGGCGAGCACCTCGTCTCCCTCAGCGGGACGTTCGGCGAGCACGCCCCCACCGAGCTCGACGGGTTCCACCGGTACGCGGCGACGCTCCCCTTCCCCGACATCGCCGACGCCCTCGGCGGCGCCGAGCTGCGCGAGCCGTTGCGCACGATGCGGTTCGTCGAGAACCGGCGACGCCGCCCCGACACCGTCGACGGTCCGCGCGGGCTCCTCCTCGTCGGCGACGCCCTGTGCTCGGTGAACCCGGTCTACGGCCAGGGGATGACGATGGCCGCCCTGCAGGCCGAGGAGCTGCGCCGGATCCTCGCCCGCAACCCCGACCCACACCCCCGCGGCACCCACCGGCGCCTCATGCGGGCGACCGCCGCCGGCTGGGACAACGCCGTCGGCGCCGACTCCGTCGACCCCCGCGTCGAGGTGCACCACGGACGTGCCGACAGGCTGATCGGCCGGTGGGTGGCCCGCGTCCAGCGCGCCGCCGGGACCGACCCCGTCGTCGCGCGCGCCTTCATCCAGGTGACCGGCCTGGTCGACCCGCCGCAGACGCTCCTGCGGCCCGGTTTCGTCGTCCGGGTGCTGCGGGCGACCCGGCGCGACGGTGCACCGCGGGTCACCGCACCGCCGATGGTCAGCACCGGGTCCGGGACCTGACCGAACGGTCAGGGCGCCCCGCGGCTCACACCACGGCGTGCATCCCGCAGTCGGGCGCGACCAGCAGCTCCGCCGACGGCGTCGCCGGCCCGTTCACGAGCACCGGGCAGCGGCAGCCGAGTTCGACCGTCTCACCCGTGCCGGGCCTCGAGTTGATCGGGATGTGCTCGCCACCTGCGGCGATCCCCCGCGTGTCCTCCGGATTCCCCATGACGGTCCAACGAGGTCGACGGGCCGCGCGTCACCGCACCCCCCTCGATCGGGTGGCGTGTCACGTCACCCGGCCGGCGGGAGTGCCGCCGCCCCGGAGAGCGCTGAGACGGCTGAGAGGTCCATCCCGCCCGACGGACATCCGTCGGCCCCGGATGGCAGGCTCGTCGGGGTCATGACGAATCCTGCGGTGCCCCGGACGTGAACACCCGCACCTCCTCCGGGCTGGGCCTCGCCGTCGCGTCCTCCGCCGCGTTCGGCCTGTCGGGGCCGTTCGCGAAGTCGCTGATCGACGCGGGCTGGTCGTCGGCGGGCACGGTGCTGGTGCGCATCGGCGGCGCCGCGGCGGTGCTGCTGGTGCTGCTCGCGGCGACCCGCCCCGGGGTGCTGCGGGCGCTGCGTGCCGACGGGCCGGCGCTGGTCGTCTACGGCGCACTCGCGGTCGCGGGTGTGCAGGTCGCGTTCTTCAACGCCATCCGCTACCTGCCGGTGAGCGTCGCGCTGCTGCTGGAGTACCTCGGGCCGGTCCTGGTGATCGCCTGGGTGTGGCTGGTGCGCCGGCAGCCGCCGGGGCGGCGGACGATCCTGGGCGGGCTGATCGCGATCGTCGGCCTGCTGCTGGTCGTGCAGGTGTGGTCGGGTGGCGCGCTCGACCCGGCGGGCATCGCGTGGGGACTGGCCGCCGCCGCGTGCCAGGCGTCGTACTTCCTGCTGGCCGACCGGGCGACCGAGACGCCCCCGATGGTGCTGGCGGGCGTCGGTATGACCATCGGGACGGCGGTCGTCGTCGTGCTCGGGCTGGTCGGTGTGCTGCCGATCGTCGTGACCGCACCGACGGCGGGGCCGGTGCTGCTGGCGGGCGCCGAGGTCGGCTGGCCCGTCGCGGCGGCGTTGCTCGTCCTGGTGTCGACGGTCATCGCCTACCTGACAGGTGTCGCGGCCATCGAGCGGATCGGCGCGGCGCGCGGGTCGCTGGTCGCACTGCTGGAGGTCGTGGTCTCGACGATCGCGTCGTGGCTGCTGCTCGACCAGCTGCCGGGGCTGTGGCAGCTGGCCGGCGGGGTGCTGATCCTGCTCGGCATCGTGTTGACCCGGTCGGGCCCGACCGCGACCGCACCGGCCGACCCGCCGCCGATCGTCGACCCCGCCCCGCACGACGAGCGGACCCCAGGATGATCCCGTCAGCTGACGCCACGGGCACGAGCCCGGGACGCAGCCGCACGACGACGGGCCTCGCGCTGGGGCTCGTCTCGGCGGCGTCGTTCGGGGTGGCGGGCCCCGTCGCGAAGGCTCTGATCGACGCGGGCTGGTCGTCCGCGGGCGCGGTGCTCGTGCGCATCGGGGGCGCCGCCCTCGTGCTGCTGGTCGTGCTCGCGATCGCCCGCCCAGGGGTCCTCGCCGCGCTGCGAGCCGACGGGCCGGCGCTGCTGGTCTACGGCGCGCTGGCCGTCGCCGGTGTGCAGGTCGGGTACTTCTCGGCGATGCGGTACGTGCCCGTCGCGGTCGCGCTGCTGCTGGAGTACCTCGGCCCCGTCCTGGTCATCGTCTGGGTCTGGCTGGTGCGCCGCCGGCCGCCGAGCCGGATGACGGTGGTCGGCGCGGTCCTGGCGGTTGCCGGGCTGCTGATGGTGCTGCAGATCTGGTCGGCCGGTGCGCTCGACTGGCGTGGCGTCGCGTGGGGGCTGTTCGGCGCGGTGTGCTGGGCGTCGTACTTCCTGGTGGTCGACCGGGCCGGGGCGCGGACGCCGCCGCTGGTGCTGGTCGGTGTCGGCATGGTGATCGGGACGGTCGTCGTGGCCCTGTGCGGGCTCGTCGGGATCGTGCCCGTCGTCGTCGCGATCCCGCCGGACGGTCCCGTCCTGCTGGCGGGCGCCGACGTCGGCTGGGTCCTGCCGGCGGCGGTGCTCGCGCTGGTCTGCGCGCTGCTGGCCTACGGGGCGGGCGTCGGCGCGGTGTCGCGGATCGGCGCCACGCGGGGGTCGCTGGTCGCGCTGCTGGAGGTCGTCGCGTCCGCGCTGGTGACGTGGCTGCTGCTCGGCGAGCTGCCGGGACCGTGGCAGCTCGCGGGCGGGGCGCTGATCCTCGCGGGCGTCGTCCTCACGCGGACGCGCCCGGAGGCGGAGCCGCGCGCCGCGGCGGAAGGCGACTCACTTCCCTGACGATGTCGATCCCGGCACGGGTGCCGCCCCACTCACCCCGCGTCGCGGGAACGACTCCGCCGGCCGTTGACGTCCGACCCCGCAACGACAGGAGACCCGGCCCCCGAGGGGGCCGGGTCTCCTGCGTACTACGAAGGGAACGTCAGAGCGCGCGAACGCCCTGGGCCTGCGGGCCCTTCTGACCCTGGCCGATCTCGAACTCGACGCGCTGGCCCTCTTCGAGGTTGCGGAAGCCACTGCCCTCGATCTCGGAGTAGTGCACGAACACGTCGGCGCCGCCTCCGTCCTGGGCGATGAAGCCGAAGCCCTTCTCGCCGTTGAACCACTTCACGGTGCCCTGTGCCATTTGCCTTCTCCTGAACTCTGAACTTCGAGCGGGTCGTGCGCCGGTCCTCCGGGGAGGGCCGGTGTCATGCGGTGGAGCGGGCCAGCCGCTCCAGGCGTACCGGGGTGGGCCAACGGACCGAGTCGGCCCATCGGAGTTTTTCGAACACCCAGATGACGCGCGCCGAGATGTCGATCTGGCCCCGGCGCACGCCATGTCGCGCGCACGTCGGGTCGGCGTGATGGAGATTGTGCCAGGACTCGCCCATCGACAGAATCGCGAGCGGCCACACATTGGTCGAACGGTCGCGACTGGCGAACGGACGGTCGCCCAGGACGTGGCAGATCGAATTGATCGACCAGGTCACGTGGTGCAGGACGGCGACCCGGACGAGGCCCGCCCAGACGAACGCGGTGGCCGCGCCCCACCAGGACATGCTGATGAGGCCGCCGAGCAGTGCCGGGGCGAGCAGGCTCGCGAGGGTGAGCAGGCCGAAGCGCCGGCTGATCGCGTCGATGTCGCGGTCGGCGACGAGGTCGGGGGCGAACCGGTCGGCGTTGGTGCGCGCCGGTTCGAACAGCCAGCCGACGTGCGACCACCACAAACCCTTGGCCAGCGCCACGGGCGACGTGCCGAAACGCCACGGGGAGTGCGGGTCGCCCTCCTTGTCGGAGAACGCGTGGTGGCGGCGGTGGTCGGCCACCCAGGTCAGGACGTCGCCCTGCAGCGCGAGACTGCCGGCGATCGCCAGCCCGATGCGCAGGGGGCGGTTCGCGTTGAACGAGCGGTGGGTGAACAGCCGGTGGTAGCCGACGGTGACGCCCAGCGCCGAGACCAGGTAGAACCCCGCGGCGAGCCCGAGGTCGGTCCAGGTCAGGCCCCATCCCCAGGCGAGCGGGACGGCGGCGAGCACGGCGAGCATCGGGACGATGACGGCGACGTACACGAGCGCGACCTGGCCGTGGGGGCGGCGTCCGTCGAGCAGGGGTTTAGGGCCGCGGCCGGTGGGGACCGGCGCGGTCGCAGTCGTCACGGTGAAGGGTTCTCCTCGGATTCGGGAACTGTCACGGGGCCGACACGTCGACGGCGTGCGGCGCCTCGGGAGCGGCGACCGGTGCGGTCGCGCCGATCCCCCGTGACGGGTCGAACCAGGTGACGGTGTCGCCGACCATGCCGACCTCCTGCCGGGTGTGCGCAGAGTCGACCGGAGGACCCGGGCGCCTGCGCGGCATCGTCGACGGCAGGTGTAGCGCTACGGTGTAGAAGCTACGCCGTAGCGTTCGACTGTCAAGCCGGGGGGCGACCGGTCGAGCCGCGCGACCGGGGGTCCGGATCTCCCGCCGCGGCGACCGGGGAGGGGGTTTCGATGGCTGCCGAGGGGGCGACGGGCACGGCGGGTGGACGCCGGGGCACGCTCGACCGGCGGACCGTTCTCACCGAGGCACTGCGCATGATCGACGCGGACGGCGTCGAGTCGCTGACGATGCGCCGACTGGGACGGGCGCTGGGCCGCGACCCGATGCGGCTCTACCGGTTCGCCGCGAGCAAGGACGAACTGCTCGACGACGTCGTCGAGCTGGTCCTGGCGGAGCTGGAGGTGCCCTCACCGGCCGCGGCGTCCGACTGGGAGGCGGTGCTGCGCCGGTGCGCGCACAGCTTCCGCGAGCTGGCGCTGGCCCATCCACACACGGTTCCGTTGCTGGTCACGCGGCCGCTGAGCACCCCGCTGGGGCTGCGGCCCCAAGGCACGCTGCGCCCGTTGGAGGCGATCCTCGACCTGCTGATCGGGGCCGGGTTCGACCCGAAGGGCGCGTTGCACGGCTACCGGCTGTTCATGGGGTTCCTGCAGGGGCACGTGCTCAACGAGGTGCAGGAGCAGGTGGCCGACCCCGACGAGACCGACGACCTGCTCCGGCTCGGCCTGCACCGGCTGCCCTCCAAGGAGTTCCCACGGATCCGGGCGCTCGCCCACGAGCTGGCGACCTTCGACGGCCGCGCCGAGCTCGACGAGGGCCTCGACATCGTGCTGGCCGGGCTGGTCCAGCAGCTCCGCGCAACGACCTGACGGGCACGTCGCACGACGTCAGCGCAGCTCGGGGAAGGTGATCTCCGAGATCGCGACGCGGTCCGACGCCGGCTGCGCCCCCACCGGCCGGCCGGGATCCGTGGTCAGGATCGTCACCGTCACCGTCGACGTCTCGGCCGCGCGGAACCGGACCGTCTGCGGCTCGCGGCGCGTCGGCGACGAGTCCAGCGACACCGACGTCGCCGGCCCGGACCCGGTGTCGATCGTCATCGACGTGATGCGCCGGTTCTGCGCGTAGCGGTCCGACCCGTCGCCCGGGTCGATCTTCGCGTAGCCGGGGATGATCGTCAGCTCCGAGACCCGCGCCTTCTCCGGCAGCCGCAGGACCAGCTGCCGCCCGGCGCCGTCGCCGTCGCAGCGCCACGCGGTGTCGGGCCTGCCGTCGACGGCGTTGCCCGGTTCGAACGTGGTCGGTGTCCCGTCGGAGGCACGGCTGGGTGCCGACGTGCACGTCGCCGACGCCCGCACCCCGCTCGCGGCCGGTGGCGGCCCGTCGCTTCCGCGCGTCCCGCCCGCCTGCGGGCTCGCCTGGCCCACGACCGCCGTCGTCGGACCACCGCCGCGCAGCAGCAGCGCGCCCGCGACGGCGGCACCCAGGACCAGCAGCACGACGATCCCCGCCGCGATCCGCGCGTCCCGGCCCGGACCCGGCGCGGTCACGCGGCGGCCCGTCGGGCGGGCCTGCGGACACGGGTCACGGCGACTCCCGGGGGTCGGAGGCGCCCCGACTCTACGGTGCCGGCGCGCCCCATGGGTGACGACGACCACGTCCCCGGGATGGGCCCCAGCGCAGGACACACGTCGATGATCGGGGCAGGATCGAGGCGTCGCGACGAGGAGGTCAACGACCGTGAAGACGACTGCTGCGGTGCTGCACGAGGTCGGCAAGCCGCTCGAGATCGAGGAGCTGGATCTCGCCGCACCCGGCGACCACGAGGTCCAGGTCCGCTGGACCCACACCGGCCTCTGCCACTCCGACCTGCACATCCAGCAGGGCGACATGGGTGCCTGGCTGCCGATCGTGCTCGGCCACGAAGGTGCGGGCGTCGTCGAGGAGGTCGGCCCCGGGGTCACCCGGGTGAAGCCCGGCGACCATTTCGTCGCCTCCTTCCTCCCCACGTGCGGCACCTGCCACTGGTGCTCCATCGGCCGGCAGAACCTCTGCGACATGGGCGCCTACACGATGCGCGGGCACCTCCCCTCGGGGAACTGGCCGCTGTCGGGCAAGGCGGGCCGCTACGGGGCCATGTGCATGGTCGGCGCCTTCTCCACCTACGGCGTCGTCCACGAGAGCTCCACCGTCCGCATCGATTCCGACATCCCGCTGCAGGTCGCGGCGCTCGTCGGCTGCGGCGTCCCCACCGGCTGGGGGTCGGCCGTCAACTCCGCCGACGTGCGGCCCGGCGACACCGTCGTGATCTACGGCATCGGCGGTATCGGCATCAACGCCGTCCAGGGCGCCCACCTCGCCGGGGCCCGTCACGTCATCGCCGTCGACCCCACGGTCCTCAAGCGCGACACCGCCATGAGCCTCGGCGCCACCCACGCCGTCGCCACCGCCGAGGAGGCTCTGGAGCTGTCGAAGCAGCTCACCCGCGGTGTCGGCGCCACGTCGGCGATCATCACCGTCGGCAACGTGACGACCAACGTCGTCGACGCCGCGTTCGAGGTGATCAGCAAGTCCGGGACGGTGGTGATCACCGCGCTGGCCCCGTTCAAGGACAAGACGATCACGCTGTCGGGTACCGAGGCGGTGCTGTGGCGCAAGACGGTGCGCGGCAGCCTGTTCGGTGACTGCAACCCGACGACCGACATCCCGCGGCTGCTCGACCTCTACCGCGACGGGCAGCTCAAGCTCGACGAGCTGCTCACCCGCACCTACACCCTCGACCAGATCAACGAGGGCTACGAGCACCTGCTGGCGGGCGAGCTGGTCCGCGGCGTGATCGTCCACGAGCACTGATCGACCCTGTGAGTGGCAATAGTCGCTATAGCGACTATTGCCACTCACAGCAGTCAGCAGGGCAGGCTCATCAGCGGGCGGCCGTCGACGGTGCGCACCTGGACCTCCGCGAGGTCGGCGCGCTGGATGGCCGTGGCGCCCTGGATCGAGGCGCGCCCGCTCGGCGTCGGCCCCCAGGACGCGACGACCTCGGTGTGCCCGTCGTGCGCGGTCGCGAAGGCCTGGTAGCTGCCCGCGGGCGGGAGGCCGCTGAGCGTGAGCTGCAGCGCCGTCCCCCACGCGCGGGCCTCCAACACCCCCGACCCCGACGCGCCGACCCCCGCCACCGCCGCCATCGGTGTCGAGGCGGGTCCCGGTGCCAGCATCGGGACGACCGTGATCCCCAGCCCGGCGAGCGCGGCGACGGCGGCCGCCGCGGTCAGCAGCCGCCACCGTTGGACGGTCCGGCGTTCCCGGCGTCGCTCGGCGCCGACGGCGACGAGCGTGCGGGGCAGGAGGTCGGCGGGCGGCAGGACGAGCCCTTCGCGGGCCTCGTCGGGGGTCAGCCGCCCCAGCAGCCCGGGCAGCGGCGCCAGCGAGGCCAGCTCGGCGCGGCAGTCCGCGCACGTCGCGAGATGGCTGTCGACGGCCACGCGTTCCGCGGGTGCGAGGCTGCCGAGCAGGTAGGCACCCAGCTCCAGCCGCATCGGGTCGTCCCCGGTCACCGCGCCGCCCCCAGTTCCTCCAGCGCCAACCGCAGCGCGCGCAACGCGTAGTAGGTCCGCGACTTGACCGTCCCCTGCGGGATGCCGAGCCGGGCGGCGGCCTCGGCGACGGAGCATCCCTCGTAGTAGGTCTCGACGAGCACGGACCGATGGTCGGGCGAGAGCCGGTCCAGCGCCGCGGCGACGGTCCAGCGTTGGACGGCCTGGTCGAGGGCGTCGTCGCCGGGGGCGGCGGTGGAGTCGAGGGCGGCGTCGTCGGAGACGGTGCGGGGGCGGGCCCGGGCGGCGCGCCACTGGTCGGTGACGAGGTTGCGGGCGACGGTGAACATCCACGCGCGCAGGGCGGCGGGGTCGGCGTCGAGGAGGTCGGCACGACGCCAGGCACGCACCAGCGTCTCCTGCACGATCTCCTCCGCCCGGCCGGGGTCGCCGGTGAGTTTGAGCGCGTAGCCGTGGAGGGGGCCGCCGAGCTGCTCGTAGAGCGTTCGGAGGTACTCCTCCGCCGGGTCCGGCGGACGGCGCAACGCGGTCACCTCCCTGCAGACGGATCGTGGGTCCGACCGGTTCAGCGTGCCGCAGTTCGGGGGGAGAGGATCGCGACGTGACGCGGGCACGGCTGGACGAGCAGGTCGCGCTGGTCGTCGACGCCGTGCGGGCCGGTGCCCGCGAGGGGACGCGGTTGGTGACGGTCGACGGGTTCTCCGGGTCGGGGAAGTCGCGGATCGCGAACGCGGTGGGCCTCGCGCTGGTCGCGCCGGTGCTGAGCCTGGAAGAGCTGTACCCGGGGTGGGACGGTCTGGCGGCGGCGGTGCCGCTGGCCGTCGACTGGATCGCGCGTCCGCTGGCGCAGGGCCGGCCGGCGCGGTGGTGGCCGTGGGACTGGACGCGCGGGGTCCGGACGGGGGCGCGGGAGCTGGCGCCGGTGCCGGTGGTGCTGCTGGAGGGCTGCGGCGCGGGGGCGGCGGCGTTGCGGCCGTTCACCGACGTCGCGATCTGGGTGGAGTGCGACCCGGCGACGCGGGCGCGTCGACTGGCGGCGCGGCCCGACTGGCCGGGCTACGCCCCGTTCCGGGAGCGCTGGGCCGCGCAGGAGAACGCCTGGCACGCGCGGGAACGCACCGCCGAGCACGCGGACCTGGTGATCGTGAACGACTGAGTACCGAAAGCCTGTGAGTGGCGATAGTCGCTATAGCGACTATCGCCACTCACAAGGGTTTTCGTGTGCGACCGGTTCGGCGGTTCCGCGCCGGCCGGGCAGCCCGATGCGGCACGATCCGGTCCCGTGACGACGACCGAGCGCCCGGCCCGGGTGAACTCGCTCTACGTGTTCGCGGGCCTGCTGGTGGTGGCTCTCGTCGCGCGGCCGTGGATCGTGGAGACGTTGGGCGCGCCGGTGGTGCGCACGGTGGCGACGGTGTTCGTCGCGATCTGCGTGCAGGCGTTGCCGTTCCTGGTGCTGGGGGTGCTGGTGTCGGGGGCGATCGCGGCGTTCGTGTCGCCCGCGGCGCTGCGCCGGGTGCTGCCGAGCCGGACGGGCGCGGCGGTGCCGGTGGCGGGGCTGGCCGGGCTGGCGTTGCCGGGGTGCGAATGCGCGTCGGTGCCGGTGGCGCGCAGGCTGATCGGGCAGGGCGTGCCGGAGGCGGCGGCGTTGGCGTTCCTGTTGGCGGCGCCCGCGGTGAACCCCGTCGTCCTGGTGGCTACGGCAGTCGCGTTCCCCGGGGCGCCGGGCATGGTGGTGGCGCGGGCGGCCGGGTCGCTGGCGACGGCGTGCGTCATGGGCTGGTTGTGGCAGCGCGCCGGGAAGGCCGAGTGGATCGCGGAGCGGGTGCGCACACCGGTCGCGCGGGGCGGGAACCGGTGGGCGGTGTTCGCGGAGTCGGCGCGCCACGACCTGGTGTCGGCGGGCGGGCTGCTCGTCGTCGGCGCCGTGGTGGCGTCGTGCCTGTCGGTGCTGGTCCCGGCGTCGTGGACGGCCGGGCTCGCCGACCAGTGGCTGCTCGCGGTGCTGGTCATGGCGGTCCTGGCGGTGGTGCTGGCGCTGTGCAGCGAGGCCGACGCGTTCGTCGCGGCGTCGCTGTCGGCGATGCCGCTGGTGCCGCGGCTGGTGTTCCTGGTCGTCGGCCCGGCGGTCGACGTCAAGCTCGTCGCGCTGCAGGCCGGCACGTTCGGCCGGGCGTTCGCGGCCCGCTTCGCCCCGGCGACGTTCGTCGTCGCGATCCTGTGCGGTCTCGCCGCGGGCGTCGTGGTGCTGGGGGTCCGCTGATGCGCCGCTCGAACGAAGGGGTCCGCTGATGCGCCGCGAGACCCAGCACGCGGTGCTGTTCCTGCTCGGCGCCGCCCTGGTACGGATCGCCGCCGACGACACGTTCCTGCGCTACGTCCGCCCCGCGCAGCGGTGGTGGCTGATCGGTGCGGGCGTGGTCATGGTCGTCCTCGCGGTGGTGGCGACGGTCCGCGACCTGCGCGGTCGCGACGTCCACGCCGCCGACGGGCACGAGCACCGGACGGGCCCGTCGCCGTGGCTGCTGGTGCTGCCGGTGATGGTGATCGCGCTGGTCGCGCCGCCGGCGCTGGGCGCCGACGCGATCGCCCGGCACACACCCACGCCCACCGCAGTCATCGCCGACGTGCCGCGGCTGCCGCCCGGGCCCGCGGAGCTGGGCGTCGCGGAGGCCGTGGCCCGGTCGATCGACGGTTCGCTGGGCGACGGCCGCGACCTCACCGTCACGGGTTTCCTCGCCCACCGCGGCGGCGAGATCGTCGTCGCCCGGATGACGATCGCCTGCTGCGCGGCGGACGCCCGCCCGTACACGCTGCGGGTCAGCGGGCCGGAGGTGGCGGAGCTGCCCGTCGACACCTGGGTGCGGGTGCGGGGCACGGTGGTGGCGCAGGCGGCGAAGGACAACCGCTGGTCGCCGGCGTTGGAAGTCACCGACCTGACGGTGATCCCGGCTCCGGACGATCCGTACGAGTACTGACCCCGGCTCAGTCCGAGCGCAGCGCGACGGTCGCCGACACCCCCGCCGCCAGCACGACCAGCACCACGGCGACCACCAGCCCGGTGACGACGACCGTGCCCGACCCCGGTGGCCCGCCCGAGGTCAGCGCCCGCACGACCGTCCCGACCGGCCGCACGTGCGACTGCGTCCCCGTCACGACGACGACCGTGCCCGCCGCCAGCAGCGACCAGCCGACCTTGCCGATGACGGGCCGCGCGCACAGCAGCCCCACGGCCGTCCCGGTGAGCGCGCAGACCATGTGCCCGCCGAGGCCGAGCGCGACGACGGGCAGCGGGTGCGGGTAGTGCGTCGCGACCATCGGCCACACCACCGAGATCAGCGACAGCAGGACGTCGCCCACCACGGCGAGCGCGAGGATGCCGCCGACGACCCGCCCCACGCCACCCGCCGCGACGACGGTGACGTGCCGCTGGACCGGGTCCTCGGTGTTGGCGACGACGATGCCCAGCCACGCCGCGATCGGGTACAGCGCCAGCGCGGACGCCGCCCAGGGCGCGGGCAGCGGGCCGGGGTCGCCGCCGAACAGGACCGCGAGGATCGCGGCCTGGATGATGACCGGCACGACCACCCGCTGGGAGCGGTACAGGTCGGACAGCAGGAACCGGGAGACGGCGATCGTGCTCACGGCCGGGCCTCCACCCGCCGCCGCGGCGGCGCGGGGACCACCGAGGGCTCCCGCCTGACCGACAGCACCGTCGCCCCGCGGGCGATCGCCGCAGCCAGCACCGCGTCGCCCTCGGCCGACGACACCCGCAGCCGCAGCCGCCACGACGCCGGCCCCGGGCCGGGCACGACCCGCGACTCCGACCCCGGCGGCAGCGACCCCACCGCCGACCGCGGGTCGCCGTCGCCGGCCAGCTCGATGACGGTCACCTCGTCGACCGGGGGTGGCGCCTTCTCGGGCCGTAGCGTGCCGCCGTCGACGCGCAGGATGGTCGCGCCGGTGAGCCGCGGACCGTGCGCGGTGTGGTCGGCGACCAGGACGAGCGTGCCCGCGGCGGCCACCGCGTCGAGACGGGCCGACAGCAGCGGGGACGACTCGGCGTCGAGACCCGACCACGGCTCGTCGAGCACGACCAGACCGGCGCCGCAGGTGAGCGCCTGGGCCAGCCCGACCTTCTGCGCGTTGCCCTTGGACAGCTGCAGCATCGGGGTGCCGGCGCCCGCGGAGAACGACATCTCGGCCAGCAGCTCGGTGGCGTCGCGGACGGCGCCCGGCCCGGCGCCGTGGATGGCGGCGAGGTGGCGCAGGTAGACCCCGACGGGCATGCGCAGCTGCGCCGGGAACCGGTCGGGCACGTAGCCGACGACGCGCGGGCGTCCCACGACCCGGCCCGCCGACGCCGACGCCGCGCCCGCGGCGATGCGCAGCAACGTCGACTTGCCGGAGCCGTTGCCGCCCCGGAGCACGACGGGGCCTCCGGGCTCCAGGTCGAGGTCGATCCCGGCGAGGACCTCCGACGACCGCCGGCCGTACCGCTTGCGCACCCCCTCGAGACGCATCACGCGCTCATCGTGCCCCCGGCCCGGCACCGATCGGTCCCCCGCTGCGCCCGGCGGACGGTCGCGCTGCGCCCAAAGGCGTCGGAAGCCCAAAGGCCGCCGGAAAGCGTGCAAGCCGTCAGAGACGGATCTGGATCCGCTGGATCGAGGCGCTGATCGGGGCGAACAGCTCGCGCCGGATGCGGTTGTGCTCGTCGTCGGCGTCGTAGGCCTGGTAGGCCGCCTCGTCGGCGACATCGACGGTGATCGCGAAGTTCGCGTTCCCCTCGCGCAGGCCGAGGTCGACACCGGTGTGCACGTCGAGCTCGACGCCGGGGACCTGCATCCCACGGATGGCGGCGAGGGCCTGTTCGATCTGCTCGGTCGTCACGCCGTCCTTGACGGTTCCCACCACAACGTTTCGGATCACGCGCCCACGGTGCCACACGCGACCCGCCACACCCACGGGGTGGGGCCAGCCCCACCCCGCACGTCGGGTCAGCCGCTGCGACGACGCCTGCTGGCCCCGCTGTGTTCCCGCAGCCCCGCCGACAGGCTCGATGCATGACGACGCCGACCGCAGCTCCGCCCCGGTCCCCGGCCGCGGCACACCCCGGTAGGGGTCGTGACGTGCTGCTGGACCTCATCCGCAGCGGCGCGATCGCGCTCGTCGTCGTCCAGCACTGGCTGATGCCGGTGATCACCCGCGACGGCGACGCGCTCGTCGCCGGCAACGCCCTGTCGGCGCCCGGTGCGTGGGCGTGGACGTGGGTCGGGCAGGTCATGCCGCTGGTCTTCTTCGCCTCCGGCGCGGCGGGCGCGATCTCGTGGGCGCGGACGAGGGCGAAGGGTGGGGAGCCCGCGGGCTGGCTCGTGGGCCGGCTGCACCGGCTGGTGCTGCCCGTCGCCGCGCTGGTCGTGGTGTGGCTGCCGCTGCCGGTCGTGCTGCTCGCGCTCGGCGTCCCCGGCCAGCCGCTGCACCTCGCGGCGAGCACCGTGCCGCAGCTGTTGTGGTTCCTCGTCGTCCAGCTGATCCTGGTCGCGCTCACCCCGCTGACCGTCGCACTGCACCGCCGCTTCGGGCTCGCCGTGCTGGTCCCGCTCGTCCTGGGCGCGGCCGCGGTCGACGTGCTGCGCTTCGCCGGTGTCCCGCTCGTCGGCTACGTCAACGCGATCCTGGTCTGGGTCGCCGTCCACCAGGTCGGTGTGGCCTACGCCGACGGCCGCTTCGCCGGTCTCGGTCGCCGCGGCGCTGCGCTCGTCGGGGTCGCCGGGCTGGCCGCGACGGCCGCGCTCGTCGGACTCGGGCCCTACCCGGCGTCGATGATCGGGATGCCGGGCGCGCCCGTCTCCAACATGAGCCCGCCGACCCTGTGCCTGGTGACGCTCGCGATCGCCCAGCTCGGCGTGCTGTTCGCGCTGAAGCCCGCCCTCGTCCGGTTCGCGGCGTGGCGGCCCGTGGAGCGCGGCCTCGCCGTGCTGGCTCCGCGCACGATGACGGTGTTCCTGTGGCACATGAGCGCGCTCGTCGTCGGGGTCGGGGTGCTGACGCTCGGCGTCGGCTCGCACACCCCCGACCCGTTCGGGCCGCTGTGGCTGGCCGGGGCCCCGCTGTGGATCGGTGGGCTGCTCGTGGTGCTCGTGGTGCTGGTCCGCGCGTTCGGGTCGCTCGAGTCCCGGTCGACGACGGCCGGCCGCCGCGGCGCCTCCCCGGTCGCGGTGTACACCGGGCTGGTGCTGGCCGCGGGCGGGATGCTCGGGCTCGCCGCGCACGGGTTCGCCCCCCGCGTCGACGCCGGGCTGCTCGCCGTCTTCGCGGAGCCCACCGCGTGGTCGGCTCTCGTCGCGGTCGGCTACCTGGTGGCGACCCGCCCGCTGCCGCTCCGGTTCACAGCTCAGCGCGGCGCGACGCGACCGTCTGGGCGAGCTGCGCGAGCTTGACGTTCAGCGACTGCGACGCCGAACGCAGCACGTCGAACGCCTCGGTCGCGCTGATCCCGCGCCGCTCCATGAGGATGCCCTTGGCCTGGCCGATGACGTCGCGACTGGCCACGGCCTCCTTCAGCTGGGCCACCTCCAGCTCGGCGGCGGTGGTGCCGTGCACCCCGGCCAGCGCGGTCGACGCGTGCGCCGCCAGCACCAGCGCGACGTCCGGGTCGGCGGCGGCGAAACCGTCGACGGCGAACGAGTAGAAGTTCAGCGCCCCCAGCCGGGGGGTCTGCCCCGCCGGGAACAGGCCGACGGCCAGCACGCTGCGCGCCCCCGCGGACGCGGCGGCGGGACCCCAGCGCGGGAACTCGGCGCCGGCCTGCAGGTCGGCGCTCGCGACCAGGCCCAGGCCGGGCGTGCGCGTCGCCTCCACGCACGGGCCCTCGTCGAGGGAGTACTGCAGCTCGTCGAGCCGGGTGGCCAGCGGGTCGGTCTCGACGGGGGTGTGGAACCCACCACTGGACGTCCGCATCGTCACGCTCACCAGGTCCGCCCCGGCGACGACGGCCTTGCCCGCGTCGACGACGCGGCGCAGCACGTCGTGAACCGTGGTCGCCTCGAGCAACCGCTCGGCAAGGCTCACGAACTGACCGGCCAGCAGCCCCGTCGAGGCTCCCTCACGACCCTCGACGAACGCGTAGCGGTCGTTCGCCCAGTCCTGCTCAGTCGCCACGCCACTCCGATCGCCGAACGTCGCGGGCGGAACTCTCCTCCACGCCACCCGGCTCGACAAGGTACCCGGATTCGGTGAACCCCACGACCTCGCGAGTCCTCACCTGCGCAGGCGGTGCACGCCCTGGTAGCCCGATCGGCGGCGTCGGATCGCCAACCACACGACCCCCGCCACGACCAGCCCGACCACGACGTAGCTCGCCGGCCCGAGCCAGCCCTCGACCTGGTCCCAGTGCTCCCCCATCGTCCAGCCGGCCCCGATGAAGACGGCGTTCCAGATCCCGCTGCCGATCGCCGTCAGCAGCACGAACCGGCCGATCGGTTGCCGCGCGAGACCTGCCGGGACGGAGACGACGCTGCGCACCACGGGCACGAAGCGGCCGATCAGCACGATCCAGCCGCCCCAGCGGTCGAAGAGCCGCCGCCCGCGTTCGAGGTCGGTGACGCTGACGAGGACGAACCAGGGTTTCGACGCGAGCCGTTGCAGCCGTTCGTATCCGAGCCCGGCGCCGACGGCGTAGAGGATCACCGCGCCGAGCAGTGAGCCCGCGGTCGCGCAGGCCCAGACCAGCACGACGTCCATGGCGCCCGCCCGGGCCCGGAACCCCGCCAGCGGCAGGATCAGCTCGGACGGGACGGGTGGGATCAGGTTCTCCAGCAGGATGAGCAGCCCCACGCCCACGGCGCCCAGCCGGTCGACGATCGCGAAAATCCAGTCGGCCACCCACCCAAAGTGCCCGATTTGCCTGAATCAAACCTGAGAAGGCGGCGCCCGGACGCGCACGAACGGCACA
>NZ_BJVJ01000043.1 GCF_007989085.1 Pseudonocardia sulfidoxydans NBRC 16205
TACCGCCGCCGGGTGGCGTGTTGCTGTTAGGTGCTGTGTTGCTGTTGGGTGGCGTGTTGCTGCTGGGTGGTGTGCTGTCGCTGGGTGCCGCACACTCTGCCGGGGTGCGATGTCCGTGGAGCCGGTGCGTGGCGTGCGGCGTGCAGCACCGTCGGCGCGCGGTTTCTCGGGTCGCTGCCCCTCCTCCGGGTCAAGCGCTCCCCACGGAACGCGCGCGACGGCCCACGAGCCCGCGGCACCGGCGAGACCTGCACCCACTGCGCCGGCGTCGCACCCTCTCTGCAGGAGGTGCAACGCGCGGGTTGCCGCGCGCGCTGCACCGTCGGCGCGCGGCATTATGGGTCGGCGCCCGGTCCATAGCCCCAGCGCTGTTGGCGGAAGCCGCGCGGCGACAGGGGAACCGACGCCGCGACGAGCTGCCCCCGCTCCGCCGCGCTGCACCTGTCGCAGTGGGTGTGGCAGCTGAACGCCCCGTCGGCCACGGCGTGGACCGTCGGACTGGGGCTGGTGGTGGCGGCGTCGGTGGGTGCGGTGGAGCTGGCCGGCGGCACCCGCAACACCGCGACCCGCGCCCGGTGCGGCGGCGACACGCTGCGGAACCGGTGTGGCGTCTCGGCACGCGCATACTCCGGTCGCCGCGAGGCTTGCCCGGTCGCAGGCAGCCTTGCAGCCTGCGCGTTGCTCGCGAAACCGGCGCGCTGCTCACGAACCCACGCGGTGACTGACGAATCCGTGCGGCAGGGAGTCGCGCGCGGCGGCGGTGCCGGGGGCGGCAGCGGCTGGCTGAGGGGGTGCGGCGCCGCGGCTGTCCTGACGCCCCGTCGACGCGCGGCTTCGACCGTGCTGCGGGCGGGTCCTGTCACGAAACCCGCCCGCCCGCTCGACGCACGCGGAGCGAGGGCCACCCCTGAACGATCGTTAATCCGTGTTGCCCACGATCCGGAGGGCGTAGTCGGCGTACTGGTCGGCGACCTGGCGGGCGGTGTAGGTGCCGGCGGGGCGGAACCAGGCCTTGGCGCTGTTGCCCATCTCGAGGATGAGGTAGCTGGCGGTGCGGGGGTCGGCGACGTGGAAGCGGCCCTCGGCGCAGCCGCGTTCGACGATTCCGCGGATGCGGGCGCCGTAGGCGTCGCGTTTGCCGATGATCGTGGTGCGGTAGGGCTCGACGAGGCTGCGGATCTCGGTGTTGCAGACGGTGACCTCGGCGGGGTTCTCCAGGAAGTCCAGCACGGTGGCGGCGGCTGCGGCGTGGAGCTGCGCGGCGACGTCGGTGACGCCGGTGAGGGCGGCGGCGAGTGCGTCGAGGGCGCGGTCCATGGCGACGTCCATGATCGAGAACAGCAGGTCCTGCTTGGACGGGACGTGGTTGTAGAGGTTGGGCGCGGACACGCCGAGGACGTGCGCGATGTCCTTCATGGACGTGCCGCGGTAGCCCTGGGCGGCGAACAGGTCGCGCGCCGCGTGTTGGACCGTCTGCGACGAGACGGGCGTTGACCGCGTCACGCGGCTCACATTATCGTGGATCCGGTCCTGAATGAACGTTAATTAAGGACGAGCAGCACGAGGCCCTGCGGCGAGGCCAGTCGCCGGGCCCGCGAGGGGCCGCTCCTGCCATGCGACCCCCGCGCCGGTCCCGAACCGAGGACGACGACGACGAAGTCCGCGGCCCGCCCCGACCCGGCGGACCGCGAGGTCCGACGAGGAGACGACATGGCGACGCCTGCAGCACCGAGACCGCCGGGGACGCCGGCGGCAGGGACGTCAGCGGGGAGGCAGCAAGGGCCACCGATGCGCCGGGTCGCGGCGTCGGTGCTCATCGGCACGACGATCGAGTGGTACGACTTCCAGCTCTACGGCGCGGCGGCGGCCCTGGTGTTCGCGCCGCTGTACTTCCCGAACGTCGACCCGCTCGCGGGCACCCTGCTCGCGTTCTCGACGTTCGCGATCGGTTTCGGTGCGCGCCCCTTGGGCGGCATCATCTTCGGGCACTTCGGCGACCGGATCGGCCGCAAGAAGGTGCTGGTCATGTCGTTGACGATGATGGGGCTCGCGACGTTCCTGATCGGCCTGCTCCCGACGTACGCGTCCATCGGCATCTGGGCGCCGATCCTGCTGGTGGTGCTGCGGCTGTTGCAGGGTTTCGGCGTCGGCGGTGAGTGGGGCGGCGCGGTGCTGACGGCGGTGGAGTACTCGTCGAAGGGTAGACGTGGGCTGTACGGGAGCCTGCCGCAGATCGGTGTCCCGGCCGGTCTGCTGTTGTCGACGCTGGTGTTCCTCGCGGTCAGCGGTCTGCCCGACGACCAGTTCATGGCGTGGGGCTGGCGGATCCCGTTCCTGATCAGCATCGTGCTCGTGGGGGTCGGGCTCTTCATCCGGCTCACGCTGACCGAGACGCCGGTGTTCGAGAAGGTCCGCGAGACCCGCACCGAGGCGCGGGTGCCGCTGTGGCTCGCGATCCGGACGTACCCGTTGCAGATCCTGCTGGCCATCGGCTCGATCGTGAGCACGGGCTCGTACTTCTACGTCGTCAACACGTATGCGCTGAGCTACGGGCCGTCGGCGAAGACGTTCTCGCGCAACGAGATGCTGGTGGCGATCCTGATCTCGGCGGCGGTCGCGGCGGCGGCGTTGCCGGTGTTCGGGGCGCTGTCGGAGCGGTTCGGGCGGAAACGGATGATCCTGGCCGGCCTGGCGGCGATGGCGATCTGGATCTATCCGACGATGCTCGCCGTCGACAGCGGGAACCTGGGGTTGCTGGTCGGCGCGTACCTGGTGGGCGCGGTCTTCTTCAGTGTCTCCTACGGCCCGCAGGCCACCTACATCGTCGAGATGTTCGACGCGCGGGTCCGCTTCAGCGCGGCGTCGACGAGTTTCCAGATCGGGGTGCTGCTGGGTGGCGCGTTGGCCCCGATCATCGCCGCGGCGCTGGTGGAGGCGACGGGCTCGGTGATCTCGGTGGCCGTCTACGTGTGCGTGATGTCGCTGATCTCGCTGGTGTGCGTGTGGGCGATCAGCGCGACGACCATCGCCCGCGGCAGCGCGGACCTCGACGACCCGTCGGTCGCCGTGACCGACCTCGAGAAACAGCAGGGATGAGCAGCACGTGATCACGACCTACCTGGACGACATCCGCGTCGGCGACACCTCGGTGTCGCGGGCCAGGACGATCACCGAGACCGATCTCGTGCAGTTCGCGATGATCACCGGTGACTGGCACCCGATCCACACCGACAAGGAGTACGCCGCCGCGGATCCGCGGTTCGGGCAGCGCATCGCGCACGGGGCGCTGGTGATCTCGTTCGGGCTGGGGCTGGTCGAGTTCTGGCCGCCGGCGATGAAGGCCTTCTACGGGCTGGACACGCTGCGGTTCGTGGCGCCGACCGTCATCGGGGACACCGTCCGAGTCGAGACCGAGGTGCTCGACGTGGCGGCGCGCCCCGATGGCGACGGCGTCGTCACGTACCGGTTCGTGGTGCTCAACCATCGCGACGAGCCGCGGTGCGTCGCCGACCTGAAGGCCCTGGTGGCCCGGAAGCCGGAGGGCTGAGCGGGATGCACGTCTACCCACGCGAGGAACGCACGATCGGGCAGGTGCTGGCGGAGAAGGCGTGGCGCGTCGGTGACCGTCCGTTCCTGCGGGTCCGCGGCGACGGCGGCGAGTGGGCCGACATCAGCTACGCCGACATGCACCGCCTCACCGACGACTACGCGCGCGGGTTCGCAGGCCTGGGCGTCGGCAAGGGGACGACGGTGGCGGTGATGCTCGGCAACTGTCCGGAGTTCCTGTACACGTGCTGGGGGCTGGGCAAGCTGGGCGCGGTCGCGGTGCCGCTGAACACCGCGGCGAAGGGTGACCAGCTGGAGTACTACCTGCGGCAGTCGGGCTCGGAGTGGGTCGTCGCCGAGGCCGCTTTCCTGCCGACCCTGGCGAACGCACTGACGGCGACGGGCGCCCGGACGATCGTGCAGGGGGACGGGGGAGACCACGCGCTCGCCGACGTCGCCACCACGAAGGGGGAGACGCCGCAGTCGGACGTCAAGCCGTCGGACCCCATGCTGATCATGTACACCTCCGGGACGACGGGCCCGTCGAAGGGCGTGGTCTCGCCGCACTCGCAGGGCCACGCCGTCGGCGAGGTGATGGCCCGGCACTGCGAGTACGGCCCCGACGACGTGCTCTACACGTGTCTGCCGCTCTTCCACGGCAACGCGATCTGGTACTCGGTGTACGCGGCGCTGTGGGGCGACTCGTGCATCGCGCTGGCGCCGCGGTTCTCGGCGCGCTCGTTCTGGCGCGACATCCGGGAGTCGGGCGCGACGGAGTTCAACGCGTTGGGCGCCATGGCCAACATCATCTGGCAGCTGCCCGAGGACCCGGCCGACCGCGACCACCGGGTCCGCAGCGCGATGGTCGTGCCGACGACGCGCCCGCTCGTCGACGGCTTCAAGGACCGCTACGGCATCACGGTCACCTCGGTGTTCGCGATGACGGAGAACTGCGCGGTGACGGTGCTGGGCCCGCACGACCCGCCGGGGAAGGCGGCGTCGGCGGGGCGGGTGCGCGACCACGTGGCGGTGCAGATCGCCGACGACGACGGGGTGCCGCTGCCCACGGGGGAGGTCGGCGAGATCTGCATCCGCCCGAACGGCCCCGGCATGATCATGCTCGGCTACCACGACATGCCGGAGGCGACGGTCGGCGCGATCCGCGACCTGTGGTTCCTCACCGGCGACCGCGGGTGGCTCGACGACGACGGCTACCTGTACTTCTCGGAGCGCAAGAAGGAGGTCATCCGCCGGCGCGGGGAGAACATCTCCGCCTACGAGCTGGAGACCATCCTGTGCAAGCACCCCGACGTGCACGAGGTCGCCGCGGTCGCGGTGCCGTCGGACCTGTCGGAGGACGACGTCATGGTCTACGTCGTGCCCGCCGACGGCGCCTCGCCCGACTTCGCCGAGCTCGTCGGCTACTGCGTCGAGAACATGGCGTACTTCATGGTGCCCCGGTACTGGCAGCTGATCGACGAGCTGCCCAAGACCCCGAGCCAGAAGGTGGAGAAGTTCAAGTTGAAGGCGGCGGCGGTGGACGGCAGGGACGAGTTGTGGGACCGCGAGAAGGCGGGCATCACGGTGCGGAGGAACGGATGACCCCGCCGGTCGAGGTGGTGATCGACGGTGGTGCGGCCGCGATCACGCTGACCCGGGAGAAGGCGCACAACGCGATGAGCCCGGACCTGCTGGAGGGCCTGCACGCCGCGGTGGAGAAGGTCACCGAGGCAGGCTGCCGGGTCGCGACGGTCCGCGGCCGCGGGAAGGCCCTCTCCGCCGGTGCCGACCTGCCCCACCTGCTCGGGCTGGGCGACGACCGCGACGCCGTCGCCGCCTACATCGCGCAGATCGGCGCCGCGCTCGACGCGATCGAGGCCGCGCCGTTCGTCTCGATCTGTGTCGTCGACGGCTACGGCGTCGCGGGCGGGTGCGAGCTGATGCTGGCGTGCGACCTCGTCGTCGCCTCCACCGAGGCGAAGATCGGCGACCGGCACATGGAGTACGGGATGATCCCGGGCGCGGGCGGCTCGGTGCGGCTGCCGCGGGTGCTCCCGGCGGCGCTGGCGCGGCGGCTGCTGTACACGGGCGAGATCGTCGACGGCGCGACCGCGGCCGCGATGGGGCTCGTCGGCTGGTGTGTCTCCCCGGAGGAGCTGGAGTCGACGGTTCACGCGATCACACGAAGGCTGTTGCGGCACAGCCCCTCCGCGCTCGCGGGCGTCAAGCGCATGTACTTCGACGGCCTGGCGATGCCCTACCGCGACGCGCTCGTGGCCGAGCAGCGCACCGTCGTCGAGCACCTGACCGGCAACCCCGACGCCCGTGAGGGTCTCGCGGCGTTCGCCGGGAAGCGTGCACCGAACTTCCAGGGAGTCTGAGAAGTGGTTTTCCAGCAGAAGCGCGACGCCGAGGGCCGCGTCGTGTCCGGCCTGTGGTTCGAGGAGCTCACCGAGGGCCTCGTCGTCGAGCACGCGATCCGGCGCACCGTCACCGAGACCGACAACGTCATGTTCACGACGATGACGATGAACCCGGCCGCCGCCCACCTCGACGCCGACTACGCCAAGGGCACCGAGTTCGGCCAGGTGCTGGTCAACAGCATGTTCACCGTCGCGCTGGTCGTCGGGCTGTCGGTGCCCGAGCTGACGCACGGCACGATCCTCGCCCAGCTCGGCATGGACGACGTCACGTTCCCGAAGCCGGTGTTCGTCGGCGACACGATCCGCGTCGAGTCGGAGGTGGTCTCGGCGAGGGCGTCGAAGTCCCGGCCGACGCAGGGGATCGTGGTGTTCGAGCACCGCGCCCACAACCAGCGCGACGAGCTGGTGTGCCAGGCCCGTCGAACGGGCCTGATCCGCCGAGCCCCTTCGCAGGGGGCCTCGTGACCGCCGTGAAAGACGACGTCACCGTCGCCAAGGAGACCGCGCTCGCCGGGCTCGACACCTCCCGCTGGCCCGCGAAGCTGCCCGTCCGCGACCGGCTGACGCTACTGTTTGACCCCGGCACGTTCGTCGAGGACGGGCTGCTCGCCAACGCGCGCAGCGAGGGCCTGCCCGCCGACGGCGTCGTCACGGGGGTGGGCCGGATCGAGGGGCGGCTCGTCGCCGTCATCGCGCACGACTTCACCGTGAAGGCCGGGTCGTGGGGCGAGCTGGGCTGCGAGAAGCAGATCCGCATCCTCGAACGCGCCGACCGCGACCTGCTGCCCGTCGTCTATCTCGTCGACTCTGCGGGCGGGCGGCTCAACGACCAGATGGGCTTCTTCCCCAACCGCCGCGGTGCGTCGCGCATCTTCCACCTGCAGGTCAGGCTTTCCGGCCGGGTGCCGCAGGTCTGCTGCCTGCTCGGGCCGTCGGCGGCGGGCGGGGCGTACATGCCGGCGTTCACCGACTGGGTCGGGATGGTCGAGGGCAACGCGTCGATGTACCTGGCGTCACCGCGGGTGGCGGAGAAGGTCACGGGCGAGATCACGACGTTGGAGGAGATGGGTGGCGCGCGCATGCACGCCACCGTGTCCGGCTGCGGCGACGAGGTGTTCGGCAGCGACGGCGAGGCGATCGCGGCGGCCCGGCTGTTGCTGACCTACCTGCCGTCGTCGTTCGCGCAGCGGCCCCCGGTCACCGAGGCGCGCCCGCCCGCGACCGGTCACTGGCCCGACGACCTCGTCCCCACCGACCCCAACCGCCCCTACGACGTCAACGACGTCATCGACCGCATCGTCGACGCCGGTTCGTTCTTCGAGATCAAGTCGGGCTGGGCGACGGAGATGGTGTGCGGGCTGGGGCGCCTCGACGGGAAGGTCGTCGGGATCGTCGCCAACCAGCCGTCGGTGCGCAGCGGCGCGATCTTCGTCGACTCCGCCGACAAGGCCGCCCGGTTCATCTCGCTGTGCGACGCGTTCAACGTGCCGATCGTGTTCCTGCAGGACGTTCCGGGCTTCATGGTCGGGGTGGCCGTCGAGCGGCAGGGCATCATCCGGCACGGCGCGAAGATGCTGGTGGCCATGGCGTCGGCGGAGGTGCCGCGGTTCACCGTGGTGCTGCGCAAGGCCTACGCGGCGGGCTACTACGCGATGTGCGCGCCCGGCTTCGAGCCCCGCGCCACGCTCGCGCTGCCGACGGCGACGATCGGCACGATGGCCCCCGAGGCGTCGGCGAACGCCATGTACGCCAACAGGATCGCCCAGATTGAGGACGAGGGGGAACGGGCCGCGTTCGTCGCGCGGCGCGTCGCGGAGCAGGAGGCGGAGGTGAACCTGCTGCGGATGGGCAGCGACCTGGTCGTCGACGCCGTCGTCGAACCGGGCGACCTGCGGGCCGAGCTGATCGCGCGGGTCGCGGCGGCCGACGGCTGGGAACGGTCTTGTGGGAAGCGTCATCACGTGGTGAGCCCGGTATGAGGAGCCTGCTGTTCGTCCCGGCCGACAAGCTGGAGCTGCTGGCCAAGGTCCCGCGCTGGCAGCCCGACGCCGTCGCGGTCGACCTGGAGGACGCGGTCGCCGTGGCGGGAAAGTCCACCGCCCGCGCTGGTCTGGTGAACCAGCCGCTCGATGCCGGCGGAGCCACCGTCCTCGTCCGCGTCAACGCCCCCGGAACCCCGTGGTTCGACGACGACCTCGACGCCGCCCTGAGCAGCGGCGCGGCCGGCGTCATCGTCCCCAAGGCGGAGGACCCGGTGGTGCTCGCGCAGGTCCGGGAACGCACCGCGGGCCGGATCCTGATGGCGGGCATCGAGTCCGCGCTCGGCGTCGTCAACGCCCGCGAGCTGTTCGCCCACGCCGACACCGGGTTCTTCGGCGCCGAGGACTACATCGCCGACATCGGCGGCCGCCGCAGCCCCGGCAGCCTCGAGGTCCTCTACGCGCGCAGCCAGACCGTGCTCGCGGGGCGGCTGGCGGGGATCCCGCTGCTCGACCAGGTCGTCACCGCGATCGGCGACGCCGAGGCGTTCCGCGCCGACGCCTCCGACGGCCGCGACCTCGGCTACGCCGGGAAGATCTGCATCCATCCGTCGCAGGTGGCGTTGGCGCACGAGGTGTTCACACCGTCGGTCCCGGAGATCGAACGCGCGCGGCGGGTGCTGGAGGCCGAGTCGGCCGGGGTCGCGGTCGTCGACGGGGAGATGGTCGACGCCGTGCACCTGAAGCTGGCGCGTCAGGTACTGGCGCGAGCGGGGGAGAACGCATGAGGACCGTGCTCGTCGCCAACCGCGGGGAGATCGCCGTCCGCATCGTGCGGGCGTGCCACGACGCCGGGCTGCGCGCCGTCGCCGTGCACTCGTCGCAGGACGCGGGCGCGCCACACACCTTGCTGGCCGACGAGGCGTTCCCGCTGCCCGACGGCGGGTATCTGGCCGCTGACGCGTTGCTGGACGCGGCGCGGGTGACGGGTGCCGACGCCGTGCACCCCGGCTACGGGTTCCTCTCCGAGGACGCGGGCTTCGCCCAGGCGGTGATCGACGCCGGGCTGACGTGGGTCGGACCGTCGCCCGCGGCGATGCGGGCGTTGGGGGACAAGGTGTCCGCCCGCGCGATCGCCCGGCGCGTCGGCGCCCCGATGGCGCCCGGCACGACCTCGCCGGTGTCCGGGGTCGCCGAGGTCGAGGCTTTCGCCGCGGCGCACGGCTTCCCGATCGCGATCAAGGCGGCGTTCGGGGGTGGGGGCCGGGGCCTGAAGGTGGTGCACACCGAACGCGAGATCGCGGGCGCCTTCGAGTCCGCCGTCCGCGAGGCCACCGCGGCGTTCGGGCGCGGCGAGTGCTTCGTCGAACGCTTCCTGCCGCAGGCCCGCCACGTCGAGGTCCAGGTCCTCGCCGACACCCACGGTGCGGTCTCGGTGCTCGGCACCCGCGACTGCACCGTCCAGCGGCGCAACCAGAAGCTCGTCGAGGAGGCACCCGCACCGTTCCTGTCCGACGCGCTGCGCGCCACCCTCCACGAGGCCGCCACCGCGATCTGCCGCGAGGCCGGCTACACCAGCGCCGGGACCGTCGAGTTCCTCGTCGGCGCCGACGGTACGACCACGTTCCTGGAGGTCAACACCCGGTTGCAGGTCGAGCATCCCGTCACCGAGGAGGTCACGGGTGTCGACGTCGTCGGCGCCCAGTTCCGCGTCGCCGCCGGGGGATCGCTCGACCTGCCCGCCGACGTGCCCGTCCGCGGTCACGCGATCGAGTTCCGGATCAACGCCGAGGACGCCTCCCGCGGCTTCGCCCCCGCGCCCGGCACCGTCACCCGGTTCGAGGTGCCCTCCGGGCCGGGCGTGCGCGTCGACGCCGGCATCGCCGCCGGTGGGCGGGTCGGCGCCGAGTACGACTCGTTGCTGGCCAAGGTGATCGTCAGCGGGGCGACCCGGTCCGAGGCCCTCGCCCGGGCCCGCCGGGTGCTCGCCGAGACCCGGGTCGACGGCGTCCCGACGGTCCTCGACGTGCACCGCGACCTGCTCGCCGACCCCGCCTTCACCTCATCCGAGAACTTCTCCGTCCACACCCGCTGGATCGAGGAGGAGTACCTGCCGCGACGCGGACCGGCCGAGGCCGACCCGACCGTCGGTGTGCTGCGGCTGGGTCGTCGCACGCTGCGGGTGTCGTTGCCCGGCATGGCCGAGCTGACCGGCGCCGCCGCCGACGCGGTCCGGGCCGGACTGCTCGCCGGGGCCGACCGGGGCGCCGGGGCCGCGGCCTCGCCCGACGCGTTGGTCTCGCCGATGCAGGGCACCGTCGTCCAGCTCGCCGTGGAGAAGGGGGCGCAGGTCGCGGCGGGTGACGTGGTCGCCGTCGTCGAGGCCATGAAGATGGAGAACGCCGTGCGCGCCACCGCGTCGGGCATCGTCGTCGAGCTGCCGGTCGCGATCGGCGACAGCGTCGCCCAGGACGCCCTGCTGTGCCGCCTGGAACCGGCCGACTGACAATCCGCGCGCAACCTCAGCGCTGCAGCTCGGCCTGCAGACAGCAGTGAGGTTGCGCGCGGGTCGGGGCCTGGACGCCGCAGACGATCGTCGGGTTGCGCCGTACACTGCGGCTCCGCCGACGCGAGGAGTCCTGTGCAGACGAGTGGCCCGCCACAACGGCATCTCGGGAGCTCGAGTGTCGTCGCGCGGGTCGAGAACGCACTGCGTGACGACCTGGCATACGGCCGGTGGGCCCCCGGCGAGAAGCTACCCGCGGAGCCGGCCCTGGCCCGTGAGCTGGGGGTCGGGCGTTCCTCGCTGCGCGAGGCGATCAAGCTGCTCACCCGCGAGGGACTGCTCGTCGTGCAGCACGGTAACGGCACGTTCGTCGCCGACGCGCTACCGCTCCCGGCCGCCACCGGGCTGACCGCCGACGCCGGGGCCGGTACGTCGCAGCTGCTGCGCCGGGCCCGGATCCTCGAGGTCTACCAGGTGCGACGGGCCCTGGAGGTCGAGGCGGCGCGGATCGCGGCGGAGGTCGCCTCGCCCGACGACATCGACGCCCTCGAAGAGGTCCTGGCCCACCGCCAGTCGCTGGTCGGGGCCGACACCGCTGCGTTCGTGCAGGCCGACACCGCGTTCCATCGCGGGGTGGTGGCGATGGCCGGCAACGGGCTGCTGCTCGACCTGTTCGACCGGTTCCGGGAGTCGCTCGCGCACGCGCTGGCCGCCCTCGTCGACCAGGAGCCGCTGCCCGACACCACGGACGAGCACGCGGCGCTGCTCGACGCGATCCGGGCAGGGGACCCCGCGGCGGCGATCGCGGCGACCGTCGCCAACTTCGACGTGATCTTCGAGATGTTCCGGACGACCTGAGGAACGGCGGCCCGGGGGCGATCAGGCCGGTGGGCCGAGGGGGCCTGCGGCGACGCGTTCGGTCCGGGCCGCGTCGAGGGCGGCACGTACCGCGGCATCGGAGATGATCTCCACCAGCGCCGGGCCGTGCGCGGAACCGACCAGCCGGGCGAGCGGGTCCGCTGCCTCGTCGGTGACCTCGTGACGCAGGACCTGGCCCACCCAGTCGTGGTGCAGCACCTCGTCGGCGGCGCGGGAGTAGACGACCTCGGGGAAGCTGCCCGGCGGGAACACGGAACGGACCAGTCGTTCGAGCAGCGGGCGGTCGCTGGGGGTGCCCATCCCCGGAGCGTAGGCGAGCGGTCAGATGTCTGACAACTGTCGCCGCGGTCACGTCGAACGGAGAACGCGACCCGTCAGAGCGACTTGCGCGACGGCCGGCTGCGCAGCGCGGCGACGTAGTCGTCCGGGGCGCCGGCCAGCTCCGCCGCGTCGGCGATCACACCGAGGTAGCGCGCCGAAGGCATGCCGCCCTCGTAGGCGTCGAGCACGTAGATCCAGGCCAGGACGTCGCCGTCGAGGGTGTGCACCCGCAGCCGCAGCTTCTTGTGCAGCCCGAGCTCCCCGCCCTCCCACCGGTCGAGGGTGGCGGCGTCCTGGTCGGGCACGTCGTAGAGCACGACGAAGACCTGCGACGTCGGATGCTCGACGACCGTTGCGAGCGCACCCTCCCAGGCGAAGTCCTCGCCACCGAAGGTGAGGCGCCAACCCTGCAGCCACCCCGTGCCCGCCATGGGGGAGTACGGGGCGCGCTCCTTCATCTGGGCGGGGTCCATGTTCGACCCGTACGCGGCGTAGAGCGGCACTCGGACAGACTAGTCATGTCCCGTGCGGCACCTCGCCCGTGGGCCACACCCCGTTCACAGGACGGGCGTACTGTCTGCGTCGTCCCGATCGACGCGGAGGAGGGCGAACCGGCGTGACCCGGATCGTGATCATGGGCGGCGGACCCGCCGGCTACGAGGCGGCGCTCGTCGCCGCACAGCACGGGAGCGAGGTCACCGTCGTCGAACGCGACGGCATGGGTGGCGCATGCGTCCTCGACGACTGCGTGCCGTCCAAGACCTTCATCTCCAGCGCCGCCGTGCGCGTCGACCTGCACCGCGCCGAGGACCTCGGCGTCCTCCTCGACCGCAACACCGCCGGCATCGACCTCCCCAAGGTCCACGGCCGCGTGCTCAGCCTGGCCCGGGCGCAGTCCGCCGACATCCGCGACCGCGTCGCGGGCGAAGGCGTCCGGATCGTCGACGGCACCGCCTGCTTCGGCGAACCCGCCCCCGGCCGCGCACCCCAGGTCGTCGACGTCACCACCGCCGACGGCGCCGAGGAAGAACTCCCCGCCGACATCGTGCTCGTCGCCACCGGAGCCACCCCGCGCATCCTCGACTCCGCACGCCCCGACGGCGAACGCATCCTCACCTGGCGCCAGCTCTACGACCTTCCCGCGCTGCCCGAGCACCTCGTCGTCGTCGGCTCCGGGGTGACGGGCGCGGAGTTCGTCTCCGCCTACGTCGAGCTCGGCTGCCGCGTCACCCTCGTGTCCAGCCGCGACCGGGTGCTCCCCGGCGAGGACGCCGACGCCGCCGCCGTGCTGCAGGAGGTGTTCGCCGAGCGCGGCGTCGAGATCCTGGCCAACGCCCGCGCCGAGTCGGTCACCCGCGAGGGCGACGGCGTCGTCGTGACCCTGACCGACGGCAGCCAGGTCCGCGGCTCCCACGCCCTGATGACGGTCGGGTCCGTCCCCAACACCGCGGGAATCGGGCTGGAGAAGATCGGCGTCCACACCGACGGCGGCGGGTTCGTCACCGTCGACCGCGTCTCCCGCACCTCCGTCCCCGGCGTCTACGCCGCGGGCGACTGCACCGGCGTCCTCATGCTGGCCTCGGTCGCCGCGATGCAGGGCCGGATCGCGATGTGGCACGCGCTCGGCGAGGGCGTCGCCCCGATCAAGCTGCGCACCGTCGCCGCCAACGTGTTCACCAGGCCCGAGATCGCGACGGTCGGCATCAGCCAGCGCGTCATCGACGCCGGCGAGGTCCCCGCCCGCACGGTCATGCTGCCGCTGGCCACCAACCCGCGCGCCAAGATGCGCGGCCTGCGGCGCGGCTTCGTGAAGGTGTTCTGCCGGCCCGCGACGGGCGCCGTCATCGGCGGTGTGGTCGTGGCGCCGGTGGCGAGCGAGCTGATCCTGCCCATCGCGCTGGCCGTGCAGAACGGCCTCACCGTCGACGACCTCGCCCACACCTTCTCCGTCTACCCCTCGCTCTCGGGGTCGATCACCGAGGCCGGCCGCCAGCTCATGCAGCACGACGACCTGGACTGACGGCCTCGACCAACCGGGCGCAACCTGACTGCTGCGAATCGGCCCGCGGGGAGCAGTGAGGTTGCGCGCGGGTGGCAGCTCTCCGCGCAGGGCCGCGCCGGACGAGACGGCCGCGCAGGGCCACGCAGGGCGTGCCGAGCAGGACAGGCCGCGCGCAACCTGAGTGCTGCGAATCGGCCCGCGGGGAGCAGTGAGGTTGCGCGCGGGTGGCAGCTCTCCGCGCAGGGCCGCGCCGGGCGGGACGGCCGTGCCGGGCCGCGCCGGGCGGGACGGCCGCGCAGGGCTGCGCCGAGCGTGCCGAGCAGGACAGGCCGCGCGCAACCTGACTGCTGCGGATCGGCCCGTCGACAGCAGTCAGGTTGCGCCCGGTATTCGGCGCCGGGTCGTCGGCGGATCCCGGGGTCGGGTCCGGGGGAACCCCGATTCCCGGGGGCGTGCGCGGGACGATGCTCGAGGACATGACCACACTGCAGAACGCCACGACCCGGGTGCCGGTCGTCCCCGTCGTGGCCGCGGCCGTCGCGTCGCAGTTCGTCGACGACCTCGCCTACCTCGTGCTGCCGCCCGTCGCGATCATCGCGCCGATCTCGGCCTTCCTCGCGGTCCTGCTGACGGGCGTCGGCGCGCGGCTGGTGACACGGAAGCTGTCGGGGCCGTCGGTGGCCCGCACCGGGCTGGCGGTGGGAGCGGTGTCGGCGGGCATCGGGCTGCTGGTCGGCGGCTTCGGCTGGCTGGGCATGATCCTGGCGACGTTGACACTGGTCGCGGGCGTGGCGGGCGCGGTCGTCGGCCGCAGGAACGAGGCACTCGGCGACTGAGGAACGACGAGACCCCCGCACCGGCGAACCGGGCGGGGGTCTCGGGTTCAGGCGGTGCGGGCGACGCCGTCGCGGCAGCCCGGCAACGGGCAGCCGGTGACGGCGGGCAACGCGTCCCTGACCTGCGGGTCGGTGCTGGTGGCGACGAACGGCCAGTGGCCGGCGAAGCGCTGCACGTACCAGTAGAGGAACACGTGGTCCTGCGCCTCCGGGTCGGCGACGAAGATCGCCGGGCCCGGGAGCGCGTCGACCCAGCGCACGTAGGCGCTGGTCGCCGCGGCCGGCGGGCGGGGTGCCCGCCGGGTGGTGAGCCAGTCGTCGGCCCGGCCGCGCCAGGACCTCAGCGCGATCGGGTGGATCGTGGCCCCGGGCAGCTCTCGCACGTTGACGGTGAACGTCGAGACCAGGGTGCCGTCCGCGCGGTGCGCGGCCGACGCCACGGTGAGCAGCGAGTACGGCCCGGGGATGGGACCTTCGACGTGGATGTGGTTGCTGACGTACACGTTCTCGTGGGGCATGACGGATCCTGGAAGTCCGGAGTGGTGATGGACGCGTTCGTGGCGTGGCTCGGCCGACGCGGTGAACGGGATCCGCGGCGCGGTCACTCCGCGTGGCGGAAGTACCGGGCCCGTGGATGGTCACACGGGTGTGAAGTTGTCAGGCGCGCTGCCGTCCGGCGGGACGCCCGGCCGCCGTCGCCTGGGGCGGCGGTCGGCCTGCGGGTCACCGTAGCCAGCAGTTGATCACCGGGTCAAGGGACGGAGACCAGTGCGTCCGGGGTCGTGACCAGCGCGAAGTCGGTCGGGGGAGAGGTGTTGTCGGCCGACCACCGGACCCGCGTGACGCCGAGGGCGCCCGCGGCGAAGCGCAGCACCGGGGGCAGCGAGTCGGCGACGGCGCCCGGCCAGCCGGCCCGGCTGCGGACCCGCAGCTCGGCGGACGGGCCGGCGAGCGCCCCGACGAGGGCGATCTCGCCGACCATCTCGCCGGTGGTCGGCTCGCAGACGGCCCACGTGCAGGTGGTGTCGCCGATCCAGCCCGCATCGGCGGCGGCGACGCCCCCGTCGATGCCCAGGTCGGCGTAGGCGGGTCCGTCGTCGACGCGGTCGTCGGACCGCGGCGCCCGCAGGTACCAGGCGCCGGCGTTGATCTCGACGGCCTCCAGGGTCAGTCCTTGATCTCGCAGATGACCGAGCCCTGGGTGATCGACGAGCCGGGCTCGGCGGACAGGCCGGTGACGGTGCCGTCCTTGTGGGCGGTGACGGGGTTCTCCATCTTCATCGCCTCGAGGACGACGACGAGGTCGCCCGCGGAGACGGTGTCGCCGTCGGACACCGCGACCTTGATGATTGTGCCCTGCATAGGGGCGGTTACCGAGTCGCCGGAGGCCTTGACGCCGCCGCCACCGGACTTGCCGCGCTTGCGCGGGGCCGCCTTCGCCGCGCCACCACCGCCGGTGCCGATGGCGAGGTCACCGGGCAGCGACACCTCCAGGCGCCGGCCGCCGACCTCGACGACCACCGACTGGCGCGGCGCCTCGTCGGACTCCTCGTCGCCGGCACCGGCGAAGGGCTCGACGGTGTTGTCCCACTCGGTCTCGATCCACCGGGTGTGCACGGTGAACTCGTCCTCGGCGTCGGCGGTGAACGCCGGGTCGGAGACGACGAGCCGGTGGAACGGCAGCACCGTCGCCATGCCCTCGACCTGGAACTCGGCCAGGGCGCGCCGGGACCGCTCGAGGGCCTGGGCGCGGTCGGAGCCGGTGACGATGATCTTGGCCAGCAGCGAGTCGAAGTTGCCGCCGACGACCGAGCCGGCTTCGACGCCCGCGTCGACGCGCACGCCCGGCCCGGCCGGGTAGCTGATCGACGACACGGTGCCGGGTGCGGGGAGGAACCCGCGGCCGGCGTCCTCGCCGTTGATGCGGAACTCGATGGAGTGCCCGCGCGGCGCCGGGTCCTCGTGGAGGTTGAGCTCCTTGCCCTCGGCGATGCGGAACATCTCGCGGACGAGGTCGAGCCCCGAGGTCTCCTCGGAGACGGGGTGCTCGACCTGCAGCCGGGTGTTGACCTCGAGGAACGTGATGAGGCCGTCCTGGCCGATGAGGAACTCGACGGTGCCGGCGCCGTAGTAGCCGGCCTCCTTGCAGATCGCCTTGGAGGCGTCGTAGAGGGTCTTGCGCTGCTCGTCGGTGAGGAACGGCGCGGGGGCCTCCTCGACGAGCTTCTGGAAGCGACGCTGCAGCGAGCAGTCGCGGGTGCCGACGACGACGACGTTGCCGTGCTGGTCGGCGACGACCTGCGTCTCGACGTGGCGCGGCTTGTCGAGGTAGCGCTCGACGAAGCACTCGCCGCGGCCGAACGCCGCGGTGGCCTCGCGGACCGCCGACTCGTAGAGCTCGGCGATCTCCTTCTCCTCGCGGGCGACCTTCATGCCGCGCCCGCCGCCGCCGAACGCCGCCTTGATGGCGACGGGCAGCCCGTGTTCCTTCACGAACTCGAGGACCTCGTCGGCGCCGGACACGGGGTCGGCGGTGCCGGGGACGAGCGGGGCGCCGGCGCGCATGGCGATGTGGCGGGCGGTGACCTTGTCGCCGAGGTCGCGGATCGACTGGGGTGACGGCCCGATCCAGGTGATCCCGGCGTCGATGACGGCCTGGGCGAAGTCGGCGTTCTCCGACAGGAAGCCGTAGCCGGGGTGGATGCCGTCGGCGCCCGCCTGCTTCGCGGCGGCGATGACCTTCTCGATGTCGAGGTAGGTCTCGCCGGCGGTGCTGCCGCCGAGCGCGAAGGCCTCGTCGGCGAGCCGGACGAACGGGGCGTCGCGGTCGGGGTCGGCGTATACGGCCACGGAGGCCAGACCCGCGTCCTTCGCGGCGCGGATCACGCGGACCGCGATCTCCCCCCGGTTGGCGACGAGGACCTTGGTCAGCTCGGGCACGTCCGCTCCTCCGTGGTCGGCCGGCCCGTTGCGCCGGCGCAGTGGTCTCGCGAGTGTATGAGGATCGGCGGCCTCGTCCGGGTGCGGAGTTCTGTGGCGTTTCCGACTTTGCGGAGCGCGTCACGGCCGCTCCCGCCACCTTGATCGTGTCAGCGATGTGGTGCAGGTCGCAATTCGTGGCGGGTCAGCCGAGACGGAGGGTGCGTCCGCCCACCTGGACGAACAGCGCGCCGCCCCCGCGGCGGACCGTCGGCACCCGGCGGCGGGTCGGCGCGGACGTGCCGTCGTAGCGCCACCCGGCCTCTCGCGACGCGAGCTCCTCGGCCGCCGACGGCGGCAGTTGCCCCGCGGCGCGCAGGGCGCGGGCGACGTCGAAACCGTCGCGCAGCGACCCTCCGGGCGCGACCCCGTCGAGGTGCGTGGCGACGACACCCGCCCAGTGCTGCCCGTGCGCGGCGGCGAGCAGCGGCCAGGTCCGCGCGATCTCACCGGACCGCTTGCGCAGCAGCGCCCGCCGGACCGTCGCGAGCCGGACGTCGTCGAACCCCGCGGGCACCGCGGCGCCCGCGACGAGCGAGTCGACGAGCGCGGCCTGCGCGGCGGCGAGCGAGCCGGTCACTGCAGTGCTCCCGTGAGCCGGGCGGTGCGCGCGATCGTCGTGAACTCGGCCGTGAGCTCGGCGGCGGGCGGGTAGTGGCCGTCGCGTTCCAGCATCACCGCGGGCGGGCGCGCCCGGTCGCACAGCTCCCCGAGCAGGGCGAGGACCTCGGCGGGCACCGCATCGGTGTGGGTGTCGTGGTAGACGCCGGGGTCGCCGTGCGCGGCGTCGCCCGCGTGCTCCGACCCGCCCGCGACGTGCACGTACGCGACCCGGTCGAGCGGCAGCGCGTCGAGCACCGCACGCGGGTCGGTGCCGCGGTTGCGGGCGTTGGCGTGGACGTTCGCGACGTCGAGCAGCAGCAGCGCCCCCGTCCGGTCGAGCAGCCGCGTGAGGAACTCGGCCTCGGTGAACTCCGCGCCCGGCCAGTCGAACAGCGCGGCGATCGGCTCCAGCGCCAGCGGCACGTCGAGGACGGCCTGCGTCGCGGTGACGTTGGCGACGAGGACGTCGAGCGCCTCCCGGGTGCGTGGCAACGGGAGCAGGTGCCCGGCGTCGCGGCCCGCGACCCGGGTGAACGAGACGTGCTCGCTGACCAGTGGCGCGCCCAGCGCGACGGCGCACGCCGCGAGGTGCTCGGCGCGGTGCCGGTCGAGGCCGTCGGCGCTGCCGAGTGACAGCCGCACACCGTGCGGGATCACCGCAACCCCGCGATCCCGCAGCTCCACCACCCCTCGAGGTGGAGCTGCGGGATCGACCGACTCTGCGATGACCTCGCAGAAGCCCAGGTCCGGCAGGTCGTCGACCACGCCGGCGATCTCGGGGCGCCAGCCGACGCCCGTTCCGTGCAGTGCGAGGTCAGCCACCGCAGCCGCCTCCACCACCACCCCCACCGCAGCCGCCACAGCCGCCGCCGGCACCCCCGCCGCCGTCGCCGCCGCCGGAGTCGCCCCCACCTGAGGCCGCGGCACGCTGGGCCTCTAGCTCGCTGGCGAACGCCGGGTCGGACGCCCACAGGGCGCTCATCCCGAAGACGCCGACCCCCAGCGCGGCCCCCGCCGCGCCGTAGGTCACCCAGTCCGGGTTGTTGGCCGGGGAGAGCCGGTCGTGCAGGTCCCGCAGCATCGAGACGGTCGAGTTGCCCAGTGGGGTGCGCCCCGGCACGCGCGCGGTGAGCACGATGCCGATCACGCTCACCACCAGGAACGCGGCGACCATGAAACCGACGGGCTTGCCGTTGGCGATGCCCGCGACGATCCGGAGCAGACCGAGCGCGGCCACGGCCAGCATCCAGGCACCCGCGGTACGGACGGCGCGCTGCTCCCCGGCGTCCAGGAGCAGTCCGTCGGCGACGAGGCGCTTCTCGATCCGGCCGAGCGCCGCGACCACCGGCTTGTGGCGCTTCAGCCGCGCACGTGCGACCGGTGACGACGCCGTCCGGTGGATCGCCTTCTCGAGAGGGTCGGCGTCGGCACGCAGGGTGCCGGCGGCGACGACGTTGCCGCGACCGGCCGTCGCCACCGTCTTGTCGACGCGCATCGACGACAGTGCGGCGAACACGGCCAGGTCGGCGCCCCCGTTGAGGAACGCGACGTCGTAGGGCGCGCTGGTCAGGTCGACGGACAGCCGGTCCCCCCGGCGGCGCCCGACGACGGCCCGGCGCGTGCGGACCGCGGCGATCCACACGACGACGGCGAGGAGCAGGTAGAACAAGATGAACGTCTGGCTGCTGATGCCCCAGGTGTCTCCTGCGGCGGCGAGTGGCCTCATGTGAACACCCCCTGTGGTCGTCCTCGTGGGACGACCACAGTGTGTCGGGCGTCATGGACCGGATGGAATGTTCCTCACCAAGACTTGAGGTTCGCGGTCCGTCCGCTCAGGCCGCGGTGAGCGCCCGCACCTGCCGCTTGATCCGCGACAGCATCGCCGCCATCCCGCGCAGCCGCAGGGGGCTCACCGCCTCACCGAGTCCGAGTGCGACGTAGAAGTCGTCGGGCACACCGAGCACGTCGGCCGCGGACTCCCCGTCGAGCCCCGTGTGCATGATCGACGCGAAGCCCCGCGTCGTCGGGGCCTCGGGCGGGGCGGAGAAGAACAGGTGCACCGTCTGTGCGTCGTCGACCTCGACGGCCAGGAACAGTGGCGACTGGCACTCGTGCACCTGCTCCATCGAGTCCGCGGCGTCGCCGTAGCGGGCCGGCAGCTCCGGCAGCTCCTGCGACAGCTCGAGCAGCAGCTGCAGCCGGTCCTTCGGACCGACGGCGGAGAAGTCGTCGACGAGCTCTGCCAGCTGCGGCGGCAGGTCAGCCACGCTCGGGCCCCTGCGCGACCGGCACGCGAACCGCGTTGCCCCACTCGGTCCAGCTGCCGTCGTAGTTGCGGACCGCGCCGAAGCCGAGCAGGTGGGTGAGCACGAACCAGGTGTGGCTGGAGCGCTCCCCGATGCGGCAGTAGGCCACGACCTCGTCGTCGGCCGACAGGCCCTGCTCGGTCAGGTAGATGGCCTCCAGGTCGGCGCGGGACTTGAACGTCGCGTCCTCGGCCGCCGCGCGCGCCCACGGCACGCTCGCCGCGCCGGGGATGTGGCCGCCGCGGACCGCGCCCTCCTGCGGGTAGTCGGGCATGTGCAGCAGCTCGCCGGAGTACTCGCCGGGGGAACGCACGTCGACCAGGGCGCCGCTGCCGGCCTTCACCTTGTCGAGGTGGGCGAGGACGTCGTCCTTGAACGCGCGCAACGTCACGTCGTCACGCTCGACGACCGGGTACTCGACGGCCGTGGGCTTGGGCTGCTCGGTGGTCATCTCGCGGCCCTCGGCCACCCACTTGGCGCGGCCGCCGTCGAGGATGCGCACGTCGGCGTGGCCGAACAGCGCGAACACCCACAGCGCGTAGGTGGCCCACCAGTTGTTGCGGTCGCCGTAGAACACGACGGTGGTGTCGCGGCCGATGCCGCGCTCGCCGCAGATCTCGGCGAACCGGGCGCCGTCGACGTAGTCGCGGGTCACCGGGTCGTTCAGCTCGGTGTGCCAGTCGACCTTCACCGCGCCCGGGATGTGCCCGGTGTCGTAGAGCAGCACGTCCTCGTCGGACTCGACGACGACGAGTCCGTCCGCGCCGAGGTTCGCGGCGAGCCACTCGGTGGTGACGAGGCGCTCCGGGTGGGCGTAGTCGGCGAGCTTCGGGTCGGTGTCAGCGGGCAGAGCCATGCGCCCGACGATAGTCCCCGGCACCGACACCGGCGCCGCGTCACCCGCTGCGATCGGCCCACAGCTGCACCGGCGAGAGACCGACCCCGCCGAGCAGTCGCCGCACCAGGGGCAGGCTGATCCCGATGACGTTGGACGGGTCGCCGTCGATGCCGTCGACGAACCAGGCGCCGAGCCCGTCGAGGGTGAACGCCCCCGCCACGGCGAGCGGCTCGCCCGTCGCCAGGTAGGCGTCGAGCTCGGCGTCGGTGGGCCGGCCGAAGCGCACGGTCGTCGTCGCGCAGCCCTCCGCGACGCGGTCGATGTCGCCGTCGTCGAGGCGCAGCACGGCGTGACCCGTGACGAGCTCGCCGGTGCGCCCGGCCATCGCCTTCCAGCGCGCGCGGGCGGTCTCGACGTCACGCGGCTTGCCGACGAGCTCGTCGTCGAGGAACAGCATCGAGTCGCAGCCGACGACGACCGCGTCCGGGTGGGCGGCCGCGACGCGGCGGGCGACGGTGGTGGCCTTGGCGCCGGCCAGCGCGGTGACCTTCCGGCCGGGGGAGGCGTGCGGGGTCGTGGCGAGCAGGGCGTCCTCGTCGACGTCGGAGACCTCGACGAGCGGGTCGAGCCCGGCGGCGCGCAGGACGGAGAGCCGGGCGGGGGAGGCGGAGGCGAGGACGAGACGCACCCCGCGAGCCTACGGACGCCGAGCGGGGTACATGATCGGTCACTCACAGTTACTAATGATGAATGATTATTCGGTGCGGAATGGCACATTTCACCAGGTCTGGTGCAACCGCGTCACCCGCTGCTAGCGTCGGGCGTACACGGACGTTTGACCCTGCGTGACAGTGGGCTCCCCTCAACCGCACTCCCGCAGCGTCGACTCCCTCACGCTCACCCACGGATCGGGACGACGATGTGGACATCGCTGGCCTCCTGGCTGCCGCGCGGTCGTGACCTACCTGCCCACGAATGGGCCCGACGTCACCGCTTCCTCGTCGCGGTGCTGCTCCTGCACGTCCCCGCGCTCGTGATCGTGGGCCTGGTCGTGCGCGCAGAACCCGGCCCCCTGGCCCTCGGCCTCGCCCCGGTCGTCGCGCTCGCCGGCCTCGGCCGGCTGCTGCACGCCCACCGCCGCCCCGCCGCGATCGCGGTCACCGCGGGCCTCGTCTACTGCTCCGCGGTGCTCGTCGTTCTCACCCACGGGACGATCGAGTCGCACTTCCACTTCTTCATCGTCATCGGGTTCACCGCGCTCTACCAGGACTGGGCGCCGTTCCTGTTCAACATCCTCTTCACGTTCCTGAGCCACGGGATCGGCTCCGCATTCGCCTCGAACCTGATCTTCGACCACGGCTCGGGCGTCCGGAACCCGTGGCTGTGGTCGGCCATCCACGCCGGCGCCGTGCTGCTCGCCTGCGTCGGGGTCCTCGTGTTCTGGCGGCTCACCGAGGACCAGCAGCAGGAGAAGGAAGAGGTCGCCCGCAAGCTCACCGACCTCGAGATCGGGCGCAGCCGGTTCACCTCCGACCTGCTGGTCAACCTCGCGCGCCGCAACCAGAGCATGCTCTACCGGCAGCTGGAGATCATCAACCAGCTCGAGGAGCACGAACACGACCCCGACACCCTCGCCGAGCTGTTCCGGCTCGACCACCTCGCCACCCGCGTCCGGCGCAACGCCGAGAACCTGTTCGTGCTCTCCGGCGAGAAGCCCGCCCGCGTGTGGTCGCAACCGGTCCCGCTGCGCGACGTCGTCCGGGCCGCCATCGCCGAGACCGAGGACCTCGACCGCGTCGTCTTCACCGTCGACGAACGGCCCGCCGTCCTCGGCCACATCGTCACCGACCTGACCCACCTGCTCGCCGAGCTCACCGAGAACGCCGTCCGCTACTCCCCGCCCGACACCGCCGTGACCATCCGCCAGCGGCTCGACCGCAGGCCCGGCGGCGGCCACCTGCTGACCGTCGAGGACTGGGGCGTCGGCATGCCCGCCGCCGAGCTCGAGGCCGCCAACACGATCCTCGCGCTGCCGCCCGAGGTCGACCTGTCGGTCGCCCAACGGCTCGGCCTGCACGTCGTGTCCCGGCTCGCCGCGCGCCACGGCATCTCGGTGTCGCTCGACACGACCCCCGGATCGGGACTCACCGCGGTCGTCTCGCTGCCCGCGGAGCTGTTCGTCGCGCCGACCGGTGCACTGCCGCGCGACACCGTCACCGCCGACGTGGGCGCCGAGGCCGTCGGACGGCTTCCCGGTGGCCGGCCCCACCACGCCGACCAGGCCGGCCCGACGGGCCGGTCACCACTGCCCACACCGCGGTCGCGGATCGAACCCGTCGCCGTCCTCGTGGGGCCGACCGCCAACGGCTCGGCGGCACCCGTCCCGGCACCCGTCCCGGCACGCGCGCCCGGCGCCGGTGGCGACTGGCGGGGCTGGTGGGAGCCCGCGTCCGGGGCGTCGTCGATCGCCGAGCCGACCCCGCTGCTCGGCCTGCCCGCCGTCACCCCGGCCGAGGACACCGATCCCGATACCCCGGCCGTCCCGGCCCAGCGCGGTGGCCTCCCCACCCAGCGCGCCACGTCCGACGGCCGGCCGGCGCTGCGCCGCCGCGTCCCCCAGGCCAGCCTCGCGCCCGAACTGCGGCAGAGCGCCGGACCCACCGCGGGCGCCACCGCCACCCCCGCCGTGCCAGCCGCGTCCGCCGCCCGAGCGCTGTCCCGCTACCAGGCCAGCAGGCGCGCCGCGCAGGCCGAGGCCGCCGCAGAAGCCCCCGACACCGGCAACGACCCCACCGACGCCCACGACGAGGAGACAGGATGAACGGTCTGGACTGGCTGCTCGTCGAGTTCCGGTGAACCGTGCCCGGCGTGCGGCACGCCCTCGTCGTGTCCGGCGACGGCCTGCGCGTCGCCGCCTCCGAAGGCATGTCCGACGCGCTCGGCGACCAGCTCTCCGCCGCCGCGTCCGGGCTGCTCAGCCTCGCCAACGGCGCCGCCCGGCTGCTCGACGACGGCGCCGTCACCCAGACGATCGTCGAGACCGCCGGCGGCTACCTGTTCGTGACGCCCATCAGCGCCGGCGCCACCCTCGCCGTCCACGCCGACCGCAGCTGCGACATCGGCATGGTCGGCTACGAGATGACGATGCTCGCCGCCCGCGCCGGGCACGCCCTCACCCCGCAGGCCCGGGTCGGCGAGGGAACGCGCTGATGACCGCGCCGCCGCCCGGCGGTCCCGGCAGGGTCGTGCCCGTCTACGCCGTCACCGGCGGCCGCACCCGCTCCACCGGCCGGCCCCTGCCGCCGGAGTCGCTCGTCAGCGTCACCGGCCGCGCCGCACACGTCACCGGCCTGCAGGCCGAGTACCGCGCCGTCGTCGCGCTCGCCCACGACCCGGTGTCGATCGTCGAGATCGGGGCCCACCTGGGGGTACCCGTCGGCGTCGCCCGGGTGCTGGTCAGCGACCTCGCCGACGCCGGCTACCTCGTCGTCCACGCGGCCGGCCCGCAGGACGCCGCCGGCCGCCCCACCCCCGAGGTGCTCGAACGACTCCTGGCAGGGCTGCGTGCCCGCTGACACCACCCTCGTCCGCTCAAGGTCCTCGTCGCCGGGGGCTTCGGCGTCGGGAAGACGACGATGGTCACCGCGCTGTCGGAGATCCCGCCGCTGCTCACCGAGCAGGAGATGACCGTCGCGTCGGTCGGGATCGACGACGTCGCCGCCGTCCCCGGCAAACGCACCACCACCGTCGCGCTCGACTTCGGCCGCATCACCGTCGACGACGCGATGGTGCTCTACGTCTTCGGCACGCCCGGACAGTCGCGGTTCTGGTTCATGTGGGACGAGCCGGCCCGCGGCAGCGTCGGCGGGGTGGTGGTGGTCGACCTGCGCCGCGTCGAGGACTGCTTCGCCGCCGTCGACTACTTCGAGGACCGCGCGCTGCCCTTCGTGGTGGCGGTAAACGGGTTCCCGGGTGCCGACGAGTTCCCGGTCGACGACGTCCGCGAGGCCCTGGACCTGCATCCCGGCGTGCCCGTCGTGCGGATGGACGCCCGGGTCGAGCACGCCCTGCTCCGCGCCGGCACCTGATACCGCACGAACGGCACAGTGCTGCAACTGAATTGCGCGACTGTGCCGTTCGTGCAGTACGCGCGCAGCGTCGAGCCCCGTCGGGGCTGCGAACGAGCGGCACAGTGCTGCAACTGAATTGCGCGACTGTGCCGTTCGTGCAATACGCGCGCAGCGTCGGGCGGACGGGGCCTCAGCGGGGCAGGGCGGACGCGCGCCAGGCGCCGGGGCCCGGGCGCAGGGGGCCGCGCATCCGGCGGACCGGGTCGGACCAGCGGTCGCGCCGCGCCGGGGCGGTGCCCGTCCCGGCCGACGAGGCCGCCGCGAGCAGGACCGCCGTCAGCGCGGCGACCTCCTCGTCGGACGGCTCGCCGCGCACCACGCGGAACAGGGCCCGCCGCTCTTCCGGCGTCTGCTCTTCCGAAGGGGAGCTCACAGGGGGATGTTCCCGTGCTTGCGCGTCGGCACCTCTTCGCGCTTGGTCGCGAGCATCCGCAGCGCCCGGCCCACGTAGCCGCGGGTGTGCGAGGGCGGGACGACGGCGTCGATGTACCCGCGGTCGGCGGCGATGTAGGGGTTGGCGAGGGTGTCCTCGTACTCGGTCTGCAGCTCGGCGCGCTTGGCGGCGAGCTCGTCGCCCTCCAGGCCCTTGAGCTGCTTGCGGTACAGGATGCCCACCGCGCCCGACGCCCCGGTGACGGCGATCTGGGCCGTCGGCCAGGCGATGTTGACGTCGGCACCGAGGTGCTTGGAGCCCATGACGTCGTAGGCGCCGCCGTAGGCCTTGCGCGTGATGACCGTGACCTTGGGGACGGTGGCCTCGGCGTAGGCGTAGATCAGCTTGGCGCCGCGGCGGATGATGCCGTTCCACTCCTGCTCGGTGCCGGGCAGGAAGCCGGGGACGTCGACGAACGTCACGACGGGCACGTTGAACGCGTCGCAGGTGCGGACGAAGCGGGCGGCCTTCTCGGAGGCGTGGATGTCGAGGCAGCCCGCGAACTGGGTGGGCTGGTTCGCGACGATGCCGACGCTGTTGCCCTCGATGCGGGCGAAGCCGCACACGATGTTGGGCGCGAACAGCTCCTGGACCTCGAGGAACTCGCCGTCGTCGACGACCCGGGACACGACCTCGCGGATGTCGTAGGGCGTGTTGGGGGAGTCGGGGACGAGGGTGTCGAGCTCGCGGTCGGTGTCGGTGACCGAGTCCTCGACGGACCCGGCGACGGGCTCGGGTGCCGGGAAGCTCGGCGGCTCCGACAGGTTGTTCGACGGCAGGTAGCTGAGCAGGTCCCGCACGTAGGACAGGGCGTCGGCCTCGTCGGAGGCGAGGTAGTGGGCGACGCCGGAGCGGGTGTTGTGGGCCCGGCCGCCGCCGAGCTCCTCCATGTCGACGTTCTCGCCGGTGACGGTCTTGATGACGTCGGGGCCGGTGATGAACATGTGGCTGGTCTCGTCGGCCATGACGACGAAGTCGGTGAGCGCGGGGGAGTACACGGCGCCGCCGGCCGAGGGGCCGAGGATCAGGGAGATCTGCGGGATGACGCCGGAGCTGCGGACGTTGCGCAGGAAGATCTCGCCGTACAGGCCGAGGGCGACGACGCCCTCCTGGATGCGTGCGCCGCCACCGTCGTTGATGCCGATGACGGGGCAGCCGACCTTCGCGGCGACGTCCATGACCTTGACGATCTTCTCGCCGTAGACCTCGCCGAGGGAGCCGCCGAACACGGTGGCGTCCTGGCTGAACACGGCCACGGGCCGGCCGTCGATGGTGCCGGTGCCGGTGACGACGCCGTCGCCGAACGGTCGCTTGTCCTGCAGCCCGAAGTTCGTGGAGCGGTGCCGGACCAGGGCGTCGAGCTCGACGAACGAGCCCGGGTCGAGCAACTGCTCGACGCGTTCCCGGGCCGTCTGGCGGCCCTTCGCGTGCTGGCGCTCGGCGGCCGCCTCGGCACCCGCGTGCACCGCCTCGTCGTAACGTCGGTGCAGGTCGGCAAGCTTGCCGGCCGTGGTGTGGATGTCGATGTGGTGTCCGGGGGCCTCGTCGCCGACCTCGGCGTGCGGCGCAACCCCCGTCGGTTCGCTCGCGGCGCTCATGGGCTCGGACTCTAACCCGGCGATTCCCCCGTCAGGGCGGTGTCGGGGAGCGGTATCCGTCACGCCCGCCGGATGCCGGGCCGGGCGGTGCGTGCGCCGGGCGACGCATCCGCACCGTCCGTCGCGTGCCCGCCCGCAACGGGGTGGCAGGCCGGACAGGAGCGGTTAGCGTCCGGCCATGACAAGGCAGGCCGGGCCGCTGGACATCGACATGCTGCGCCCCGCGCTCGTGGCGCCTGTCGGGCCGTGGACCAGGGTCGACCTGGTGGCCGAGACCGGGTCGACGAACGCCGACCTGCTGGCCGCGGCGGCTGCGGGCGCGCCCGACCGGTCGGTCCTCGTCGCGGAGCGGCAGACGTCGGGGCGCGGCCGGCTGGCCCGCAGCTGGGAGTCCCCACCCGGCGCGGGGCTGACGGTGAGCGTGCTGTGGCGACCCGAAGGCGTCCCGGCCGACAGGTTCGGCTGGCTGCCGATGCTCGCCGGGCTGGCCCTGCTCGACACGGTGAAGGAGGTGTGCGCCGCGCCGGCCGGCCTGAAGTGGCCCAACGATCTGCTCCTCGGCTCCGAGGGGCGCAAGGCCGCGGGCATCCTCGCGGAGATGACGGCGGTCACCGGTGGCGGCCCGGGGGTCGTGCTGGGCATCGGCCTGAACGTCGACGCGACGATCCCGCAGCTGCCCGCGGGGGCGACGTCGCTGGCCGAGGAGGGCGCCGTCGGGGTCGACCGGGCGGAGCTGCTCGTCGCGCTGCTGCGCCGGCTCGCCGAGCGGGAGGCGCGCTGGCGCGACGCGCGCGGCGACGCCGAGGCGGTCGGTCTGCGGTCGGACTACCGGGCGGGCTGCCTGAGCCTGGGCGCGCAGGTGCGCGTCGAGCTGCCGGGCGGCGACGCGATCGTCGGGATGGCCGAGGACGTCGATCCGCACGGTCGGCTGCTGGTCCTGGGTGCCGACGGGGCCCGCCGTCCGGTGGCGGCGGGTGATGTGGTGCACCTGCGCCCCGTCACCTGACCGGTACTCGACGGCGGCACCGTTAGATTGGCCCGATGGCCTACCCCGACGAGCTCCTCGTCGAGGACGAGCAGGTCCTCGTCCACAAGCATCCGCACCCGAAGATGCTGGCGCTGCCGGTGCTCGTCTTCCTGGTGACGGTCGGTCTCGCGGCCTACCTGGCGGCGCTGGCGCGCGACCTGAGCTGGGCGACGGTGGCGTGGATCGTGATCGCCGTCGTCGCGGTCGTGGTCGTCGGGTGGTTCACGCTGGTCCCGTTGATCCGCTGGCGCACGACGCACTTCGTCGTCACCAACCGCCGGGTGCTGGTGCGGGAGGGTGTCCTGTCGCGGCAGGGCATCGACATCCCGATGGGGCGCATCAACAGCGTGCAGTTCCGGCACACGCTGGTGGAGCGGATGCTGGGCTGCGGCACTCTCGTCATCGAGTCGGCGTCCGACGAGCCGCTGGAGTTCGACGACGTGCCGGGCGTCGAGGAGGTCCACACGCTGCTCTACACGCAGATGGCCGACGTCGACGAGCGCCGGGAACGCCGCTCCTACGACCGGCACGACGACGGGGGATGGCGTTGACGACAGAGCTTCCGCAGCGGGTCCCGGCCGACGGGCTCCCGCACCGGGTGACGATCTACGAGGTCGGGCCGCGCGACGGGCTGCAGAACGAGTCGGGGATCGTGCCCGTCGAGGTGAAGGCGGAGTTCGTCGAACGCCTCGCCGACGCCGGCCTGACGACCCTGGAGACGACGAGCTTCGTGCACCCCAAGTGGGTGCCCCAGCTGGCCGACGCCGCCGACCTGCTGGAGCGCGTCGAGCGCCGCGCGGGCGTCGACTACCCGGTCCTGGTCCCCAACGAGCGTGGCCTCGACCGGGCGCTGCAGGCAGGGGTGGAGCACGTCGCGATCTTCGCCTCCGCCACGGAGACCTTCGCGGGCAAGAACCTCAACCGCACCCTCGACGAGCAGTTCGGCATGTTCGAACCCGTCGTCACCCGGGCGCGGGCGGAGGGGCTGCGGGTGCGCGGCTACGTCAGCATGGCGTTCGGCGACCCGTGGGAGGGCGCGGTCGACCCGGCGCAGGTGGCCGGGGTCGGGCGGCGCCTCGTCGAGATGGGCTGCGGGCAGCTGTCGCTCGGCGACACCATCGGTACCGGCACCGCCGGCCACGTCGACGCGGTGATCGACGCCTGCGTGGCGGCGGGCGTCGGCGTCGACACCCTGGCGGTGCACTTCCACGACACCTACGGCCAGGCGCTCGCCAACACGTTGGCGGCGCTGCGGCGCGGGGTGACGACGGTCGACGCCAGCGCGGGCGGCCTCGGCGGCTGTCCGTACGCGGAGTCGGCGACGGGCAACCTGGCCACCGAGGACCTCGTCTGGATGCTCGACGGCCTGGGCATCGCCCACGGCGCCGACCTGGCGAAACTCGTCGACACCAGTGCGTGGATGGCGGCTGCCCTGGGCCGGCCGTCGCCCTCGCGGGTCGTGCGCGCCCTCAGCGGCTGACCGATGCCTCCGACCCGTACCGGCCGCAGGGCCCAGGCCCTGAACCTGCGGTGATCGTCGTGGGTGGCGGATGGACGACGGATCCGTCGCTCAGCCGCCACGACCGGTGATCAGCTCGGGGTGGCGGGCTCGCGGAGGCCGAACATACCGGTGAAGCGGGCGCTGTAGACCAGGGTGTCGTCGCGGTGCAGCCGCGCGCCGAGGGTCACCAGCCCCAGTTCGGGGCGGCTGCGGGAGCGGCGGGCATCCAGGATCTCCAGCGTCGCGGTGAGCGTGTCTCCACCGAACACCGGCGCGGGCCACCGGATCTCCTCGCCGCCGGGCGAGGCGATGCTGGTCGCGCGCAGCAGCACCCCGTCGGCGTAGGCGCGCATCCACAGCGACGCGGTGAACCAGCCCGACGCCGCCAGGTCACCGAAGATCGAGTTCTTGCCTGCCTCGTCGTCGAGGTGGAAGGGCTGTGGGTCGAACCGGCGGGCGAAGGCGATCATCTCGTCGCGGTCGACGGTGATGGTGCCCAGGTCGAACACGCGGCCCGGGGTGAGGTCTTCGAAGGCGAGCTCCGGCATGGTCGGACCCTACGACGCGGAGCGGGTTCCGGCGGCCGCACCGACGAGCGTCACCCGAAGCAGGCCAGGGCGGCTTCGTGCAGGGCGCCGTTGGAGGTCACGGAGTTGCCGCCGGCGAAGGTGGCGACACCGGCGAGGTCGGTCAGTTTTCCCCCGGCCTCCTCGACGAGGATCTGGACGGCGGCAAGGTCCCAGGCGTTGGCCTCGGGTTCGACGGCGAGGTCGATGGTGCCCTCGGCGACGAGGCAGTGCTGCCAGAAGTCGCCGAAGGCGCGGGTCTCCCAGCAGCGGTCGGTGAGCGTGAGCCAGCCGTCGAGGATGTCGTGCTCGCGGAAGGTGTTGAGGTTGGTGGTCGAGACGTAGCAGTCGCCCAGGTCGGCGACGCCGGACACGGAGATGCGCCGCGGCGTCGCGCCGGGGGCGTCGGTGGTCCAGGCGCCGGCACCCGTTGCGGCCCACCAGCGCCGGCCGAGTGCCGGGGCGCTGACGACGCCGACGACGGGCACGCCGTGCACGGTGAGGGCGATGAGCGAGGCCCACACGGGCATGCCGCGGGAGAAGTTCTTGGTGCCGTCGATGGGGTCGAGCACCCAGCCGCGGCCGCCGGCGGGCACCTCGCCACCGCGCTCCTCGCCCAGCACGGCGTCGCCGGGCACCGCGGAACCCAGTTCGGCGCGCAGGGCGTCCTCGGCGGCGGTGTCGGCGTCGGTCACCGGGGTGCGGTCGGGTTTGCGCTCGACCCGCAGGTCGGCGGCGCGGAACCGGGGGAGTGTGATCGCGTCGGCGATGTCGGCCAGGCGGAGCGCGAGCGTGAGGTCGTCGTCGGCAGGCAGGGACTCGTCCACGGGGTCCGACTCTGCCAGCCACATCGGGTGCCCGGACCGGCAGGTCCGCGGACACGGGCGGCGCGCGGGCATAAGCTGCGTCGGTGACGACCGTCCTGCTGGCCGAGGACGACACGGCGATCGCCGAGCCGCTGTCCCGGGCCTTGCAACGCGAGGGGTACCACGTCGACGTGGCCGGTGACGGCACGACGGCGCTCGACCACGTCCGTGAGGGTGGGGTCGACCTGCTCGTCCTGGACCTCGGGCTGCCGGGGATGGACGGGTTGGAGGTCTGCAGGAGGTTGCGTCTCGACTTCCCCGACCTCCCGGTCCTGATGCTCACCGCCCGCACCGACGAGGTCGACTTCGTGGTGGGGCTGGACGCGGGGGCGGACGACTACGTCGGCAAGCCGTTCCGGCTGGCCGAGCTGCTGGCTCGGGTCCGCGCGCTGCTGCGCCGGCTCACCCCGGAGACCGTCGAGGTCGGGGGGGTCCGCATGGAGCTGTCCGGCCGGCGGGTGCTGGTCGACGGGGCCGAGGTGGGCCTGGCCAACAAGGAGTTCGAGCTGCTGCGGGTGCTGTTGTTGCGCGCGGGGCAGGTCGTCACCCGCGAGGAGATCCTGCGAGAGGTGTGGAACGACCCGGACCTGAAGACGTCGAAGACGCTCGACATGCACATGTCGTGGCTGCGCCGCAAGATCGGTGGGGAGCAGCGCATCGCGACGGTGCGTGGCGTCGGCTTCCGGTTCAACCACGACTGATCCGGAACGCCTGACCCGTGCGCCGCCGCATCCTCCAGTCGACGTTGCTCGTCGTGATGATCACGGCGCTGGTCCTCGGCGGCCCGCTCGCGTTCACGACGTGGCGGCTGGTGGAGGACATCACCCGCGCGGAGCTGACGTCGGCGCTGGAGCGGATCGTGGCCCGCGTCGACGACGACCAGATGCTCGACCAGGCCGACCAGGCCGCGGTGTCCCTCGCGGTGCCGGCGGGCGGTCAGCTGACGATCCGCATCCCGGGCAGGCCCGTGGGCACGGTGGGCGCGGCGATCGACGGCGAGACGGTGTCGGAGACGTTGCCGTTCGGGTCGGGTGCCTCGCTGACGCTGGCGGAGCCGTTGTCGACGATGCGCACGCAGCAGATCCAGGTGACGGTCATCGTGCTGTTGCTGGTGCTGCTGTCGGTGGGGGTGGGGGCGTTCGTCGCGACGGTCACGGCGCGACGGCTGGCCAACCCGCTCTCCGACGTCGCCGACCGGGCGGCGCGGCTCGGCGCGGGGGACTTCCGGTCCGCGCCGCACCGCCACGGCATCCCGGAGCTGGACCGGGTGTCCGACGTCCTCGACGCGTCGGCGACCGCGCTCGCGGAGCTGGTCCAACGTGAACGGTCGCTGGTCGGCGACGTGTCGCACCAGTTGCGTAGCCGGCTCACCGCGCTGCAGCTGCGTCTCGACGAGCTGTCCACCCACCCGGACCCCAGCGCCCGCCGCGAGGCCTTGGCCGCGTTGGAGCAGACGGAGAAGCTCACGGCGGTGCTCGACGAGCTGCTGGAGGCGGCCCGGCTGGCCCGTGCGGCGGGGGCGGAGCCGGTCGACCTGCGGGCGGGTCTGGGCGATGTCGCCGAGGAGTGGCGGCCGACGTTGCGGGCGGCGAACCGCCAGCTGAAGTTCCGGGTGCCCGACGGTCTGATGGCCCGGGTGACACCGGCCCGGCTGCGGGAGGCGGTGGGCGCGCTGGTGGAGAACGCGATGCGCCACGGCTCGGGCTCGGTGACGATCAGCGCCCGCGCCCGCGACGACCTGCTGATCATCGACGTCAGCGACAGCGGTCAGGGCATCCCGGAGGAGCTGGTCCCGCACGTGTTCGACCGGGGTGTCTCGGTGAACTCGTCGACCGGGATCGGGCTGGCGCTGGCCCGGGCGCTGGTGGAGGCCGACGGGGGCCGGTTGGAGCTGTCGCGGGCGCGGCCGCCGATGTTCACGATCTTCCTGCCGGTGGCGCGGGCCGAGGACGTCGTCGGGAAGGCGCGCCCGTCGGCGATCCCGCGCTGAGCTGCGGGGAGGACGTCAGTCGCGCGGCGGGACCGGCTCGACGACCTGGCGGCGGACGTCGGTGTCGGGGAAGACGAAGCGGCGGAACGCCCACCAGCGGAACGCCATGCCGGCCAGGACGCCCAGGATCTGGCCGGACACGAAGTCGGCGACCTCCTGGGTGAACATCGTGACGGCGGGGACCTGGAGGTCGAGCAGGTAGCGCGAGATCGCGAGCGGCGCGGTGTACACGGCGACGCCCAGCCCGCTGATGAGGAAGAACAGCGCGGCCTCGTGGTGGCGCTCCCGGCCGCCGCGCGTGCGGAACGACCACTCGCGGTTGAGGACGTAGGACACGATCGTCGCGATGAGGACCGCGATCACCTTGGCGGTGATGGGCTTGGACTCGAGGACGCCGGACTTGAGCACCAGGAACACGAGGGTGTCGATCACCCAGGTGGTGCCGCCGACGACCGCGAACTTGACCAGTTCGCGGTGCTTGATCGCGAGCGCGCGATACGGCTGCGGGATGCTCAGCAGGACGGATTCGACCACCGACACTCCACTGATCGTGCCAGAGCGCGTGACACGGTGAACGCCGGGCCCCGCCCCGGTCCGGAACCGTGTCGTCTGTCCGAACGAGGGGGCGTCAGACGGCCCCCTTAGGCTGGCAGCCGCGTGAGGCGGTCCGTTCGGAGGGCGCCCGGGTGAGGGAGAGGTGCCTGCGTGGGGCGCGACGGGACACCGCGGATGCCGGTCGTCGGAATGGTCGGCGGCGGGCAGCTGGCCCGCATGACCCACCAGGCGGCGATCGCGTTGGGACAGTCGTTGCGGGTGCTGGCGGTGAAGCCCGACGAGCCGGCCCCGCTGGTCGCGCCGGACGTCCAGCTCGGCACCGCCGACGACGCCGCCGCGATGAAGGCGTTCGCCGTGGGCTGTGACGTCGTCACGTTCGACCACGAACAGGTGCCGCAGGAGCGGCTGCGCGAGCTCGTCGCGGCGGGCGCGGCGGTGCGCCCCGGTCCGGACGCGCTGCTGCACGCGCAGGACAAGCTCGTCATGCGCCGCAAGCTGGAGACGATGGGCGCGCCCATCCCCGCCTACGCCGAGATCACCGACCCGGACCGGGTCGAGGCGTTCGGCGCCGAGCACGGCTGGCCCGTCGTCCTCAAGGCGGTGCGCGGCGGGTACGACGGCCGGGGTGTGTGGATCCTGCCGGAGGCCGACCCGCAGCTGGTCGCGGAGCTGTTGGCCGCGGGGACGCCGCTGATGGTCGAGCAGGCCGTCGTGATGCGTCGCGAGCTGGCCGTGCAGGTCGCCCGGTCGCCGTTCGGGCAGGCCGCGGGCTGGCCGGTCGTGGAGACGGTGCAGGAGGACGGCCAGTGCGTGCAGGTCCTCGCCCCGGCGCCCGGCCTCGCGGAGGCCGACGCGGTCGCCGCCCAGCAGCTGGCGCTGCGGCTGGCCCAGGAGCTCGACGTCGTCGGCCTGCTCGCGGTGGAGCTGTTCGACACCGCCGACGGGCTCGTCGTCAACGAGCTGGCGATGCGCCCGCACAACTCGGGGCACTGGACGATCGAGGGTGCGCGGACCTCGCAGTTCGAGCAGCACCTGCGCGCGGTGCTCGACTACCCGCTCGGCTCGGTCACGATGACGGCGCCTGCCGTGGTCATGGCCAACGTGCTCGGCGCCGCGGAGGCGCCGGAGATGACCACCGACGAGCGGCTGCACCACCTGATGGCCCGCTTCCCCGACGTGAAGGTCCACCTGTACGGCAAGGACGAGCGTCCGCTGCGCAAGGTCGGGCACGTGACGGCGCTGGGCGACGACCCGGCCGCGGTGCGCGAGCGGGCGGCGCTGGCGGCGCAGTGGCTGTCCACCGCGACCTGGGCCGACGACTGGTCGGTCCACGACGGCCCCGCGACGGGTGCCCGGACCGGATCGGAGCGTGCCTGATGGCTGCCAACCTCTCGGCGGACAACGACGACCCGCAGGTCGGCGTGATCATGGGCAGCGACTCGGACTGGCCGGTCATGGAGGCTGCCGCCGAGGCGCTCGCGGAGTTCGACATCGCGTGCGAGGTCGGCGTCTACTCCGCGCACCGCACCCCGCAGCGGATGCTCGACTACGCGGTCGAGGCGGAGGCGCGCGGGCTGCGCGTCATCATCGCCGGCGCGGGCGGCGCGGCGCACCTGCCCGGGATGGTGGCGTCGGCGACGCCGCTGCCGGTCATCGGTGTCCCGGTGCCGCTGGCCCGGCTCGACGGGCTCGACTCGCTGCTCTCGATCGTCCAGATGCCGGCGGGTGTACCGGTGGCGACGGTCGCGGTGGGCGGCGCCCGCAACGCCGGGCTGCTGGCGGTGCGCATCCTGGCGGCGTCCGACGACGCGCTGCGCACCCGCATGGTGCGCTTCCAGCGCGACCTCGCCGACTCGGTACTGGCCAAGGACGCTGCCCTCCGCTCGGTCCGGGGCGAGTAGGAAAAAAGATCTGCCGGGACGTGTCGAGAACCCGGCGGCGGCTCCGTCCCTGGTGTACGACCGGCCCGCGCGGGGCCGGACCGGAAGAGGGAGACCACCATGAAGTACCTGCTGCTCAAGCACTACCGCGGCGGCCCGACCCCCGTCACCGGCTACGCGCCTCTCGACCAGTGGGCGCCGGAGCGCGTCGACGCGCACATCCAGTACATGCGTGACTTCGCCGACCGGCTCGTCGAGACCGGCGAGTTCGTCGACGAGAGGGCACTGTCGCCGGAGGGCACCTTCGTCCGGTTCGACGGTGAGGGACGCCCGCCGGTCACCGACGGCCCGTTCGCGGAGACCAAGGATCTCGTCGCGGGCTGGATGATCATCGACGTGGAGTCGTACGAACGGGCCCTCGAGCTGGCCGGCGAGCTGTCGGCGGCGCCCGGGCCCGACGGCGACCCGATCCGCGAGTGGCTGGAGCTGCGGCCGTTCCTGACCGACGTCCCGTTCGGCGGCGAGTGACCCGGTCGTGGACGCGTCGCTGGTCAGGGAGCTGGTCCCGGCCGTCATCGGGGTCCTCGTCCGGCGCGGTGCCGACTTCGCGGCGGCCGAGGACGCCGTGCAGGAGGCGCTCATCCGGGCCTACGAGGTCTGGCCGCACGACCCGCCGCGCGATCCGAAGGCGTGGCTGATCTCGGCCGCGTGGCGGAAGTTCCTCGACGCGGTGCGGGCGGACGCGGCGCGGCGTGGCCGGGAGCTCACCGTCGACGCCGAGCCGCCCGAGGGCCCGGTGCCCGCTGCCGACGACACGCTGCGGCTGTACTTCCTGTGCGCGCACCCGACGTTGTCGCAGCCGGCGGCGGTCGCGCTGACGCTGCGCGCCGTCGGCGGCCTCACGACCCGCCAGATCGCGGCGGCACACCTCGTACCCGAGGCGACGATGGCGCAGCGGATCAGCCGGGCCAAGCGCAGGCTCTCAGGGGTGCCGCTGGATGCGCCCGGTGACCTCGCGACCGTGCTTCGCGTGCTCTACCTGGTGTTCAACGAGGGCTACGGCGGCGACGTCGACCTGGCCGCCGAGGCGATCCGGCTCGCCCGCCAGCTCGCCGCGCTCAGCGACGAGCCCGAGGCCGCGGGGCTCCTCGCGCTGATGCTGCTCCACCACGCGCGACGGTCGTCGCGAACAGGTGCGGGTGGACGGCTGGTGCCCCTCGCGGAGCAGGACCGGTCCCTGTGGGACACCGCCATGATCGCCGAGGGCGTGACGGTGCTGCAGGCCGCGCTCGGGCGCGACCGGCTCGGCGACTACCAGGCCCAGGCCGCGATCGCCGCCCTGCACGCCGACGCCCGCAGCGCCGCCGAGACGGACTGGCCGCAGATCGTCGAGTGGTACGACGAGCTCCTGGCGCTCACCGGCTCACCGATCGTTCGGCTGAACCGGGCCGTCGCGGTCGGGGAGGCCGACGGTGCGCGGGCCGGCCTGACCGCGCTCGCCGAGGTCGACCCGGGGCTGCCCCGCTACGCCGCCGCCCGCGCCTACCTGCTCGAGCGTGCCGGGGATCTCCGCGGGGCCGCCACCGGCTACGCGGAGGCCGCGGGCGCGGCGACGAGCGTCGCCGAACGCGATCACCTCACCCGCGAGGCGGCCCGGTTGCGGCACGCCGCGCAGGCCTGATCCGGGGCGGCGAAATTCCCGTTGCCGGGTCGCCGGATCCGGACGTAGCGTGAAGACACACAGGAGAGGAGGTGGTCCAACGTTGAATAGCTACTGGACTTCATGTGAGGTGGCTGTCCGCTAGTACCACGGGACGATCTCCGACGGCCGATGGAAGCCGGAATGTGGTACCGGCGAATTCCAGGCAGTCACCCGTGATCCCCGGGTTCGGGCCCGTCCAGCCCGATTTCGCACCGTCCGGTGCGGCCCGGGGATCATGTATGTCCGGACCCGGCTCGCACGCCCGCGGCGTCGCTCGGGCAATCCGCCCGGCCTGCGGCGAATCCGCGGCGTCGCTCGGGCAATCCGCCCGGCCTGCGGCGAATCCGCGTCGTCGGGCGGCGATTCCGCCTCGTCGGATGACGTGGAGCGGCCCTGAGCGGCACGCCCGAGAACGGGGCGCAACCTCACGGTCGTCCCGACCCCGGAACGCAGCAGTGAGGTTGCGCGCGGTTCGTTGCGACACCGACAGATCACCCCGGTGGCGCGGTGCGTTCGAGGCGGGCGGCCGCGCGTTCGAGGCGGGTCGCGATCACGGCGAGATCGTCGGCGGCGACGGACGGGGCGACGGGCAGCATCGTCTCGACGCGGCGGAACGTCGCGCGGCAGGTGTCGCGTGCCTCGGGGCGGGCGCCGTCGACCAGCCACGACCGCAGCGCCATGTTGTGCGCGGCCACGACCGCCGCGGCGGTGACGGCCGCGGCGAGCTCGCCGTCGGGCCGGTCGGCGAGACGTTCCCGCAGCCGCCTGCCGAACAGCCGCCGGTAGGTGTCCACGCTCGCCGCCTCCCGGTCGCGCAGCGCGGCGACGTTGCGGGTCAACGCGAACCGGGCGCTGGCCTCGGCGGGGCTGTCGAGGTAGAGGTCGAACACGGGGTCGGCGGCGCGGAGCACGAGCGGGGCGAGCGGCTCGGTCTCGTGGGCGGCCGCGAACACGGCGTCGACGCGGGCGAGGCACGTCTCGTGGTCGGGGGAGACGGCGTCCTCCTTGCCGCGGAAGTAGCGGAAGAAGGTGCGGCGCCCGACCCCGGCGGCGGCGGCGATGTCGTCGACGGTCGTCTCGTCGTAGCCGTGCTCGGTGAACAGGGCGAGCGCCGCGCGCACCAGGTCGCCGCGGACCTCGGCGCGGCCCTCGGCGGACCGTCCGCGTCGCACCGGGGCTGCCATGGGTCAGGAGCGTAACAGCACGGAGGTCCGTCGATCGATTGATTGGTGGCACTGCGTGCCGTTACGATTGGGTCAAGCACCCCCACCACACCCAGGGAACGGGACATGAACGCCGACTTCGACAGCTACCGGCTCAGCGACGAGCACGAGGCCCTCCGCGAGGCCGTCCGCGACCTCGCCGAGAACGAGATCGCCCCGCACGCCGCCGACGTCGACGAGCACGCCCGCTACCCCGTCGAGGCCCGGGACGCGCTGGTCAAGGCCGGCTTCCACGCCGTCCACATCCCCGAGCAGTACGGCGGCGAGGGCGCCGACGAGCTGGCCGCCTGCATCGTCATCGAGGAGGTCGCGCGGGTCTGCGCGTCGTCGTCGCTGATCCCCGCGGTCAACGGGCTGGGCTCCATCCCGATCCTGCTGTCGGCATCGGAGGAGCTCAAGCAGCAGGTGCTGCCCTCGATCGCCCAGGGCGCCGGCATCAGCTACGCCCTCTCCGAGCGCGAGGCCGGCTCCGACGCGGCGTCGATGCGCACCCGCGCCCGCCGCGACGGCGACGACTGGGTCCTCGACGGCACCAAGTGCTGGATCACCAACGCCGGCGAGTCCACCTGGTACACGGTCATGGCCGTCACCGACCCGGACAAGCGCGCCAACGGCATCTCGGCGTTCGTCGTGCACAAGGACGACCCGGGCTTCGAGGTCGGCCCCAAGGAGCGCAAGCTCGGCATCGCCGGCTCGCCGACCCGCGAGATCTACTTCCAGGGCTGTCGCATCCCCGGCGACCGGATCATCGGCGCCGAGGGCACCGGCTTCAAGACCGCGCTCGCCACCCTCGACCACACCCGGCCGACCATCGGCGCGCAGGCCGTCGGCATCGCGCAGGGTGCCCTCGACGCGGCGATCGCCTACGCGAAGGACCGCAAGCAGTTCGGCAAGGCCATCGCCGAGTTCCAGGGCCTGCAGTTCATGATCGCCGACATGGCGATGAAGGTGGAGGGCGCGCGCCAGCTCGTCTACGTCGCCGCCGCCCGTGCCGAGCGCGGCGAGCCGAACCTCGGTTTCATCTCCAGCGCCGCCAAGTGCATGGCGTCCGACGTCGCGATGTCGGTGACCACCGACGCCGTCCAGATCTTCGGCGGCGCCGGCTACACCAAGGACTTCCCCGTCGAGCGCATGATGCGCGACGCCAAGATCACCCAGATCTACGAGGGCACCAACCAGGTGCAGCGCATGGTGATGGCGCGCGCGCTGCTGCGCTGAGGGCCCGACCGACAGCTCAGTCGCCGTGCGGGTGCGCGACGACGTTCACGACCGTGCCGTCGGGCGTCCGCACGAAGAAGCGGCGCGGGCCCCACTCCTCGTCGCTGATGGGGTGCACGATCTCGTAGCCGTGGCGCTGGGCGAGGGCGTAGGCCTCGTCGACGTCGTCCACGCCGATCGACATGTCCGAGTCGACGGGCGCGGTCTTGTCGCCGGTGACGAGCTGCACGCCGGTCGTGTCGTCGCCCGGCGGGTGCAGGCTGACCACCCAGCCGAGGTCGAAGGCGACCTCCAGGCCGAAGAGCCCCTGCCAGAACGCGCGGGACGCCTCCGGGTCGGTGACAGGCCGGTTGACCAGCATCTTCGTGACGCGCATCCGCTCACCCTAGGACCAGGGGTGCCTTACGGGACCACCATGTCGAGCCGTGGGAAGTACGTCCGATATCGGGCCACGTCTCTCGTGAGGAGGCGGTACCCGCGCACCGCCGCGTGCGCGCCGATGTAGAAGTCCGGCAGGGGCGACCGTTTCGTCCCACCTGCGCGGCGATACCGCAGATGGACATGACCGGCGAGGAAGCCGGCCTGGTAGGGAAGTGGCTCTCGAGTGAGCCGATCCGCGGGAACGGCGGAGTCCAGCAACTCCACCGTCGTGAAACTCGGCGCGAGCTCCGCGTAGATGATGGGATTGATGACGACCGGGCCGTCGTCGAACGCCTCAGCGAGACGATCGGCAGACCAGTCGGCCCACCGAGGATCAGAGTTCAGTACGTCGGACAAGACGTTCGTGTCGACCAGCGTGGTGGCCCTACTCGCCACGCGTCAGTGCCATGAGTTCGTCGGTGGTGAGGCCGGCGTCGGCCCGGCCCCTCATGCGGTCGACCAGCTGTCGGCCCCGGGTCGGTTGGGCGGAGGACGTCACGATGATCAGGTCGCCGTCCTTGAGGACGACGTCCACCTCGTCACCTTCTCGGAGGTCGAGCTCGGCACGCAGCTGGGCCGGGATGGTGACCTGTCCCTTGCTGTTGAGCTTCATGGAACCCTCCGTATTACGTGTCACGTGTACCACGTAATACTACCCGCAGAGTGCAGCTCAGAGCAGGAAACGGAACTGGGGGCTGTCGGGCGGGATGCGCTCGATGTGCGGGGGAGCGGCCTCCATCCGGGCGAGCAGGCCGTCGAGGTCCTCGGGCCGGCCCATCTCGATGCCGACGAGCGCGGGGCCGGTCTCGCGGTTGCTGCGCTTGACGTACTCGAACAGCGTGATGTCGTCGTCGGGGCCGAGGACGTCGTCGAGGAAGGCGCGCAGCGCGCCGGGCTCCTGGGGGAAGTCGACGAGGAAGTAGTGCTTGCGGCCCTCGTGGATCAGGGCCCGTTCGACGACCTCGGCGTAGCGGCTGACGTCGTTGTTCCCGCCCGACAGCACACACACGGTGACCGTGCCGCGGGGGATCGTCAGCGAGTCGAGCGCGGCGGTGGCCAGGGCGCCCGCGGGCTCGGCGATGATCCCGTCGGTCTGGTAGAGCGCGAGCATCTCGGTGCACACCCGGCCCTCGGCGACGGGGGTGAGCGCGACGGCGGCGTCGCGGACGATCGGGAACGTCGTGTCACCGACGCGGCGGACGGCGGCGCCGTCGACGAACGGGTCGAGATCGGTGAGCGGCACCGGTGCGCCGGCGGCCAGGGCGGCGGTCATGCTGGCGGCGCCGGCGGGCTCGACGCCCTCGATGCGCACCTCGGGGTGGCGTTCCCGCAGGTAGGTGGTCACGCCGGCGAGGAGGCCGCCGCCGCCGACGGGCACGACGACGCGGTCGGGTTCGCTGCCGAGCTGGGTGACGATCTCGCGGGCGACGGTGCCCTGCCCGGCGACGGTGCGGGCGTCGTCGAAGGCGGGGACGAGGGTGGCGCCGTTGCGTTCGGCGTCGATGGCGGCGGCCGCGGCGGCGTCGTCGTAGGCGTTGCCGACGACGATCACCTCGACGACCTTCCCGCCCAGCTTGGCGACGCGGTCGCGCTTCTGCCGCGGCGTGGTGCGGGGCAGGTAGACGCGGGCCTTCACCCCGAGACGCGCGCAGGCGAACGCGACGCCCTGGGCGTGGTTGCCGGCGCTGGCGCACACGACGCCGCGCTCGCGCTCGTCGGGGGAGAGCTGGGAGACGAGGTTGTAGGCGCCGCGGATCTTGTAGGAGCGGACCGGCTGCAGGTCCTCACGCTTGAGCCACACCTCGCCGCCGACGGCGTCGGACAGGCGGGGGGAGAGCTGCAGCGGGGTCGGCCCGATGACCGCGCGCAGCCGTTCGGCCGCGAGGTCGACGTCGGCAGCGGTCACGGTGTCCACCCGACAACGGTGCCACGTGGCCCGTCCGGGACCGACGGCGGCCCAGTTCAGAGCTGCGTGGTCAGAGCCTGCGCGTGCACTTCTCCGCGGCGGCGCGGGCGATCACCTTGCCCATGTCGGGGTTGCGGCACTGCACGAGCGAGGACCCGACGGCGAGCACCGACAGCAGCCCGTCGACGACGCCGTCGAGGCTCGACCACTCGGCCATCGACAGGACGCGGTCGCCGGCGGTGATGTCGAGCTCCCCGGCGCGGCGCAGGGCGGCGGCCGCGGTGTCGGCGACCGACAGGTCACCGAGCGCGGGTGCGGTGTCGGGGACGGGTTCCCAGGGGACGAAGTCGTCGCCGTGCTGCCGGACCTCGGTGGCGTAGTCGACGACGCCGTCGGGCAGCCCGGTGAGGCCCTTGCCGAACGCGTCGAGCGACAGCGCGACCACCCCGCCGGACGGCGCTGCGGCGAGCGCCAGGTCGAGGCGGTCGGCGTCGCACAGGATCCACTCGGCGTCGGCGGGGTCGGCGACGACGTGCGCCCCGCACCACCACGCCCCCAGGAGTACGGCGGCGGTCTGCCAGTGCGCGGGCAGCAGGACGGCGACGGAGGTGCCGGTCTCGACGTCGCACTCGTCGCGCAGCATGTTCGCCGTCTTGGCGGCCCAGTTGGCCGTCGTGACGGCGGAGAGCTCGATGCGCTCGCCGGTCGCGTCGTCGTAGAAGGTGATCAGCGGGCGGGCCGGGTTCGCCTTCAGGATCGGGTCGAGCAGGGTGGCGGTCAGCGTCACGGAGCGGGCCTCACGGGTCGTTCGATCAGGTGTCGATCAGTCGATGCACGGTACGCCGCCGGCGTTGACGGCGCCGCCGCCCGCCGCCGGGGTCTGCGGCGTCGCGGTGTCGGGGGACGTCGTCGTGCCGCCCGTACCCCCGCCGCCGGCGCCGGTCGCCCTGTCGGCGCCCAGGACGACCTGGACGCGTCCCGCGGGCGCGTCGGCGGCCTTCTCCACTGGCAGGCCCAGCTTCGCGGCGACGGCCTCGGCGCCCGCCTCGGCGGCGTCCGTCGAGTAGCGGACGGCCGAGGTCGGCCGGTAGGCGACGTTGCCGACGGTGCCGCGCACGTACCCGGCGGCGTTCAGGGTGTCGGCGATCTGCCCGGCCAGACCGGTGGCCCCGCTGGCGTTGCCGACGTCGACGGTCACCGTCTTCGGGTCGACGGCGGGTGCCCCGTCCGTGGCGGGGGTGGCGGCGTCGGCGGCGTCCTCGGTGGCCTCGCTGCGGTCGGTGACGAACTTCTTCACCTGACCGGGGTCGACGAGCACGACGTCGCCGCGGTTGTTGGTGGTGCCGCCCTGGGTGGGGATCGTCATGAACTCGAGGTTGCCCGCGGCGATGTCGGAGGCCTGCCGGGCGAAGCCGAGGATGTCCCAGCCGGAGTCGATGACCAGGGACTTCTGGGCGGCGTCCATCAGTGCGTTCAGCGTCGAAGGGTTGGTGAGCGTGCCGCTGGAGAGGATCTTGTCGGCCATCGCGGCGAGGAACACCTGCTGGCGGCGGATGCGCGACAGGTCGCCCTCCGGCAGTCCGTGGCGCTGCCGCACGAACGCCAGCGCGGCCGCACCGGAGATGGTCTGCGGGCCGGCGGGGAAGTTCGCGCCGGACAGCTCGTCGCTCACCGGGTTCTTGAGGCACACGTCGACGCCGCCGACAGCCTGGGTGAGGTTGTAGAACCCGAGCAGGTTGATCTCGGCGTAATGGTCGACGTGGACGCCGGTGAGGTCCTGGACGGTCTCGATCAGCTTGCTGCGGCCCGCCGCCGACGACTCCTGGTCGATCTCCCTGGCGCTCTTGCCGCCCGCCGCGACCAGCTCCTCGGCCTTCAGCGCCTTCGTCGCCGGGTACGCCGCGTTGATCTTGTCCTTGCGGTACCCGGGGATGTCGACGTAGGAGTCGCGCGGGATCGAGAACGCCGCCGCGGCGCCGCCGTCCGGGGGCAGGTGCAGCAGGATGATCGTGTCGGAGTTGAGCACCCCGGTGTCGGCGCCGCTGTGCAGCGCGTCGGTCACCGCCTTGGGCAGCGGATTGCCCTGCGCGTCGGTTCGGCTGTCCACGCCGACCAGCAGGATGTTGAGGCCCTCGCCGTCGTCGCCGCCGAAGATGACGTCGGTCGTCGTCAGGCCCGACGTGACGTCGCGGTAGAGCCCCCACGCCGACCCCGTCACGACCAGGACCAGCACCGATGCGACGACGGTCGCGATCCGCAGCCTGCGGCCCCAGTCCGGCGGGGCCTCGGCGGGGGCGTCGTCGTCGGGTGCGGGGCGCGAGCGGGGGCGCTCGGTCAGCGCGGTCCGCTGGTTCACGTGGCCCCTTCCGGACGGTGTGCGCCGGGCGGCGGCTGCCCCCGTGAATCGGGGCCGGCCGCTCTCGGCGTCACACACTGTGCAACATCCCGTCGCGACCCGGGCGGTGATCCAGACGGCGTGTCGCGGTGCAGACCCCGGGGCGCCCCCGGAGGTGGTCACAGCGTCGCACTAGCCTCACCCACCGTGTCCGAGCCGTTCTCGTTGCTCCTGCCGGTGTGGGCGGGTGATCGGCCCGACTTCCTCGCCGCAGCGTTCCGGTCCAGCGTCGACGCGCAGCAGCGCCGCCCCGACGAGGTGGTGATCGTGCGGGACGGCCCGGTCGGCGCCGACCTCACAGCCTGCCTCGACGAGCTCGTCGCGTCGTCCCCCGTACCGGTGCGGATGCTCGCGCTGGAACGCAACGTCGGCCTCGGACCGGCCCTCGACGCGGGCCTCGACGCCTGTGCCCACGACGTCGTCGCCCGCATGGACGCCGACGACGTCTGCGAACCGCAGCGCTTCGCCGTCCAGCTGCCGATCGTCGAGGCCGGCGCCGACCTCGTCGGGTCCGGGCTGATCGAGTTCGCCGACGACGCCGCCGTCGAGGTCGGCAGGCGCACCCCGCCGACGGACCCGCGCGACATCGCCGCCCGCGCCCGCTTCGCCGACCCCTTCAACCATCCGACGGTCGTGATGCGCCGTGAGCTGGTGCGCCGCGTCGGCGGCTACGGCGAATTCGCGCTCATGGAGGACTACCACCTGTGGGCGAAGATGCTGATGGCCGGCGCGCGGGTGGCCAACGTCGCCGAACCGCTGGTGCGCTACCGCGTCGGCGCCGGGGCCTATGCCCGCCGCGGGGGGCTCGGGCAGCTGCGCGCCGAGCTGGGGCTGCAGCGCCGGTTCAAGGCGATGGGCTTCACGACGTGGCCCCAGTTCGCGCGCAACGTCGTCGTCCGCGGCGGATACCGGCTCGTGCCCGAGGCCGTGCGGCGCACGGCGTACCGCCGCGTCGTCGCGGTGCACCGCTGACGCCCCCGTTCACCCGCGCGGGCCACTGGGCCAGGACCCGCGAACCGTCGGTGTGATCTGCGACTATCCCGCCACCCGATCGGGTAGTCCTTCCGCACTCTGACGCAGCACCGTGTATCGGCTGCCCGAGCGGGAGCGTCGGTTTCACGGGAGGTGGCCCATGACAGAGGCGACGACGGAGCCGCCCGTCCGGAGCGCGCGCCCGCGCACCGACCCCGACGCCGGGTTCGACGCGCCCGCCCCGGTCGACGTCCTCGCCCCCGTGGCGCCGCTCGACACCGCACCCACCACGGGGGCGGCCGACGCCGGGACCACCCCGGTCGCACCCGGCCCGACGGCCGCCGCGCCGCGGCTGCCGCAGCGCATCGCCGAACCCCTCACCGCGCGGGGACGCGACCTGCTGCGGCGCGACCTGGCCCTCGACGCCGTCGAGGTGCTCCGCCAGGCCGTCGCCGCGGGGGAGCCGTCGTCACCCGACGCGCTCGCCGACGCCTACCTCGACAGCGGCAGCTTCCACGCCGCCGCCGAGTGGCTGGGCCTGCTCGTCGCCCGCGGACACGTGCGGTTCGCCGGCCGCCTCGGTGTCGCGCTCGCCGAGATCGGCGACCGCGACGGCGCCGAGGAGGCGCTGCGGCTCGCCATCGCCAACGGCGAGTCGGCCGCGGCCAACGACCTCGGGATCCTGTTGCGCGACATGGGTCGCGACGCCGAAGCCGTCCAGGTCCTCGTCCGCGCCGCCGACCACGGTGACGGCCAGGCCGCCGACAACCTCGTCTCCTTCCTGCTCGACGCCGACGAGCTCGCCCCCGCTGTCACCGCCGCCGAGCGCTACTACGACACCTCGCGACCCGACACCGTCGTCGCGCTCGCCGACGCCCGCTCCGCCGCCCGTCGCGACGAGGAGGCCGAGCGGCTCTACCGCCTCGCCGACGAGCTCGGCGCACTGCGCGCGCACGTGGCCTACGCGACCTTCCTGCTCGCCGCCCGCGCCGACCGGTCCCACGCCGAACAGCAGCTGCGGGAGGCGGTCCGGCACCGCGAGCCCGGTGCGGCCGCCGCGCTCGGCGTGTTCCTGATCGAGGACGGCCGCGTCGGGGAGGGGCGCGACCATCTCGTCGTCGGGGCGTCGTCGGGCGACCGTGCCGCCGTCGCCGCCCTCGCCGAGCTGGACGGCGAGGACCCCGACGACGACTGACAGCCCGCCCGCGGCCGCGTGCGTCACGGTGGGCGGATCGTCGGACCCGCCGGTTAGGGTGCGCGCGTGGAGGGTCGGGCCGAGGAGCCGGGGTGGGCCGTCGTGATCGCCGGTCACGCGCCCGTCGCGCAGGTGCAGCGCTGCCTCGACTCGGTCGGGCCGGCCAAGACGGTCGTCCACGTCGCCGGCAACCCGCCGCCCCCGGTGACGCCCGGTGTCACCCCGCTCGACCTGGGCGAGCACCTGGGCCGGCCCGCCGCGGTCAACCGTGCGCTGGCCGCGCTGGCCGCCGACGTCGAGTTCGTGCTGGTCACCGAGCCCGGGGTGACGTGGGACGAGGGCGCGGTCGAGGCGCTCCTGGCCACCGCCCGGGCCGTGCCGCGGGCCGGGGCGGTGGTCCCGCGGCTGCGCGGCGCGACCGTCGAGGTCCTCCCCGGCCACAGGCTGCTCACCCGCCTCCTGGACGCCGACGGCGACCCCGCGGTCCCCGGGCCCGCGGTGCTGCTGCGGCGGGCCGCGCTGGCGTCGACGGGCGGCTGGGACGCGCGGCTGCCGGTGCCCTACGCCGACCTCGACCTCGCCGACCGGCTCGACGCGGCCGGCTGGCTCCGGGTCGCCGTGCCGGCCGCGGAGGCGGTACGGGACGCTGTGGGTGACGTCCCGGAGTCGGCGGACGAACGCCACGCCGGGGCCCGGCGGCTGGTCCGCGGCCGCACCCGCGGCGCGAGACGGGCCGTCGCCGGCGCGGTGCTCGTCGCCGGCCGGGTGTTCGGGCCGCGCGCCCGGGGCCCGGCGGCGTGACCGGCCCGGGCGAGCTGCGATGACCAGGCGTGAGTGACGAGGGAGACGACAGACCGTGCTGCACGACGTCGAAGCCGTGGTGCTGGTCGGGGGGCGGGGCACCCGGCTGCGGCCGCTGACCCTGTCGGCGCCGAAGCCGATGCTGCCGACGGCCGGGGTGCCGTTCCTCGCCCACCTGCTGTCCCGGATCCGCGCGGCGGGGGTGCGCCGGGTCGTACTGGGCACGTCGTACCTCGCGGAGACGTTCGAGGAGCACTTCGGCGACGGCGAGGCCCTCGGGCTGGAGCTGACCTACGTCGTGGAGACCGAGCCGCTCGGCACCGGTGGCGGCATCCGCAACGTCGCCGGGCACCTCACCGCCGACGAGATCCTCGTGTTCAACGGTGACGTGCTGTGCGGGACCGACCTGCGCGCCGTCGTCGGCACCCACCGCGACACGAAGGCCGACGTGACGCTGCACCTGGTGCGGGTGCCCGATCCGCGGGCCTACGGGTGCGTGCCCACCGACGAGGACAGCCGGGTCCTGGAGTTCCTGGAGAAGACGCCCGACCCGCCGACCGACCAGATCAACGCCGGCTGCTACGTCTTCCGCCGCGAGGTGCTCGAGGCCATTCCGGCGGGCCGGCCGGTGTCGGTGGAACGTGAGACCTTCCCCGGGCTGCTCGCCGCCGGCGCGCGGGTCTCGGGCCACGTCGACGACGCCTACTGGCGCGACATGGGCACCCCCGCCGACCTGGTGCAGGGCTCGGCCGACCTGGTCCGCGGCATCGCGCCGTCCGCGGCGCTGCCCGGCCCCACGGGCGACCTGCTCGCGCTGGCGGGCGCCGAGGTGGCGGCCGACGCGCACGTCGCGGGCGGCACCGTCGTCGGGAAGGGCGCGCTCGTCGGGGCAGGGGCGCGCGTGGTCGGCAGCATGATCTACGACGGCGCGGTCGTCGCCGAGGGCGCGGTCGTCGAGAACTCGGTGCTCGGCCGCAACGCCCGGGTCGAGGCCGGCGCGGTCGTCGCCGACGGCGTCATCGGCGACGACGCGGCCGTCGGCGAGCTGTGTGAGCTGCGCGGCGGCATGCGGGTGTGGCCGGGCGTGGTCCTGCCGGCGCGCGGCGTGCGGTTCTCCCCGGACGTGGAGTGACGGGCCCCGTCGAGCGGGAGTGGCGTCCCGACTTCCGTCTGGACCTGACGGGGGTCCTGGCGCCGCTGCGGCGTGGCCGGGGCGACCCGACGTGGCGGTCGGCCGCCGACGGTGCCGCGATCTGGCGCACCGGCACGACCCCCGACGGCGCGGCGACGCTGCGGCTGGCGCGCCGCGCCGACGGCACGGTCGTCGCGGCGGCGTGGGGGCCGGGGGCGGCGTGGACCGTCGACAGGCTCCCGCAGCTGCTCGGCGCGGCCGACGACCCGGACTCGTTCGTCGCCCACCATCCGCTGGTCGCCGACGCGGCGCACCGGTTGCCAGGCCTACGCCTCGGGGCGACGGGCCGGGTGTGGGACCAGCTGTTCCCGGCGGTGCTGGAGCAGAAGGTCACCGGGACCGAGGCGCACCGGTCGTGGCGGGAGCTGTGCCGACGCTTCGGCGAGCCCGCGCCGGGCCCGGCCCCCGAGGGGATGCGGGTGCCGCCGACGCCCGCGCGCACGCGTGAGATCCCCGACTGGGAATGGCACCGCGCCGGGGTCGACTCGGCGCGGCGGCGCGCGGTCCTCGCCTCGGCGGCGGTGGCGCACCGGCTGGAGGCCGCGGCCGAGCTGGGCGGCGAGGAGGGCCGCATCCTGCTGCGCCGCGTGCCGGGCATCGGGGTGTGGACGGCCGCGGAGGTCGCGCAACGGGCCTGGGGTGACGCCGACGCGGTGAGCTTCGGCGACTTCCACATCCCGACCGTCGTGGGCTGGGCGCTCGTGGGCCGCCCGCTCGACGACGTCGGCATGCTCGAGGTGCTCGCCCCGTACGCGCCGCAGCGGCACCGGGCGGTGCGCTACGTCGAGCTGTCGGGGTTCCGGCGGCCGCGCTTCGGCCCGCGGTTCTCCCCGCGCGACCACCGCGCGATGTGAGCGCGTCGCAGGTCGGCTCGTCGCAGGTCTGCTCGTCACAGCGCCGTCCGGCCGGGTCCGCCGCGGCGTAGCGTGCCGATCATGGCTCCCGTTCTCGACGCCGACATCGCCGCCCTCGACGGCGGCACCCTCCCCGATCTGACCGGCCGGACCGTGCTGGTCGTCAACGTCGCCTCCCGCTGCGGGCTCACGCCGCAGTACACCGCGCTGGAGGAGCTGCAGGAGCGCTTCGGCGACCGCGGCCTCACCGTGCTGGGCGTGCCGTGCAACCAGTTCGGCGGCCAGGAGCCCGGCTCGCCGGAGGAGATCGCGACGTTCTGCTCCACCACCTACGGCGTGAGCTTCCCGCTGACGGAGAAGGTCGAGGTCAACGGCCCCGGCCGGCACCCGCTCTACCAGCGGCTCACCGAGCACCCCGACGCCTCCGGCGAGGCCGGCGACGTGCAGTGGAACTTCGAGAAGTTCCTCCTCGCCCCCGACGGCACGGTCGTCGCCCGGTTCCGGCCGCGCACCGAGCCGGGGTCCGACGAGGTCGTCGCGGCCGTCACGGCCGCGCTCCCGTCGTGAGTGTCGGTGCCTCGACGTAGGGTCTCGGGGTGAGCGTCGCGAGGAGAGCAGCGTGAAGGTCGTCCTGTGAAGGTCGTCGCGTGAAGGTCACCGTGCTGGTCGGCGGGGTCGGGGGCGCCCGGTTCCTGCTCGGGGTGAAGGCTGCTCTCGGCCTGCCCGCGGTCGGTCCGGGCACCGAGGACGCGCCGCACGAGGTGACGGCCGTCGTGAACGTGGGCGACGACATCTGGCTGCACGGCCTGCGCGTCTGCCCCGATCTCGACACGTGCATGTACACCCTCGGCGGCGGGATCGACACCGAACGCGGCTGGGGCCGCGCGGGCGAGTCGTGGACGGTCGGGGAGGAGCTCGCCGCCTACGGCGCCGACCCCGACTGGTTCTCCCTCGGCGACCGCGACATCGCCACGCACCTCGTCCGTTCCCGGATGCTGCGCGCCGGGTACCCGTTGTCGCAGGTCACCGAGGCGCTGTGTCACCGGTGGAAGCCCGGTGTGCGGCTGCTGCCGGTCACCGACGACCGGGTGGAGACCCACGTCGTCATCGACAACCCCGACGCCGCCGCCCCCGATGCGCCGCCGCAGGTCGCGGTGCATTTCCAGGAGTGGTGGGTGCGGCACCAGGCCAAGCCGGCGGCGCACCGGTTCGCGTCGGTGGGTGCGGAGGAGGCCCGGGTGCTGCCCGAGGTCCGCGACGCACTCGAGTCGTCCGACGTGGTGCTCGTCGCGCCGTCCAACCCCGTGGTGAGCATCGGCACCCTGATCGGCGTCCCGGGCATGGCGCAGTCCCTGGTCGCGACGCCGGCGAAGATCGTCGGCGTCTCCCCGATCGTCGGTGGCGCGCCGGTGCGCGGCATGGCCGACGCGTGCCTCGCCGCGCTCGGCGTGGAGACGTCGGCGGCGGGTGTCGGCGCGCACTACGGCGGCCGCGGCAAGGGCGGTCTGCTCGACGGGTGGCTGGTCGCCCCCGGCGACGGGCACGAGCTGCCCGGCGCGGAGGTCCGCGAGGTCCCGCTGATGATGACCGACGTGGACGCCACCGCCGCGATGGTCCGGGCGGCGTTCGAGCTCGCCGGGGTGGAGGGTGTCTGAGGGTCCTGGGGATCACGCCGCGCCCGACGGCCTCACCGTCCGTCCCGTTCGCGGCCTCCCCGAGTTCCGCCCGGGCGACGACGTGGCCGCCGCCATCGCCGACGCCGCGCCCTGGCTCGCCGACGGCGACGTCGTCGTCGTCACCAGCAAGATCGTGTCCAAGGCGGAGGGCAGGCTCGTCACCGCGCCCGAGGACCCGGAGGAACGCGACGCGCTGCGCCGGCGCCTGGTCGACGAGGAGACCGAGCGGGTCGTGGCCCGCCGGGGCCGCACCCTGATCGTGGCGAGCAAGCTGGGCCTGGTGCAGGCGGCCGCCGGGATCGACGCGTCCAACGTCCGTCGCGACGAGCTGGCCCTGCTCCCCGTCGATCCCGACGCCAGCGCCCAACGGCTGCGGGCGGGCCTCGCGGCGGCACTGGGGGTCGACGTCGCGGTGGTCGTCACCGACACGATGGGCCGCACCTGGCGGGTCGGGCAGACCGACGTGGCGATCGGCTCGGCCGGTCTCGCCGTGCTGCACAGCTACGGCGGCACGATCGACGCCGAGGGCAACGAGCTCGTCGTCACCGAGGTCGCGATCGCCGACGAGGTCGCCGCCGCCGCCGACCTGGCCAAGGGCAAGCTCGGTGGCCAGCCGGTCGCGGTGGTCCGCGGCATGCGCCCGGTCGACGACGGGTCCGGCGCCCGCGACCTCGTCCGTGGCCTCGACGACGACCTGTTCAGCCTCGGCACCGAGGAAGCACTCGCCCAGGGCCGCCGCGAGGCCGTCCTGCTGCGCCGCAGCTCCCGCAGCTTCGCACCCGACCCCGTCGACGCCGACGCGCTGCGCCGCGCGGTCGGCGTCGCGCTCACCGCGCCGGCGCCGCACCACTCCACCCCGTTCCGCTTCGGCTGGGTCCGGGACCCGTTGCGCCGCACCGCGTTGCTCGACGCGATGCGCGACCGTTGGCAGTCCGACCTGGAGGCCGACGGTCGCCCCGCCGACGAGGTGGCCCGCCGCCTCGCGCGCGGTGACCTGCTGCGCCGCGCCCCCGAGCTGGTGCTCGCCTTCCGCACCGGCGACGGCGCGCAGCCCTATCCCGACCCGGTCCGCACCGCGGCCGAGCGCGACATGTTCACCGTCGCCGGGGGAGCGGCGGTGCAGTCGCTGCTCGTCGCGCTCGCCGCCGAGGGTCTGGCGTCGTGCTGGGTGGGGTCGACGATCTTCGCCGGCGACGTCGTCCGTGAGGTGCTCGCGCTTCCCGACGACTGGCAGCCGCTCGGCGCGGTCGCCGTCGGCGTGCCCGAGTCACCATTGCTGCCGCGTGCCCCCCGTGACCCGGCCGACGGGCTGGTCGAGTGGTAGCCCCCGCCACGGCCGCCGCCGAGCTGCGGGCGTGGACGCCCGGGACGAGCGGTCAGGAGGCGCTGCGACACGCGCTGCTCGCGTTCCTCGACGCCCGCCCCGACGACGCGTGCGACCGCTCCTGCGTCCCCGGGCACCTCACCGCGTCCGCGCTGGTGCTCGACGCCCGCGGCGAGCACACCCTGCTCACGCTGCACCGCCGGTTCCACCGCTGGGTGCAGCTGGGCGGGCACTGCGAACCCGGCGACGTGTCGTTGCGCGCGGCCGCGCTGCGCGAGGCCGGTGAGGAGTCGGGCATCGACGGGCTCACGATCTCCGAGCACCCGCTGCACATCGACGTCCACCCCGTGACCTGCTCGCTCGGCGTGCCGACCCGCCACCTCGACGTCCGCTACCTCGTGCGTGCCCCCGAGGGTGCGCAGCCGCGAATCTCCGACGAGTCGCTCGACCTGCGGTGGTGGCCGGTCGACGAGGTGCCCGCCGAGAGCGACACGGTCCCCGAGATGGTCGCGGCCGCGCGGGCCACGGCTCAGCGCCAGAACAGCAGCTCGGTGTAGCCCAGGGAGGCCGCGACGTCGCTGCCCCCGATCCCGGCGAAGATCCACGACGACACGCTGAAGAACACCTGCTGGGCCGCGGTGAACGACAGCAGCACGACGAACAGCACCAGCGGCGCCCACGGCCGCACCTTCGCGGCGATCTGCCGGGCGCCCGGCGGCAGGTACGGCTCGAGGACGCCGAACCCGTCGAGGCCCGGGATCGGCAGGATGTTCAGCACGAAGGCCAGCACCTGGATCAGCGCCAGCGCCGACAGCCCGATGACCAGCCCGTACGGCATCGCGATCGTCGACACGGCCAGCGTCAGGAGCGCGCCCAGCAGCAGGTTCATCGTCGGGCCGGCGAGTGAGACGAGGCTGCGCGCGGCCCGGGAGCGAACGAGGCCGTGGTTGATCCACACCGCGCCGCCGGGCAGCGGGATACCGCCGATGAGCAGGAACAGGATCGGCAGCACGAACGACAGCCCGACGTCGGTGTAGCGACGGATGTCGAGTGTGAGATAGCCCTTGTCGCGCACGGTCACGTCGCCGGCCCGGTAGGCGACGAACGCGTGCCCGAACTCGTGCAGGCACAGCGACACCGTCCAGCCGCCGAGCACGAGCAGCACGACTCCCGTGGTCAGGGCCGCGGAGGAGTGCGGCTGCAGCGGCACGGCCGGTGCGAGGGCCGCCACGACCCCGCCCACCACCGCCACGGCGAGCAGCAGCAGGAACCATGGACTCAATCGGTTGGACACGCCTGGCACTTGACCAGTCTGCCGAACGGGCGACCGATGGGGTGGAACGCGTCACCCGGACGGCCGCCCCAACTTGCCAAGAACCGAGCCACAGCGATGTACTTACGCCGGTGTCATTCGCCGGGGCGCGGGGAGAGGTGGGCGAGTGAACGTGATCAGTGACACACTTCAGTTGGTCGGGGTCGACTTCGTGGATGCGGCGGCCCCTGGCGGGGACGTCGTCTACATCGACGTCCTCGCCGAGGCCGATGCAGAGCCGGACTGGCAGGAACGGGCGCTGTGCGCCCAGACCGATCCCGAGGCGTTCTTCCCCGAAAAGGGTGGATCGACCCGGGAGGCCAAGCGGATCTGCGCCGGGTGCGAGGTCCGGGCCGAGTGCCTGGAGTACGCGCTCGCGCAGGACGAGCGGTTCGGGATCTGGGGCGGTCTGTCGGAGCGGGAACGTCGACGACTCCGACGCGCCGCGGTCTGACCGCGGCCGAATCTGGTTGCGCCGCAAAGGACCGGGGGGTTCGAGCGGCGCACCGGAAGGATGAGGACGGCCGTCCGCACAGGACGGTCGACCTCTGCCCGAGATGTCCGAAGAGGACACAGGGCCTGACCGTGCTGCCTCCGGGTGGCTCGGCGTCGGTCGCGCCGAGCCCTGGGAGGGGCACCGTCGGCGATCGTCGCCGCGCCCGACCGAGGGCGCGGTGCCCGGGCCGAGTGCCGGTGTTCGTCGAAACTCGTCGCTCCGGGTGTCGAGGGGTCGTCCGGGTGATGTGTCGGCCGCGCAGGCCGCGCGCCGGTCGTTCCGTGCCGCGGAGTGTCGTCGCGGCCGACCGCAAGCGCCGTTCGCGTGAGTGTCGCGCGAGGGCGGAGTCCGACCGCGGAGCGTGACGGTGCGCTGCCGGACATGTCGCCCCGACGGCGGCGTGCATGCGGCCGATCGGTCGGAGATCGCCCCATTCGGGGGAGCGGACGGTGCCCCGGCCCGCGGCCCTGATCGTCGGGCCCCGGATCCACGAGCGAACGTGTCGTGAGCGCTCGTCGTCGACGCTGGTGACACGCTCGGCGGTCGGGGTGGCGGCGAGCGTGTCGTGAGCGTTCGTCGTTGGTTCTGGT